>JBJENE010000015.1:0-18731 GCA_051880035.1 Butyrivibrio sp.
GGTTAATTCTTCGTAGGCTTCAATGCTCATAACAGCAAGGTCGCCTTTTCCATTCTTCGTAATGAAAACCGGTTCAGAATAACTATGACAAAATGTAGAGATTTCGTTGTAGTTATTTCTTAAATCAGCACTTGATTTGATTGTTGGCATAATGAACACCTCCTTGCTTATAACAAAATTATACACAAATTTTGTTATGCGGTCAATGGGTATGTGAAGATATTATATGTCAGTTTTTAAATCATAATCTTCATAACAGGGAAAACATCTAAATCTGTATAGATGGCATTAAACTGCCGTGCATAATCCTTTTGTTTTTCCACATACTAACTCCATATCCAAAGATTTGAATCTGTCAAATCATTGCAATATAGAAGAAAATGGAAATGGAGGAAATACAAGGAACATGAAAGCAACCGGTATTGTCCGTCGCATAGACGATTTGGGAAGAGTTGTGGTGCCTAAGGAAATCAGGAGGACACTCAGAATACGGGAGGGCGACCCGTTGGAAATTTTTACTGACAGAGAAGGCGAGATTATTCTGAAAAAATATTCGCCTATCGGGGAACTCAGTGAGTTTGCCAGACAGTATGCGGATGCATTGGCACAGACAACGGGAAATGTTATATGTATAACAGACAGAGATCAGATTATAGCTGTTTCGGGGGGCAAAAAAGATATGTTAATGAAGCCGATAAGCAGACAGTTGGAAAGCGCGATTGACGGAAGGGAAAATATACTGGCCACAAGAACCGAACGGAAATTTATACCGATTGTTCAGGGAGAAGAAGAATTCCAGGCCCAGGTAATAAGCCCGATTATCTGTGAAGGGGATGCGATAGGATCGGTTATTATTACCACCAGGGAACCAAAATGCAAATTCGGTGATGTGGAACAGAAACTTACCCATTCGGCAGCGGGATTTTTGGGAAGACAGCTTGAAACATGAAAAATGAGCTTTTGCAAAGCAGATGAACACTTATCTGTGGAGCAAAAGCTCTTTTAAATAAAATGAAAAATCCATTGACGCAAAGGGAGGTTATGATTTATAATAATTTATCAATACTGTGACACATAAAAGCATTACAGTGTTGTAAAAAAGAGCAAAAGGAGAAAAGAAATGAAAAAGATTAAAAGAATTTTAGCAGTTGCACTCTGCGTAGCTTTGGCAGTAAGCATGTGTGCCTGCGGCAGTAAGAAGACAGGCAGCAATGATACATACAAAATCGGTATCTGCCAGTTAGTAGAGCATGAAGCTCTTGATCAGGCTACAAAGGGATTCCAGGATGCCCTTAAAGAAAAACTTGGTGACAAGGTTGAGTTTGATACACAGAATGCACAGGGCGAAGCAACAACTTGTGCAACAATTATCAACAACTTTGTATCAGCTGATGTTGATTTAATTCTTGCAAATGCAACAGCTCCATTACAGGCAGCAGCTGCAGGTACAGGAACAATTCCTATTTTGGGAACCAGCGTAACAGACTATGCTACAGCACTTGATATTGATGACTGGACAGGTGTTACCGGACTGAATATCTCAGGAACATCAGACCTTGCTCCGCTTAAGGATCAGGCTAAGATGCTTAACGAGTTATTCCCTGATGCAAAGAATGTAGGTATTCTTTACTGCTCAGCAGAAGCTAACTCACAGTATCAGGCAGACGTTATTACCAAAGAGCTTGAAGCTTTAGGATATACATGTACACCTTATGCATTCGTTGATACCAATGATGTTGCTACAGTTACAACTACAGCAGCAGAGAAGAGCGATGTAATCTACATTCCAACAGATAATACAGCAGCTTCCAATACAGGAATCATTGACAATATCTGCCGTCCTGCAGGAGTTCCTATCATTGCAGGTGAAGAGGGTATCTGCGTAGGCTGTGGTGTTGCAACACTTTCAATCAGCTATTATGACCTTGGATATACTACAGGTGAGATGGCTTACGATATTCTCGTAAACGGTGCAGACATCAAAGAAATGGAAGTAAAATTTGCACCAAATGTAACAAAGAAATATAACAAAGAAATCTGCGATGAATTAGGTATTACAATACCTGATGGATATGTAGTGATCGAATAATTGTAATCGGAGGAATTGGCTGTGGAAATTGCATCACTGTTAAATGGTTTGCCGGGAGCTGTTGCCCAGGGCTTAATATGGGGTATAATGGCGATAGGCGTGTATATTACATACAAGATTCTTGATGTTGCCGACTTGACCGTTGACGGTACCATGTGCACCGGTGGTGCAGTATGTATCATGATGATGATGAGTGGAAAACCTATGTGGTTATGTCTGTTGATTTCTTTCGGAGCCGGTCTTTTAGCAGGACTTGCTACGGGAATCTTTCATACAGTAATGGGAATACCTGCGATACTTGCCGGAATTCTTACACAGTTGGGACTGTATACGGTTAATCTCAAAATCCTTGGTAAGGCCAACCAGCCGATTAGTTATCAGAAGTATGACCTTCTGGTATCATTGCGTAACGTAATGAATCCGGAAAAACCTTTTTACCGGGATACAATATTTATAGTTGCAATATGCGTGATTGTGCTGATTGCACTCTTGTACTGGTTCTTCGGAACTTCACTTGGATGTTCATTAAGAGCTACCGGCTGTAATGCCAACATGAGCCGTGCCCAGGGTATTAATACCAAAGTTAATACGGTTCTCGGCTTAATGCTCTCCAACGGTATTGTAGCGTTTGCCAGTGCACTTCTTGCCCAGTATCAGGGATTTGCCGATGTTAATATGGGGCGTGGTGCAATCGTAATCGGACTTGCGGCTGTAATTATCGGCGGAGTACTTTTTGATAAGATATTCCGTAATTTTGCGCTTAAGCTTTTAGGCGTTGCGATTGGCGGAATCGTATATTATGTTGTTCTTCAGTTTGTAATGTGGCTGGGAATCGATGCGGATATGTTAAAGCTTCTTTCAGCACTGGTTGTAGCATTTTTCCTTGCTATTCCATATTGGAAAAAGAAATTTTTCTCAAAACCGGTAAAACAGAAAGCCCAGAAAGGAGAGAAATAATATGCTTAGAGTAGAAAATATTTCAAAAACCTTTAATCCGGGCACCGTTAATGAGAAGAAGGCCTTAGACGGTCTTAGTCTTACACTTGAAAGCGGAGATTTCGTTACTGTTATAGGCGGTAACGGAGCCGGTAAGTCTACACTTCTTAATGCCCTTGCAGGAACCTGGAAGGTGGACAGCGGTAAGATTTTTATCGATGGAAATGATGTTACCAAGATGCCTGAACACAAGCGTGCGGCATTTCTCGGAAGAGTATTTCAGGATCCGATGATGGGAACCGCAGCTACAATGGGAATAGATGAAAATCTTGCTCTTGCGGCCAGAAGAGGTAAAATAAGAGGTCTTGGCAGAGGAATCACTTCCAGAGAAAGAGCGGAATACAAGGAACTTGTAGCTACACTTGATCTTGGTCTGGAGGACAGAATTACCTCCAAGGTTGGACTTCTTTCCGGAGGACAGCGTCAGGCAATTACACTTCTTATGGCATCACTTAAGAAGCCAAAGCTGCTTCTGCTGGATGAGCATACAGCGGCTCTTGATCCAAAGACAGCGGCAAAGGTGCTTGAGACCACGGAAGAGATAGTTAATCGTGACCATCTTACTACTCTTATGATTACACATAACATGAGAGATGCGATTGCTCACGGTAACCGTCTTATTATGATGAATAACGGCAAAATTATTCTTGACATTTCGGGTGAAGACAAACGCAGACTTACGGTAGACGATCTTTTGGAAAAATTTGCCGTAGCCAGCGGTAGTGAATTTGATAATGACAGAATGATTCTCGGATAATAAGATAATTCAGTAAATTTTCAGCCGGAGGCCTTAAGGCTTCCGGCTGTTTGCGTATATGATTGTTTAAAAAGAAAAATGGAGGAACGTCGATGAAAGTATTAATTATTTTTTGTCATCCAAGTGAAGAAAGTTTCACATATCATGTCAAAGAATCGTTCATTAACGGATTGATAAAAGCGGGACATACCTATGAAATTTCGGATTTATATGCAATGAATTTTAATCCGGTTATGTCTGAGAAAGAATACAAAAGAGAGGCATTTTACCGCGACGATATGGATGTACCCGAAGATGTTTTGGCGGAACAGCAAAAAATTAATTCGGCAGATGCAATTGCATTTATTTATCCTGATTTCTGGACCGCATCACCTGCCATGCTTGAAGGATGGTTCCAACGGGTATGGACATATGGATTTGCGTACGGGGATTTTCCTAAGATGAAGGTGCTTGAAAAGGCAGTATTTCTGATTACCATGGGAGGCTCATTGAAGGATGAAATCAGAAAAACACAGGTAGAAGCCATGAGCACAATTATGATAGGGGACAGAATAAGAAACAGGGCAAAGGTGTGCGAAATGCATGTTTTTGATGAAATGACAAGAGGTTACAATAATGACCAAAATCGTGCAGACAGAACGGATATGTTTACAGGGAAAGCATATGAAATAGCAAAGAATCTGTAAAAGGCACATGGGAACACCGGGGGAAAAACGGCATATAATATCTATTACAATCAGAATATAAGGATAGCTGGTATTATGTACGGAAAAAGATTTAGTCCCGTGTGCAGAAATGAACTCATTATGAGACTTTTAAGACGACCGGATGCGGTTGCCGAAATTAATGGGGAGGATAGAAATATAAGGGGAAATGTAAGGTTTTATCAGACTGAGTGCGGAGTACTTGTTGCTGCTGAAATTTATGGATTTGATTCTGTTCAAAAGAAATGTGAAGAACGGATTCTGGGATTCCATATTCATGAAGGGAACAGCTGCAGCGGGGATCATAATGACCCGTTTGCCGACGCAATGAGTCACTATAATCCTGATAAATGTCTGCATCCTTATCATGCAGGCGACATGCCGCCGTTGTTTGTGAGCTGTAATCGTGCTTTTATGGTTTTTCTGACTGACCGTTTTACAGTGGATGAAATTATCGGAAGGACCGTAATTATTCATTCCAATCCTGATGATTTTACAACTAATCCCTCCGGTAATTCCGGCCCCAAAATTGCGTGCGGGGAAATAAAAGCTCTTTGTCCTGTCAGATAAAATTATAAGGCATCGGGGGTATCGGCCATTGGCGGTTGTTTCATAAAGTCGTCTTCGTCTTCCGGCATAAAGGAGCGGTTGTCGTTAAAATCTCCTCCGTGACCGCGGCCGCCGCCACCCATTCCACCGCCCATTCCGCCGCCCATAAAGCCGCCTTCGGAGTATATGGTATCGGTCTGGGTGAAATCTGTGAGCAATGTTCCGCCTGATATATTTCCGCCTACAGAACATATTTTATCTATATCGGTTGAACCGGATAAAGTGCCGCCACGGTAAATGTGGTAAGTTTCTCCTGTTGACACATCCGGAGTGGAAACATTAAGGGCTGACCATGTCTTTACCGGTGTAAAGCTTATTATTACAGAGCCGTCGTCTTTGGCAACAGTGATTGTTTCATTAGGGGAAGCATTGGAAACGCCTATCAATGCGCTGCATTGCGTTCCGCCTGTACATCCGGTTGCCATTCCCGATGAACCGGTAACCGCAAGATATCCTCCGTTAATTTCAAATGAACTGCCATAGTCGATGCCGCCGTTACCGTTGCCCTCGGGACCGTTTACTATGATATATCCGCCGTTGACTGTAAGCGTTCCGTTGGAGTCCAGGCCGTCGCCATTGGCATTTACATATAAAATTCCGTCATTAATTGTCACATGGCAGTCTGAAGAGGACATGGCATCACCGGGATTGCCGTTAAATTTCTCCCCTTTGCCGCCGGGAAAGTTACCGGCCCCCTCTGAATTATCTGAAGAACCGGATGCGGCGTTTATGCCATCATCGGAAGATGTAATAAATGATACCCCATTATTTATTGTTATTTCGGCAGCTTCAAGCCCTTCATAACTTTCCGTTATTGTGATTTCCCCGTTATTAATTATAAGGGTTGTTTCAGCATGAATTCCGTCATCCTTGCTGGCAATTGTAAAAGCTCCGTTATTAACTGTAAGCGAGCCGTTTGAATGAAGAGAGTCATCTGCTGTGGAAATATCAAACTCGCCATCGTCCGTAATTACTTCGGTTCCGGATTTGATTCCTTTGCCTGAGGCGGTTGTTATATTAAAAGTTCCGTTTTCGATATATACTGTATTTTCGCCCTGGATACCGTCATCATCTGCCGAAATGTTAAATGTTCCTGAGATAATGTGAATATAACCCTTTCCTTCGTCTGTATCATTTGATGCTTTGATTCCGTCGCCGCCACAAGTAACGGAGTATGTTCCTCCGGAAATCGTAACGGAATCTTTTCCTTTAATTCCATGGTTAACGGAATCAATTATAAGGGTGCAGTTAAGAAGCTTAAGGTCATCCTTGCCTGTTATGGCATTATTAAAATTGGCATTAATTGTCAGGGTGCCTTCGCCGTTAACAGTTAAATCATCTTTACTGAAAATTGTGGAATTCGGCTCTTCGGCTTCAGCGTCCGTGTATTCATAGGAACTGCCGTCAGTGAGGCTGTTATTGGTTCCGGACGGAAGAGTGATAATTGTTTTATCTGCATTCTGCACATATATCGGTGCGCTTGTAAGACAGGTAATATCTGCATTATTTAAAACAAGTATAACATCGTCACTGTCTCCGGCATTTACGATAATCTGTCCGTCATCAAGACTGCCCTCAAATACATATGTGCCTGCGCATGTAATTGTAATAACGGAATCAGTGATTGAAACCGTATCACTGTCACAAGAGATCGCAGACTTGTTTAAGGAAATGTGTACAGCAGATGTATCGTCATAGGAATCATTAAGGTCTTTTTCTTTAAAAGTTACAAAAGAAGAAGTATCAGCCACATATTCTTCATTGACAGATGCATTGCTTTTGTCCGTATTATCAGTGCTGCCATTATCCGGCGAAGTCACGGAATCCTTGCAGCCTGTAATTCCAAGCGGAAGAGTAAGACAAAGTAGCAACGAAATGCCCGTCAAAAAATGTCTTTTGCTCATATAAAAAACCATCCTTTCATGTGTGTCGGTTGACTTGATGATTGTATGGTAAATAATAAATGTGTCTTAAAAATGACACCAATGTGGAAATTGAGTGAAAAAATATGATTAATCATCAGTCTCTATGTCGAGACTGTCCACATAAAATTCCTTTCCGGAAGTGATTTTTACGTTAAGACTGTTACACTCAGGGCATTTCGGATAAAAATTTTTAATATGGAATGAAGCGCCGCAATCGCTGCAACAGGCGCATGCAGGGACTGTGGTAAAAGATAAATTTGCTTTGTACGCTTTTGTGTCTTCGCTCAGAAGATTGAAATACTCCTGAACACATTCAGGTACAAAAGTAGATAATTCCCCCATAACTATCCTTATTTCGGTTACTTTTGAAGCGTTGTTTCTTTCGGCTTCAGATAATGCAATATTAAGGATACTTTCTGTAATTGCCAGTTCGTGCATTTATTCACCTGCTTTCCTTGTATTACTCATCCATTTTACAATTTTTTTTTGAAAAAATATATAGAAATATAATATTAATTTTATTGCAACGCGCATGGTCTGCATGGTAAAATATACCTATCAGAGCAATTATTTTGCGAAAGGAGAATGTATTTTTATGGCAAACAGATTTGTGTTAAATGAAACATCTTATCACGGAGAAGGAGCGATTAAGGAAATTGCCACAGAGGCTAAGGGAAGAGGATTTAAGAAAGCCTTTGTATGTTCAGACCCTGATCTGATTAAATTCAATGTTACCAAGAAGGTGTTGGATGTTCTTGATGAGGCAGGACTTGTATATGAGCTTTACTCTAATATTAAGCCTAATCCGACAATTGAAAATGTTCAGACCGGTGTTGAGGCATTTAAGGCATCAGGAGCTGATTATATTGTAGCAATCGGTGGCGGATCTTCAATGGATACCGCAAAGGCAATCGGTATCATAATCACCAATCCTGAATTTGCAGATGTTAAGAGCCTTGAAGGAGTAGCACCTACCAAGAATAAGTGCGTTCCTATTTTTGCCGTTCCTACAACAGCAGGAACAGCAGCAGAGGTTACAATTAATTATGTAATTACCGATGTTGAACTTAATCGTAAAATGGTATGTGTAGATCCTAAGGATATTCCTGTAGTAGCATTTGTTGATCCCGAAATGATGGCATCAATGCCTAAGGGACTTACTGCTGCAACCGGTATGGATGCGCTTACACATGCAATTGAGGGTTACATAACAGCCGGAGCATGGGAACTTTCCGATATGTTCCACATTAAGGCTATTGAAATTATTGCAAGAAGTTTAAGAGGAGCAGTTGACAATACCCCTGAGGGAAGAAAAGATATGGCATTGGGACAGTATGTTGCCGGAATGGGCTTCTCTAATGTAGGACTTGGTATTGTTCATTCTATGGCACATCCTCTTGGCGCTCTTTATGATACTCCGCACGGTGTTGCCAATGCAATTATTCTTCCTACCGTTATGGAATATAATGCACCGGCTACAGGCGAGAAGTACAGAGAAATTGCAAGAGCCATGGGTGTGGAAGGCGTTGATGCCATGACTCAGGATGAGTACAGAAAAGCTGCAATAGATGCGGTTCGCAAACTTTCACAGGATGTCGGAATTCCGGCTGACCTTAAGGATATCGTTAAGGAAGAGGACATTCCTTTCCTTGCACAGTCAGCATATGATGATGCATGCAGACCTGGTAATCCAAGAGAGACAAGCGTTGAAGAAATCACCGCACTTTATAAGAGCCTTATCTAATTACCCGGCATAACAGTTTATAAGAAAGTAAATTTAAGAAATCGGTTACAGTGATGTGGCCGATTTCTTTTATATATGAAAATACATAAATAAATTTGTGGAAGGGGTCTTCTCATAATCGGTCAATGGATATATGATGTAATTGACCGAATCGGTTAACGGAGGTTACGCTATGAACGAAAGATTCTTTTCTTTACCCGAATGGAAGCAACAGGCAATCATAAATGCCGGCTATCGGGTATTTTCACAAAACTCCTATAAAAACAGTCCCATGAGTGAAATCGCAGAAGCGGCGGGCATTAGTAAATCCCTGCTTTTTCACTACTTCCATAATAAAAAAGAGCTGTATATGTTTCTGTGGGACAAATGCGCAGAGACAACCATCGAATATCTGACCAAGTACGGCTGCTACGGACAAAAGGATCTGTTTGAGAGCATGGAAAAAGGTATGCAGGCTAAGATGGAAATTATTCGTCTCTACCCCGATATGGCCAACTTTACCATTAAGGCTTTTTATGAAAAAGATACAGATATTTCCGCAGCTGTTCAGGAAAGCTACCATAAATACTTTAATCTGAAAGCGGATAAGACCAGGCTTAATATGAATCCGGAACAGTTTATTCCCGGCTTGGATATTCCTATGATGTACCGCGAAATGTATTGGGCGTCGGAAGGGTATCTCTGGGAGATGGTCCGGCGGGGCAATGTAGATATAGCGCAGATGGAAAAGGACTTTTCAAAGCTGATGAATTTTTGGAAGAGTATATATCTTCGGAAAGAGTGACGGAATATGGAAATTATTAAAACGACAAAGCTTACGAAATACTACGGTAAGTCAAGAGGAATCATCGACCTGAACCTGACGATAAATCAGGGCGAGTTCTTTGGCTTCATCGGACCAAACGGTGCCGGAAAGTCTACCACAATCCGTACATTGCTGGGGTTAATTGCAAAAACCTCAGGCGAGGCAGAGATTTTCGGTAAAGATATAACCAAAGAAAAGGAATTAATTTTGCAAAATATCGGGTACCTGCCTTCGGAGGCAGTATTTTACCAGGGTATGAAAGTAAAAGATGTATTGAAGCTGTCCGCCGATTTGAGGAAAAAAGACTGCACTCAGGAATCCAAAAAACTTTGTGACCGTCTGCAACTGGACACTGCACGAAAAGTAGATGAACTGTCATTTGGCAATCGAAAGAAGGTGGCAATTGTCTGTGCGCTCCAAAGTAATCCTGATTTGCTTATTCTCGATGAACCTACCGGCGGACTCGACCCTCTCATGCAGAGAGAATTTTTTGAAATTCTTAAAGAGCGCAACCGGAAAGGTACAACCATCTTCTTTTCCAGCCATGTGCTGTCCGAAGTACAGCGTAACTGCACCAGAGCCGCGATTATCCGGGATGGAAACATCATAGCCTGTGACAGTGTGGATGCCCTGTCCAAAACCAATGCGAAGCGTGTTTCGTTACACGGGAATGCAGACATAAGCCGTCTTGACGGAATCCGCGACAGACAGGAAGCAGACGGTTCGCTAAGTTTCCTTTACAGCGGAGAGATTAACGCACTTATGCAGGTTCTTTCATCAGGCAATATTACAGATCTGACAATATCGGAGCCGGATCTTGAAGAAGTATTCATGCACTATTATGAAAAGGACGGTGAAACGGTATGACACTTGTTAAACACGAACTGAAGCAAGGCAAAACCTCTTTTTTCATCTGGACGGCTTCTATTGGATTTCTTCTTGTAATCTGCATCTTTCTGTTTCCGGAAATGAAGGGACAGATGGACAGTGTCAATGATGTATTTGCTTCCATGGGTTCTTTTACCGAGGCATTCGGTATGGACCGCTTAAACTTCGGAACGCTCATCGGGTTTTATTCTGTTGAATGCGGCAATATTCTGGGCCTCGGCGGTGCATTTTATGCGACTCTCTGTGCAGTAGGAATTCTTGGCAAAGAAGAAAAAGACAAAACAGCGGAATTTCTGTTCACTCATCCTGTCAGCCGCAAAAGGATTATTACGGAAAAGCTGATAGCTGTTTTAATTCAGATAACAGCTATGAATATGATTATTTATGCGCTTGCCGTCGGTTCCATAGCCGCTGTCGGAGAGGAGATTCCATGGAAAGAAATCAGCCTGCTGCATCTCGCTTATTATCTGCTCCAGATTGAACTGGCAGGGATTTGTTTCGGTATTTCGGCATTTCTTCGCAAAGGCGGTGTGGGAGTAGGCTTGGGAATCGCCGCAATGATGTATTTTCTGAACCTGATCGCAAACATTACTGAAGAAGTTGAGTTTCTGAAATATATAACACCGTTTGGATATTGCGAAGGAGCTGATATTGTATCAAGCGGCAGTCTGGACGGCACCCTGGTTACAATCGGTGCAGTCATCGGAATAGCCGGAATAATTATTGCTTATCTGAAATACACCGGGAAAGACATAGATTGATGCCGTCAGTACTTAGGCTATATTCTATGTAACCTTAACACTGAAACGGGAATCAACAAAGAGAAAGCGTTCTTCCGGCTCCGGGGAGAAACCCTCAAAAAGGCTGAAAAAATCTGTTGGAAAGATATTTGATGCCGTCAGTACTTAGGCTATATTCTATGTAATCTTAACACTGAAACGGGAATCAACAAAGAGAAAGCGTTCTTCCGGCTCCGGGGAGAAACCCTCAAAAAGGCTGAAAAAATCTGTTGGAAAGATATTTGATGCCGTCAGTACTTAGACTGCGTATTATGCAGTCTTAGTACTGTTACGAGCATCAACTAAGCGAAAGCGTTCTTTCCAACAGATTTTTCAGCCCTTTCCTTTATGTCCTCATCGCTCCGTCAACGGAAAGAATTTCACCTGTTACATAGGACGCCATATCGCTCGCCAGGAAAACAAAGGCATTTGCCACATCTTCCGGCTCTCCGATTCTTCTGAGCGGGATGGCGTTGATTAAAGGTTTTATCATCTGCTCGGGGAGAGCAGCAACCATATCTGTCTTGGTGATTCCGGGAGCAACTGCATTTACTCTGATGTTAAACGGACCAAGCTCCCTTGCAAGGGACCAGGTAAGACCGTTCACTGCAGACTTGCTGGTTGGGTAGGCAACACCGCCCGGCTGGCCGCATATGCTTACCATGGAACTCGTGTTAATGATGCATCCGCCGCCCTGTTCTTTCATAATCTGAACGGTCGGCATTACGGCATTGAATATTGCCTTAACATTTAAATCCAAAATCTTTGAAAATAATTCTCCGGTGTAGTCACCTATTTTGGTACTGTCAGAAATACCTGCGTTGTTAACAAGAATATCAATTCGTCCAAAATCTTCTTTGATTTTGAAAATAGTATTTCGCATTGATTCCTCATCAGTGAGTTCAGGCCAGTAACCAAAAACTTCCCAATCCTTGTTTTCACTTTTTAGTTGTTCGAGAGCTTTGGTTACCGTGGCCTCTTTGGAACCGAAAAGAATAACGGTAGCATTGTTTTCGAGGTATTTCCTGACAATGGAATAACCGATACCCCTTGTTCCGCCGGTTACAACTGCAATTTTACCTTTTAACATAAAGTACATCCTCCTTTTTACAATATTATTCCGCTCTTTAAAGAATAATCCTATTATATCAGAAAATTGTATATAAAAAAAGAAAATATTCAGAAAATTTTTTAATTTACTACAAATATGCAGTATGGTAGAATACATAAGAATCGGGAGATGTTGAAAAGATGAAAAAAGTTTTTTCTTTTTTGAAAAAAGAGACGGTTTTTTGTGTCGCCGTTATACTTGCGGCAGTATCCGCCTTTTTTGTACCACCTTCAAAAGAATATCTTGAATACATTGATTTCAGGGTTCTTGTTCTTTTATTCTGCCTCATGGCGGTGGTAGCTGCTGTTGAGAAAAGCGGAATTCTTGAAAAAACAGTTGATGTTATTACCCGGAAAATAAGTTCCGTAAGAGGAATGGCGTTTGTGTTGGTAATGGTCTGCTTTTTTGGTGCAATGTTTATTACAAATGATGTAGCACTTATAACTTTTGTGCCTTTTGGAATTTTGTTACTTAAAAGAACCGGACAGACAAAATATATGATACAGATAACGGTTTTACAGACAATAGCCGCAAATCTGGGAAGTCTGGCCACACCAATCGGGAATCCGCAGAATGTATTTTTATATACGAAATATGATATGGGAATAGTGGGGTTTCTAAAAGGAATGCTGCCGCTTGCCCTTGTTGCCATGATTTTTCTTTGCGTAGCCATGCTTATTTTTCCGGCGGCTAAAAATGTTAAGCTTGTTTCGGAAGTAAAAGACATAACAAAAGAAAAACCTTGGAGATATGTAATTATCGGACTGACATTTACGGCTTGCATTCTTTGTGTGGTTAAAATACTTGATTACAGAATTTTGCTTATAATCACGATTGCAGGCATGGTAATATACGGTCCGGCAGTTTTTAAAAAGGTTGATTATGTGCTGTTAATTACATTTGTGGCGTTCTTTATTTTTGTAGGAAACATTAAAAATATAACCATGGTAAGAACTTTTATTGGGAGCATTATGAAAAAGAACGAGTTTCTTACCGCAGTGGGACTTAGCCAGATAATAAGTAATGTGCCGGCAGCAGTGCTTTTGTCCGGATTTACGGAGAACGGCAGGGCTCTTTTATACGGAACCAACATAGGCGGTCTCGGAACGATAATCGCCTCAATGGCAAGTCTTATTTCTTACAGAATTTATGGGGCGGAAGAGCATTCCAGAAAAGGAAAATACATGATTTGGTTCACTGCCGCCAATATTTTATTCCTGGCAGTTATGCTTTTGGCAGGATTTATTTTAATTTAACATAGGAGAAAAGTGATGATACTTAATGTAGAAAATTTAAGTCACGGATTTGGTGACAGGGCGATTTTTGACAAGGTTTCATTCCGGCTTTTGAAGGGTGAACATATTGGATTGATTGGTGCCAACGGAGAGGGAAAATCCACATTTATGAATATAGTTACGGGAAAACTTCAGCCTGACGAGGGAAAAGTTGAATGGGCCAAAAATGTCCGCGTGGGTTATCTTGACCAGCATTCCGTGCTTGAACGCGGAATGACAATCGGCGATGTGCTTCGTTCTGCATTTTCATTTTTGTATGAACTTGAGGCGAAAATGACTTCCATTTTTGAAGCCATGGCAGAAGCTTCACCCGAGGAAATGGATGCAATGATGGAGGAATCCGGAACAATCCAGGACCTTCTGACCAACCATGACTTCTATGTAATAGATTCCAAAGTAGAGGAAATAGCCAGGGCATTCGGACTTCTGGAGCTGGGACTTGATAAGGATGTCACGGAACTGAGCGGAGGCCAGAGAACAAAAGTCCTTCTGGCAAAGCTTCTTCTGGAGAAACCTGACATTCTTCTTTTGGACGAGCCGACCAACTACCTTGACGAAAACCATATTGCGTGGCTTCAAAGATATCTTCAGGAATATGAGAATGCTTTTATCCTGATTTCACATGATATGGAATTCCTTAACAGCGTGGTTAACATAATATATCACATGGAAAACACAGAGCTTAACCGATATGTGGGAGATTACGAGAAGTTTCAGGAGGTTTATGCGGTAAAAAAAGCGCAGCTTGAAGCAGCCTACCGCCGCCAGCAGCAGGAAATCGGCGAGCTTAAGGATTTTGTGGCAAGGAATAAGGCAAGAGTCGCAACAAGAAATATGGCTATGTCGAGACAGAAAAAGCTTGATAAAATGGACATCATTGAACTGGCAAAAGAAAAACCGAAGCCGGAATTTATTTTTAAAGAGGCAAGAGCTTCAGGAAAAGTTATTTTTGAAACAAGTGACCTTGTCATTGGGTATGATAAAAACAAACCTCTTTCAAAGCCTATTAACCTTCGTATGGAGCGTGGCGAAAAAATCGCACTCGTGGGGACCAACGGAATCGGTAAAACCACATTCCTGAAAAGCGTTCTGGGACTAATTAAACCTCTTGGCGGTAAGGCCGAACTTGGCGATTACCTTTACAAGGGATATTTTGAACAGGAAATTAAGCCGGGTGAAAATACCTGTATCGAAGAAATATGGGATGAATTCCCTTCCATGACCCAGTATGAGGTGCGCCAGGCACTTGCAAAATGCGGACTTACCACCAACCACATCGAAAGCAAGGTAAAAGTCCTTAGCGGCGGCGAACAGGCGAAAGTCCGTCTCTGCAAGCTTCTTAATGTAGAGACTAACATCCTTCTTCTGGATGAGCCTACCAACCACCTTGATGTGGATGCAAAGGACGAACTTAAACGGGCCCTTAAAGCATATAAAGGTGCGGTTCTGCTTGTATGCCACGAGCCGGAATTTTACATGGATGTGGCGGATAAGGTATGGAATCTGGAAGAATATTCACTGCTGTCGGTGTGATTTAGGGCATTGATGTTTTCCGGCAAAAGATTTCGTATTTATAGATAGAGTGAAAAGAATTTATCGTTGGCACTAGTTCGGTTGACCGATATGCTATAAAAAAGGAGGGAAAGCTGATGATTATAAATGATTTACTCGAAAAAGAGAATATGTCGAGATATCGTTTAAGCAAAGAAAGCGGGGGCGCAATGACAACTATTACAGATGTTCTTTTGAGACATTTAAGAGCAACACTTGCCATCATGTGAAGGACCTGGGCGATATTGATTTTATTATCGAAACCCTTGAGACGGATGAAATACGGAGGCTTTATGAGCGCAAATGGTATAGAGAAGCATTATATCTGTTGGCAATGATTGACTATTTATCCAGAATTAACAGTTTGCCTATTTGCACAAATTATAATGATATTCGTTCTCAGAAGCTTGAAAAACTATATTTTCCTGCGAGTGTAGTTGTTTCATATGCGGCAACCGGAGATGCAAGTATTAAAGAAAAAGCACTTGCGAATGCAATACCTGAATTTATACGATTTAATATTGTAGAGAGCGAGGTGCGAAATGTCTGCTGAGATTTTGAAAGCTGCCAAGGCAGAAAAAGCAAAAATAAATAGATATAATAATAAAGATGCAAGCCGGTATTTAGAGAAAAAAGAATAAATAAAAATCCCTTGCATAGAATGTACAAACAGCCATGCAGGGAGAATTTATTGAAAGGATATATTGAAGAAAGAGCGATTCAACTGGCGGAGTATATAGTGGAGTACGGGGCAACGGTAAGGCAGGCTGCCAAGAACTTCGGCATCAGTAAAAGCACCGTACATGCGGAGGTAACAATATAGAACGGAAGAAGAGGAAGGTTGTTTGGGTGGTTGAATAGGAATTATGTAGAGGCACTCTCAGGTGGAAATCTGGGAGTGTTTTTGGTATAATAGAAAAAGTTAGTAAGATAAAAATAGCAAAGTGTCAAATAAAAAGGAGGTAGAGTTTTTGGATAGAACGTATGATAAGGATGCAATTCAAGCAATTGTAGATGAGTATAGATTATCGGAAATACAGTCAGAGGCAGAAGTTCGTTCAAAACTCATTATTCCGCTGATGGAAGCATTAGGGTATTCGTCCCAATTACGGGGTGAGGAGTTTCCGGTATATGGATATGGTGGTAGAGAAGCACTTAGAGCGAAAGATGCAGATTTCGTGTTTTTTATGGATAAATCCTTTGGAAAACATAGAACAAATACCCAAGCAAATAAAGAATGGGTTAGAGAACATAGTCTTTTGATTGTAGAGGCAAAGAAACCAGGGCAAATGCCAGAAGATATGGGACAGGCCCAGTTTTATACAATGTGGACAAAAGCTATAGCATATGTTGAAACGGACGGAGAAGATTTTAGAGCTTACTTTTTTAACCCAGTATCAGTGGATTATGAAATTATCAACTCGAAAGTAGAGGACTTACCTAATAAATCAGAACTATGGAGTATATCATATGAGAAGCTACTCTCAATAAAAGAAAATGGACAAGAAGTAGGAAATGTTGACTCGAAATTTAGAGTTATGGAGGAACATTCATATCAAATTATTACAGAAGATTCAGAATTAACTCTTCCGAATGAAACATTAACATATGTTAGAAATTGTATGGGCAAAAATGCTGAAGGATTAACGAATGTTCAACTAGTGAGTAGGTTTTTAAATATAACCAATTCTATGCTTCAAAATGATATACGCTATGGAATACCAACTTATATGATTGATATTCCAAGAGCAGTATATAAGGCAAAGTTATATATTGACAATATGATTTTTCCGCTGACTATTGGTGAAGTTACTGAGTATTATTGCAATGATATGACAAGATATTTGTTTACAAGTCACTATATTGACATTGACATACTGTATTCAAATCATGAATTAATTAATTTTGAAATAGGTTATCATATTCTAGATAAACGTGTATCTGAAAGATTGAATAACTTTGAATTGGTTAGAAAATGCCTTGATTCGGGTGAAGTTAGAGTTGCTATTGATGATGAACAGGGATTACAGATGGTATGTCCTTCTGGTCATCCAGGAAAGATGTGGACAAGCAAACAGCATGTAAAAACAATGTTTGAATTTTGGCTATCAGGAATGAATAAATTGAAAGCAATAGAAAATTATTACGAAATTCAATTCGACTTAAAATATATATCAGATTCTAATGAATTGAACGAATTGTACGACGCTATTGATTTTGTATATGATGGAATAATGCTTCAAGAAAATTGTGAAATAACATTACCAGGAGATCTGTTTGATGAAGATTTTGAAATTGAGGAGCCAGTATTATTTGAGGAGAATAAAGATATACCTCTTCCGGATAGAGTTATACAAGGTGTTGTGTTTAGGCCATATAGGAGTGCATGGTTGCCAAGTAAAGTAAAATTTTCCGGAAAAGTTGAGACGGATATCGTTCGAATTCCTGGATGCTGTGAATATAGAATAGTTGATTTGGAAGAAGTCTAAATGAAGGATAAAGATTGGTTGTTTTCATCGGATGAATACATATGTGATTTAAGAACAGTTGCAGTGTTGGTTCAAGATGGAAAGATTTTGGTGCAACGCAAAGGTGAGAGAATGATAGATGTATTTGAATGTGATTTTAAGGATAAATTGTGCTATTCGGAGTTCATAGAATTAAATACTATGAGCAACTTGAAAAAATGGTTAGCATATGATTTGTGCGCGAAAACAGATGCGGATATTGTATTAAGAAATGATAAAGAACTTCTAGAAAAATTGAATTGGGATAATAACTGGATTGATGCGATATTTCCAATTAGACAGATATTGTATACGCTGTTTAAAACTATATGTATTTCTATAGGAGAAAAAGAAAGGTACCAAGATAAGGAAAATTGGATAGAACTGTTAAATGAAAATAATTTAGAGGTGATGTTAAAGAATAAGGGAATACGTGAAACTCAGAAATGGATAACAGTATTTTGTGTACAAATAGAAAGATATGCTAGAAATGTTAATACTATTGGAAATTATATGCCATGTCCAGATGGTGAATATAATAAAATAAAAGGATGGTTAGGGAAATGGCATTACAATGATAGAATAGACTTGCTTTTCACAGATATCTTAAATCCAGAAATTAACGGAAAAGGGAAAAATCTTATTTCTAATGAAAAAAGAGAAAATTGGAAACAGTGGTTTGAGGAAAAAGAGACGGATGTTTGCTTAGATATTATTTTAAAGAATTGTAGTGAGTTAAAGAAATTTGGATGTTTGAAAAAAAGTGTTTTTGATAAAAAGCAATTAGAGGAACTTCCTAACTATCTACTGGTAGCTAATAATTTAATTGTAAGCAGAAGGGAGTTGTTAAAAAGGAAAATGGTAGAAGTTAAATTTTACGATAAGGCAGATGATAACTTGCTTAAATTTGCAGTTATTATTGTGTCAGACGGCACATTGTGGGAGGTACAAACCGCACTTTGTTTTCGGTG
>JBJENE010000016.1:0-18518 GCA_051880035.1 Butyrivibrio sp.
GAATTACAGATGAGGAGAAGGCTGCATATAATTCTGAAGATGTGAAACTGGAGATGGAGTATGCTCCCCGTAAAATTAAACTTTATGATGATATGGAAGAGTGTGCCGTTCTTCCGGTAAGGTTGAGCCAGATAGATACCAATCATCATGTGAATAATTGCGAATATATTCGTACTGTTATGGAAGCAACGGGATTTACCGGACTCCCGAAACAGCTCCGTGCGGAATATAAAAAATCTGCCGTTATGGGAGATACATTCCATGTATATCTGCATAAGGAAGAAAAGCTGTGGACCGCAGACCTCAGAGGAGATGACGGAGAAAGTTTTGCAACAGTAGAATTTTTGCTCGGATAGAAAGGATTTTTATGATTCAGTTAGGTAAAATACAACCGCTTATGGTGGTAAATAAAACAGATTTCGGCGTATATCTGGGTAAAGAAGATGAGAAGGTCCTTCTGCCTGCCAAATATGCGGACCCTGAAATAGAACCGGGCGATTCCGTAACGGTTTTTGTGTACAGGGATTCCATGGACCGACTTATTGCCACAACAAAGGAACCGCTTATTACCCTGGGACAGATAAGAACACTTCAGGTAAAGGATGTAACCGGAATAGGAGCGTTCCTTGACTGGGGCCTTGAGAAAGATTTGTTTTTACCTTTTAAAGAACAGACTGTTAAGGTGGTACCGGGAAAAAGTTATCCTGTAGCTCTGTATATAGATAAAAGTAACAGACTTTGTGCGACCATGAAGCTTTATCATTTTCTTTCGGGAACCGACCGGTACAAAGCGGGAGATAAGGTTCGCGGAACCGCATATGAGTATATTGATAAATTCGGTATGTTTGTGGCAGTGGACAATGTTTTTCAGGGACTGATACCTAAAAAGGCATTTTACGGAAGAACAGAAATCGGAGATGAAGTGGAAGCTTTTGTTTCAAATGTCACAAAGGACGGGAAGCTGGAACTTGATTTAAGGGCGCCGGCATATCTGCAGATTGATGTGGATTCGGATATTGTTCTTAAAGCCCTTGCAAATAATAAAGGAACGCTCCCTCTTAACGACAAATCGGATCCTGAGAGAATCAGGGAAGAGCTTATGATGAGCAAGGCTGCATTTAAAAGAGCATGCGGTCATCTTCTTAAAGAAGGCAGGATAGTAATTGAGGAATCGGGAATACGGTTAAAATAGTTTTTTAGACGGATGCTGTATTCTTTTTGATACAATATAAGAAAAGGAGATAAAATTATGCAGAAGGTAATCAGTACAAATAAGGCTCCGGGAGCAATAGGACCTTATTCACAGGCAATTGAAGTTAACGGAATGGTATTCACATCAGGAGTGATTCCTGTAGACCCTGCCACGGGAGTGATTCCTGAAGGTGTGGAAGCACAGGCAACACAGGCGTTCTCCAATCTTACCAATCTGGTAGAAGCATCAGGGGCAACAATGGATAAAGTTGTTAAAACTACGGTATTTATTAAGGAAATGAATGATTTTGGCAAGATTAACGAAATCTACGCTAAGTTTTTTAAAGAACCGTATCCTGCACGCTCATGTGTTGAGGTTGCAAGACTTCCGAAGGATGTATTGCTTGAAGTTGAAGCAATTGTAGCAAAATAAAAACAAAAATAACAAAGCCCTGCAGACTGATTTTGTGATAATGGTCGTTGCAGGGCTTTTTTTAGTTGCTTTGGTTCAGTATGTATACTATGTTTTTAATGCATGTTATGATTTCCGGGTGTTTACAGAGACAGTTGAGAATATCCATAATGTCTTCAACCTGTTTATCATTAAGACCGTCTACGGTAAATTTTTCATGCAGTGCCATGTCATTTAGTATTTCTGAGAATGTGCATCCAAGAATATCATATATTGATAATAATGTTTTTTTGCCGGGAACGGCTCCTCTCTCTATTCTTCCGTAATATTGAAGGCTTATGTTGAATTTTTCGGCGGCTTCCTCCTGGGAAAGACCATGTTCAAAACGAAATGATTTTAAGCGATATGAAAGAATTTGTTTTATCTGATTCATTTGTTACTCCCTGAGTTATAAAACCTTTCTTAAAAATAACTTAAATTACATTCCGATAATTTCCAGAAACAAATTGTATATATTTGAATTATAATGTATACTATTAGTGGAATCAGCTTTACAAGTAAGGTAGAAGAGAGGAGTAGGAATATAATCTTTTATACCTGCAGCACATTAATGATGTAATGGAGGATAGTATGAATAATACGGAATTTATTGACACGATTGTTAAGACAAGGGGAAAAGATCCGGAAGAAGGGGATTTGCTGTATATTGCATTTGACAAAGAAGACTACAGAGGCGATTTTAAAAATTCCCTTATTATTATGGGGAAAAACGGGTTTCGGGCATATCCTTCGGAAACTCATTTTCTGACACTGTTTAATTGGGTAAGAAAGGGAGAAACCGTACTTATAGATATAATTGAAAAAGAAAAAGAGAACACATTCCGTGCTCTCTTTCATAAACTGTCTGCCGGGAATTAGTATCAGAGAGATATGTCAATATTACTTCCTACATTAGGATTAACTGACATTTCTAACATTTTACGCATGCCGTCGCCTAATTCCTGCATGTTATCAAGGCTCATATCCAGAACCTGCATCGATACTTCGTTCATAAGTGATGAAGCCGACATAGACATTGATAAAGATGCAATATCCATTGACACAATCTCCTTTCATATTTGTAATGCTATTTTACAACAAATATTGAAAATTAACAATAAGAAAATGGATTTTTTCGTGAAAAATTGCAGTAAATATTAAATATTTATAAACAACTATGCAACTTGAACAATTTATGAAAAAAATTTTGGTAATTTACAATATGGAATTGAATATTCGAAAAGTGTATTATAATAACAGATGTGAGAAGATATCACTGAATATTTAATAGGAGGCATATTATGGCAAGCTTATCACTTAAAAATGTATGTAAAGTATATCCTAACGGTTTCGTTGCCGTTAAAGATTTCAACCTTGAAGTTGCAGACAAAGAATTCATCATTTTCGTAGGACCTTCAGGTTGTGGTAAATCAACAACACTCCGTATGATTGCAGGTTTGGAAGAAATTTCTTCCGGAGAACTCTGGATTGGAGATAAATTAGTTAACGATGTTGAACCTAAGGACAGAGATATTGCGATGGTATTCCAGAACTACGCTCTGTATCCTCATATGACAGTATATGACAATATGTCATTCGGTCTGAAATTAAGAAAAGTACCTAAGGCAGAGATTGACAAGTTAGTTCACGAAGCAGCTAAGGTTCTTGGTATTGAACAGCTCCTTGACCGTAAGCCAAAGGCTCTTTCAGGTGGTCAGAGACAGCGTGTTGCCATGGGTCGTGCTATCGTTCGTAATCCTAAGGTATTCCTTATGGATGAGCCATTATCCAACCTTGATGCAAAACTTCGTGTACAGATGCGTATTGAGATACAGAAACTTCATCAGAGACTTCAGGCTACAATCATCTATGTAACACATGACCAGACAGAGGCTATGACTCTTGGTACAAGAATCGTAGTATTAAAGGATGGTATCATCCAGCAGGTAGATACACCACAGGAACTTTATGACAGACCATGTAATGTATTCGTAGCAGGATTCATCGGATCTCCACAGATGAACCTTCTTGATGCTAAGGTAGTTCAGTCAGGCAATGATGTAGTATTAATGTTCGGAAGCAACTCAATCAAGCTTCCTGAAGCTAAGGCTAAGAAGTTAATCGAGGCAGGATATGTTGATAAGACAGTTATCATGGGTATCCGTCCTGAAGATTTAAATGATACAGAGATGTTTATCAACGCTTCTCCTGACAGCGTAATTGAAGCTAACATTAAGGTTTACGAATTACTTGGTGCCGAAGTATTCCTTTACTTCGATATTGATCAGGTAAGCTGCACAGCCAGAGTAAATCCTCGTACAACAGCTCGTCCTGGAGATACAATCAAGCTTGCAATTGATATGACTAAGCTTCATATCTTCGATAAGGAGACAGAACAGGTAATTCTCCACTAATCGGATAATATGAGTAACATATAAGGCTGTAATACAGTCATGAAATAAGGAATCGGTCACAGTGATGTGGCCGATTTTCTTTGCTTTCAAAAAAACATGTAAGATTTCCGGATTTATGACGAAGTAATATTTGAACCGGTTCAGCATAATCAATCAGAAAGTAGGAAAATAAATGCAGGATGATAAACTTATAAAGAAACTACATAAAGAACCTGAAAAAGGAATGAAAATATTGATGGAACAGTATATGGGACTCGTTTATGCAGTGGTAAGAAGTAAAATGCTGTCTTCCGTGTTTTCCGTTTCTGATATAGAAAACTGTGTGGCAGACACTTTCAGTGAATTTTATATGTCGCTTGACAGATATGATTTGTCTTGCGGAAGTATTAAAGCGTGGCTGTGCGTAATTGCGAAGAATAATGCAACTGACTGCCTTAGAAGGAGTTATAGGGATAAAGAACTGGTTTTTCTTGATGCGGAAGGTGTAAACGAGCAGTATGCGGACGGATTTTCTCTTGAGTTAAGCGTTGAAAACAAGGAATTGCGCCGTAATGTAATGAAGGCGGTTAAGGATCTTGGGAATCCTGATTGTGAAATAATAGTGAGAAAATTTTATCTCTCGCAATCATCAAAGGAAATAGCCCAAAAGATGAACATGACAGTTGCAAATATAGATACAAGGACACACAGGGCCATAAAAAAACTGCGCGAGAAATTCGGAGGTGATTTTTGATGAAAAAAACATTAACAGAAATTTTTGATGAAACTGATGCTGAAGAGATTGACATTGTTCTTGAGGAAAATATTACATCCGAAACGGTTGACGAAATCTCAATGGAAAGAATTCAAAAAAATGTATTTTCCCAAATAAACTGTCAGGAACATAACAAGACAAAAAAGTACAGAAAAATAAAGAGACTCATTCCTGTGGCAGCAGGAATTCTGCTTGCAACAGTTGCCGGATTCGGGATAAGGACTTATGCGGCAGAAGTTAAGGAATATAAAGCAGCTGTGAGTTTTTTTAATGATAATGATTTGCCAACACAAGGGCTCTCCAGGGGGGAAATAAAGGCGGTATACAAGGATATTACAACAAGCAGTTTTACATATTTTAAAACGGCGGAGGTAATTGAAAAGTGTATTATAAACAGCACTGTTGAGGGATATGAAATATTTCAGGATGAGCCCACTCCGGAACTCTTGGAGGATTTGTGGAATTGCAAAAACGGCAACGGACTGAATACGGTTAATAAATCCGGAGATGATGTCAGCTACCGGTATTACTATGATGAAAAATATGACAGTGAACTTGGATTTGAAATACATGATAAAAGTTATTTTGAAAAGTATGTGGGAGATACGCTTGTATGGCAAATTGCAGTAAGTGAATTTTACATAGACGGATATGAGGAAGTTGAAGACGGAGTTATCGTATATGGGGCAACACCTGTGTGGAACAGCGAACAAAAACAGTATGCATGGATACTTAAGGCTGACAATTCGGGCAATGTACTCTGGAAAGAAAAAGCCGATAACGGATTTGATTATGAATATATTCAGGCAATAGTTGAGAACAAAGACGGAAGCTATGCGGTTTTCGGCCGGGGAGATTCGGAATATATATGGATTAGCCGGTATGACAAAGAAGGCAATGTTACTGATTTGAGTAAAATACCGGCAAAGGACAAAAGTATTGAAAATGCTGCAAGACTTAAAGACGGATACATTCTGCAGCTCGTCAGTCTGACGGGAAGTGAACAGGAGGTGATTTTTAAGGTTGATAAGGCGGGAAATGTCACTAAATCATTCTGCTACGAAGGTAATGACTGCTTTTACTATATTACCGATATGATGGAATATTCCGGAAATATTTATCTGTCTGCTTATTCTGTGCCTAAGTATTCCGTTAAACAGGATGCCGGAAATATTGATGAAATATATTATGTGCTGGATAAAATTATGCATAGTGCCGGGGATGGCGGAATCTCCAAATCTGATATTGTATCATTATTAAGAGAGAATTATACGGCAACTCTTCTTGTATGTAATCCGGAATCGGGAGAACCGCAGGAGTTTTACATGGCAGAAGGCTCCTTTGGAGGAGAATTAAGTATCGGTGAGTCGGGAGAGCTTGTATGGGAGGTGGAAAAAATTGTGGATGCGGAATTTTCTCCGTATACAAGTGCTTATGTAATAAGCGGTTCGTGCCGGTTATTCAGGTATACGCTTGCCTCATACAATATATCAAAAGATACATTTAATAATATAGGAATACTCATAAGACAGGAAAAAACAGACGAATATGTGGAATTCATCAAATAATTATTTTTTTTGATTTGGACTTTTATTTTTCACAAATATGATTTAATATATAGATATATGTGTAAAAGTATGGCATTTCGGAAAAAGGAGTGAGCAGATGATTTCAAATCAGATACTTCAAAATACAATTGAGGGGCTTAAGTCAATAACGAGAATTGATTTATGTATTATGGATACAGACGGAAAGGCACTGGCCACCACGTTTCAGGGAGTGGACGCTTATGAGGATGCAGTTGTGACCTTCGTAGATTCGCCTGCGGACAGTCAGGTAATTTCCGGCTGTCAGTTTTTTAAGGTCTTTGATGACAGTCAGTTGGAGTATGTGCTTCTGGTAAGAGGCGGAAGCGATGATGTATATATGATAGGCAAGATTGCGGCGTTTCAGATTCAGAACCTTCTGGTTGCGTATAAGGAGAGATTTGATAAAGATAATTTTATCAAGAATCTTCTTTTGGACAACCTGCTTTTGGTGGATATCTATAATCGCGCGAAGAAACTGCATATTGATACGGAAGTTAAGCGTATTGTTTTCATAATTGAAACCAAGCACGAGAAGGACAGCAATGCCCTTGAGACCGTGCGTACACTTTTTGCTACCAAGACAGAGGACTTCATTACGGCTGTTGATGAGAAGAATATCATTATAGTTAAAGAAGTAAAGCCTAATGAGACATACAAAGACATGGAGCAGATTGCCTATGTAGTACTTGATACATTGAATACAGAGGCAATGAGCAAGGTTCATATAGCATACGGAACCATAGTTAATTCAATTAAGGAAGTTTCAAGATCTTACAAAGAGGCTAAGATGGCTCTTGATGTAGGAAGGATTTTCTACAGCGACAGAAATGTGGTTGCATACAGCAATCTTGGTATCGGACGACTTATATACCAGCTTCCGATTCCTCTTTGTAAAATGTTCATCAAGGAGATTTTCGGAGGAAAGTCACCGGATGATTTTGATGACGAGACAATTTCCACAATTAATAAATTCTTTGAGAACAGTCTTAATGTGTCAGAGACATCCAGACAGCTTTTTATTCACAGAAACACACTTGTATACAGACTGGATAAAATCCAGAAAAGTACCGGTCTTGACTTAAGAATTTTCGAAGATGCGATTACATTCAAAATCGCACTTATGGTTGTAAAATACATGAAATATATGGAATCAGTTGATTATTGATTTGTATGCCGTTTATAATTAGCTTATGGCGCGCCGGTAAATAATCAGCTTAATAAGATACTGGAATGAGTAAGGACTAATTACAATGATAGATTTACAAAATGTATATAAGACATATTCAACGGGTGTTCCTGCATTAAATGATATATCCCTGCATATTGATAAGGGAGAGTTTGTATTTATAGTAGGAACCAGTGGTTCCGGAAAGTCCACTTTAATAAAACTTCTGCTTAAGGAATTAGAACCTACATCAGGTAAAATAATAATTAACGGCAAAAATATAGGCAGGATTAAGAAGTCAAAGCTGCCGTATCTTCGACGCGATATAGGTGTTGTATTTCAGGATTTCAGACTTTTTGAAGACAGAAATGTATATGAGAATATTGCATTTGCCCAGAAAGTAATTGAGGCTCCCAACAGAAGAATCCGTTCCAAGGTTCTGGCAATTCTGTCCATGGTAGGCCTTCTGGACAAATATAAGACCAATCCCAAGCAGCTTTCAGGTGGAGAGCAGCAGCGTGTTGCCATTGCCAGGGCTTTAATTAACCAGCCGGCTATTCTTCTGGCAGACGAACCTACAGGTAATCTTGATGAGGAAAATTCATGGGAAATCATGAAGCTTCTTGAGAGTGCCAATGAACAGGGAACGACTGTTGTGGTAGTAACCCATAATATGGAAATTGTCCGGGCAATGAGAAAAAGGACGATTACAATACGCGATGGCGTAATCACCCACGATGTGGAGGAAGGCGGTATCGAGTATGAAATTTAGATCATTAGGATACTGTCTGCAGCAGGGTCTCAAAAATATAGGCCGTAACAGAATTTTTTCCCTGGCGTCGGTTGCAACCATGGCATTATGTATTTTTATACTTGGTTTGTTTTATTCCATAACTTCCAATGTAAATTACATGGTTGAACAGATGTCCGAGTCACTATGTGTAAAAGTATTTTTTGACTATGATATTTCTGAAGAAAGAATTACTTCAATAGGTAACTCAATCAGGGAATATGAGGGCGTTACGGTTGTTCATTACACATCTGCGGACGAAGCATGGGAAAATTATAAAGAAAAATACTTTGGCGAGGAATACATGGAACTGGCCGAAGGATATGAGGATGATAACCCTTTAAGAAATTCGGCATCATATGAGGTGTATTTTGAAAATGCCCAGACGCAGGATGCATTGGTTCAATATATTGAAGGTATAGACGGTGTCCGCAAGGTGAACAGTTCCGATGTAACGGCTGAAAGCCTTTCTGAAATCAGTAAGCTTGTAAGTCTGGTTTCGATTGTTGTTCTTGCTGTACTTTTTGCGGTTGCATTATTCCTTATAAATAATACAATTGCAATCGGAATTACCGTGCGTAATGAAGAGATAACCATCATGAGGCTTTTGGGAGCCCGCAATGCGTTTATTCGTGCTCCGTACATAGTGGAAGGAATAATAATAGGTGCGGCAGGTGCCATTCTTCCGCTGATAATCGTATATGCTGTTTACGGAAATGTTGTTGAGTATATTTTAGGTAAATTTTCATTCCTTTCCACCATTCTTACATTTATGCCTGTAGGAGAACTTTTTAAGACATTTGTTCCTATTGCGCTTGTGTTGGGAGTGGGTCTGGGATTTATAGGCAGTATTTTATCCCTTGGAAAGCATCTGAAGAAGTAAAGCACATACAAAGGAGGCGTTCAATGAAAAGAAAGTATAAAATTATCGGAACAGTGTTAACGGGCTTTCTTTTATTTGCAATTGCAGGAACCGATTCGGTTATTCATGTTAAGGCAGTTGACCAGACGGATGTTGAGGATGCCCAGAATAATGCTGACGCTACAGCCCAGAAAATAGAAGAACTTAAAAGTCAGCTTACGGAGATTTCGGCGAATATTTCTGATGTCCAGGGATATATAACCGAACTGGATACAATGATGGCTGATTACACCAGCCAGATAGTGGATTATCAGGCCCAAATTGATGCCAAGACAGTTGAGATTAACAATAAGCAGGCTGAAATAGACGATAAACAGAAGAACATTGATGCAATGCAGGAAGAACTGGATGCAACCAAGACCAAAGAAGCAGAACAGTACGATGCAATGAAAAAAAGAATACAGTATATGTATGAGTGCGGAGAAGAAACCTTTCTGGATATGATTTTCGGCTCAGAAGATTTATCGGATTTACTCGGAACTGCAGAATATGTTTCCAGCATAACCTCCTATGACAGGCAGCAGATGGAAGCACTGGCAGGTACTAAAGATAAAATCCAGACACTTCTTGCATCCCTTGAGAGTGAAAAAGTTACGCTTGAGAATGAACAGGCTTCTCTTAAGACAGAGAAGAACAACCTGATTTCACTTCAGGCCGAAGTAGAATCAAGGCAGACATATGCCAATATGGTTCTTGAAGAGAAGGAGAAGAAGCTTACAGAACTGGAGCAGGAACAGAGTACCGCAGAAGAACTTAAAGCAATGGCTGAAAAGGATTTGGCTGAACAGCAGAGAATTGCTGCCCAGATAAAGGCACAGTGGGAAGAGGAACAAAGACAGGCGGCCCAGACAGGAGGAAATGCAGACGGTGATACTCAGAAAACTCTTGAGGCAATAGGGCTCGCAGGTGGTTTTACATGGCCGATTCCGGGATATAATTATATTACATCGGAGTGGGGTAACAGACTGCATCCTATATTGGGATACTACACGCTTCATGACGGTATGGATATTTCAGGGGCCGGAATTTACGGAAAACCTATTGTTGCTGCATATGACGGAGTTGTAAGCATTGCGGATTCAACTTCTTCAACCGGATACGGATATTATGTAAAAATAGATCACGGAACCGGAGTTTCCACATTGTACGCGCATTGTTCATCACTTGCCGTTTCCGTAGGACAGCCGGTATCTGCGGGTCAGGTAATAGGTTACATCGGAAGTACCGGCAATTCAACGGGAGCTCATCTCCATTTTAGTATTTTTATAAAGGGAGAGTCTGTTAATCCTCGTGATTATATTACAATTCCTTAATTAATATTGGTAAAATTCCCCCGGGATATTATCTTGGGGGATTGTTTTGCAGAATAGAATAATAGCATGAAAGGCATTAAATATGGAGTTCGGTAAAGAGAAGAAAGCATATAAAAAAGGTATGTTAAAGGGTGCGCTTACTTCAGGATTGATTATTCTGGTTATAAGCGGAATTATTATTGGTGTAATTTTTTCCAGATATTGGGAAAGAGAAGCTGAAAATAAAGCCCGGTCTTTAGTATTGGGAAGAGAAATAACCGATAAAATAAATACTCTTTCAGAATATATCGACTATCTTTTTCTTTATGATTATGATAAAGAAGAAATCGCAAATAATATTTATAAGGCAATTTTTGAAGGATTGAATGACCCGTATTCCCGGTATTATACCGAGGAAGAATATGTGGAAATGCAAGAGGGATTTGATGGAAGCTACTATGGAATAGGCGTCGTGGTTACGCAGGATGAGGATACGGGAGAGGTCCGTGTTGTACAGCCGTATAAGGGTTCGCCGGGAGAGGAAGCCGGAATTCTTCCGGACGATATTATTAAAGCAGTAGAGGGAACAGATATTACAGGAATGGATCTGGATTTGGCCGTTAAGCTTATTAAGGGTGATGAAGGATCCTATGTAACACTGACAATAGTAAGAGGAACAGATACTTTTGACGTTGAAGTCGAGAGGCGGAATATTGAAATTCAGACGGTTGAATATGAGATGCTCGACGACAATATTGGTTATATATTAATAAGTCAGTTTGAAGGAAAGACGGCCGGGCAGTTTGCGGATGCCATGGAAACTCTGACTGAAGACGGCATGGAAGGTCTTATAATTGATATCCGTAACAATCCGGGCGGAATGCTTGATGTTGTAACGGAAATGCTGGATACGCTTCTGCCGGAGGGACTTATTGTATATACAATGGATAAATACGGCAACAAAGATGAATTTAAATCAGATGAGGATACAATTCTTGATGTCCCTTGTGCAGTTCTTGTTAACGGAAACAGTGCAAGTGCGTCGGAAATTTTCTCCGGGGCTCTTCAGGATTATCAGGCTGCAAGGATTATCGGAACCCAGACTTTTGGTAAAGGAATTGTGCAGTCCATAATTCCTCTGGAAGACGGTTCAGCCTTTAAAATTACGGTTGAAGATTACTATACCCCTAACGGAAGGAATATTCACGGAGTAGGAATTACCCCGGATGAGGTGGTAGAGTTTGATTCGGAATTATATTATGAGGACGGAACAGACACCCAGCTTGAAGCCGCAATAAAATATTTAAATGGTGAAATGAAATAATAATTAACAAAAAAGCAGACATTTGCAGAAATAACGAACAAATGTTTGCTTTTTCTTTGCAACTGTGGTAGAATGATTACAGTTCAGTTCATAATTATTTGTACCCCGGAAAGGATTAGATAATATTATGGATCATTTTAAATTGGTATCAGAATTTCAGCCCACAGGCGACCAGCCTCAGGCTATAGAGAATCTTATTAAGGGATTTGAAGAGGGTGACCAGTTTCAGACTCTTCTCGGTGTGACCGGTTCCGGTAAGACCTTCACGATGGCTAATGTCATTCAGGCGTTGAACCGACCTACGCTTATTATTGCCCATAATAAGACTTTGGCAGGACAGCTTTACGGTGAGATGAAGGAATTTTTCCCTGAGAATGCGGTAGAATATTTTGTATCATATTATGATTATTACCAGCCGGAGGCATATGTTCCTTCTACCGATACTTATATTGAGAAGGATTCCGCTATTAATGATGAGATTGATAAATTGAGACATTCCGCTACGGCGGCTCTTTCCGAGAGAAGGGATGTTATAATTGTGGCCAGCGTGTCATGTATATACGGACTTGGAAGCCCGATTGATTATAAGAGCATGGTTGTTTCATTGCGTCCCGGAATGGTCAGAGACCGGGATGATGTGATAAGACAGCTTATAGATATGCAGTATGTGCGGAATGACATGGATTTTAAGCGAGGTACTTTCAGGGTAAGGGGAGATGTGCTTGAAATTTTTCCTGCCAACAGTGACGACCGGGCTGTCAGGGTTGAGTTTTTCGGAGATGAGGTAGACCGGATTACGGAGATAGATGTTCTTACCGGAGAGGCGAAGCTTGAACTTAAGCATACCGCTATTTTTCCCGCTTCCCACTATGTTGTGCCGAGAGAGAAGCTGGTGGCGGCGGCAGAGAATATCCGTGAGGAAATGAAAGCCCAGGTTGCCTATTTCCAAAGTGAGGATAAGCTTATAGAAGCACAGCGTATCAGTGAGAGGACTAATTTTGATGTGGAGATGATGTTAGAGACCGGTTTCTGCTCCGGGATTGAGAATTATTCAAGACATCTGGCAGGATTGCCGGCCGGAGCCACGCCTTGTACGCTTATGGATTATTTTCCGGATGATTTTCTTATAATAGTCGATGAGTCACATATTACGGTTCCTCAGATAAGAGGAATGTATTTCGGTGACAGGTCGAGAAAGACTACACTTGTTGAATACGGATTCAGACTTTCTTCGGCATTGGATAACAGACCCCTTAATTTTGAGGAGTTTGAAAGTAAGATTAACCAGATGCTTTTTGTATCGGCAACGCCGTCGGTTTACGAGGCAGAGCATGAACTTAACCGGGTTGAGCAGATTATAAGACCTACGGGACTTCTGGACCCGGAGATTACCGTTAAGCCGGTTGAAGGACAGATAGATGATTTGATAAGTGAAGTTAATAAAGAGACTTCCCGTAACAATAAGGTCATGATTACAACTTTAACCAAGAGAATGGCGGAAGACCTTACCACCTATATGAAGGAAGCGGGAATCCGTGTCAGATATCTTCATTCCGATATTGACACCTTGGAGCGTGCCGAGATTATCAGGGATATGCGAATGGATGTATTTGATGTTCTGGTGGGAATTAATCTTCTGAGGGAAGGTCTGGACATTCCGGAAATCACCCTTGTTGCCATACTTGATGCGGATAAGGAAGGTTTTCTCCGTTCTGAGACATCTCTCATTCAGACAGTCGGCCGAGCTGCCCGTAATGCCGAAGGCAGAGTAATCATGTATGCTGATGTCATAACAGATTCCATGCAGAAAGCCATAGACGAGACCAACAGGCGTCGTAAGATTCAGCAGGAGTATAATGAGAAGCACGGAATTACTCCTACTACGATTAAGAAAGCCGTCCGTGAGCTTATCGCCATATCCAAGGCAGCCAATGAGGGCAGCGTGGAACTTAAGAAAGATATTGAGTCTATGGATGACAGAGAACTTGAGAAACTCATCAAAGAACTCAATAAGAAAATGCACAGAGCTGCCGCAGACCTTAATTTTGAAGAGGCTGCCGCAATTCGTGACCAAATAACAGAGATAAGGAAGACGATTGATAAAAATGGCTAAATTTCAGAGACAATATATTAAAATCAGAGGTGCCTGTGAGCACAATCTTAAAAATATAGATGTGGATATACCCAGAGATTCTTTTACGGTGCTTACGGGTTTAAGTGGCTCCGGTAAATCCTCGCTTGCATTTGACACAATCTATGCTGAGGGACAGAGAAGATATATGGAATCCCTTTCTTCATATGCGAGACAGTTCCTGGGGCAGATGGAAAAACCTAATGTTGAGAGCATAGAAGGACTTTCTCCGGCAATTTCCATTGACCAGAAATCCACTAACCGCAATCCCCGTTCAACTGTGGGAACGGTTACGGAGATATACGATTATTTAAGGCTTCTTTATGCACGAATAGGTGTTCCCCACTGCCCGAAATGCGGCAGGGAGATTAAGAGACAGACAATTGACCAGATGGTAGACCAGATTCTTAAGCTTCCCGAGAAGACTAAATTCCAGCTTCTTGCCCCGGTTGTAAGAGGCCGTAAGGGTCGTCATGAAAAGGTTTTTGAAAATGCCAGGAAGAGCGGCTATGTAAGAGTCTGCGTTGACGGAAATATATACGAACTTTCCGAGGAAATATCCCTGGAGAAAAATAATAAGCATAATATAGAAATAGTTGTCGACCGTCTTGTTGTAAAGGAAGGAATAGAGAGGCGACTTACCGATTCCATAGAAAATGTCATGAAATTATCCGACGGGCTGATGATTGTTGATGTTATTGACGGAGACCCTATTAATTTCAGTATGAGTTTTGCCTGCCCTGACTGCGAAATCAGCATTGATGAGGTGGAACCGAGGAGTTTTTCTTTCAATAATCCGTTTGGCGCCTGTCCGGAATGTTTCGGACTTGGGTACAAGATGGAATTTGATCCGGAGCTTCTTATTCCGGACAGAAAACTCAGCATTTCACAGGGCGCCATTTCATGTATGGGCTGGCAGTCAAGCAGTGATAAAGGAAGCTTTACCAATGCGTTGTTAGTAGCATTGGCAGAGGAATTTAATTTTTCACTTGATACTCCTTTTAAGGACTATCCTAAAGAAATTCAGGACATCCTGATTTATGGTACGGACCGTAATGTTAAGGTACGCTATAAAGGTCAAAGGGGAGAGGGTGTGTATGATGTGGTATTTGAGGGTCTTATTAAAAATATGCACCGCCGTTACAGAGAGACTTCATCCGATACCATGAAGCAGGAATATGAGAGTTTTATGCAGATAACTCCGTGTGAGGTGTGCAAAGGACAGAGACTTAAGGCCTCCTCTCTGGCAGTGACCGTAGGAGATAAGAACATCTATGAGGTCACAGAGATGTCTGTGCTTAAGCTTTCAACATATTTTAACGAATTGAAGCTTACAGAAATGCAGCATAAAATCGGAGATCAGATTCTTAAGGAAATTAAAGCCCGAATAGGTTTTTTAAATAATGTGGGTCTTGAATACCTGACATTGGCAAGAGCTACGGGAACCCTGTCCGGCGGAGAGGCTCAAAGAATCCGTCTTGCCACGCAAATCGGTTCCGGTCTTGTGGGCGTTGCATATATTCTGGATGAGCCGAGTATCGGTCTTCACCAGCGTGATAATGATAAACTTCTGGGCGCTTTGATGCGTCTTAGGGATATCGGCAATACACTTATTGTGGTGGAACATGATGAGGATACAATGAGAGCTGCGGATTACATTGTGGATATCGGACCGGCAGCCGGAGAACACGGCGGACAGGTAATTGCCACCGGAACGGCAGAAGATATTATGAATAATCCTGACTCCATAACGGGAGCATATTTAAGCGGCCGTAAACAAATACCTGTGCCTTCATCAAGAAGAACACCTTCCGGCTGGATTACCGTAAAGGGTGCCCGTCACAACAACCTGAAGAATATTGATGTGGATATTCCTCTCGGAGTAGTCACCTGTGTAACGGGCGTATCGGGATCAGGTAAAAGTTCCCTTGTAAACGAAATACTCTATAAGCACCTTGCAAGAGATTTGAACAGAGCCAGGTGTATTCCGGGCAAGCATGATGATATCATAGGAATTGAAAAGCTGGATAAAGTAATTAATATCGACCAGTCACCTATCGGCAGAACTCCCCGTTCCAATCCTGCCACTTATACCGGAGTTTTTGACCTTATAAGAGATCTTTTTGCATCTACAGCAGACGCTAAAGCCAAAGGCTACAAAAAAGGCCGTTTCAGCTTCAATGTGAAGGGCGGACGATGTGAGGCCTGTTCCGGAGACGGTATTATTAAAATAGAAATGCATTTCCTTCCGGATGTATATGTACCTTGTGAGGTATGCGGCGGTAAACGCTACAATCGTGAGACTCTCGAAGTAAAATACAAAGGGAAAAGTATCTATGATGTTTTAAACATGACGGTGGAGGAGGCAGTCAGGTTTTTTGAGCATGTGCCTACCATACGCCGCAAAATAGAAACACTTAATGATGTGGGCCTTTCATATATCCGACTGGGACAGCCTTCAACCGAACTGTCCGGAGGAGAAGCCCAGAGAATCAAGCTGGCAACGGAATTAAGCAAAAAAGGTACCGGCAAGACAATATATATTCTGGATGAACCTACTACCGGTCTGCATTTCGCAGATGTCCATAAGCTTGTGGACATTCTTCACAAACTGGCGGAGGGCGGCAATACGGTGGTGGTAATCGAACACAATCTGGATGTAATTAAAACTGCCGACTATATAATTGATATCGGTCCTGAAGGCGGAGATGGCGGCGGAACGGTAATTGCCAAGGGAACACCTGAGGAAATTGCAAAAGTGCCTGAGTCGTATACAGGAAAATATGTTGCAAGATATCTCAAATGATACAATAAATCAGAATCCCCGGACTAAGATTGGTGTTGCAAAGTCCGGGGTCTTAGGTTATTATGAAAATTAGTAAAAACTCAAACTCAGGAGGAGCTGCAATGAATAGAGAAATGGTCATTGTAATTGACTTTGGCGGTCAGTACAATCAGCTGGTTGCCCGCCGCGTCAGAGAGTGCAATGTTTATTGTGAGATATACTCATACAAAACAGACCTTAATAAAATAAAAGAAATGAATCCGAAAGGCATTATTCTTACCGGCGGACCTAACAGCTGTTATGAGGAGGGTGCGCCTACTTATACAAAAGAGTTATTCGAAATGGGAATTCCTGTTCTGGGTCTCTGCTATGGTGCACAGCTTATGATGCATGTCTTAGGCGGTAAGGTTGAAAAGGCTCCTGTAAGAGAGTACGGTAAAATAGAAGTCTGCGTAAATCAGGACTCTCCATTGTTTAAAGATGTGTCTAAGAACACCATCTGCTGGATGAGCCATAATGACTATATTTCCAAAGTGGCACCGGGCTTTGATATCTGTGCTTCAACTGCCGACTGCCCTGTGGCAGCCGCAGAAAACCGCAACAGTCAATTATATGCAATCCAGTTCCACCCGGAGGTTCTGCATACCGTTGAAGGTATGAAGATGCTCTCCAATTTCGTATACAATGTGTGCCATTGCTCCGGCGACTGGAAGATGGATTCCTTTGTTGAGAATCAGATAAAAGCAATCCGTGATAAAGTTGGCGACGGTAAAGTCCTTCTGGCACTTTCCGGCGGCGTGGACTCTTCAGTTCTGGCTGCCCTTTTATCCCGTGCCATCGGCAAGCAGCTAACCTGCGTCTTCGTGGATCACGGTCTTCTTCGTAAAAACGAAGGCGACGAAGTTGAGGGCGTTTTCGGAACCGGCGGAACATTTGACCTGAACTTCGTACGTGTAAACGCTCAGGAGCGTTACTACAGCAAATTAAAAGGTGTAACAGAGCCGGAAAACAAGCGTAAAATTATCGGTGCGGAATTTATTCGTGTCTTCGAAGAAGAGGCCCGTAAAATCGGTGCAGTTGACTTCCTTGCCCAGGGTACAATTTATCCTGATGTGGTAGAAAGCGGCCTTGGCGGTGAATCTGCCGTAATCAAGTCCCACCACAATGTAGGTGGTCTGCCTAAAGATGTTAAATTCAGGGAAATCATTGAACCTCTTCGTGACCTGTTCAAAGACGAGGTCCGTAAGGTTGGCTTAGAGCTTGGCCTTCCGGAATATCTCGTTTTCCGTCAGCCATTCCCGGGACCGGGACTCGGAATCAGAATCATCGGTGAAGTAACGGCCGAGAAGGTTCGAATTGTTCAGGATGCTGACTTCATATACCGTGAGGAGATTGCCAAGGCGGGACTTGATAAGGGAATTAACCAGTATTTTGCCGCCCTTACCAATATGCGTTCCGTGGGCGTCATGGGCGACGAAAGAACCTACGATTATGCAGTTGCTTTGCGTGCCGTAAAGACAATCGATTTCATGACGGCGGAGAGCGCAGAAATTCCTTGGGAAGTGTTGCAGACGGTGATGAATCGTATTATCAATGAGGTCAAGGGGGTTAACAGGGTATTCTATGATTTGACCAGTAAGCCACCGGGAACGATTGAGTTTGAATAATGTACATGAGCCAAGAAATGCCGAATTTACGGCGTTTCTTGGC
>JBJENE010000017.1:0-67995 GCA_051880035.1 Butyrivibrio sp.
AACTCTTCCCTCTTTACAAAGCACGTTAATTCTACGCTCTGTGATATCCCACTTTTCAGATGCTTCTTTTGTTGTCATAAACTTTGCCATAGAACACCTCCGAATAATCTTCTGGTTATATTATAACCATCGTTCCGAATAAAATCAATGTATTATTCCGAATAATATAACTTTTATTCCGAACAATGCACAATATTGTTCCGAATAAACAAGATATATTAATTGCATTTGCTTTACAATTCATAGGAATAATTGTTGCCCCGCAGCCTGCTCCCATACATAAAGAAAGGCGCCGACTTACGGACCATATCAGTCCACAAATCCGCGCCTCGCCGATAGAACAGCCAAACTTCAATCCCACCAAATGCAGAACTTTTGCTTTTCCTTAATAATTGTTCTCAATTCGACAAATCCACCGGTGCAATTTGCTTCTGCATTAAGTTCTTTGATTTCATCAAATAATACATCTGTTTCTTTATCGGACAATTTCCTGCCAAGTCTGAAATCAATGCTATCATTACCAATATCAATGATTTCAGCTGCAAATTTTTCCTCCCAAATTTTCGAGACCTGATACATTTCCTGAGAGGTCGGGGTCGCATTCCATCCGCCCCAACTGCTGCCTAACAGCTTGAAAATTTCATATGTATGCTCTATATTCCGGAAATCAACAATCACACCGGGATTTTCTTCAACACAAGTTCCATCAACATAGAATTCGTTTTTCTCAGTCTGATGGACAATCTGTTTAAAAAGCCGGAACATATAAGGGTCATTCGCCCGAAAATTAATCTTTTTACCCATAGATTTTTCTTCTCCTTCTAAGCAATATCTAATGTGATTCCGCCGATAAGGATAGCGTGGTCGCTGAGATTCTGAAGAATTGTATTATCATCGATTATCGTAAACTTCGCGCCAACACCGGTATCGCAAAGCATTCCTGCAGAGTAAAGAATATAGTCTAAGCGATTCCTTGCCTTGGTTGCATAATCTCTCCAGGTATAAACATTCTTATTATGTGGTTTTACTGCATCAATCATCGGCTTATCATGAGAGTATGCAAGGGTTTCAATTAAATCTGACTCCGGGGTAGAATTAAAATCTCCTAATATTACCAGCTTTAAGTCCGGTTCTCTGCGATATGTATTTGCGAGCGCCTCAATACTATTAATAAATAATGTTCTAAGAGCCTCTCTTTCTTCCTTGTACCATTCTGCAGTATTATCATTAAAGCAGTTTTGAGGGATGTTTATATTAAGAATCCTGAAACATAACCCCTCTATATGTGTATTAATCGTCACAAAATTGTATCTAAGATTGTCCTCAAGTTTAGTAAGGGTTCCAATTGAAAATGATTCGCACAAATTCTTATTTATCAACAGCAGTGACATTACAGATTTTGCCTGCTTCCTGTATCCCTTTGGTAATACAATATGAAAATCAGGAAAATGTTTTTCCAATATCTCCAAATATTTTCCTCCCCCGAGCTGGACCTCCTGCAAAGCAATAACAAGAGGGTTCCTCATCTTACTTTTAATATAATCGCATATCCTATTTAACCTTTTCTTCCAACTCTCATTGCTGGTTCTCCAGTTCCAGCCCGCTGTATTCAGGCTGATAAATTCCATATCCTTGTAGTTTAATTTGTTCATAAAAAATCCTCTCTTTCTTACAATTATATCTGCCATTTTTCATTGAAATAATAAAAATCAAAATTCGTTAACAAACACAATCTCATCAGCATGATCCGTTAACAGTTTTCCGTAAACATTACGGCGGTCTACCATGTCCTCTTCAATAATAAAAACATCAAATGACCTAATCATAAAATCAACTAAATCTGTAAGCATCTTTAGGTTTTTTACAGGTGTCATTAATGAATCATGGATTCTGTACGGAAACTGTGAACCTTCTTTCGATGGGCTAATACCATATTCAATAAACACCGGATTCTCCATAATTGAAGCAACATGTCCCCAGGTCTCAAACCTTGTAACATTTTCTAAAATGAATGTAGCCGGATCGTCGGGATTATTAGCAGTAACACATATTATCCAATCACGTTTAATTAACAATGCCGTAACCAATGCTTTTTTGGCATTTTCATTACCCGCTTTGACAAATCTCATATCCGGTCTCCTTTCTGATTTCTATGACCATATACTACCTGATTTTTGAACAGTTTATATGACAAAAAGTGTGACAGAAAAAAGCCCTGTAGTTTCCTACAAGGCTTCGAATTCATTAACCAATATTCTTTTTAGTGCTTTTTTCATTTCTTCTTCAAAAAGCTGCAGTTCGGACCTGTGGGCATTCCCCAGTTCATCCTCCCGCTTTTTATTCCGCATATACTCTTTTCTTCTTTCCAGCATATCCTGATTGATTTCAATGGAAAACTTAAATGCAGTATTTCCGTTTTTCACTCGTTCAAATAATTCCGGATCAGATTCAGCTATATCATATGCAACATCAAAATATGTTACCGCTTCATTTGATCTGATCCATTTCTCATCATATATTCCGGGAAATTCATGTCTATGAATCAGATCTCTGATTGGATTCATAATGCTAATCCATTTTTCATTCATTGCAGGGTTATCAATATATAACTCATCAATAATGGAATATATCTCTTCAATCCGCTCATCATAATAGTCATTTTCTGCATCCGACTGATCAACATTCTTCAAATTATAAAAATCCGACTCTGTCATAATATCAATAAGTTCATATATCCATCCTGCTATAATACCATTCTTCTTTCTGTCACTGTAGCCTGAAATATCCTGCCACTTTGAACGGGAATCCTCCCACTTGTATGAAAATTTGGTTTCCTTATGGGAACCGATTTCATCAATGTATGTATGGTGCTTCGGGTTAAACTCTGCATTCTCCTGAAGCGCAAACAGCATGTCAGCAAGCTTCCGCCCCATATCAAATGAATTAACAGTATCGCCAAACAAAATAAGATTGTGATATCTGCCTATTGTCCGGCTATAATCTTTACCTTCTTTATCAGAAATAAGCAGTTCTGCTATTTTGGCATATGTCTTATTTGCCGATGATGTAAAATAGCTCACAAAATCCTCATAATAATCTTTTTGATAAAATCGATAATACTTATCACCATCAAATATCTCATTGAACCCCGGTTTATAGTTCAGCCGGATTTTTTCCAATGTCATTTTTTCTGCCATGTATAATGCTCCTTATAAAATCTTGTTTAATATCTCTCATCCAATCCTTATAATCTGCTCATACAAAAGCAACTCCCGGGCATTCACATTTTGGTCATCGTGGTAATGCCCGAAAAACCACTTTTTAAACCGAACCTTCAAAAGCAGTTCTTCCAAATAGTCAGTCAGACAGTCTTTTTGGTACATTCCGAAACTTATCAAAGCCTGGGTACTTGTGGCGCAGCAATGCGTAACAATAAAATCCACTTCATTGCCATTTGCTTCCAGGTTCCGTCTTCCCTCTTCCATCTCCTCTTCAGAAGGAAGTTCTTCCTGCCACCAGCTCAGATGATTGATTCGATAGGATATCCAATCTCTGTCAAGTTCACGCTTTTTATTCTTAAAATCAGGGTCATCAGGCTCCAGAATTCCGCCGCTGATGTCGTGACTGCTGGCTCCGCCAAAGGTAAAAAATTTCTTACATTCAATCGTAAATACCTGCCCACGCATCAGGTGTATCACAGAGGGGCGGATTTTATGGACTTTGCCCCCGTTCCACTCTTCCACCGGATAAGCATATAGTCTGTCAAAATTCTCATGATTCCCGTCCACAAACAAGGTGGTAAACGGCTTGTTCTCCAGCCAATCCATCCACCATTTTTCTCTTGGGCTTTCTGCATCTATATTCCATACCCCACCGAAATCACCGCAGATGATGACATAATCGTTCTTTGTCATTTCATTCTGCTCCGGAAAGTTTTCTGCATTAAATCTTGCATAATCTGCGTGGCAATCACCGGTAATATATATCATACAATTCCCTCCTTTATCAAATTTTAAATATCTTTGAGTAGAAATGGTGCCATATATATTGGTTTCAACTTAAGAGTTCCCAATTTCCCAATATCCTTTTGTGACAGCAGATATCTGTCACCTACCTGACCGGAATACTTTTCTTCAAATTGATCTATTGATTCATGATTCTTCACAGCAGATGATTTCACTTCTATCGGTATCACTTTATTTTTTGATATAATTAAAAAGTCAATTTCATACGAATGGGTGCTTTCTTTTTTTCTCCATGTATGATAATACAAATCTCTTCCGGACGCCTTTATCATCTGTGCAACAACATTTTCATATAAATATCCTAAATCTGCCGGTAATTTATCACTTAACAATTTGCGATAAATATCTGCTATTCCATTTTCAGAATCATTAAACAGCATCGTTGTAAAAAGACCTATATCTGATAAATACAATTTAAAGCAATTTAAATCTTTTGTTTGTGACAATGGGACGCCGGGATTGGTCACATTATAGCATGGCAACACTAATCCGGAATCAATCAGCTCAAAGAGCCGTTCTTCATCTTTTCCGGTCTTCTGCTTCCCTGTTGCAGCCGTGATTACATAATGTTTTTTCTTTCCTGCCAACTGACTTGGTACAGATTTATACATATCCGTAATTCTTCCGGAAGTATCAATTTTCTTTAAATCGTCATAATATAAATCCAGTATTTCGCGCTTAACCTTGTCGACAGCCTCAAAACTATTTGTTTCAATATATCTTTCTACTGCTTGCGGCATCCCGCCTACAGCCATATATATACGAAAATCACGCATTGCATTTCTATTGGCAGTATTTCCCATTTCAACATTACTTTTATACGCCATATCAATTACATTTGGATTTCCGCCTGTTGCCCACAAAAATTCTTCATAATCCATTGGAAAAACAGGTATTTTATGCTCTTCTGAAGGAATCAGGATGTCTTTTACATTTTTCTTTATGGAAATAAGCGAACCGGTTTCAATATAATCATATCGGCCATCCTTCACAAGATGTTTTATTGCCTGCCTTGCCTTTGGAAACAACTGTATTTCATCAAAAATAATAACCGACTTTCTTTCAATCAGTTCCACTCCCGTTTCCATTTGAAGTCTCAGAAAAAATCTGTCCAATTTTGAAATATCTTCAAATATATCAAGCATCTCTTTGCCGGCAATTGAAAAATCAATTAAAATATAAGATTCATATTCATTACGGGCAAACTCCTCAGCTATTGTTGTCTTTCCAACTCGTCTGGCACCTTCCAACAGACACGCATATTTCCCATCCCATTCTTTTTTCCAGTTTACAAGTTTTTCATATACTTTTCGTTTAAACATAATATTGTTCCTCCAAAAGTATCATAATTTCATCTCATTTTATCACAATAATTATAGATATTTCAACATCAAATCAGTTAAATAGTATAATTATTTCCCATTTTTCTCCAACTGTAAAAAGGCCGGTATCTTTATTTCTCTTGTATGTCCCGGAGTTTTGATTTCCTGCAACCTCAGTTCTCTTCCTAATGGTTTCAAATCAGCGGCAGCATCTTTTTTCTCATAGGGCATTCCTGTCGCTATTAGTGTAACCACAATTTTATCCTCATCATAATTTTCATCTGTGACGGTGCCCCAGATTATATTTACCTTGCTGCCCGCAAGCTCTCTCACATAATTTATCGCTTCGTTTAAGGACAGGATGTTTACTTTACCGCTGGTGTTAATCAAAAGATTTTCTGCACCTTCTATGGTAGTCTCAAGAAGCGGGGAATTGACAGCCTGCTTTACAGCTTCCAGAAGCGAACATTCCACATCCACGGTTCCGATTCCCAAATGTCCGATTCCCTTGTCTGTAAGAGTGGTTCTAAGGTCATTGAAATCCAGATTGACAACACCTTTGTTACGGACGATATTGGTTATACCCTCAATTGTATATTTGAGAACAGAATCGGCCATTTCAAATGCATCTTCAAGTAAAAGCGGTTTTTCCGACAATCCAATCAGTTTATCGTTGGGAATCACCAACAATGTGTCCACATTGGGTTTTAACTTTTCTATGCCGTTCTGTGCTGCTATTATGCGGGGCGTATTTTCGAAAGAAAACGGAGTAGTCACAACTGCTACCGTTAAAATTCCTGCATCTTTGCAGAATTTTGCTATAACAGGAGCTGCCCCGGTGCCTGTTCCGCCACCCATGCCGCAGGTTATGATACACATGTCAGCACCTTCTATTGCAGTCAGAATTTCCTCTTCATTCTCTAAGGCAGCTGCCTCGCCTATATCAGGGTCTGCACCGGCACCGTAGCCTTTGGTAATTTTCTTTCCAATCTGCAGTTTTATCTCAGCTTTGCAGTCCTCCAAAACCTGCAAATCTGTGTTTACCGCCACATAGTTTACCCCTGACAAATGCGAGTCTATCATTCTGTCAAGAGCATTGTTACCTCCACCGCCTATGCCTATTACAATAATCTTAGGACCACTTTTTAAATTATCATACTTAATTTCCAACATACTATTTCCTCCACTCGCATAAATGCACTTTTTTAAGTTGCATTTCTGCAACTCTAGTGTCATGATATAACTTTTATGCAACTTTTGTCAATATAAAGTTGCATTTTTGCAAAAAATAATTTATAATTTATATAAGCAGAAAAAAGTGTCCCGAAAAGGACCATATGATTTAAAAGGCAGGTGCCCCATGACTATAGGTGAAAGAATTAAAGAAATCCGAACCTCGAAAAAGATTTCCGTAGATTATCTGGCAAAGGAACTGGGTGTTTCCAAAACAACGGTATACCGCTATGAAGATTCTACAATTGAGAAGATTCCGGTTAAAATTTTTGACAGACTATGCACTCTTTTGGATGTAACCCCTGCGGAACTTATGGGGAACAATACAACCGTAACCGACAAGACTGAACTTCCTACCGAGTTTAAGAACGCCAGAGATGCAATGGAATTTATTTTAAAGACCCCGACTCTGGCGGCATATGGAGGTTACGACCCGGACAGCATGAGTGATGAGACTATTGTGGAATTTGCCAATGAGATTCTTCAACAGCTCAAGCTTGTAAGTTACAAATACAAGACACCGGATTCACGGAGATGATGTTTATGAATTCAAAAGAAATTATTAAATTTGCTAAAGACATAAAAAGTTACTGGCACACTGACGACCCGTACACAATTGCTGAACGTTACGGAATCGTTGTTTTACATAGGAAAAACTGCATTAAGAACTTTACCGCCCAGACAGTCAGTTTTGACGGTTATCCAACAGTCATTTCCATTAACGATGCCTACTCTGATTTTTCCAAAAAGGTTTTATGCGCCCACGAGCTGGGACATGCCCTTCTCCATAAGGATTGTATAAATCATTTCGGAATTACAAGTCAGAATGTTAAAACCCAGGTTGAAAAAGAAGCAAACCTCTTTGCTATTGCACTTCTCTCAGACAGTGATATTGATAATAACTTAGCGATTCCGCTGTCCCACATGGCCAACTACCTGCTTAAATCCATTATGGATTACAACATAGAACTTAAAGATTAAATATCACGCGCCCATTCAGAGTGTTTTAAGCAGCTCTTCTATTTTTTCTTTAGTTGCAAGACCATCGGAGAAAGCAGTTGCGCCCCCGGCAGCCGTCCCCAGCTTCAGGGCATATTCATAATCACCCTGCAAAGAACCCGCCGTAAATCCTGCCACCATTGAATCGCCTGCACCAACCGAATTTTTCACAGTACCTTTGCACACTCCGCACCGATGCATTTTTCCGTATTCGTCAATAAGCATGGCACCGTCGCCGGCCATGGAGATAAGAACATTGACCGCACCCTTTTCCTGTAGTTTCCGCGCATATTTTTCAATATCCTCATCGTTTTTTAGTTCTACACCGAACATCTCTCCTAATTCATGATTGTTAGGTTTTACCAGAAACGGCTTATACCGGAGCACATTCAACAGTAACTCATTTGTGGCATCCACCACCGCTTTTATTTTTTTGCCTGACAATCTTTCCAGAATACGCTGATAAATATCAGACGGGAGCGAAGACGGAATGCTTCCCGCAAGAATAAGCGTATCTCCATCTGTAATATTATCCAGTTTCTGAAACAGAGCCGTAATTGCCTCACTGTCAATATCAGGACCCTGTCCGTTTATCTCGGTTTCTTCCATAGATTTTATTTTTACATTTATACGGGAGTTTCCTTGGTTAAGTCTTACAAAATCTGTATCAATTCCCATATCGACAAGCCCTTTTTCGATGGCTTCACCGGTAAATCCTGCAATGAAACCCAATGCCTTTGAGCCTATCCCAATTTCCCTTAACACTATGGAAACATTGATTCCTTTACCGCCAAAATATATTTCTTCTCTTTCGGAACGGTTTGTTTTACCCAGCTTCATTTCCCCGGTATGAACAACATAGTCGATGGCAGGGTTAAAGGTTACAGTATAGACCACTTCACATTACCTCCTTTATATTTGCCTTTGCATGATATTTTTTATCCTCCAGTTTGTCAGTAATAATTTTAACCCCTCCAAGCTGTGCAAAAGTTACTGACGCAATCTGATTGAATTTGGAGTAATCTGCAAGAATGTACACTGTCTGACTGTTCTTAGGTTAGAATATCATATAAAAAGTGAATAACCAACCATTTTCAATAAAAAAGCAACTCCAAGTCCATAAGAATCACTTGGAATTGCCTTTTTAAAATGGAGGGGGATATCAATCCAGAACAATACTGTTAACCGCTTCTATCACATCAACCACAGATGTTCTGCTGATAAGACCAAACGGTTCGCCGTCAAGAACAGCAAGACAATTGCTTCCGTCATACCGGTACAGCTTTACTGTGACCTCAGGATAGTTTTCATTATCCAGCCGGAAGGTCAGGCTGATTTCTTCCTTGCCCGTCGGTTCTTCATCTGTGAAATTCGATGCACTAAGCGCTTCAATTTTGGACTGCAAATCAGAAATATCAATTTCTTCGCCCTGATAGAGATATTTTCTTTCACTGACGGTTTTACTCTCAGATGTAACTGAGTAGGATTCTCCGTCCAGCAGGATATCTATCCGGGTAATATCTTTAAAGTCCGCCGTCATTACATTGTCATGACGAAGGTCGTTGTAAGAAACTGCCATTAATGTGTCAAAAGCTGACTCATCAATCGAATATACTATCTGAGACTTATTAATTCTGATGTAAGCCTCAAAAGTTCCGTCATACTCTTCCCCTGCTTCCTCTGCCGCCTTTTTGGCCTCCAGTTCTTCCTTACTGCAGCCCACATCCAGGGTAAAACTCTTGTCTGTATCATTTCCGTCTTCGTCCGTCTCCGTATAATTCATTACAACGGTCAGTTCCGGTGTATCCAGACCCCATTCGGCAAGCTCTTCTTCTGTCACATTGTAGCTTACATAATTGCCAAGGTCCAGGCGGTGAAGGGTTTTAAAATAGGCTTCGACATTATCGGAATCAAGCGGAACCGTATCGTTATTAACGGTTGTAAAATAATGATCATCTGCACAATAAGTGGCAGTGCTGTTCTCTTCGTAGGTAATTGTGTAATTTTCAGTACCACTTAAAACAAGCTTTGTAATATTGTTATAAGGCGGTAATTCATCATTTTGAATCGTATCGCTAAGCTGTATTTCAAAAGTGTCCATCGGATCTGTATTGACCAGATACACATTTCCGTCTCCGATGGAAACATATCTCTGGGAATCCATGGTACTGAAAGCACCAAGCTTAACCTCATATTCCTGTTCATCTGTCTCAAAATTAATTGTACAGGTCGGGTCATCAAGTCCGTACTGCCCGTAATCCTCAACTTCTTCTATGATAAAAGAAGCACCAAGCTCATTGAAAACAGAAATCAGTTCATTTATTTTATCTTCATTTACAGGAAAATTTTCATCGTCATCATACAGCCACACATCATCTTTATGAAAAGCCAGTGAGGTTTCATCATATTCCCATGAAATGGATTTTACGGATTCCGTGGATACCGAGAGTATGATTTCATCAGTATTTTTAATCTTCTCTTTCTTTTCTTCCGTTCTGATAACAATTATGGTAATTATGCAGAAGACAACTAATATTCCACCCAAAATGCAAATTTTTTTAAACCGTTTCATTTTGTTTCCTCCTTGTTCTTACCACAACATAAATTCCTATTGCCAGATATACCACAGGCAGAATGCCAATCATTACCAGTTTAATCATGGAACCCTCGGATTCACTGATTGTAAGGTAATTGTAGTTAAGCGACTTGCTTCGGATGGCAATGCTGTCACGCTCTCCTATAAGTGCGGAAAGAGCATTCATTCCCAGGTCCGTGTTGGCTCCGGAAGAATATGCATTGTACATATCTTCAAGAAAATCTGACGAAGCAAACCATATAATCCGGCCGGAATTATCGGTATCAACGGATACGGCAAGTGCAAAAGGTCCATCAATGTCGCCATCCTCTTTTTCATATGTTTCAAGACTGTATCCGGCAATCTTACTGAAGGAATTATCCGAAGTCGTAAGAAGCTCCGTAACTGAATCACTGCTGCTTTGGACAGTCAGGCCTGTTGCAATCGGAATAATCGGGAAATAATTTTCCTCCATCAAAGAGTCTGTCACATCACTGCTGTTCATATCAGGCAGCAAAACATATGGTGCCTGAAAAGCGTAATGTTCTCTGTCCGCCTCAACAACAATACCCTCGTTGGCAGTAACTCCGTAATCTGACAATATGCTGTAGAGATTGTCAAGAGTGGTATCCTTTTGCGGACCGGCAACTACAAAAAGCTTGCCTCCGCCTGACAGATACTCCGAAAGCATATCTTTTTCTTCCGTGGAAATGTCGCTCTTTGGTGCATAAATCATAATGCAGGCTGCATCTTCCGGAATTTCATTTGCCGTTAAAAGTGATAATGTATTTACTTCAATATTCTCCTTCTCAATCTGGTCATTGAAAGTAGTCGGGAGGTTTCCTTCCCCATGTCCCTCCAGACAGTACATCTGCGGAAGTTCATCACTTACCACATAGTCGATTGCGGAAGTAATGGCACCTTCTCCGTCAAAGGAAGTGGTATAAGTATATGAATAGATATCCACATCCTGCAAATAAATATCGTCATATGAGATGTAGCGGTATTTGTCATCGCATTCCACTACTAAGCTGTTATTTTTTACTGTCTCATCCGTATACTGCTCGGCAAAAGTAGGAAAAACATCCGGATTCTTTTTAACTACTTCAATATGGTCTGAAAGGCTTTCGTATTTTGCCAGCAGATTTTCAATAATCTGATCTTCCTCATCTGCCTGAACAATCCAGTAAATCTTCACATCCTTTTGAAGGGAATTGACCACAGCCTTTGTATTGCTGGTAATGGAGTAAATTTTGGCTGAACTGATATCATGCTTCGTCATCGTTGCAGGCATTGCGGATACACAGACATTGATAACAATCAGGATTGCCAGAACCACTACCGTAATAATAAGTGAGTAGGAGCCTCCTATGAATGCAAGTTTTTTTGTCTTTTTCATCAGTTATACCTCCTTTTTTCAAGAGACTGCACGGATAAAAACAGGAAAAACACAATCACGGATAAGAAGTATACGATGGCTGTCAAATCAAAAATACCATTTACAAAAACATTGAACTGCTTGAAGAGAGACAGTCTGGTCATAACATCCGGTAATATACCCTCAAGTTTTTCCGAATCCACAAAATATAAAATAATTAATCCGGCCATCATCGCAAATCCGATTCCGTAAGCCAGATAATTGTTGCGGGTCAGATGCCGTATTATAAGTGCTATGGCAAAAGCAATCACACACAACGCAACCAGGGACCCAAAGGCAGTTGAAGACACATATTCAGACAAAGTTACGCTGAAATAATTGAACAAAATAACCGCAATACCTATTCCTGCGGCAAAACCCTGATTGTCTGTCAGAGAGGAAATAAATACCCCCAGTGCAATCAAGGCTGCACCCATAATAAAAAATGCCGCCAGAGAGCCGTAAGAAGTCGGCAGATATACATCTCCGTATCTGGAAAAAATAAGCGGATATACGGAAATAATGCATAACGGAATAATATAAATTGCCAGAAGTGCAAGATACTTTCCCAAAACAACCTGTGTTGTCGTAATCGGAAGCGAATACAGCAACTGGTCCGTCTTCTGTTTGCGCTCCTCTGCGATTATACGCATTGTCAGTACCGGAACTATTACAACAAACACAATACTGCCAAACTGAAGCACATACTCAAAATTACTTACAGCGGAATTAATATTGTACATCATTGCCCCGATTCCGGTAAAAACAAGCAGAAAAGCCCCAAAGAAGTATGCTGTTAATGAGGTAAAATAATTTTTCAATTCATGTTTAAATACTGCTATCATTCCTCTTCATTCTCCTTTCCCGGTTCGTCGTCACTTTCCGGCTCTAATTCTTCCGTATCCTGCTCCGGTCCTTCTGCCAGCTCAATGAAAATATCTTCAAGATTACCCTTCTTAAGATTCATTTCCAACAAAACTTTCCGGTTCTTTGCAAAGGTTTCAAAAACATATTCGGAAAGTTCATATATATCTTCCGGAACAGATTTTATGTGCGCTCTGACCAATCCGCTTAAGTTTTCTTCAAAATAAATATCCGCCACCATGCTTTCATCAGAAAGAAGCTTTTTCACTTCATCCTCCGTTGCCTTTGTGGTAATAATCATTTCGTTTGAAGAAAGCAATTCCTTCTCAAGGTTTTCCGGTGTATCAAAAGCAACCAGCTTTCCCTTGGCAATCATAAGGATTTCATCGCAGATTGTCTGCACTTCGGAAAGAATATGGGATGAAAAAATAACCGTGTGCGTTTTACCAAGTGATTTTATCAAATCACGGATTTCAATAATCTGCAGCGGGTCAAGACCTACCGTCGGCTCATCAAGAATAATTACCCTGGGATTTCCGAGCAAAGCCTGTGCGATTCCCACACGCTGCTTATATCCCTTTGAAAGAGTTGAAATACGGCGGTTTTTCACCTTCTCGATTCCTGTCTGCTCCACAACATTATCCATCTGCTCTGCAAGTTCAGCCCCGCGAAGACCCTTTGCCTCACCAACAAAACGAAGGTAATCCATCGGTGTCTCATTCATGTAGAGCGGCGGTTGTTCCGGCAGATATCCTATCAGCCTTTTGGCCGCCTTTGGTTCCTCAAAAATATCATGTCCGTCAATTCTGATATGTCCTTCCGTTGCCGAAAGACATCCCGTCATAATATTCATGGTCGTAGATTTTCCTGCTCCGTTCGGGCCCAGAAAACCATACACATGGCCGTCGCTGATTTCAAAAGAAAGATCGTCAACAGCCAGATGATCACCATAGTATTTTGTCAAATGTTCAACTGTGATCATAGTAAACCTCCTATTCAGATTTATACGGATTGGTCCGCTTCTAAAATTCGATTATAGTCATGAATACTGAATTGACACTGAAAGAACCGGCTGTTATTCTGTGAAATTTCTGTGAAAAAGGGGAGCAAAAAAGAGCTGTCAGAAAGAGGGGAATATTAAAGAGCTGTCAGAAAGAACGCTTCCGCTTGGTTGATGCGCGTAGCGGTACTAAAGCTGCAAATTACGCAGCTTAAGTACCGACGGCATCAAACATCTTTCTGACAGCTCTTTTTCATCCCATTTATTGTGCTGCCGTAATGTATGAAATTCCTTATCTTCTTCTTTACATCCTGTTTCTGATTGGCAGCTCAACAAAAAAGCTGTTATACCCGTCCCGGCTCTCTGCCCATATCCGTCCGTTATGTTCATTCACAATGCCCTGTGCGATTGCAAGTCCCAATCCGTAACTATGATTCATTGCCCGTGCTTCATCTACACGGTAGAAGCGTTTGAAAATATCCTTAAGGTCCTGTGGGCTTATTTCCTCACCCTGATTGGAAACCCGCAGTATACAGCGGTTATGTGTACTTCGTCCGACTATAACTTTAATATTGCCTCCGGGTGATGCATATTTTTGAGCGTTATCCAGCAAAATATCAGTCAGTTGCTTCAGATGCTCCGGATTTCCCTTTACAACAATATCCGGCTCTATTTCGGAAGTCAGAGCCATACCTTTCTCAAAAAATAAAGGTTCGAATGCCAGAATTGCATCCGAAACGACTTCATCCAGTCGTACACTGCCCAATTTCTTTTGTAAACTTCCATTATCAATCCGCGCCAGATCTAACATTTTTTCAACAAGACCACGCATCTGCTTTGACATAACAAGAATGCTTCCGGTAAACTGCTGCCTTTCGTTTTCCTCACATTCAGGCATTCCTAAAAGTTCCGCATTGGCCATAATTACGGTCAACGGAGTCTTCAGCTCATGTGCCGCATCCGCTACAAACTGTTTTTGCTGCTTCCATGCCAAATCCACCGGCTTTACCACCCAACGGGCCAGAAATACACTTATTACCAGAAATACGCAGAAAACGATTATTCCGATCAGGATGAGATTTTCCACCAGATGCTTTAATGTAGACTGTTCGCTTGTCATGTCCGCAAAAACAATGCAGTGCCCCCTTGGGGTTTCCGTACAGAAAAACCGTAAATTGTACTCCTCAAGGACTCCGCTCTGTGTATGTTTTTCGTAAGTTGCTTCCACAAAATCCATCATCATTTCGGAATCTGAGAGGTCAAAATAACCGCCTCCCACGCTAAGAGGCTCCCCGACCCTGTTTAGCAGAACGCAAAAATACGGCAGCCTGACATCATCATGTGATTCATTGGGACTTCCAAGCTGCATCGGATTAATGGCAATAGATGACATCATCTGCAGACTTTCGCGTTCAAGATTACGGCTTGTGGAATAAAAAATTAAAGCAAATATCGCCACCAGCATAATTGTTACGATTGACATATTTATCACAATAAATTTTATACGAAGGCGCTTTAACATTGCCCATCCACCTCCAGGTGATACCCTTGTCTTCTGATTGCTTCAATGCGTATATTGGAGTGAATGCTTTGAAGTTTTTTCCGCAAAAAACCTACATATACTTCAACATGATTTTCGGTTGCGTTTGACTCAAAGCCCCATACCCTAACAAGCAGAGTTTCCTTGGAAATATTTTTTTCTCCTGACTGCAACAATAATCGCATGACATCAAACTCCCTGTCACTAAGACGGACACTTTTACTTCCGCATATAAGCGTACAAGTGGAAAGGTCCAATGTGGTGTTTCCATAACTCATCTCATCCACCTGTCCGCCCTGCCGTCGTATCAGAGCGTTAATACAGGCAAGTAATTCCCTGGTATCAAACGGCTTAGTCAGATAATAGTCCGCACCTGCGTTAAGTCCCGTAATCCTATCGTCAAGCTCGGATTTGGCAGTTAGCATTAGAATGGGCGTAAAACAGTGTCCCGCCCTAACCTCTTTGGCCACCTGATATCCGTTCATTCCCGGCATCATAACATCAAGTATTATTAAATCATATATATCCGACAGCGCATATTCTTTTCCGGTATTCCCGTCATAAACACACTCCACTTCGAATCCCTTGTGTTCCAAAAGGACTTTTATGGTATTGGCAAGTATTTTTTCATCTTCAACAATCAGTATTTTCATACCTGTCCTCCTTACACACGCCTTTTTAATAATTCTACATTCCTATGCTGAAATGACGCTTAAAAAAAATTACTGTTTTCATCCTCCGTATATTCAAAGATATCCTCCACTTTCGCATTGCAGACTTTTGCTATTTTTAATGCCAGTGTTACGGATGGAGAATAATCTCCTCTTTCAATCTGGCTTATTGTCTGCCTTGATGTATTAACTAAAGCTCCCATTTGCTGCTGATTAACGCCAAGCTTCGCCCTGTATTCCTTCAAATGATTATTTAGCGGCATCTTCTTCACTCTCCACCTGATATTTTTTATTTACAAAATCAAAAGACTCCCATTCAGCCTTTGATTTCGACATCGAAACAGATACTGCTCCCCACAGTGATGCATAAGATACACCAAAACATATTCCGAGCGCAAGCGAATCAAAAAACAGATATCCCACCATCATTCCAAGCAAAAATCCCATTATGTACCCCCATGCATACTTCCAAACATTTCCCTTTTTTTCAACATTCTTGCGATAAAAAAGTTTCTCCCCCCACTCAATACCGGCAATCTGTCCCGATGAAATCCGTCCTGACAAATCGACGCGCAAATCACTTTCAATTTTTTCCTCAAATTCTTTTACCTCATCCAAAAGAATCTTATCTGTCAATTTGAATGCAGCTGTACTTTCACCGTACCAGATGGCTTCAAAGTCAACCTTCTTTTCTCCCACAACAACTTTTGAATCCTCATTTTTAACAAAATAATCTTCAATTCTTTCAAATACATAAATACCAACAAGCTCCTTTTTTCTGTATATTCCGTATACCAGTCCTTTGTTATCTATAACATTTCCGACGTTTTCTTTAATTTCCTCATCTTGTAACTTGGACAATTTCTTTTTATCCATCGTATATGTATTATATTTCTTCACTGTACTGATAAGCATACTATATTCCTCTTTTCTCCGATGACAACTTTTCATTTCATTATGACAACTTTCCTTGTCATTCATCGCATTATTTTTATATCATATGACAAGAATAGTTGTCAACACTTTTTTTCATAGTATAATAATTTTTGAAAAAATAACAAAGACAGGAGAATCTATGGACAAACAGTTAACAGGTGCAGAACTTGCTTCCCGTCTTAAAGGGCAGCTGAATTCAAACATGAAATTTAACGGAATAATAGGGGTTGATGATGAATCACTTCATTTAAGTGAAGAAGACATTAAATGGTGGCGTGATGCCAAATTCGGAATGTTTATTCACTGGGGAATTTACTCCATTCTGGAAAGGGGTGAATGGGTTTATTTCAATGACAAACTTGACGAAGAATATTATAGAAATCTTGCCGGGAACGAGTTCAAGCCGGATAAAAGTGCCGAAGAAATAATGGATTCATGGACTGATGCTGCAGTTAACGCAGGTATGAAATACGCTGTCATGGTTACAAGGCACCACGACGGATATGCCCTCTGGGACAGTAAATGTTCCTATAAGGATTTTACCTCCGTAAGATGCGGAAGCAAGGAGGATTATGTCAAAGCCTTTACCCTGGCCTGCAGGGAAAAAGGTCTTTACACAGGGCTGTACTACTCTCCTATGGACTGGCGTTTTGACGGATATTTCCATCCGAAGGAAAACCCCGAAAGCGCTTTGCTTATGAAAAAGCAGGGATATGGTCAGATTGAGGAGCTTTGCCGCAATTATGGTAAAATAGACATCCTCTGGTATGACGGCGGATGGCTTGCCCATGAGGGAAACGACGCAGATGCCGCATGGTTCTGGGAGCCGATAAAACTTAACAAAATGGTCCGTTCATATAATCCAAAGACAATGGTAACGCCCCGTTCCGGTTATAAGGGGGATTTTGAATGCGATGAAGGTCCTCATGAAATTAAGGGTAAAATCGTCCCTGTTCCATGGGAAAAGAACATGTCACTTACAGAACATTGGTCCTATGTAAGCGATGACCCTATGTGGTCTTTTGAATATATTATTAAAATGCTTGTAAATGCAGTGTGCCGCGACGGAAATCTTCTTCTGAATCTGGGTCCTGACAAAAACGGTAATATCCCGCCCAAAAGTCTTGAGACTCTGAATAAAATCGGTGAATGGCTGAGAGAAAACGGCGAATCAATTTATGCAACGAGGGCAGGGCTTTGGCAGCCTGTCGACGATGTTTACGGAAGTGTCTACAGAGATAATATTATCTACCTGCACATTCTGGATTGTCACGCTTTTAACAATCTCCTGCTCCCGAATATTGATTCTCGGATAATCGATGTTCAAATATTAAACGGTGTCTCTGTTTCCTATACCCAGAATCCGGAAGGAATTAAAATATTAATCCATGAGGGTCCGGCAGACAAGGAAGCCGTTGATACAATTTTAAAGATTACACTTGAATAAAATACCGGCTAAACTTCAAAATCCGCTATACTGTTTCATTAGTATAGCGGATTTATATTCTTTGTGCCTTATTGGGGAATTTCTTAATCTTCCACTGCACTCTGTGCCAGTTCTTTTATTCTTTCTACCATGTTTTCAATTTCTTCCACTCCGGCACTGTTCTCCTGAGTAGCTGCCGCAACATGTTCGATTGCCCCGTAATTACTCTGCATATTCACATTTACCTGCTCCATGCCCTTTGCCACTTCACAGCTTAATTCCCTGATGTTTACAACCGTCTTGTCCATTTCCATAATCTGCTCTGACATACGGGTATTGGATTCGGTGATTACGGCTGTAGAACTTCCTACTTCCCTGATGCTTTCCATTCCCGCATTGGTCAACTGAACGCTCTTTTCCATAACTTTCACGGCATTTTCAGTATGGTTAACCGCTTCCTTAACGATTTTACCGATATTGTCAACTGCTGTTCTTGTCTGTTCCGCAAGCTTCTGGATTTCCTCGGCAACAACCGCAAAGCCTTTTCCGTAGTCGCCTGCCCTTGCTGCTTCAATGGAGGCATTCAGTGCAAGAATATTAGTCTGGTTGGATATTTCCGTAATTACATTAATTATTCCGAGTATTTCTTTGGACTCTTCGCCCAGCTTCCAAATGATATCCTTACATTCTCCGGTGCTGGAATTTATCTGTTCCATGCTGTCCGTAGCATCATCCATTTTCTTCTGATTTTCTTTGGTTATTTCATTTATCTGTTTTGCAAGGTCTGCGATTTGTCCGTTCATTGTACCGAGTACAACAAGTCTGGAATTGATATCCTGTGTTTTCTCGTTAATACCCGTTATCTCATCAGTATTTTCGCTGAAGTTCTGCAATACACCGCCGGTTTCTTCCGCTATCTGGCCGTTGGCCTGCATGGAAGATTCCGTAATTACTGACAAATCTTTTACCATGTCAAAAAGTTCATCTGAAGTCTGTTTTGATTTTTCCTGCATCTGCTTCATGGAATTCATGATTCGGTCCTGTTCCTCAGCATCCAGCAGATTGGAGAGCATTCCTGCCGTTCTCTTGCAAAGCATGGTAAAAATAGCCGCAATTGCAACAAGTACCAGTGCCCTCGGAACTATGCCGTATACAATCAGATCATATATTTCCGTAAAGTTTTTATCAGTAAGTGTATCCAGTGTAAAATCAAGCCACTGTCCTACGGAAACACCTATTACCGACATAACCGTGGTCAGAATATTCAGTTTCTTTGAAAAATAAAGACTCGCAATTGCAATGGCATATATGTACAAAAGTACAACATGATATCCAAGAGTAGATGCCGCAATGGTTACAAAAGCAACCGCACACAGAATAAGCACATATTTCACATAACTTTTCTGCTGCTTTGCCACACATACAAGCAGAGTAGGAATCCATAAAAGCACTGACCCTGCCACATATGCAAAAGTCATAATTCCCATATCAACCACAAAAATTCCGAACACATTGAGCAGATAAATTAAAGTAAAGAACAAAAATGTTATTCTCATAACATTTGCTACTGCTCTGTTCGCCTGTTTCTCATTTTGAACTAAAATACTACCATTTTCTTCCATACCGTTTTTCTCCCTATAAATTTATTATTTTTTGAAATTCGTAATCCTTGTCATATTTTCCCTCTGCAAATCCGTCTATTTCCTTATAGGCCTTGCAGATACTAAGGCTGAATTCAGTAAGTATTGAGCGGATTTCGTCTTCCGTATAGCTGCATCCGCCGGTTACATAAAGAGTGGCTATGCTGTGGGCCACCAGCCACATATCCCTGTAATATTGGTCCGCAGAATCTGCATCCAGCTTATAGATTTTCTGCAAAGACTCTCTGACAAGCTCCTGCATTTTCTTCAATTCGTCCATCGCATAATGGCTTTGACTTTTTTTATCACTCAAAAATAAAAGATAATACAGCTCCGGTTTCTCCTTAGCAAAGGCAATGTACTGCATTCCCACTCCCAGAAACGGAATTTTCTCTTTCAATCCCCGATTAATATATTCATGAAAGATTTCCTGCGCCTGATTCCGGACCTCCTGTTTTAACTCATCCATTGAAGAATATTGGACAAATATGGGGGCAACCGTGGTATTAAGACTTTTGGCAAGTTCCCTGGCCGTGAGGCTCTCCATGCCCTTTTCTTCAATTATTTTTAACCCATGCCTTGCGATGTCTTCTTTTGAATATTGTGACTTTCTGGGCATATATACTCCTTTCGATAAAGTAACATTCGTTAGATAACATATGTTATATTATAAGTATTATATCCTATACCTGTCAACATAAATAATTGCAAATAAGGTATTGACTTTATCAGGTTTTGATTGGTAAAATACAAAACGTTGAAAACAAAATAATGTAGTAAAACGACACAAGTATTGCTTAGCATGTAAATCTGATTACGGAACATTTTAAATGATTTATTGCCTGGCGTACTTGTGTTTTTTTGCTGTAAGGCCCCCTCAGCTTTCAGGGTAAGGCCCCCTCGGGCTGATGCCCTCGGCGGCGTGTTTCGGCGGCGTGTTTCGGCGGCGTGATAAAATGTGGTAAAAGGAGAATTTTTATGCCAAGAAATCAATTTCAGCGAATGATATTCGCACTTCTTACCGTTATTATTACAGTTCATGCATATGTTTTTTACAGCCTGTATGTAATTAACGGAAATTTCTTTATGTCTATTGAAGGTGCAACGGGTGTTCTTGACGGCATCAGGTTAAACGGAGGCGTGATGGTCTTTGGGCATCCGGTTCCTATATGGGCGGTTGTACTGATTGAATTCTGTCTTGCGTATACACTGGAGTGTACAATCGGATGCCCGTGTTCATTCAAACTTGCAGCCAAAATTTTTGACCCAAAGACAACACATCCGATACTGTTTGAAACCGCAATTATTTGTGCAACAGTGGGAATTATGTGTCCTGCCATGAGTTTTCTGGCTGCCATAATCTATTACCCGTATTATGCAGGTTTCAATATTTTTACATTATTGGCAAACTGGTTAAAATTAGTATGTTTCAATTTTCCGTTTGCATTTTTCACACAGTTATTTTTTATTCAGCCGCTTATCCGTACTTTATTTAAGTTAATTTTTGCCGGAGATATTAAAAAGCGGAAACAAAGTGAGGAAATCAGTCAAGCATAATCTCTTTGACTGACAGCTTTTCCATTCTTTTGGTATACATAAACATAATCGTTTCGTATAAAACCAGAAATGCGGCTAAAGCAATTAACATTGCCTTTATATTAAAATGATACTCAGGTACACCTTCCATATCTTTGAAGACGACAGTTACCATTATTTTCAACAACACATACTGGTAAACCGTTCCTATAGGAAAACCAAGATATGCCCACGGGCGATAGCCGCTCAGTACCGCTTTGGCGCATTCTTTTGAACTGTAACCAAAAACCTTCATCATGATAATTGTTTTTCTGTTTGCTTTGATAACGGAAGTAATAGCAATAAACATAGTCACCACGGCAAGAATAATGCCGATTGCCATTATCATGACCCCCATCATTCTGCTTGCAAGTTCGTCCATGTCGGCAGACATTTGTGTCATTGCGGCAAAACAGAATACTGCAAATGTAATAAAAAATATAAGAGATTTTTTCTGTCTTACATTGCTTTTTTGGAGTTCACGCAAAAAGGACATATCCGTATCTTTTTTGGCAGTAACAACTTTTTGTGTGGATTCTTCTCTTATAAGCCGTAACGCAGGCACCTTTAATTTATAAAAGCTGTACAAAACTGCCAGCAGTGAAAAAAATACCGCAGGAACCAAAACAAGCAAAATAAATAATTGCGGGTGAAAAGTTATCGGAATATTCGGCAGATACCCGTCCTTATTCTGTATTTCATACAGTTTGGGCATAATTAAATGTGCCCCCAGATACCCGAGAGCGGTTCCGATTAATACGGGAAGTCCGAACACCCAAAAATTTCCGGCCACGGATAATCTGCTATATCCCAGTGCCTTCATGATGCCAATCTGCTTTTGATGTGTATCAATATAATGCCCGATATAGAAACAAAGCAGGACAACGGTAGTCAGCAAGAGACATCCCCCTGACAATCCGCTTACCACTTTTGCGGTGACGCACTGGGCATCAAAAAATATTTTTGACATATCGTTTGCAACTATATTTTCGACAGATATAAGGTCCAGATAATAATTTAAAAACATTGCGCAAACAATGACGGCACAGAAGCTTACGATTGATATGCCGATCATTTTGAACATATCCTTTATACTTACAATCATCATCTGCCTCCTACCATGCAATTTCATATGCGGACTTAGGATTATCATTATGATACTCTTCGACGATTCTTCCGCTGTTCATGCACACGACCGTGTCGGCCATTTCTGCTATATTCCGGTTATGGGTTACCATTACCATGGTAAATCCCATTTCTTTTTGCAGCTTACAAATCAATTCCAACACCATTCTTCCGGTTGCTTCATCAAGTGCACCTGTAGGTTCATCCAGAAACAGAACCCTGGGCTGTTTTGCCAGTGCTCTTGCAACCGACACACGCTGTTGCTCCCCACCGCTTAATTCATGAGGATATTTTTTTATCTTATCCGCAAGCCCTACCGCTTCAATTAATTTCCGGTAATCTTTATTTCCGGCCAGATTGGCTCCCATCTTCACATTTTTATCCACATTCAGATTGGGCAAAAGAAAATACTGCTGAAAAACATATCCTATCGTATTTTTCCTGAAAACAGTAATTTCATTATCACTCATTCCGCAAATATTTTTATTATCATAAAATATACATCCGTCATCTGCAGGTTCAAGTCCTGAAATCACATTCAAAAGTGTGGATTTACCGGAACCGGATGCTCCTAACAGCACCATAAAATCTCCGTCGTTAATGTCCAATGAAATACCTTTTAGCACCTCATTTCTGCTTTCGCCGGTTCCGTAAGATTTATGCAGATTCTCAATTTTTATCATCTGTATTCTCCTCTTTTGCAAGAAGCATTAATCCTTTAAATACCTCTGTTAATCTCTCGCCTATTTCTTCCGTTGTATAACTGCACAGCCCGGTGGCAAACATGGTTGCTATGCCATGGGTATAGGTCCATAAATGCTGATAGATTTTTTCTGCCACATCTCTTTCCAGTGAATAAGGTTCCTGCACCGACTTTAATATCCTGTCGTAATTGTCATCTATAAAAGGTAAAACAGCGGATACGCCCATTGAACCGCTTGCAGCCCGCATAAACAGAAGCTGAAACAGCCTTGGCTGTTCAATGGCAAAACAGATATATGCAATACCCACGCCTTTAAATGCAGGCCGGTTTTTCAGCCCTTCTTCCACATATTCTCCGTATAATTCCTTTGATTTGGCAATTACTGCTTCTTTGACCTCATCCATGCTTTCAAAAACCGTAAATATAGGTCTTGCCGAACTGCCTAAGCAGTTTCCCAGTTCCCTTGCCGTGACTGCCTCAATCCCCTGCGATTTGGTAATGGAGAATGCCATATCAATAATTTCTTCTTTGGTAAATTTAGCTTTTGGCGGCATATAAGCTCCTTTCTAAAACATATGTTTTAAAACGATAGTTTTATTATAATTCATTGTAACAGCCGCGTCAAGTAAAATGAGGAGTACTCTTTCGGTTACTTGCCCACTACACTTATTGTCTGTAGACTTTTTGTATGATAAAACAGAGGATATTTATGGAGGTTATCAACTATGGATATTTTAAATGTATTTGGAACTAATTTAAGAAAATTTAGAAACGAACTCGGTATATCACAAGAGAAATTTGCTGAAATGTGTGGCTTACATAGAACTTATATTTCCGATATCGAGCGTTTTCAAAGAAGTATTTCTTTAGAGAATATTCAAAAAATAGCTGATGCACTTAACATTGAAACATACAAACTTTTTTTAGAAGAAAACAGAGGAGGAGAAAAAAATGACACAACAAAGAAATCGAGCTGAAGGTTGGAAACATGCAAAACTTTCAGGACATAAAAACGAAGCCTTAGTAAAGTCTCTTATAGATAATGATCCAAAATATGCACATGATTTATTAGCTCGCTTAGGCGCCTCAACAAAGACTATCAAAGAAACCTCCATTGGCGGTCTTCACGAAACAGATGTCGAAAGCATTATTTCGGGAGCGAGAAAAACAAAATCAAAAACAGATTTAAAAATCTTTTATACAGATGGTAGTTACAATAATATTTCCATCAAAAAAAGTCTCGGTGGTCAAGTATATTTTGTCCGTGCAGGTCTTTTTTTTGAGTGCTATGAAAGACAATTTAACAAGGTTATTCCATCAGATGTTAAAAGAGCCATTTCACTTTTCTGGGCCTCTGCCGATGATGCCATAGAGATAATTGAGAAATATGCAGACAAAACAAAAGTTAGTGAATATAATTTACAAATAAGACACACAAGCTTAAATGCTGAAACATTAAAGAATTATGATATCTCTCTTTATAATGCTATGCTTCAGTGGTTTAAAGATAATGCCTATGAAATTGCATTTTTGTCATTTGCTTCCGGTGCTGCAAAAAATAAATCTGAATGGTCAGACCATGTGTGGTACATAAATCTTCTTAATGAAAACAATACAGATGACATATTTGAAATAAATGAAATCTGCGATGCTGCCAGCCAATGTGCTGATACAGAAACATATTATGGAGATTCAAACGGCGGAACAACCATTCAACTCCCGTTTGGTTTTGTCCAGTGGCATCAGCGTCAATTACAATTCCACCACAATTATGATAAAGTTAGAAGATTAATGGGAATATAGAATATGAAAAAGTTCAACAAGCCCACCACCACATTGATTGTGGTGATGGGCTTATTTCTATTCATCAGTTTTTTTTTCTTCAAACGCCTTCAACATCTGCTTAGCGACTGCTACCGAAAGCAATGGTGGAACAGCATTTCCTATCTCTAGTCGCTTCATTCCATCTGCCCCAAAAAATTGATAATCATCTGGAAAGCTCTGTAATCTTGCGCCTTCCCTAATTGACATAGCTCTCGAATCACGCGGATGAATACATCTAGACGATGATGGACAAGCAAAATTTCTTGTAATTGTCGTGGATGGTTTTTCCCACCAAAGTTTTGCATATGTATTTCCATATCCACTCTTTGGTCTTATTTCTTCAGGTAAGTCATCCTTACTCTGACCATCTTTAAGTGCTTCCATAATTCTTATTAAGTGCTCTCCATTTTTAGGTGCCGAATGCTCCGTGAGTGTACCTGTTGAGTTTCTTCTTACCCATTTCAAAAAATCATTGTCTGCATCTTTATCGTATACATTACTTGACTGAGAACTCTTTAACACTGGTAAGTCACCTATTGCATCCTTGAGAGTTACATACGGCTTAAGTCCCTCCCCATGCGTTGCCTCTGGATATTCGTAATTATTTTCATCCAAAAATCCAACAAGAATTACTCGCTCTCTCTGCTGTGGTACTCCATAATCCACGGCATTAAGCACTTTGTACTTAAGTTTATATCCTAGCTCCTCAAATTCTCTTTGAACATTTGCAAACAATTTCCCTTTATCCATACTAAGAATACCTGTAACATTTTCAAAAACAAAAGCCTTTGGTTTAATTACACTAAGAACTCTTTTATATTGCATAAACAGGTTTGCTCGTGCATCCATTTGACGCTTTCCCAATGTAGAATAAGACTGACAAGGAGGTCCACCAACTACAATATCTATAACATTATCCCCGATTGCTTCTTTTATTACTTCTTCTGTCAAATCATTAATATCACAATTTATCATGTTTACATCGGGATAATTTAAGCTATATGCTTTAGAAATATCCTTTTCAATTTCGTTTGCCATAATTATTTCAAACTCATCCAGTTGCGAAAATCCGTAACTCAGCCCTCCAACCCCGGCAAATAATTCAACAATTTTATATTTGCTCACTTTACTCGCTCCTTAATCAAATGTTTTTACAATATTTTGCGCAATCCTATATACAACCGGAACTGCAACTGAGTTTCCAATCTGCTTATATACTTGCTTCTCATTTGTCTCCGGTAAAATATAATCTTCCGGAAACCCTTGCATTCTTGCACATTCTCGCGGTGTCATTAATCTGACAGAATAATCATCATAGAAAAATGGAATTCTCTCAAACCTACTACCCATAGCAGCCAAAAGTGTTGGACAAATGCCTTCTCTACTTCTTGACAATCCCCAGTCTGTAAATCTGTAAACCCTATTTCTCTCAGTCATATATTCCATCATTTTATCCCACATACGATGACCATCCAAATAATATTTATCATCTTGGCGTTCTTTATCATATAAATCAAAGGCAGTTCTGGTTAACGGAATCATCCCTGGATATTTGAATTTTGCTAAATTCTTTTTGAATCTAAATGCAACAATATATATTCGATTTCTTTGCTGCGGGAGATTACCATATTCTTTGACATTCATCACTTGAAAAAGAACATTATATCCCAATTCTTCAAGCATCGCTTTTATTATATTAAATGTATTACCTTCATCATGTTTCAATAAATTAGCTACATTCTCTAAAAATACCACTCTAGGCTTAATATCCTTAACAACTCTAACAACTTCAAAAAACAAGTTTCCTCGAGGGTCATCAAAGCCTTTCAATAATCCGACTGAAGAAAAAGCCTGACAAGGAAATCCTGCTGTTAATATATCAAATTGAGGAATATCCTTTGTTGACACATTTTTTATATCGTCTTCAACAAGATAATCTTCTCCAAAATTAAGTCTATATGTTTTACACGCATATTTGTCTATCTCATTCGCCCATACAACCTGACATCCGGCCTGCTCAAATGCTAAATCAATACCCCCAATACCGGCAAACATACTACCAACTTTAATTTTACTTCCTATACCTATTTCGCCTCCTTATTAACAAATTCCATATAAAGGGTTGCAGCTCTTTTTAATTGTGATTTGATATATAACGACATTTCATCATATAATTCCATCTCAACTAAAATAGCAACAGTATCATCATCAATAACATCTCTTTCTGTCAATCTATTTATTCTTTTACATCTAGAAATTACATCATTTGCAGAACGAATTGACATTCTTTTTTCATTCTGCAACCACTGTTTAAAAACAATATAATCCATTGCGACACACTCCTTTTCAAAAGCAAATTCATTATACTATGTCAATGCCAATTACGTCAACGTCAATTGTGTCAATGTATATTTAATTCAATTATTGCTATAATTCCATTAATTGACACTTATTTTCTGCTATGATATCATTAATATATATACAAAACGGAGGAATGAATTTATGAATGGACTTTTTCGTATTAAATGCCCGCAGTGTGGTAATGTTTTGGACATTAACGGTCCTACACCATGTCCGGGATGCGGTACACAGCTTGCACCATTTGGTGCTTCACTTAAAGTTTATCGTATGGGAAGCCCTATCGGTGTTGCAGCAGGATACGGTGTTTACATTAATGACATGCCATGGGGACACATTGCCAACAAGGAGACGGTTACATATACCCTTCCTTACGGCACATACAATATTCATATGACATGCGGAATGACAAGAAAATGCCAGGATCTCTCAGTTACACTTACACCGGAAGCTCCTGCAGGATTTGTAAAAGCTCATATTAAGCCGGGCTTCTGGACTAATTGCATAGTAATTGAACCGTCAAATCCGGCTGAAATGCCGGAATAATTTAAATCCCCGGATTATGCAGAAAGTTGGTACCTGCATTCTCCGGGGGATTTTTTGGCTTACTCTATGTAATTAATTGCATATTGGATTGCTTTGTAATAATAAAAGACAAAATCTTCAAGACGGGCCGGGTCGGAACTCAATGTATATACGAAATTAATTGTCATTACATCATTGTCAAAACACCATTCCGTTAATTCTTTATCCACAGTATCTATATACGGACAAATTACGGCAAACTCACCATCTCTGTACCGCTTTCCGTCTCCGTATACCTGACTGAAATCATCTATTACATATATTGTATATTCATTCAGATATTTATCAACAAATTCCTTCTGATTATCGGTAAGCTCATCATAGTTACCGTATTTTCCCATGAATTCATCATGTATATCCTCTCCGGTCTGCTCATAAATGACTTTTTCAATGCCGGCAATATCTTTATTATTGAGATATCCCATTACCTCCTGCCAGATTCCGTCATACTCTTTATAAGGACTTCCGTCATCTCCCACAAGAAGGTCTCCGTTCTGTCTGAATAACCTGTTCACGTAATCGACGACAAAATCATCCGAAAAATTACACTTATCAAGGTCAATGTCCTCAAAAAACTCATCAAGATCAAAATAAAAGTTTCCGTCTTCGTCAGGAAGTGTAATTATAAGTTCAAGTCCGTTTACCATAGGAACATCTGCCATAACACCTTTAAGAAGTGTAAGTGATTCTTCGTTGCTGCCTAATCTGAGATTTTCAGGAATCGTTTCACCTTTTTCATATCTTGTGCGATACATTGTGTTTAAAGTCAGACCTGAAGGTTTTGAAAATGTAAAATAAATTTCCAGTGATTCCTCTTCGTCCTCATATGCCTCCTTAAGGCAGTAATCCCAGTACTCTACATCCTCATCCGTAATAATCCATTCCGTTCTGCCATAAATTGTTTTAAAAAATTCTTCCGCATATTCATTATCACTTATTTTACCCAGATTAACCACCGCATCGGATTCCGGAACGGACATTTCAATAATCGTATTCACATCACCTGTTCTGAGTGCTGTTAAATATTCCTCTGACTTTTCCTTAATTTTTATGGCTAGCTCATAGTAGGAAACTTCATCTTCCTCTGTGCCGTCATCCTGATTTTCTGTATCATCTTCCACATTGTTATCGGTATCCGTCTTCAAAACCGTTTTTGTCTCTTCCGTTTTAACAGGCTTTTCTTCCATATTATCTTTTTTCCCGGAAATCAGAACTGCTGCCGTAATTCCACCGCCAATTACAATAAGAGCGGCCACGGCTGCGATAATTTTTGCCTTTAAAGTCTTAAACATTGTTTTTGCTCCTGTCTTTGCCACTGTATTGACAATTTTATTTTCAGCGGTTTTTTCAACTATTCCGGCATAAACACTTTCCGGCTTAAGGCTTTTTGCACATGCGATAAAAAAAGCCGCAAGGAACGGAACGATTTTTTTGCCTTTGTTCTCTTCTTCACCCTCGCCCGTGTATTTGAGGATTCCTGCTTTTATTTTTTTCCTCGCTATACTTAGGCGATAGGTTACCGTGCCTTCCGGGCACTCAAGTATACCGGCAATCTCGGATACCGACATATTGTTAAAATAATATAAAACAATTGTCCTGTATAAAACATCCGACAGCTCATTTTTAATTATACCCATTATGATATTTCGCTTTTCCTCATTAAGGATATATTCTTCGGGAAGAAGTATTTCGCTTTCCTCAGATACAAGCTCTGCCATTTCCTCATCTTCAAGCACAACCGGCGTTTTCTTTTTCAGAAAATCCTTGCACTTGTTAACCGTTATCCTGTTAAGCCATGCATTGAATCTGCTCTTATCTTTTAAATCCGGCAATCCTTTAAGGACCGCAATATATACTTCCTGCGAAATATCCGCAGCATCATGCTCATTTTTGGTAAATGCCATACAGGTAAAAAAAACAGATTTATAAGTCAGATTATATATTGTCTCAAATGCCTTTTGGTCCCCTTTGGCTGCCAGATTTACAAGTTCCAAAACATTGTTGTCACTCATGAAATTATGTCTCCTTAGTCGTTAGTAAAATAACCGCTTCATATATTAAGACGATTTATCCGCAAAAATTATTGGGTTTTTAAAAAAATTTTTTCCGTAGAAACTTTTTCAATAAAAGTACTGTCATGTTCTACGATTATCATGGTGGGCTTGAATGTAAGAATCAGCTTTTCAATCTGCATTCTTGAGAAAACATCAATGTAATTAAACGGTTCATCCCATATATACAAATGCGCCCTTTCGCAAAGACTTCCGGCAATGCTTACTTTCTTTTTCTGTCCTTCGGAGTAATCCTCTATTCTCTTTTCAAACTGTTCCCTGCCAAAATCCAGTTGTCTTAAAACCGCCAGAAAAATGCTGTAATCCAGATTATGCTCTTTTGCATAACCCTCAAGAGTTCCCTTTAGATTTTTGGCGCTCTGCGCAACATATGATACTTTCATTCCTTTGCAGACTGAAAGTTCTCCTGCAAAAATCTCTGCTTTTCCGGCCACATCATCCTCATCCGATTCCTTTGTCTCTGATATGAGCTCATTCATAATCAGCTTTAACAGCGTGGATTTTCCCGAGCCGTTTCCGCCGCATAAAGCAAGCCTGTCACCGTTTTTAACTTCAAAATCAATATTATCACAGATTGTTCTGCCTTCATACCCGAATGCAAGTTTTCCTGCACGGATAAGGACATTTTTGTGAAAAGTTTCACAATATAGTTTTAAGTCCCGCACTTCCTCTATGTTTTTAAGAAGTCCTTTTTTCTCATCTATTTCCCTGTTGATACGGCCTTCAATATCTTTCCGTCTCGCCTGCATCTTTCTTGATTTCTCCCCGATATATGATCTGGTTGATATAAAACGGTCGTGCTCTTTAACCGGGTCGAATCCTATTTTGGTACTTTCCGCATGATCTGCCCAGGCCTTAACATTTGCCGCAGCAGAGGAAAGTCTGTTAATGTCTCTTTTAAGAGATTCGTTTTTCTCCGTCTCGTACCGGTCCTGACGCTCCTTGTTTTCATACCAGGATGTAAAATTCCCCTGATAAACTTCTATACTGCATTTATTAATTACAAGAACATGGTCAATGCATGCATCAAGAACATCCCTGTCATGAGATACCAGAATAAATCCTTTTTTACGGCATAAGTATTCCTTAACCGTCTCCTTGCTGTCCGAATCCAGATGGTTGGTAGGCTCATCCAGAAGAAGGAACTGATTATCCCCGGCAAAAAGCCAGCCAAGCATAACTCTGGTTCTCTCCCCATAGCTTAATGTCCTGTACTGCCGGTATAAAATATCCGCATCCATGGAAAGAAGTGTCAATTCCCTGCATACCATCCAGAATTCCCTGTCCGGAAACGCTTCCTCCATAAGTTCCATAGCGGTAAGCTCTTCCTTATCATACGGAACCGGTACGGGAAAGTACTGAAACCTGACATTTGATTTAATGGTCCCGCTGTACTCGTATTTTCCCATCAGCAGATTAAAAAAAGTTGTTTTGCCCCTTCCGTTACGGGCTACGAATCCAAGCTTCCAGTCAGTATCAAGATTAAAGCTTGCATTTTCAAAAATATTATCACCATGATTGTCATAGGAAAAAGTAAGATTGTTTACCTGTATATTCGCCATATATGCCTCCTTATCCAACAGTTCCCCAAAAAAGGAGTTCCGGCGTCACAGAATATAGAAAATAAGAGAAATTATCTATAAAGCAAAAAAACGAGACGATGCCCGTCCCGTAAATGTTAAATGACCGCATTATATATAAACATTCTGCATAAATCCGATATGAATCGGAACACTCCGGCGACTCAGGGACTGTTCTGTCAGTCTGTGTCTGTTAAGTTAATTATCTGCAGAATGTAATAATCATGCTGTCACCTCCGAATTGCTTATATTTGGCAGACCCGCGTTCTGCCAACATTTATTATAGCACGTCTGCTGCTATAAATCAACCAGACCTTCTTTCAAAAGTCTGATAAAAGAGGTGTCCCTTTCAGAGCACACCGCCTGTCCAACTTTTTCATTCGTCCTGACTATTTCTTCAAAAGATGCCCAGACCGGATGAAATCCTTTCATAATTTCCGATTCCGTCATTTCGGTTTCAACCGTTTCTTCCCGTGCATCACACAAATAAAAATATGAATGGCATATATATTTTATTCCGGGCGTGAATAAATCTTCCCGAAGCTCTAAAATTTCACCGATTTCCTTTATTGTCTCAGGCATAACCAAGAGCCCCGTCTCCTCCCGTACCTCGCGAATCAGGGTTTCTTCACGGCTCTCCCCATTTTCGACTCCGCCTCCCGGTATTTTGTACTCTCCCGTACCGCTTTGCTGCATCGCAATAAGGCCGTCCCGGATTATAACGGCTCTGACTGTATGCTTTTCAAAAACAGGCATTTCATCGGTATAATTTTGTGAATCAAGAGTCAATAATCTTTTCATTGGTCACCATACCTTACCCGGTTATATAAAATATGATATTATTTCCCATGCAATCGGAACAAGCAGAGCCGGGAGAAGATTTCCCACTCTGATTTTTTTATCAAAAATAAGATTAATACCTACACAAAAAATCAACACAGAACCCACCATTGACAGCTCGTTGACGAGCCTGTCGCTGATAAGAGGTTCGATAAGTACCGCACAAAGTGTAATAAGTCCCTGATATATTCCCAACGGAACGGCTGAAAAAACAGCTCCGATTCCCGTAGCGGAGGCTATAACCATTACGATAATGAAATCCAGAATTGCTTTGGTAAAAAGCATGGAGTGGTCTCCCGTAAGTCCGTCCTGAAGCGCCCCCACTATCGCCATTGCCCCGATACATACAACCAGAGTGGCGGCCACAAAGCCCTCCACAAAATTAGAATCGTTTCCGGCCTTAACTGCCTTCTTTAATCTGTTTCCAAGGCCATCCATTCTTTTCTCAATATTAATAAGTTCTCCGATTATTCCGCCAAATACCAGTGATAAAACCAGAAGGAGCGTTCCATCCGTGGAAATACTGTTTCCGTCGATTACAAACATTTTGGAAAGAGCCCCGGCAACGCCGATAAAAATAACGGAAATACCGCATGCCTTTGTTAAGGTATCACTTATCCGCTCTTTCAAGCCTCTTTTTATAATCATTCCGATTACACCGCCAAGAATTACGGCAGCGACATTTACTATAGTTCCTAAACCTTTCATCTCTCCGGGCCTCCTGTTCTGATTTTTCTCATATTATAATCTTCTTATTTGAGATACGCAAGCCGTTACGGTAGAAATTTGTTGTTTTTTATGAAAACCGAGAGTATACTGTTTTTGTTTATCGGAGGTATGAAAATGAAATCTAAGTCCAGATATAAAACAGCTTTCCTGGCCGCTTTCCCCAAAACTCTGCCTATCATGGCCGGTTTTCTTTTTCTCGGCATGACTTACGGGATTCTTATGCGCACCCGGGGCTTTTCTTTTGTATATCCTATGATAATGAGTATGGTTATCTTTGCCGGCTCCATGGAATTTGTGGCATGCAACCTGCTTTTGGGTTCATTCAACCCGGCGCAGGCACTTTTATTGACTCTGATGCTTAACGCAAGACATATTTTTTACGGAATATCCATGCTGGACAAATATAAGGGGCTTGGCGCCAAAAAATTTTACCTCATATACGGTATGTGTGATGAAAGTTTTTCCATTAACTATACCGCAGAAATTCCGCCCTCTGTGGACAGGGGCCTTTTTATGTTTTTTGTCACACTGCTTAACCAGATTTACTGGGTTCTGGGTTCAACCCTTGGCGGCATATTCGGCTCTTTTATAAAATTTAATACCAAAGGACTTGATTTCGTCATGACCGCCATGTTCGTGGTAATTTTTCTGGACCAGTGGCTTAAAGAAAAAAATCATTTCAGCTCAATAGCAGGTCTCATTCTGTCGCTTGTAAGCCTTGTCATTGCACGAGTTGTCTTTGGCTCCAACCAGTTCATTATTCCTGCAATGCTTGCCATATTCGCAGCCTTGACTTTTATGAGAAAACCTCTTGAAAAGAAGGAGGTGCAGTCATGAGCATAACCGAACATATTATTACAATTGCAATTATTTCCCTGGGAACCATGCTTACAAGATTTCTCCCGTTTATGGTGTTTTCCGACAAACGGCCGACTCCGGGATTCGTAAAATATCTGGGAAAGTTTCTTGCTCCCGCCGTCTTCGGGCTTCTGGTAATATAATGCCTTAAAGATATAAGTGTAATTTCGTATCCTTACGGAATTCCTGAATTAATCGCAATTCTCGTTGTAATAGGTCTCCATTTATGGAAGCGGCAGATGCTTATTTCAATTGCGGGGGGAACCGTATGCTATATGCTGCTTGTGCAGTTTGTTTTTAAATGAATGTGGTGTAAAAGCTGTTTGAAAGACCGCTTGCGCTGGTTGATTCCGTAACGGTACTAAGGTTGTAAAAGACACAACCTAAGTACCGACGGCATCAAAAGTCTTTCAAACAGCTTTTACAGTCCACAAACTATGTTTTTTTCCAAAAATTAAAAAGCTATTCGAAAGACCGTCTCTTCATCCCGATTCTTTCGAATAGCTTTTATAATCCTTACCGGCTGTTATCGTCCCAGGTTCTGCTTTCAATAATGTAACGCGGCCGTCCTTTTACCTCAAGATATATCTTGCCGATATATTCTCCGATGACTCCCAGACATATCAGCTGTATTCCGCCTATAAAGCAGACGATACATACCATACTGGACCAGCCTGATATGGTCTCACCCATACACCGCATCACTATGGACCAGATTACACCTATAAAACTAATAAGTGCAATTAACATACCAAGACTCGTAATAACTCTTATCGGCTTAATGCTGAGACTTGTAACTCCGTCAACCGCAAGCTTTACCATCTTACCTAACGGGTAATGGCTTTTGCCTGCAAGTCGCTCATTACGCTCATAATATACAGATGTACTTTTGAAACCCACCAGAGGAAACATTCCCCTAAGGTACATATTGACTTCTTTAAAATCAGCAAATTCATCAAGAACCCGCTTTGATACAAGACGGTAATCCGCATGGTTGTACACAACCTCTGCCCCCATGGCAGACAAAAATTTGTAGAATCCCTGTGCCGTTACCTTTTTGAAAAATTTATCGCTGTCCCTGTTGCTTCTTACACCGTATACGATTTCACATCCGTCAAGATATTCGTCCACCATCTCGTTCATGGCATTAACATCATCCTGACCGTCGCAGTCAATAGTAATGACAATGTCGCAGAACTCCTTTGCCTCCATCATTCCGGCAAGAAGTGCATTCTGGTGTCCTCTGTTACGGCTTAAGGATATCCCTTTAAACACATCATCCTCTTCGGAAAGCTTTGTAATAATATTCCAGGTTTCATCCTTGCTGCCGTCATTGACAAAAAGCACGCGGCTTTCGTGTGAAATTTTTTCCTGAGCAACAAGTTCTTTAATCTTATCGGCAAAAATCTTTGAGGTAACAGGCAGAACCTCTTCCTCATTGTAGCATGGAACAACAATATAAAGTATTGGTCTCATAATATCTCCGTCTTGTTGGAATTAATGGTACTATATCCTATTTATCATAGCATTTTGCTACCTAAAGGTCAACATTGGCGGTTTGGTTTTGAATTTATCAGATGCCATACTTTTTAAGGTCGACTTTCCCGCGGGTCACTTCCACCCCGTCCGCTCTGAGAAGAGCCGCCTGGATGTCTGCGCCCCCGAAAGCAAATTCACCCGAAAGTTCACCTTTGGAATTAACTACACGGTAACACGGAATGTTTTCCGGGTCAGGATTTCTGTGCAAAGCATTTCCGACAGCCCTCGCCATCTTTTTGTCTCCCGCCATTTCTGCAATTTTTCCATAAGTTGCCACACGACCTTTTGGAATCTTTTTTACCGCCTCGTAAATTCTTTTTGAAGGACTGTCCGTAACCAGATCATAACTTTCTGCTATCATACGCTTCACTTCATTATCAGGAATTGAGCCGTCCAGAATAATTGTATTCCAATGCTCTTTGTTCTGATGATAACCGGGAATGACCGCATCATATGTACTTCTCCAAAGGTCTCTCCATTCGGGAGATACTTTTACATTAATATTTATGTATCCGTTTCTTTCATAAGTCCAGAGAAAAGCTTTTTTGCTTTCCTTCACTCTGACAAGCTGCCAGTTAGGATCATGGAACGGTGCTTCTTTATATGTTTTGGGAAACGAAAGTCCGTATTCTAATACTTCTTCTCTTGTTGTCATCTGCCACCCGACCCTTTTCTTCTAATAAAAATCATTTACCGAGTATATACTCCATTGCCTTTGTGTCTCTTATTACCCATGGACAATTTTCGGTGTTATCGATACTGCGGTTTAACGATATGGCTTCGTCAAGAGTAATCCACACACATTCATATCCACGCTCTTTTTCATAATCGTCAAGATTCCGGCTGCCCGGTTCTTTTGAAACTTCGCATGTAAAATATGAAGAATCCATAATAAGTATGTCTTTGTGTATTCCGGCGCGTTTCTCAGTTATTTTTCCGTAATACTCGATTGTATTTTCCATAACGGTATATCCCGTTTCCTCCCTGACTTCCCTTATAAGGGTTTCCGTAAGACTTTCGCCTTCTTCCACACCTCCGCCGGGAAATTTTATGTCACCGCAATTTCCGCGAATCATAAGGTATTTATCGCCTTTTCGTATAATTCCTCTTGCTGCCTTTCTGTTGTAAAACGAATCCGTCACATCATAATCGTTTAAATCAATATTGATATCCATTGTCCCTCCGTCTAAATTGCAAAATCCACATGCTGTATTATTCCGGCACTTCCGTTTTCATTAAGATATATTCCGCTTTGTCTTATCATACCGTTGGTATGGTTATCTTCCATACCGTTCATGGAAAACTCCGTTGAAATGCTGTTAAGGCAGATTGCTCCAAGCCCCGCTTCACCGATTCCGATAAGTTCATCTTCCCCATTTTCGTTTTTGACCCAGATTTTGAGGCTTTTGAATACGGAATCATCCTCATCAATCCAGCCATTGCCGTCCTCATCATACATCGAAAGGTCATGGAAACCGTTACCGGATTTGGTTCCGAAAAGCTCCGTACCGTCATTAATGACACCGTCCCCGTTTTTGTCAAGTGCAAGAAATCCGCTGCCCTTTCCAAGATATGATATTTCATCTTTTTGGCCGTCCCCGTCCAGATCAAACAGGAATTTCTGGTCACTTAATTCTGCCGGATTACCCGTAAAATTAATTACTAACGGATCACACATTATATATTCTTCTTTTGTGTATAATTCTACACTCTCAGTAAAGCTTCTGGACATTTCAAAAGAAACATTAATGTCTATTTCCCTGCCGTCTTTGGTTGTTACTTTTCCGTTTGAAACAAAAGCAGTCGTCTCCTGTTCAGCATAAAAAGACGATACCACCGTCTGTTTCACATATGTTCCGGAAAATCCCACATTGCTGCCCATGGTATTTCTCATTGAAAGAGCATTATATGTAAAATCACTGCTCCATAATGAATCGGTATAAGGACTTTCAATTCCGCTCCTTCCCGACCTTCGCTCAAGAGCCTCTATAAGCTTGTTGAGCAAAAGAATCCTCAAATCCTTCACGCTTGAAACGCACTTAATCTGAGTTCCGCTGGCAGCCTGATTTACCCCCACTGCCATTTTGGCATCACTGCTGCCGTTAGTTTTCTCCTCCATGAGTTTAGCTTCTGCTTCCTGCATCTGCTCAAAAGGACTTTTGTCCTCCAAAGAAGTGTCAATCTTCACTTCCCCGCCTCTTTTTGCCATGCTGCCCGCATACTTAATATATCCTGCAGATACATAAGTATGTTCAGAGGCCATGGCGATGGTACCATTACCAATTCTCATGATTTTTTCCTCCTTTTACTGCTCCCTGCAGCACATCAGGGAATAAATTCATGACTATCTGATTCATATATCGTCACCATGTAAGTATTTTGTTACCCTGGGATGTTAATCATTTGTGAATGCACCCCCTCGAATAAAGAATCCCCTTTTTCAGAAAATTATTGCCTGATTTTTTAAAGTGAATTATACTGGAATAAGATTATTTTCAGAAGTGAGGCAATAGAATGAACAAAAAAGAAATACTTGAAATCAAAAAATTATTTACCAACGAAAGATGCTGTATATCCCGCATATGCGGCTGTTATGTGGATGGTAATAAGAATAAAGTAACTTCGTTTAAAGAGGCTTTTCTCTCCATTTCGGAGGAGGAAATTTTTAAATATTTTTCAATTTTCCGTTCCTGCCTTTCAGGCACAATCGGAAAGAACCTTCTGAATATGGAATTTCCTACCGAGACAGAGGAGGAAGGTGGCACCCAGGATTTCTTACTTAAGTTAAGGGACAGCCACCTTCAGGATGATGAGCAGTTGGAGCTTTTTTATAATAAAATTATAGACAATTATACATATGGTGAGAACTATCTTATTCTTTTGATTTCCGCATCTTATGATGTCCCGGGTAAATCTTCGGACGGGCTTACAATGGATGACTCTTCTGATTATGTATATGACCATATTCTCTGCAGTATATGTCCTGTCAGACTTTCCAAAGAGGGTCTGTGCTACAATACGGTAACCAATTCCATTGAAAACCGGACCAGGGACTGGCTTGTGGAAGCTCCCGAGCATGCTTTTCTGTTCCCTGCATTTAATGACAGGAACAGCGATATACACAATCTTTTGTATTACTCCAGAAATTCCGAACAGATACAGTCTGAATTTATAGACGGAGTTCTCGGATGTGTATCTCCTATGACAAGCAAAACACAGAAAGAGACCTTTACGGAAATCATTTCCGAATCATTGGGTGAGAAATGTAATTTTGAAACTATTAAAACAATCCATGAAAACATGACTGCTTATGTGGAGGAGCATAAGGAAGAGCCTGAACCTGTTTCATTTGGAAAGCAGGAGGTAAAAAGGGTACTCGAAAACAGCGGTGTGGGCGAAGAGGATATTGTCCGTTTTGAATCTAATTTTGACAATTCTGCGGGTACACGGACAAACTTTACAGCCTCCAACATAATTAACAGCCGCTCTTTTGAAATAAAATCCCCTGAGGTAGTAATTAAGGTTGCACCTGACCGCACCGACTTAATCGAAACCAGGGAGATTGACGGCAGAACATTTCTTTTAATTGAAATTACCGACAATGTCGAAATAAACGGAATTCCGGTTAAGCCTCTATAGGGCGCTTTTACCACAAATCGCAGTTCATAAGTTTAAGTATTCCTCCAAGTATTCCGGGAAATATGGCAGCGTATCCGGCTGCACATATCAGATTGATAACCGATGCACCAACGGTAAGTTTAAATACCGCCCAAACTGCGGCTACCGGAATAATCCATATAACGGAATTAATTGTCAGGAAAATAAATCTTTGAATTTTTATATTGTCACATGATATTTTCTTACACACATTTAACAGCGTATTCACAAAAAATCACCTCTCACAGGCTTACAATAGCTTATGAAGGTGATTTTCATTTTAAAATCATGTAAAAACAATATAAAATTTATTTGTCGGAAAATGTAATCTTTATTGTGGTTCCCACATTAACCGCACTGGTCAGTTCAATAACGGCTCCGTGCTGCTCCACAATGTGTTTTACGATTGCAAGCCCCAGTCCGGTTCCGCCCGTAGCCTTTGAACGGCTTTTATCAACTCTGTAGAATCTTTCAAAAACTCTTTTCTGGTTTTCTTCCGATATTCCTATTCCGTCATCAGACACAAGAATCGAATGCTCCTTCGGGTCCGCAACAACCCACACATTTCCTTCCGGTACGCTGTAACGGATTGCATTGTCACACAGATTATATATCATTTCCTCCAACATGCTCTTATCGCCGTTTACCATAGTCTGCCCGCCCTTAAGATGAAATTCCACCTGATGTTCCGCAGCGTGCAATTCCAGCATGTTAATGCAGTTTTCGGCTATTTTATATAAGTCGACTTTTTCAAAATCTATAATCTGCTCTCCCGCATCCAACTGTGAAAGTTTAAGGATATCATTAATGAGAACTAAAAGTCTGCTGGCGCTTTGATGAATTTCTCCCGCAAATCTTACAACATCATCGCCCTTTGCCATTCCGTTTTCAATAAGCTCGGAATATCCGGAGATGGATGTAAGAGGGGTTTTAAGTTCATGGGATACATTTGCGGTGAATTCCTGCCTCATCATTGCACTTTTTAAAATGTCATCATGCTGCTCTTTAATCGTCTTTACAAAAGGCTGCATTTCTTTATAAAAAACAACCGACTCGGGATGGTCTAAGTTTCTGGCAACCTCTTCAATCGGTTTGACAAGGCTTTTGGTAAGAAAATGTGTCAGTATTATGCAGATTGCAAATGTCAGACAGGCTGTAAGAATAATTAAAGGAAAAGCAGAAACAAATACGCTCCATATACTGCTTGTCTCCTTTGAAACTCTTATTACCATACCGTCATCAAGAAGAAGTGCATAGTAGAATGTATTTTTATCCATTGTTCCGGATTTTCTTACAATACTGCCTTCTCCGCTTTCTTTTGCATCTTCTATCTCAGGCCTGCTTCCATGATTGTCCATACCTGTTACATCAGCCATGTTATCATATATAACAATACCGTCTTTATCAACTATCGTGACTCTGATGTTTTCCGACATCAGGTCATCCATTTCGGAATAATTTTCGTCGCTCAACACACTTTTTAATACATGTGTATAATTTTTTAAATCGTCTATTACCTCCGCCCGGAATATCCTGTAAAAAACTATTGCCGTTAAAACAGCCGTAAGTATGATAGCAATTGCAGTTGTAATAAGAAAATGCATGCTGATTTTTTTCTTCATTTTATTCCACCTGGTATCCTACATTGCGCACTGTCTTAATCATGCTGCCGTATTCTCCCAGCTTCTGACGCAATGTCTTAATGTGCATATCCAATGTTCGTGATTCGCCTTCAAAATCGGCTCCCCATACCCGTTCCATAATAATCTCCCGGCGGAGAACGATTCCGGCATTTTTAAGAAGAAGTTTCAGCAGTTCAAATTCCTTATATGTAAGTTCAACGCTGTTATCTCCGGCATATACGGACCTCTTTTCCGTATCCATGGTAATGACACCGTTGGTAATTATTTTATCATCTTCCAGATTCATGGTACGCCTAAGAAGTGCTTTTACCCTTGATATAAGCTCCATAACTCCGAAAGGCTTTGTAATATAATCATCGGCACCCAGATCAAGGCCCTTTACCTTATCAATTTCCGTTGTTTTGGCGGTTACCATAATTACAGGTATCTTTTTGGTTTCGGGAGAGGTGCGGATTCGCTTTAAAATATCCATGCCGTCCACATCCGGAAGCATAATATCAAGAAGAACCAGGTCAGGCTTTTTATCTGTAAGTCTGTGAAAAAAAGTCCTTGCATTTTCGAAACCTTCCACACTGTATCCGCTGTTTTTCAGTGCAAACATTTCTATTTCACGGATATTACTGTCATCTTCCACAACATATACATTTGCCATTTTGGTACCTCCCATTCAATCATCTTATTTCCTTACGGAAGAATGTAAATTTCTTTGTATTTATCAAATTTTTCTTTGTATGAAGCGTCATTTAATTTCATTTCGCCAAGATAATAGTGGCTTTCAAACTGGTCATCATCCATCTGGAGAACGCATACCGCTATATTGGAACAATGATCCGCAATACGCTCAAAATTAGTCATGATATCTGACAAAATAAATCCCAGTTCTATTGTACAGTGGCCGTTGCGGAGTCTGTTAATATGACGCAGTTTTAATTCATCGTTAAGAATGTCTATAACTTCTTCAAGCGGTTCCACATTGAGTGCCAGGTCTTTGTCGTCCCTAACAAAACACTCTACCGCCATATTCAGAACATTTTCCACCGCGTTCGTAAGAACTTTAAGTTCTTTTCGTGCATCATCAGAAAAATGAATCTGTTTGCCATACATTTCTTCCGCAGCCTCCTTAAGATTAAGAAGGTGGTCAGAAATACGCTCAAAATCTCCGATACAGTGAAGCATTTTGGTTACTGTCCTGGAATCCCGCTCGCTTAAGCTTTTGGCACTTAAATTCACCAGATAATTGCCCAGCTCATCTTCATAGCGGTCAATCAGGTTTTCCATATCGGCAACACTTTGCCCGGTTCCCGAATCATAATAATCAAACAGTGAAAGTACATCCGTAAGACCGCTCTGAACGGTCAAAGCCATATTGTTGGTGGTCTTCTTACACTGTTCAACGGCAAATGCCGGCTTTTCAAGAAATCGCACATCCAGAAGCTTAAATTCGTTTTCGGCCGGTACATCCTCCTTCTTATCCCTGACGGTAAGATATGCCAGCTTCTCAAGCCATTTGGAAAAAGGAAGAAGCACAGCCGTCGCCGTAATATTAAATACTGTATGTATCACAGCAATTCCAAGCTGGTTTGCGGAAGCGTCCAGGAATTTAAAATCTATAAAGGTATTTATTCCGTAAAACACTCCCATAAATACTATAGTTCCAATTATGTTAAAATACAAGTGTACAAAAGCTGCTCTTTTCGCATTTTTGCTTGCACCGATACTTGAAATAAGAGCTGTAACACATGTACCTATATTCTGACCGAGAATAATCGGCAGGGCACTGGCATACGATATGGCTCCGGTACTGCATAAAGCCTGCAGTATACCTACTGAAGCCGATGAACTCTGAATGATTGCAGTCAGTACCGCTCCGGCTATAAGTCCGAGTATGGGATTAGAGAACATAGTGAAAAAACTTGTGAATTGGGGATTATCTTTAAGGGGTTCCACTGCTCCGCTCATCATTTCCATACCAAACATAAGAACGGCAAAGCTTATCAGAATGGTTCCTGTATCCTTACTTTTATCTTTTTTGGCGAACATTAACAGTATAATACCGATAACAGCCAGGATTGGCGAAAAAGAACTTGGCTTCAACATCTGGACCCAGAATGTGGAAGAATCAATTCCGGAAAGACTGAGAATCCATGAAGTGATGGTGGTACCTATATTGGCACCAAAAATAACACCTACAGCCTGACTCAGTTTCATAATTCCGGAGTTTACGAAACCTACCACCATAACGGTTGTTGCTGAAGATGATTGTATGACGGCAGTTACACCTGCACCGAGTAAAACTGCTTTGAACCGGCTTGCCGTTAACTTTTCGAGTATTTTTTCCATTTTGCCGCCGGAAACCTTAGCCAGGCCGTCGCCCATGGAATTCATTCCGAAAAGAAACATTGCAAGTCCGCCAAGTAATGTCAGAATATTAAAAAAATCCATTTTCCCTTACCTTTATGCTTTCTAATCAAATTATTTGTTTACATAAAATAAGGTATTGTCGTGAAGTAAAAAGCGAGGGGTATCTATGTAAAATTTATGTAAAATTTACTGAATCACATTAATATCGCCTGTTGCGGCATATATTGACCACTCAGCAATATTGGTTGCATGGTCTCCGATTCGTTCAAAATACTTGGCAATCATAAGAAGGTCCGTTTCCTGGTCTCCGTCTTTAGGATTTGCCGCAATTAATGAAATAATGTCTTCTTTTTCCCGGTAAAAGAGTTTATCCACTACATCATCATACTCAATAACCATTCTGGCTTTTTCGGTATCTTTTTCAACAAATGACTCAACACTCTTATTTACCATAAATATGGTTTCTACAGCCATCTGCTTTATTGTTTCAAGATTTTTTTCATAATCCGTATCTGCCAGTAAAATAATTATTTCCGAAATATCTGATGCATGATCTCCGATTCGTTCCATATCGGTTACCATTTTTAAAGCAGTGGAAATAAATCGCAAATCAGAAGCAACCGGCTGCTGCATAAGCAAAAGTCTCATGCAAAGAGTTTCAATGGTTTTCTGTTTCTGATTAATGGTGCTATCATATGCGATAACTTCTTTAGCTTTCTCGGGATCCTTCTTTATAAGGGCTTCCACTGCCATTCCTATTGCCTTTTCAATCGCACTGCCCAACATAATTATTTCATCGTTTAACAGCTTAAGCTGCTGAAGAAAATATTCTCTCATCAACCAAACCTCCCTGAAATATAATCCTCGGTTCTTTTATCTTCAGGCATGGAAAACATTTTTTCCGTATCACCTTTTTCGATTATTTCTCCCAAAAGGAAAAATACTGTTTTATCCGCAACTCTGGCTGCCTGCTGCATATTGTGTGTTACCATGACAATGGTATAATCCTTTTTAAGCTCCATAACCAGATCTTCAATCTTGGAAGTGGAAATAGGGTCAAGGGCAGAAGTAGGTTCATCCATAAGTATTACCTCAGGATTAACTGCCAATGCTCTTGCTATGCAAAGACGCTGCTGCTGTCCTCCTGAAAGTCCCAATGCCGATTTTTTCAGACGGTCTTTCAGTTCATCCCAGATTGCAGCATCTCTGAGGGATTTTTCCACGATATCGTCAAGTTTTGCCTTTGAGCGGATTCCATGGGTTTTAGGTCCGAATGCAATATTATCATAAACACTCATCGGAAAAGGATTAGGTTTCTGGAATACCATTCCCACCCTTTTTCTCAGACTGCACACATCCATCTTTCCGTATATATCTTCTCCGTCAAGAAGAACCGTTCCTTCTATGTTACAGCCCTCCACCAGGTCATTCATCCTGTTAAGTGTTTTTAAAAATGTGGATTTACCGCAGCCTGACGGCCCGATAAATGCTGTTATTTCATTTTTACATATTTCAAGATTTATATTTTTTAATGCATGAAAATCTCCGTAATGAAGATTGAGATTCTCAACCAGATATTTATAATCCATAGATGCTCCTTTATCTATTTCCCTGTTTTCTTAACAAGTCTTTTGGCCACAAACGAAGACAGCTCATTCATTAAGAACACCAGTACCAGGAGAATTACTGCCGTAGCAAATGTCTGCTCCGTGTGAAGACCTTCACTGGAAATTATGTACATATGAACTGCCAGCGTTCTTCCTGATGACATAAGTCCTCTTATATTGCCTGTTGCGGAACCGGCCGTATATAATAATGCTGCTGTCTCGCCCACGATTCTTCCTATGGCAAGAATAATACCTGAAAGAATTCCAGGAATCGCCGGCGGAAGAACAACCTTAAATATGGTTCTGAGTTTTCCTGCACCAAGCGCAAAGCTTCCTTCCCTAAACGAATCGGGAACCGAAAGAAGTGCCTCCTCCGTAGTTCGCAATATCGTAGGAAGTACCATGATTGCTATAGTTGCGGAACCGGCCATAATTGAATAGTCCCATTTCAGGAAAGTAACGAAGAAAATCATACCGAACAATCCATAAATAATGGAAGGAATTCCGCTTAATGTCTCCGCCATTACCCTGATAATCTTTACCAGCTTATTGCCCTTTTTGGCATATTCCACAAGATAAATTGCTGCTCCCATTCCCAAAGGTACAGATATAAGCAGTGAAATCACCGTCAGAACAAGTGTATTAATAAGTGCCGGCATCAGGGAAACATTATCTGAGTTATATTTCCAGGCAAAAAGTCCTTCGGATGAAAGATTTGGCACACCTCTTGCAATTATATAAATCAATACAAAAAACAATGCACCTGCCGTCAGCACCGCTGCCAGAATCATAAGCCATCTTAGAATCAATGAACCGAGATGAATTTTCTTTGTTTTCATGAGTTCACCTGCTTCCTCTTGGTAAGTGCAATGACAACATTAATAATAAGTATGAATACAAAAAGTATTACACCCGTGGCAATAAGTGCTTCCCTGTGCAGGTCTGTCGCATAACCCATTTCAAGAACTATGTTGGATGTAAGTGTTCTTACCCCATCCAATATGCTGTCAGGAATTCTCGCCTGGTTACCGACAATCATTTTGACTGCCATTGTTTCTCCTATGGCTCTTCCTATTCCCAGAGTTACTGCGGCAATAATTCCCGATTTGGCTGCCGGAACAACCGTACGGTATACACTTGCCTCTTTTGTCGCTCCAAGTGCCAGGGCACCTTCATAATAGCTTTCCGGCACAGCTCTGATTGCAGCTTCGGAAACACCTATTATCGTCGGAAGAATCATCATTCCCAGAATAATAGAGGTTCCAAGAATACTGAATCCCTTTCCGCCGATATAATCTCTTATAAACGGAACAACAACGGTTAATCCGAAAAGACCGTATACAATTGATGGAATTCCTGCCAGAAGATTAACAACCGGCTTAAGAATTTTATAAAGCCACTTTGGACAAAATTTTGCCATGAACACTGCCATAAGAAGTCCTATCGGAACTCCTATAATTAAAGCACCCACAGTTACATAAATACTTCCCAATATCATAGGAAGTATTCCGTATAAGTCATTTCCGGGTCTCCATACTTTGCCTGTAAGGAATTCCTTCAGGCCGATTTCGGCGATTGCAGGAACTCCTCTGGCAAATAAGAATACACAGATTACGATTACCGCTGCTATGGATGCACATGCCAGTGTGGCAAATACATATTTCATAGGTCCGTCTTTCATAAATCTCTATCCTTGATTATTATTTTTAATTACTTTGTTGCATCTTCCCAGGTTGTAACATCGCCTGTAAAGATATTCTTAATCTGCTCTTTTGTAAGACCTTCTGTTGTATTGTCGTTATTAACAATTACTGCGATTCCGTCCATTGCAATTACTGTAGGAACAAGACCGTTATCAAGTTCGCTGTCCTTTAATTCACGGGATGCCATACCGATATCATATGAACCTGATGCCGCATTTTCCATTCCGGTTGATGAATCACTTGTCTGAAGTTCTATTGTTACAGATCCTTTGTAAGCTTCAATTAATTTTTCCATTACAGGTGATACTGATGAAGAACCGCCTACAACAATCTTTCCTGTTGCTCCGTTTGACTCAAAAGCTTTGGCATCTGATACTGCGATATATCCGTTATCCTCAATTACAGCCTGACCGTCAGCACTCATAATAAAGTTGATGAAATCCTGTGCTGCTTCTCCTGCCTCGCCTTTTGTTGCGATGTTAAATGGTCTTGAAACAGTGTACTTACCTGAAGCAACATTATCTGTTGTAGCCTCAACGCCATCTACTTTTAAAGCCTTTACCGTATTGTTTAATGAACCAAGTGAAATGTATCCGATTGCATATGTATCACCTGATACTGTTGTAATTACTTCGTTAGTGCTGTTTGAAATAACCGCATCTTCTGATGTATAGTCAACTTTATTTCCGTCAGCATCCTTCTGCTCAACACCTGTTATTTCTATAAAAGCTCCTCTTGTTCCTGAGCCATCCTCTCTTGTAACAACAGTAATTTCTTTGCCTGCATCAAAGCTTCCTGCTGTCTCTGTTTTTTTACATCCTGCAAAACATGCTGCTGCCATTCCTGCTACCATTATTGTAGCAATTGTTCTTTTAATCAGATTTTTTTTCATTTTCTTTTTCTCCTTTTTTTCTTTTGCCGGTATTCTTTCCACCCGGCTTTCTTGCTCTTTCAACTTTTTGTGTTTTTATGATGCATACTTTTGTAATACATTCATAACCTCAGCCTCTTTATCCCTGTCACACACCTCAACTTCAATAGGTTTGGATAAATCCAGGCTTAAAATTCCCATAATTGATTTTGCATCAATGACATACCGTGATGAAACAAGATCGATTTCCGTATCAAAGTTTGCGACTTCATTTACAAAAGTTTTGACTTTCTCAACAGAGTTAAGATTCACCTTCATTGATTTTTTTCTCCTTTCTTCTTTCTACAGTATCTAGAATATTTCCGTCATGTAAATTCCAAAGCCATTGTTATGCAAAATTAATGTAAAGTTTGTGTATTGAATTTAATGATGGAATTGCTAATTGGTGTTAGCAGAGGCTATGATGACGATGCGGGATTTGGGCTTTTTTGCTCGTAACCGGAGTCTCGGGACTACGATGACGATGCGGGATTTCGGCTTTTTTGCTCGTAGTCTAAGCCCCGGGACTACGATGATAAATTGGATTTCGGTGAAAAATGCTCGTAGCCCATGCCCCGGGACTACGATGATAAATTGGTTTTCGGTGAAAAATGCTCGTAGCCCATGCCCCGGGACTACGATGATAAATTGGTTTTCGGTGAAAAATGCTCGTAGCTCGTGCCCAAAAACTACGATTAAAAAGCCAGCTATCAAGATATTTGCTCGTAGCCACAAAGAAGGCTATAAAATCAAGTAGGTCGCCCCCCCTCGCTTCGCTTGCGGGTTGTAAGGTAAGCCCCCTCGCTCCGCTTGCGGGTTTGTAAGGTAAGCCCCCTCGCTTCGCTTGCGGGATATAATAACAATTTGTGCAAGCACAATTTCTGCATGACGGCTTATTGCCAATACAAAAAGAGCTACAAAAAACTTTGAATCGTCTTTTGTAGCCCTTACTTCATTAATATGCAGTTGGGATTAATAATTTTCTGCTTTTACCTGGAAATATGCCTGAGGATGATTACATACCGGACATACCTCCGGAGCTTTCTGTCCGATTACAATGTGTCCGCAGTTAGCACACTGCCAGATAGTGTCTCCGTCTTTGGAAAATACAAGTCCGTCCTTAACATTCGCAAGGAGTTTTCTGTATCTTTCTTCGTGTTCCTTCTCGATTTTGCCTACTTCTTCAAAAAGAAAAGCAATGTGGTCAAAACCTTCTTCTTTGGCTTCCTTAGCAAACTGGGCATACATATCTGTCCACTCGTAATTCTCTCCTTCTGCTGCCGCAAGAAGGTTCTCATCTGTTGAACCTATTCCTGATAAAAGTTTAAACCAGATTTTTGCATGTTCCTTTTCGTTATTAGCTGTTTCTTCAAAAATATTGGCAATCTGAACATATCCGTCCTTCTTTGCTTTTGATGCAAAATAAGTATATTTGTTCCTTGCCATTGACTCGCCTGCAAATGCAGTCTGAAGATTAGCTTCTGTCTTGCTTCCTTTTAATTCCATGAATAAATTCCTCCTGATTTATACAAGTATTTTATAAAATTATACGCTTAAAACTGATTTTTTTCAACTGAAATAACCGTGAGAATTTCCCCGTCCACCGTAAATTTAACATTCAATCCCGCAAAAGTCATACCGTATATCCGGGCAGGATCATTCTGGTATGACGGTCTGGGGTCGTTTCTTAATGCCCCTATGAGACCCTTTCTTTTGCTTTCCGGAACCGATGAAAGCAGTTTATCGCTAAACTCCACATCGAGCCCGTAATCTTCAAATTCTTTGGCAAACCCGCCTTGGGCTTCCGGGTGGCAGTCCGAATGTGGCAGATACGGCTTAATATCATAAATCGGCGTTCCATCCATAATATCCACCCCTGAAACATGCAGAACAACACCTCTTCCCGGCTCTTTACATATTTCATTAAGTTTTACACATGATAACCCTATGGGATTAGGTCTGAAAGGTGACCTGGTGGCAAAAACTCCAACTCTTTTATCTCCTCCGAGCCTTGGCGGTCTGACCGTCGGGGACCATCCTTCTTTAATGTTTTCGGAAAATTCCCATAAAAGCCATATATGTGAGAATCCTTCAAGGCCCCTCACTGCTGCTTCATCACGGTATTCCGGTTCAAAAACAATCGTCCCTTCCAGTTCTTTCACCATTCCGCTTTGTCTTGGTATCCCGAATTTCTGCGGGAAATCCGTATATATTCTGGCAATTATTTTCATATTTTTCACCCGCTATTATATAAAATAAGAAAAAACAGTGGCTCCGATAACGGTAAGTATGCCCGATACAGCTATTGAAAGACTGCTCATTGCCCCCTGTATTTCACCCATTTCCATGGCTTTTGTGGTTCCTATGGCGTGGGCTGCCGTTCCGATTCCTATACCTACAGCAACCGGCTCGGTGATTTTAAATATCCTGCACACTCCCGACGCAATAATATTTCCCAGGATTCCCGTAACTATTATTACAGCCACCGTTATGGTAACATGACCGCCCAATTCCTCAGATACGCCCATTCCTATTGCCGTGGTAATCGACTTTGGAAGAAGCGTTACATACTCCGAATGATTAAGTCCGAAAAGCAATGCCATTACGAAGACGCACAAAAGACTTGTGAGCACTCCCGAAACAATCCCCGCCAATATTGCCTTCCAGTCCTTTTTAAGTTTGTCTATCTGCTCATATAACGGAATGGCAAGGCACACGGTTGCAGGTGTGAGCAAATAACTTAAGTATTTTGCACCCGAAAGATATGTATCATATTTTATATTAAACACCTTCAAAAAAATAATTACGAGAACCACAGAAATAAGCAAAGGATTAAGTATTGCCCATTTCAGTTTTTTCCTTAAAAACTCAGCTGCAGCATATGCCAGAATGCTTATAAACACTCCGAAAAACACGCAATTTTGTAAAATATTATCCATCAGTCTTTCCCGCCTTCATCATCTGTAACTTCTTTATTACGCATTTTTCTTATGACAGCCTGTGTTACCCTTCCTGCCACAACCATCACAAGTACCGTTGAAACAACCGTAATGGAAATAACGGGAATCAGGGAACTTTTAAGAACGCCCCACGACTCCATAAGGCCAACAGCCGCCGGAATAAACATAAGAGGCATTATATCAATCAAAAATTTTCCTGCATCTTTAACCATGTCAAGTTTGATTATACGGGTCATAAGACATACAAAAAGAATAACCAGGCCATATATGCTTGCAGGTATAGGTACAGGAATGAAATAATGTAATAATTCTCCCAAAAAAGAAATTGCAAGAATAATACCGAATTGAAAAAAAACTTTCATAACTCCAAAAAACAGGGCTGATATCCCAAAAAAAGACATCAACCCTTCCTCTACATAGATTATTAATAATTATATGGTAGTGTTAAAAATACTTCCGTAATTGTAATTAAATGAATACTGACCATTACTCATATATGTATTTGCTTTGGCAGCTTCAAGGCTTGAATAAGTATCAATCATTGATGCCTGTCTGGCAATCTGATAACTATATCCGCCTGTAGTATTAAACATTGACTTAACACTGCTCATATCCGCTTTCTTAAATGCAGCCTCATCCACAGAAAGCTTATTATCAGGACCAACGGTTATTCCCATACGGCTTAACATCTTGGAATTAACCCTGGTAACATTCTGCATTGACTCTGCCGCATTAGATATCTTGCTTACTGAAGACTTTCCGGCAGAATCCACAAGTGAATTATAATCACTTATAAAATTCTTAACCGCATCATATATCTTGTCAGTATTGTATTCGCCGGTAACAGTTCCGTCTTCAGACTTAACCTTCTCCTTCGAAAAAACTGAATTCTCGCTCTTATCAAGCAGTGCTCCCGCAGATTTCTTAACAGAATCCGCATTCTCTTTAAGAGCGGAAAGCTTGGACGAAGATAAGGATGAAGTAGAAATTGAGCTGTTAACTTTCCTATTGTCACTTCCCAAATCCTCGGAATAATACTTCTTAAGAAGCTTGTAATAACTGCCCTTACGAATACTTGCATAATCGGAAAGATTAATTCCGCTGCTTATATTATTATTGTATGTATTAAGGCTTGAAAATAAAGTAGATATACCATTCATAATATCACTCCTTTGAAAAAAGCTCTAACCTCCATGTATATGAGCATAAATAACCACTATTTCAATTTAATAATAACATAAAATCATGTTTTGTAAATACAAAAATAGTATTTTCATCTATTTTTTTATATTGTATAATAATTGAAGTGCCAAAAGTAAAAAGTTCGATTGCGGCACCCAACAAATTAAACAGGAGGAACTTATGTACCAGTGTCCGAATTGTGGCGGTAATCTCCTTTTTGATATTTCGTCGCAACAGTTGAAATGCGAGTACTGTCTTACTCAGGTAGACCCGTATTCCATTCAAAAAGAACATGATGCAGAGGAAAATACTCTTTACGACGCAGTGATATATACATGTCCGCAATGCGGAGGTGAAATCATCGGTCCCGAGAACTCTGCCGCTGAATTCTGCAGTTATTGCGGAGCTTCTACAATCCTTACGGGACGCCTTGTAAAAGAAAAGCGCCCGGGATACATTATTCCGTTTCAAATTACAAAAGAGGATTGTGTCAAGTCTTACAAATCAATTGTACGCCGTGCCATATTTGCACCTAAAGAATTGAAGGATCCCAAGTTTATTAACCGATTCAGAGGAATATATATGCCTTACTGGGCATATTACATTGCTCAGGACGGAAGCTTAAACCTGTCAGGTTCCACCTCCCACAGAAGCGGGGACTACATAGTCACAGACCATTACAAGCTGAACGGCATTCTTCATTCATATTACAAAGGTCTTTCATATGACGCCTCTTCAACCTTTAATGACAACATAAGCGAGGCGATTGCACCGTTTGACCCAAGGGAAATGAAAGCTTTTACCCCGTCAATCCTAAGCGGATTTTATGCCGATACGGCGGATGTGGACTCTGCGGTATATATGCCGGATGCCTATGATTTTGCCAACGACAACACACTTAAACAGATTTCCCGCACTCCCCAGTATTTTGGTGTTGATATTAAAACTCCGACAACTAATAATTCACTTAACAGTCAGCTTCATACACTATGTAAGGAAGTGGACAGTGCCATGTATCCGGTATGGTTCTTATCTTACCGTAGAGGCAACCGTGTTGCATATGCAACCGTAAACGGTCAGACAGGCAAGGCTGTGGCAGACCTTCCGGTTTCGGTAGGAAAATATTTATTGGGCTCCCTTATTCTTGCCCTGCCGATTTTCTTACTGTTATGTGTTCTTTTTACATTTAAGCCGACTACAACGCTGAGTCTTTCCGCTATTCTTTCAGCCGTAACGATAATTATTCACAGCGTAGAGCTGTCTCAAATTAAGAAAAGAGAACTTCATGAAGGTGATTTGGGGCTTATTTCAACCCGAAGGTCCAATGCCACTTTAACAAAGAACCGTGTCAAAACCAAAAACAAAACAGCTTCAAACATTATCGGTATTATTTTTGCCTGTGTTTTCGGTACTTTTTTTGCCATATTTACATTTGCGGCATTGGGTGATCTGATGGGACGCTTTATCGTTCCCGCACTTTCCATGATATGCGGAATTGTGGCAACTGCCATTGGCTCATCTTCCACCAAGAAATTAAAGAAACAACTGAGGGCAAGCGCACTTACGCCATCCCTGTTTGCATTAATAATTGCTTTTCTGGTCAGACTTATCAATCCTGTATCGGATGTATTTTATTACGGGGCAACCATAATTATTTTTATATCCACAATAATTACCCTTGTGGACATAATCCGCAAATATAATATTCTGTCAACCAGAAAGCTTCCTCAGTTTTCAAGAAAGGGGAGTGATAAAGAATGAAGAAGATAAAATATTTATCAATTGTTTTATCTGTTGCAATTCTGTTATGCGCAATAATTTCATTCCCTTGTTATGCACAGACCGTCTACAGCAATCCTGAGACGGGATATGTCGTAATAATTGAGGATGACGCCGACCTTCTTTCTGATGCCCAGGAAGAATATTTAATGTATGATATGCAAAAAATTACAACTTACGGAAATGTTGCATTTAAATCCATAAGCTATAACAGTACATCAACAGAATCTTTTATCCGCTCTTACTACTACGAAATTTTCGGAAGCAGCAGCGGAACGATATTCTTAATTGATATGGATAACCGCAATATATGGATTTTCAGTAACGGCGAAATATATAAGACCATTACCAAATCCTATGCGGATACCATAACCGACAATGTTTACAAATATGCTTCGGATGCCGAATATTTTGAATGTGCTTTAGAAGCATTTGATCAGATTAATACCTTGCTCTCCGGCCATAAAATAGCCCAGCCCATGAAATACATAAGCAATGCACTTCTTGCTTTAATTGCGGCACTGTTAATCAACTATTTCATTGTCCGTGCCGTTTCAAAAGCAAAGAAAACAAAGGATTCCGAAATTCTTAAAAATGTATTTTCAAAATGTGAGGTTCATGAACCGGCAATGCACTTTACACACCAGACGCGTCAATACAGCCCGCAAAGCTCCGGTAGCGGCGGCAGCTCCGGCGGTGGCGGCGGTGGCGGCGGCGGTGGTGGAGGCGGTGGCGGCGGCCACAGCTTCTAACCCGCAATAAAAAGCTATCCGGAAGAGTTTACATGCTCTTTAGGATAGCTTTTTTATGTCCCATTATTTAATTAGCTGCTCTATTTGGGCTTTACTAACAAGACCAATGGATTTTTGCACTTCTTTGCCTTTGTCTGTCACAATCAGCGTCGGCACACTTACAATGCCGTATTGCATGGCAATTTCAGGAGCTTTGTCCACATCCACCTTGCATACTTTTATTTCATCATGCTCTTTGGCAATCTGTTCAATAACCGGTGTCAGCATCGTGCACGGTCCGCACCATGTTGCGAAAAAATCCACCAGAACTTTTTTATTTTCCTCGATTACTTCTTTCCTGAAGTTATCTGAATCAACATGAACTATTTCCATAATATGAATCTCCTTTCATCGTCTTTTATCATTATGTCCCTTTTGGGAATCTTTATGTTCCTTTTTCTTCTTGCCGGTTACCCTGTAAGCAAGATAGGACGCTTCCATGCGGTACGGATTTCTTTTTTTGCCCTTATCGGATTTTTTGTCCTTAAAGTCTTTCCGGTTACGGCCGTCCTTTTTATGGTTTCTGTCCTCAAAAACCCTTTCTTTCTTCATTAATTCTTCATCGGATGCCGTTGCAGAAGGCTCTCCCATCTGAAGTTTTAAAAAGGCTGCAGCCAGGTCAAGGGCCGTTATATCTTCGGAGTTTATTTTTTTCTCAATTATTTTACGGCTTTCGGTCAAATCTTTTTCATTGATTGCGTTTATTGCCTGCTCAAGTATTTTATCCGATTTGGCTTCCGTAACATTCTCCACCGTAGGAACCGTACGAAGCTTTATTTTGGTTTTGCATGCTCTTTCGATATCCCTGATTTTGTAAATTTCCTTACCGACAACCAGGGTAAAAGAACGGCCTTTTTTACCGGCTCTTCCGGTTCTTCCTATTCTGTGGACATAATATTCAATGTCCTGAGGGACATCATAGTTAAAAACCGCTTCCACATCATCCACATCAATTCCTCTTGCCGCCACATCTGTCGCAATAAGAATTTCCGTAGCTCCGCTCCTGAAGGATTTCATAACTTTGTCCCTCTGAGCCTGGGACAAGTCTCCGTGAAGCCCTTCCACAAAATACCCACGGCCCGATAATTTTTCGGAAAGCTCGTCCACCATTCGCTTGGTATTACAGAAAATAAGGGACCTTTTCGGATTATAATAATCCAAAAGTCTTGCGACCACATCTTCTTTATTCTGTCTTCTTACTTCATAATAATATTGCTTTACAAGCGGAATCGTGATTTCTTTTTTGGCAATCTGAATGTGCACTGCATCCTTCTGATACTTGTTGGTAATGTCCAATATGGCCTGCGGCATCGTTGCCGAAAAAAGTGCAGTCTGATGTTCTCCGGGAATTCCCTGAAGTATTGTTTCTATATCTTCCCTGAATCCCATATTAAGCATCTCGTCCGCCTCATCTAACACTACCGTCTTAATATTGGAAAGCTTTATGGTGTGGCGCCTCATGTGGTCCATAACCCTGCCCGGAGTTCCGACTACTACATTCACACCCATTTTAAGGGAACGAATCTGCTTACTCATATCCTGTCCGCCATAAATAGGAAGGACTTTGACTCCGTGCATGAATTTGGCAAAACGCCTTAATTCTTCGGATACCTGAATTGCCAGCTCCCTTGTTGGGCAAAGAATGATGCTTTCAATGTTTTGGGAACCCCTTTCGCACATCTGAAGCACCGGAATTCCGAATGCCGCTGTTTTACCTGTTCCGGTCTGCGCCTGTCCAAGCACATCCCTGCCGGATAAAAGGACAGGTATTGCCTGCTGCTGGATAGGAGTCATTGTCTCAAACCCCATTTCCTTTACAGCCCTGATAATATCTTTATCAATGCCTGAATTATCATAGCTTATTGTCTGTGTTTCCGGATTAATATTGTCTTTTAAATCGTCTCTCATGTGTTTAATGTCTTTCTATGTTTTCTTATTAGTCTTAACTATATTATACCTTTTATCACAAGTAATCCAGCTTTTTTTATTTTTCATCTGTTTCTATCACTGCATCAGCCACATACTTTCTGTCCATGGAGTGCCTGAGCTTTCTGTTTTCCACCGTATCAAAAATAATGGAAAAGTCGTAATCCTCAGGGTATAGTTCTTCTGCCGCCACATGGAGCTTCACCCTTTTATGATTAATCCATATCTTTTTGTCGGGCATCTGTACCCTCAAAACGCCTTTGTCATTGGCCGTTTCGCATACAATTCCGATTTTTTTATCCGGCATAACCATTACACTGTCGCCCAGCTTAAAGCTTTTTGCCCTGCTCTGGTACGAGCTTCTATTTTTCTCCTTCTTGAGAACCGGGGCAGTTGCTTTATGGATAACATTGCCCATAGGAATATATTTCCCGGCTGCTTCTTCGCCATATGCCGCTTTTATGGCATTTTTAATCATGTCATCCGGCATTCCAAGTCTTCCGGCAATATAGAAAGCGCAGCTTTCTCCCGCCTCCCCGATTACCATCCGGTAAAGCGGTTTAAGATTTTCTTTATCAAAAGTCATTCGGGCATTAATTATTCCTTCCCTGCTGTCGGCATACTGTTTTACTTCCGGATAATGGGTCGTCACCAGAAAAAGTGCACCGCTCTTCTTAAGTTCTTCCAGGACCGCAACTGCAATTCCCATACCTTCTGCCGGGTCCGTTCCCGAGCCCAGCTCATCCATTATAACAAGACTGTTTTTATTAATTACGGTCAAAATATTAAGCACATTTGTTATGTGGGCTGAAAATGTTGACAGATTCTCAGACAGATTCTGATTGTCACCTATGTCGCACAAAATATTGCTGTTCATCGTAATTTTGGCTTTCCTGCATGCCACATGAAGTCCGTACTGTGCCATCATGCAGTTAAGGGCAACCGTCTTAATCGCAACTGTTTTCCCGCCTGTATTAGGTCCTGTTATAACTATCCCGTCAATTCCGTTCCCGATTTCAAACTGCAGCGGCACCACAGTTTCCTTATCCATGAGAGGATGCCTTCCGTCTACCAGACAAATATATCTTTCATCAACAATTTCCGGCTCAGTACCATCATATTCCAGACTCAATTTCCCCTTGGAAAAAATGTAATCAATCCGCTCAATCATTTTAATATCCTGTCTGATAACCTCCGCATTGTCCGCTACAAGTGCAGAAAGCTCATAAAGTATTCTCAATTCTTCATTTTCAGCATCTATGAGCAAAAGCCCCAGTTCATCCTGCAGAGCAGCAACAGCCGTTATCTCAATAAAAAGTGTGTTACCCGTTGCAGATTTATCAATCACACTTCCGCCGATTTTAAATTTGTATTCTTTTTTTACCGGAATACAAAGATGTCCGTTACGGAATGTTGAAAAGGAGTCTGACATGCATTCTTTATGCGCCCTTATTGCCGAATCCGCCTTCTCTTTCATTTTATCCCTAACCCTGTCGATATCCCCTTTCAGCCGTTTCAACAAAGGCGAGGCATTATCATCCACCTGTCCGTTCCTTATCTGCATCCTGATAAATTCTCTTACTTCCTCAGGATAAAAAAGATTTTCTTCATACCATGCAACGGATACATCATACTGTTTTCCTCTTGCCAGATATGTTTTAAGTCTCAATACTGCCACCATTGCAGCTTCAACCGCCTCCAACTGCGACGGTGTAAGGCAGCCTCCTTTTACGGCAGTTTCAACCAGCTCTTCTATCCCATTTAGTGACACAAGGGGAGGAGTTCCGTTTTTTTCAATCAGAATTCTTGCCTCAGTAGTCTCCCGCTGTTTTGACAAAAGCTCAGTCCCTGACATGCACATTTTCTCATCTTCAATCTGCTTTACAGCCCCTTCCGTAAGTGCCAGCTCCTGCCATTTTTTTCTTATTATATTAAATTCTAAAATTTTTTCATTATCCATATATATTTTCTCCTGCAATATTAAATGTTAAAGCAAAAAACCATGTGCATCTGCCCTAAAAGCCTGATGCATATGGTTAACGCACAAAGACAAAACCGGCACGACTTCACAGTCATGCCGCATAATAATACCATTGCAGAATAAAATATGCTAAGCATTCAGTAAGGCAGACACACAGCAAATAACCGTCATTACGGCATAACACTTCCGTAATCACAGTATACCCTCTGCTGCTAAATTAATTATCCACTATACTAACGCAATTAACATCCAATTACCATTCTGCTGCCGGGAACAACATCCCCTGCAGGTTCTTTCTGATTAATTTTTATATAAAAATAATACAATATAAATATGTAAGAGTCAACCCAAACTCCTTCTTACAGATTAAGAAAATCCTTCCTGTAATTCACTCCAAACGCTTCGGCAAGCGCTTTCATCTCCTCGTCCTTAATCGTATTAACTCTTGGCAGATGTGCGGTAAGCATATAAATCTGCGCCGCTTTTTCAACAGTTTCAATAAGTCCGAATGTCTCATCCATCGTTTTTCCTGCACCGTAAATGCCATGCATGGCCCAGATAACCAGACGAAACTCTTTCATTTTCCCTGCGGTTGCCTCTCCGATTTCATTGGTCCCGCAAAGCATCCACGGCAAAACTCCAACTCCGTCCGGAAACACAACAATACATTCCGTGCACATTTCCCAGAGGGCATGTGTTATCTTTTTCTCATCCAGCTCAATAACATAATTCATTGCCAGTGTATTGGTGGGGTGGGAATGCATTATAACCCTGTTCTCCGGATCAACCTTAAGCCTTGCAATGTGGCTCATAAGGTGTGCCGGCAGTTCACTGGTAAATCTGCCTCCGTCTTTATATCCCCACAACAGCTCCGCTGTGATACCGTCTTCTCCTATTCGGATAATCCCCAGATTATTTTCCGGGTCGTTCTCCACATTTTTAAAATACCTGCCCGTTCCCGTTACAATAAATATCCTGCCCGAAAGTTCCCTTGCATCAAACCCTATGGGTATGGTTCGGATAACATGGTTTAAATCAAGATATTCTCCCACGACATTTTCATCAAGCATATAGCTTATGTTGCCACCGTTGCGCTCGTCCCAGCCGAGGCGGTACATATTGGCAGTAGTTTTTTTCATTTCTTCCACAAAAGGTGCGGTTAATATGTCTTTCATTTTATAAGTAATACCTCCTGGATTATGGTAAAATATGGGGCGGAAAGGAAAATAACAAGTTTCTCAACCTCATGCGGGGAGTGTTTCGATATCGAAACTTTGTCTGAGATATATACAAATTAACAAGACTCTCAAACAACATACAATGTCCAAGATGTAGAAGAAGTGTCTGAGACATATACAAATTAACAAGACTCTCAAACTCCTGGATGTTTGATATCTGTTCCCAGGCAGTCTGAGACATATACAAATTAACAAGACTCTCAAACCGCTCTTATGTAGCTTTTGTTCTTGCTATGGTCTGAGACATATACAAATTAACAAGACTCTCAAACTATCGCTATGGAACTGAACTCATTTCATTTGTCTGAGACATATACAAATTAACAAGACTCTCAAACTCCCATTTTGAAAAATGGAAACATTGACAGTCTGAGACATATACAAATTAACAAGACTCTCAAACGCATCCGTAAGTGATGAGAAAATACAAAAGTCTGAGACATATACAAATTAACAAGACTCTCAAACAAGTTGTAACGCCTATGTTACCCTTTGTTAGTCTGAGACATATACAAATTAACAAGACTCTCAAACCGGTTTGTTTTGCGGAAAAACCAAGCTATAGTCTGAGACATATACAAATTAACAAGACTCTCAAACTTATTTTGTTGCCATTAAATACTTTAGAACTGTCTGAGACATATACAAATTAACAAGACTCTCAAACGTTACTTCTTCATCGCGGTTATAGTTTTCAGTCTGAGACATATACAAATTAACAAGACTCTCAAACTAACAAAGTTGCCGTTTCGACCATTGAAAAGTCTGAGACATATACAAATTAACAAGACTCTCAAACAATCCAGATGTTTCTATTGAACCATCCCAAGTCTGAGACATATACAAATTAACAAGACTCTCAAACCTCAAAGGAGCTTTACATGCTGAAGATTTGTCTGAGACATATACAAATTAACAAGACTCTCAAACTCATACTGCTTTACTGTTTCTTTAACTGCCGTCTGAGACATATACAAATTAACAAGACTCTCAAACTCTAATTCAATATAATCATATCCTTTGGTAGTCTGAGACATATACAAATTAACAAGACTCTCAAACCTCATATTCAAGTGTCATAATATCTTCTTTGTCTGAGACATATACAAATTAACAAGACTCTCAAACTTAGTATCATACGGAAGCTCCATGCTTATTGTCTGAGACATATACAAATTAACAAGACTCTCAAACATAAACTTCTACAACATCTTCATAAAAAGCGTCTGAGACATATACAAATTAACAAGACTCTCAAACGAAAGCGTATTGTAAAGCGTCAGAATATATGTCTGAGACATATACAAATTAACAAGACTCTCAAACCTCTCCAGTGTGCTTTATCTCTTTAACTAGTCTGAGACATATACAAATTAACAAGACTCTCAAACCATAAGCGGGTCATATAGTGCATTGTTCTTGTCTGAGACATATACAAATTAACAAGACTCTCAAACTGTCTTACCTGCTCTCCAACAAATAATTGGTCTGAGACATATACAAATTAACAAGACTCTCAAACATTGTAGATAGTATTGTGGACACATTGCTTGTCTGAGACATATACAAATTAACAAGACTCTCAAACCCCCTGTTCTTCCCCTGTGTATGAGCCGTAGTCTGAGACATATACAAATTAACAAGACTCTCAAACACAGATTGTTGAAATAATTCCACAAATCGTGTCTGAGACATATACAAATTAACAAGACTCTCAAACTCTGTCCCGGATTGGGCGGCGTGGGGGTTGGTCTGAGACATATACAAATTAACAAGACTCTCAAACGCAACACTGTTGTAAATCAAATCTGTTCTGGTCTGAGACATATACAAATTAACAAGACTCTCAAACAATAATGGTGTATTTCAAGTTTATATTCATGTCTGAGACATATACAAATTAACAAGACTCTCAAACACAATCCCCGGGTTCAAACAAAAGTATTTGTCTGAGACATATACAAATTAACAAGACTCTCAAACCCGACATCCGCAAGCTTATATGAATCCAAGTCTGAGACATATACAAATTAACAAGACTCTCAAACCTCAAAATACATATGTTCGAGGTTCTCTCCGAGCCTACATGAATCCGATTTCATGCTGTTATTCATATTATCAGACCTTATATCTCTATAATACAGGAATCTTTATCAATAATCCACCACTTTTCATCTTCATTTCCTGTCAGTTCTACTCTATTTTCTATCATAATAAGACTAACCTGTTCATATGAAGCCATTTCCTCAAAACCTCTAATTTCTTCATTACTAAAATAATCCCTAAAGTGTACAAAGATAAATACAGATATTCCCAATACTTGATGTGCTATACGGATATAGTCAACAATACGCTCTGCCAATTCTATATCTTTCATCTCTATCCTAACTCCATACAGTTTCAGAAGTTGTTGAAAATCAAGATCCAGCGAATATTCCAGCGGATAAGGCAGATGCTCACTAATTTCATCTAATAAAGTAACTATAGAAGAATTAATATCCGCCTTTCTTAGCATATATTCCTGTTCAGTAATATCATTCATTTCAGAATATACATGGTTTATGATTTTCTTTTCATTTAAATCAATTGAATATGGATTAAATATAACACATACATCCTTATTTAATTTTATTGCTTTATCCTTACAGGTTATATAAAGTTCACCATCCAAACCATTTGACTGATTCCACAGACTTTCCGTAAGGCGCCTGAACATGACCGGATTTTCAATAGAAATTCCGGTCATTCCACACTCCTTTATATCTGCTTCAAGACCACATGTGTCAAAAAAAAATTTCATAAAATCACCAAGCGTTCTGTCGTATCCAAGATATCTGTTTTTCGTTCTCCGACTATATACTCCATTTTGCAGTATTGATTTTCGGTAACACGCATTAATTGTACAAGTCCTTTTCCCGGAGCATTTTTCCTGACATTATTTGCCAAAGCATCTGCTGCTGCACAATTAACTACCAGCTTAGAATACACTGATTCCTGTTCCATAATAAAACCTGATTTAATCAGGTATTTTCTAAACTTCCTGTATTCCCGCCTTTCCATATCGGTCAATATAGGTAAATCAAAAAACACTAATACTCTCATATATCTGTAGTTCATATCTGATAAAATTTAATCTCCGAGATATCGTTATCATTGATAGCATCAAATACACTTCTCACATAAATTTTTATGGCATTGGGAACATATTCACGCTTACCGGATATACTAACCTCAGTGTTTATAATTTCAAGTATCTTATGTTTTTCCTCCGTCTCAAACTTCTCCGGTATATTTTTTCTTACCATACGATCAATAAGAATTCTAAAAGGTTCCATCAAATCAGAGCCCAGATTAAACGGATTATCACCGTTGTCATGAAAAATCCCCAGCTTTGTTGTATAACCATTTAAAACAATTTCTCTGTTTACAATCGAAAGCAAAATACTATACCCATAATTCAATGCAGCATTTATACTGTTCTCCTGGCTTCTCGAAAAGTCCTCTCCAAATAAAGCAGAAAAGTAAACTCTTGCAGCATGGCCTTCTCTGTTAGTCTCATCTCCGACTTCAAGTTCATATAAATAGTCTTTCAGTAAAACAGCTTCACTCAAATTGTATTCTTCCAAATGTTCTAATTGTTTACTAATTTTCTCTCTGACAACTTCCGTCCATACTGCTACCTTTATATTATCTGACCATGTTATCTGTGTTCGCAGTTTCCCACTGCAATCATGACATCCATAATATGGTAGCAGTTCAGAGGAAGGCATTCTCTTTTCATCGCAAAAAATAACTTTTACTTTAGACTTAGTCAAAGCAGCCAACAAAGCACTTGTCAACGATACAGCCGTAGACTCAATAATAAGCATAGAGATATCAGTTATATGAATTCTTCTGGTCTCTTCCTGTCTAACTACAAGGTATCCCATATTGTAGTCAAGCTTTGCGCTTTTAGAAATTACAATCGTCTGATAACTCATACCGTTAAAAGATCCACCTCTTTTTCGTATAATCCGGTTACAGATTGGTTAATAAGCTTGAATTCTGTATATCCTGATATTCTTTTAGATATAAGTGCAACTCCTGTTTTAGAACTTCCTCCAATCGCACATAAATCCGCACTAGAAGAACTGCAAATCAGTGACAGATTTAAAATCTGCGTAAGTATATAAAGTTGTCGTGTAATATCCAATTCAACAAATTTGTCTCTTCCCTGTTCAAGTGTTGCATAAACAGGATTAGGCCTCTTTGAATAAATTCCATATTTGTGTTTATCCAATAATTCATCGAATAGCTTTATATTGTCTTCAGGCGAAATTTTTTCAGGTATTTTTCCCGATAAATTATATTTATCTATTAGATGAATATACCAATTCCAATAAACATTCAGCATCATATTACAAGCATTTGTAACCCCATATCTTTTTTCTGTTTTATTGCTTATATACATCAGAAAACCATCTACTTTAATCAGAGACTTTGGATTAATCTTCTTAACTCGGATTGAAGGATTTTTAAGACCTAATTCCAGGCAAAACTGATACAATCCATTTTCATGACTTTCCACATATTGTTTCTTATATATAGGTAAACATTCTATTGTCCTTACCTTTACAAGTTTACCTTTATCTTTGCCGCTTCCTTCTATCTCATGCTCTACCAGGAAGAAATATGCATTTTTTATACTCTTAAATCCACCATATTTCAAATAATCATTCTGGACACCTGATAATTTAATATTTTTAAGGCTCTTTACAGGTAAATAACTGTCTGCTTTTGCTTTGGATGCGCTACATATTGTTGCCTCTGATAATGCACCACTTTGAGATGTGGTAAGTCTTGTCATTAACGGTGTATTCTTACTCAACATTTTCTGCACTGTGGCAAGTGTAGCTCCCGGTTCTGTAATTTCTCCCGTCTGCTTATCTTTTATAGGTGCGACCCAGGCTGTATATCCGTTTCTGACTATATCTTTTTCGAACATTCTTCCCAAATTATACTCTGCCTTTTCTTTTTTAATATAATTCATTGGGTTAAGGGTAAATTTGGTGTAATATGCATTACCAACAACTATATTTAAGTAAGCATCATGTGCATGATGGAAATCATTAATAGTTCTGCTTTTATAAAATTTGTATTCATTTCTAAAATCGTGAACATTTCCCGCTTTAGCATATACAAGGGTAGTTCCTTCAGGCATAATTTCTTTTAATAGATCATTTACACCTTTTGTAGCCTGACTGGTCTCTACCAACTGTCGTGCAATGAAATCTGCCTTCTGTTCTTCTGTAAACGGTCTTGTTCCCGTAAGTCTTCTGTATTTTTCGTCATTAATAAATTTCTTTTCATGGAGTAATTTCCATAAATCTGAAACAGATTTGTTATTTCTTATATCTTTGTCAATCGGGTAATTATCACTTTTTCTGCTGTTTTTTCTTTTGTCGACCAATACAAGATTATTATGAATACTGTCATCTTTAACAAAATGTCTTGGATAAATATGGTCAATATCATAGATATTGTCGTTAAATAGTTCTGATAAATCTATAGGCAATCCTGTGTACATATCCCTTCCCATTTGCTTATAATAAAGATACAATTTCTTACTCCGAAGTTTTCCGGAAGCGCCGGCTTCTTTAATCTCCTCATCCCAGTTTCTGTCATTTTTATATAACTCAAGAAGTTCTTTTTCTCTGGAATCTTTCCTGCCTGCATCTCCTTTTATCTCTTCTTCCGATCTTGTCATCTCAACAAAAATCTTTTTCGGTGGGCATCCGAGAATTTCAACAATTTCATTAATAATACGTAATGTCTGCCATATCATACGCTTTACAGGCGCACTAAAGTACATTCCTTCCAAATCTTCAAATGTGAACTCAGAAACAGACTTCATGCATTTTTTATGTTTTTCTTTGAGTTTGTCCGCGAATGTATATTTGTCACTATGAAGAAGTTCCATCATATTAAGATTATTTTCGTCTTCCCATAATGCTCTGATGAGCGATGTAACCTCGCCGGTATCTTTATTGCATCCTTCAAGTTCAAGAAACTCCTTTGAAAGATTTCCCCAATCCCTATACTTAAATCCTAAAATTCTTTTCATCTGTTCATCTGTAATTATATTTCCATATTTATCTGTAACGAGTTCCATAAACATTTTTTTAGAATCGCCGTATACGGTTCCTGAAAAAACAATATCCTCCACCATGTGTCTAACTGAATCTTTTGATAAATCATCACCAAAAACACCATAAAAGCGCCTATATGTAGATAACTGGCAGTTTATATCTGTGTCAATACCACTAACCTCTTTCTCATCAGCCACAATGCCACGATTATTAAGATATTCTACGATTCTTTTTTTCGTAATCTTCCCATTTTTCTCAAAGAGATCATGATATATATCCTGTTTCAATGCACAAGAAATTTTCTCATCTCGTACTTTAATACTGTTAATTGTATTTAATACCATATACGCCTGATATTCCATTGATTCCTTGGGCAAAACTTTCTCTCCGGCAATATATGTACATTCTCTTACCATTCTGGAAATAAATTCAGTCCTTGTCTGATTATAGTCAATTACTTTCTCTATATTCCATGGGTAAACAGCAGCCTTTTCCATTCCGTCTTTTCTAACAGCCCAACCGTTACCGCTGTAATTCTGACTTACCGGTCCGATAAAATATGGCAGAGAAAATGTAAACAAACTGATAATTTTTTCAGCATTAGTAAGACCGGTCTCATCCTTTTCATTTAAAAAAGGTAAATATTTTGAGGCATTATCTAAGATCTTACGCATTTCTCTTTCATGAAGCTGGTTAGGTATAACACCATTTGCAAATGTCAACTGCTTAGGTAAAAATGTTTCCGCATCAAGTTCGGCAAAAATATATGCAACATCCCCGTCATCAACATGCGCTTCCAAATCTTTCTTTATTCGTTTCTTTAGATTAGCATATCTGTCTCCTGATTTTGATGCATGGAGTTTTTCTCCCCGTCTTGCCTTAACATCTCCGGAATTAACAGATCCAATATATGCACTATATGAGCTGTCTTCTTCATCACGGAAAAGATAATCATATTCCTCTTTACTGCAATACTTGCGTATGCAATCCTTAAGGATTCTCAAATCCTTTTTATGTTTCTCATAGCTGTTTACCCTTGCTTGGGAAATCCATTTGATAGTGTTTCCTTCCATATCTGTTCCGGACATAATCCCCGCCAAAATTCCGGCATCATATACCTGTTTCATTAACTCAATTACAGATGCATAAGAATCACCAATAATTGAATACACTTCAGGCAGCTTATCTTCATATCCTGCGGAAGAAAAATCAATCTCGGCTTTCTGCTCTGACTCTATGGAAAAAATTTTACATAAATCTGTTTTAAGCCCACATACCGCACCTAAGATAAGTGCCTCCTTATCTTTTTTTGCAACCCCAAGAAGTTCCATAAGATGTTCCTTTTTTCTGGTTCTGGAAAGAGATGTGTCACAAAATATTTCTCTAAAACCGTCAGCTAAAGCACTGTCATGATTTATAGACATATCCAATTCTTCTTCAAATGTTTCGCACATTTCAACATATGCTTCCCATATGTCCTTACCATTTTCTGACTCTCCCGAAAGACTTTCATTAAGGAAATGACCGCGATGTTTAAATGAATTAAGAACAGCCAAATATACTTTTCTCGCATATCGTCCGTCATTAGGCACCTTGTCCCTGATTAAATCATATTTCAAGTGAAAAATGGTTGGATATTCTTTGTAATAATCCGCATCTTTATAATTTTCATCTGCAAAAATTGCATCTAATGTTTTAAGATTTTCATCTTTGTCTTCTGCTTTATAAAAGCTATTGTCCAGCCTGGCAAGAAAATTTGCATCTTCTTCAACCAATGCTTTTTCAAAAATTTCCTTCATAAGGCCAATACGAACCTGACTACGCTCATGTCCTCTTCGGCTCACACGATGAACACGACGTTCAGCGGCATTTTCAGCACGTTCAAATTCGCGTATTCCCCACATATCCTTTCCTTTGCGTCGAATCAGATTATACTGTGCATCTGTAACAGCCCATCCGACCGAATTGGTTCCCATGTCTAATCCAATAAAGTATTCCATATCCATTATTCATACTCCTTTCATAAATGAATCATAATAGTGTTTTTTATAATATTTTGTCAAATATTAACATATTATTATTTTATCAAATTAATATTGACATTACAATTATTGTATGATAATCTTTAAGTGAATTAACAAGACGAGTGCAAATAAGGTTTATCCGAAATCGTCATATGACGCCACATGGTGTGGCATTTAAAGATCTGTGAACTCAGGTCTTTTTTTATATCTGCATTCCAATTCTACCACTTCCATGTGTCCAATAAAAAGTACTCGTTAAAGGCCGGGACAAAAAAAGAGAACCACATTTGTGATTCTCTTTTTTTGCGTGAGCCATCGGGGACTCGAACCCCGGACAACTTGATTAAAAGTCAAGTGCTCTACCGCCTGAGCTAATGGCCCATATTAAATTATTTGAACAATCCTTACTGCCCAAGCTGGGCTAGTTGGATTCGAACCAACGAATGCAGCAGTCAAAGTGCTGTGCCTTACCGCTTGGCGATAGCCCAAAGATTACTGAGGGTGGGTAAAGGGATTCGAACCCTTGACCTCCAGAGCCACAATCTGGCGCGCTAACCAACTGCGCCATACCCACCATATCTATTAACGCCTGTTGATTAAGACGATTTGCAAAGCGAAATGTGCCCGAAGGGATTCGAACCCCCGACCCACGGCTTAGAAGGCCGTTGC
>JBJENE010000018.1:0-67618 GCA_051880035.1 Butyrivibrio sp.
TTGTGATACCTCTTTCCTGTTCCTGCTCCATCCAGTCCATGGTTGCAGTACCTTCGTGAGTATCACCAATCTTATAGTTTACGCCAGTATAGTATAAGATACGCTCTGTTAATGTGGTCTTACCAGCATCAATATGAGCCATAATACCGATATTTCTGGTTCTCTCTAATGGATATTCTCTTCCAGCCAAGGTATTTTCCTCCTTATATTTCTATAATGTCCCTACGCACAATTTGATGCTGTCGGGACAAAGTCTGTATTTGAGATTAGAATCTGTAATGTGCGAAAGCCTTGTTTGCTTCTGCCATCTTGTGCATATCTTCTTTTCTCTTAACTGATGCACCTGTGTTATTAGCTGCATCCATAATTTCATTAGCGAGTCTTTCTTCCATAGTCTTCTCGCCTCTGGCACGTGAAAATGCGGTTAACCAGCGAAGTCCGAGAGCCTGTCTTCTGTCTGCTCTTACCTCGATAGGTACCTGGTAAGTAGCACCACCGATACGTCTGGCCTTAACTTCAAGTACCGGCATAACATTGTTCATAGCTTCTTCGAATACTTCGAGAGCCGGCTTACCTGCCTTTTCTTCCACTTTACTAAATGCTCCGTATACAATCTTCTGAGCTACACTCTTCTTACCATCAAGCATGATGTTGTTGATAAGCTTTGTAACTATTTTACTGTTGTACATTGGATCTGCTAATACATCTCTTTTCTGAGTATGTCCTTTACGTGGCACGGTTCTTCCCTCCTTAATAGAATTAATTCATAGGTACTCACATGTGTCTGATGTGTTCGCGCCCGGTATATTTTAAACCTGCAACCTACAGGAAAAATATTTAACCTCGGCACTAACTGACTAAAATGCGAATATTACTTTGCGTCTTTTGGTCTCTTGGCACCGTATTTTGAACGCGCCTGTCTTCTCTTAGCTACGCCTGCTGTATCGAGTGTTCCTCTAACGATATGGTATCTTGTTCCAGGTAAATCTTTTACCCTTCCGCCTCTTACAAGAACAACGCTATGCTCCTGAAGGTTGTGACCTTCGCCCGGGATATAGCTTGTTACTTCGATACCGTTAGAAAGACGAACTCTGGCAATTTTTCTAAGAGCTGAGTTAGGTTTCTTAGGGGTTTTGGTCTTAACTGCTGTACATACACCTCTCTTCTGTGGAGAAGCAGTATCAATTGCTTTCTTCTGAAGTGAGTTGTAGCTCTTTAATAATGCAGGAGCAGTAGACTTCTTAACAGATGTCTGTCTTCCCTTTCTTACTAACTGGTTAAATGTAGGCATTCCTTTTCACCTCCTGGTTAATAAATTTCCTTGGTTGCGAATCTGAATGTATCAAATTCTATATATGCAAACAGGTCCAGGGCTTATAAATACGCACAAAAATAAGCCATGCACCCAGTGCACGCAAGTTGTATTATATCTGTAATATTTTTAGTTGTCAATATTTTAATTAAATTCTTTTTTGCATACTTCGAATGCCGATTCTATTACCTTGTCCATATCATAATATTTGTACTCTGCAAGGCGTCCGCCAAAAATAACTTTTGGTTCATCAGCGGCAAGTTCGGCATATTTGCGGTAAAGCATCTGGTTTGCTTCATCATTAACCGGATAATAAGGCTCCATACCTTCTTTCCAGTCTGTTGAGTATTCTTTGGAAATTACTGTTTTGGGCTGCTTTCCGAATTCAAAATGCTTATGCTCAATGATTCTTGTATAAGGCACATCGGATGATGTATAATTAACCACTGCATTTCCCTGATAATTATCTGTATCAAGAATCTCTGTTTCAAAACTTACGGTTCTGTATTGAAGTTTTCCGAAACAGTATCCGAAATAAGCATCTATCGGACCGGTGTAAATAACTTTTCCCCCAAGTGAATCGAAATAATCCTTATCGGCAAGATAATCCGTGTTTAAAAGTATTTCACAACCCTCAAAAAGCTTCTCGGCAAGTCTTGTATATCCGCCAATCGGAATTCCCTGATAAGCAGCATCAAAATAATTATTATCGTAAGTAAACCGTACCGGAAGCCTCTTTATAATGAAGCTTGGCAGTTCCTTGCAGTCCCTGCCCCACTGTTTTTCCGTGTATTCCTTAATAAGCTTACGGTAGATATCTTCTCCCACAAGGCTTATCGCCTGTTCCTCAAGGTTCTTTGGCTCACCCTTAATGCACTGACGCTGTTCTTCGATTATCTTTTTCGCTTCATCGGGAGTTACGACTCCCCACATTTTGGAAAAAGTATTCATATTAAATGGAAGATTGTATATCTCGCCGTGATAGTTGGCTACCGGGCTGTTGGTATACCTGTTAAACTCCACCAGGGAATTAACAAAGTCCCATACCTCCCTGTTGTTGGTGTGAAAAATATGTGCCCCATATACATGAACATTTATTCCTTCTATTTCTTTGCAATAAATATTGCCGCCTATATGGTTTCTCTTTTCCACAACAAGGCAGGTCTTGCCGGCTTTTCTTGCATGATACGCAAAGACTCCCGCAAAAAGACCGCTTCCTGCCAGAACATAATCGTATTTCATCTTTCCTCCGCCACAAAGTTCTGAATATGTTAATTCAGGTCACTTTTTAAAATGTTGTTCCATTCGCCGGCATTTTTAACACTTAAAACTTCTGCATCTGCATTAACTGATTTTAATCCGTCGCTGATTTTATTGATGACATTTACATCAGACCCACCTGAAAACATCACGATAACAGGTTTCAAATTTCTTTCCGTGCAGAATGAAATGACTTCAGAAAGTTTATTCGTCAGTATCTTAAGCGCATTATCATTAACTTTAATTTTTTCTCCGGTTTTCCATGTATGCTTTTTATAAAAACCGGTCTTCTTTAAGAAACGGCTCCGGACAAATCCCATAACAAGTCCCGGATAATACATAACAGGGTATTTGGCTGTTTTAGGATCCTGTTTTTTCTTTAATGCAAGAAAAATATGCGGATGAATATATTTGTAATCAATAGGACTTATTGACGCTCCTAAATCTACCGCCTCTTTACAGTCGAAACAAAAGTAAACTTTGCCGCCATCTTTGACATGGCTGTGATATGTTTTCAAAGCCGCAAAATTCATCAGCTGTGACCTTTGGTATGATGTACAGTTGTATGCTTTGTTTTTAATCGGTGCGAAATCGGTATATCTCCAGGCCTTTGTGGAACCTACCACGATTGCGTCCATATCCCTGTAACCCAGGTCCTGAAAATAGCTTGACGGCTTGTCATGTGAAACCCAGCGTAAAAAAAGCTTGTTTGATGCAAAAATACAAATCAGTACCGCAACAAGAACGGCTGCCATGATAATAACCGGAACAATTCCCACAAGGAAAAATAATCCGACGGCTAATCCTGCATATACCAGAAACAGCAAAAACAATACTGCCAATTTTTTCTTATTCATAATTCAATCTCCTTAATATCCGGGACAGCATCTTGATTCAAGGAAAAGCTTAAGATGTCTGTCCAGACTTGTAATCAAATCCATGTCTTCCTTTGTCAGGTCAAAAGAAAAAATATCTATATTTTCTTTAACTCGTTTTGCGCTGCTTGTTTTTACAACAGGAACAAGGCCTCGTTCCACATGCCATCTGATAATCAGCTGAGGAACCGAAACATTGTATTTGGCCGCAAGGATATTCAATACCGCATTATTCCTTACATCCACAATCATACGGCCAAGAGGGCTGTACGCCTGCAATGTAATATTGTTCTTCTTACAATACTCAACCAGAGCATCCTCTGTATTCAACGGATGAATTTCATTCTGGGCAACCATCGGCACATAATGAGCACCTGCTGCCTCAAGCTGTTTGAAATGTCTCTCTTTAAGATTACATACACCGATGTTCTTAACAATTTTCTCTTCGTACAGTTTTTCCATCGTAAGCCAGGTCTGCACGAAAAATTCAGGCTGAGGCCAGTGAATCAGAAGCAGATCCCAGTATTCCATTCCTGTTTTTTTGAGAATATTGTTAACAAAAGGACGGATATCACCTTTTCTGTCAATCATCTGCCATGAATCGATTTTGGTAGTGAGGAAGAAATCCTCTCTTTTACAATTCTTGGTCTCGTATGCTTTCTTGATTGAGTTGGCAAGCATTTCTTCGGTATGGTAACTTGGAGATGTGTCAAATCCATATACTCCGTTGTCAACCGCAGCATCCACGACAGAATCCATATCTGCCTGCGACTTCATCTGAAACGATCCCAGTATAATTTGTGGTATTGTATTACCGTTATTTAACACCACGGATTTCATTCTTGTTCTCTCCTATTTTTTGAATATTTTTTTTATCTGGGAAAGCTTTCCCTGGTTCTTAAACTGTCCGTAAAACTCTTTAAGCATTTCGGCATCTGATTTCTTGTCGGTAAATACTTCAAGTACAGCCGGTCTGTCCTGTGCAGGATTAATGAAATCATCCAGAACTTCATCATATTCCTCTTTATTTGCTGCAGAATAGTAATTAAAGTTCTTGCTTTCAATCCAGCCTCTGGCACTTGTGAAATGTTCTGCCGCAATATGTCTGTTCAGGGTAGGAATAACTTTCTCGCCCATGAAGAAATGGAATTCTGCGGCACCGCTGTTATTTACAAGAAGAATTCTTACATTTTTGCCAATATGTTTAATCTGAAGGGCATTCATGTCATAGAAGAAACTCAAATCCCCTATAACGAGGAATGCAGGTGTATCTCCGGCAATTACAGACTGTCCCATAAATGTTGACATTGAACCGTCAATACCAAACGCACCTATATTGCTATAAGATGTGATATCTTTCTCAATCGGACAGTGCTGCATAATTCTTGTAGCATTTAATATACCGGTATGGAGAATTGCACCTGCCGGTATTTTCTCAGAAAGTTTCTTAATAACATATGAGTTTCCGAAAGGAAGATCCGGAAGTGCTGTTTTGGCAGCATAGTCAGCCCACATATTGTAATACTTTTTGTTATTTGACATAGTGAGTGTTGCGCACTCTGAAAAATAGCTGAAGAAATCGTATGGTGTACACTCAAAAACGGTGGTAAGACTCTTAAAGATATCACATACCATTCCGCTTTCGGTAATTGACCAATGCTCACATTTGCCCGGTCTAAGTCTTAAAATATCCTTAGCTCTTGAAACAAAGTTTCCTCCAAGTGAAATCACTATTTCAGGCATAAACTCATCAAACTGGTCAATAGGAATAACCTGTGCGGCACCAAACAAATCCAGGCATCCCGGACATTCCATATTTGAAATGTGTTCGGTTGCAATTACGCAGTTATATTTTTTAGCAAACTTGGTAATGCATTCAACTTCTTTAGGTGTAGGAGGTATCCTCTCACCACATATTATCATGATTCTGTCTGCATTTTTGAGGCGGTTAAATTTCTCTTTCCACCCCTCTTCATTTCTGCCATATTCAAGACGGTTAATTACCTTAACCTTCGGAAGTTCAGGCTCTGAAAAATCACCTATTCCTCCGGCAATCGGAATATCAATCTGAACAGGTCCGCTTCCGTGATGCTTTAATTCAAGAATTGCCTCGTTAATTACACGCTGGCAGTACCACTCATCATCTGCGTTATTAACCATAGGAAGCTTAACGCACATTTTACAGAAGTTTTTAAACATGTCCACCTGGTCAATCATCTGGTTTTCCATCTGTCCAAGCATGTAAGGATGTCTGTCCGCTGTAATAACAAGAAGCGGAACATTAAGATAAAATGCTTCCGTTACACCGGGCATATAATTGCTTGCCGCAACTGAAGATGTACAGCAGATAGCCACAACTTCACCGCCAAGCTGCTGTGAAAGACCTATTGCAAAATAAGCCGCACTTCTTTCATCAACTACGGAATAACACTTAAAAAATTCATCCTGCTCAAGGGAATGAACAATAGGTATATTTCTTCCTCCCGGTGAGAGCACAACATGTTTTACATTATGGGCTTTCATCAAAGCCACCAGATACTGTACGCTTTTAATCTTTGAATACATTAAAATATCCTCCTGTTATTTCAAAAGTTCCTGAAGGTGGGTCTCTGATACTGCCCTTAACCGCTCAAGATTATTTTCAACTGTTTCCCAGTTAATCTGCTCATCAATGCTAAAATCTTTTTCGTAGTAGATTTTTCTTTCTAAGATACGCCTTTCAATTCCCAGTTCATTTAACAAATCCCAGACTCTGTTGTTAAAGCCGCCCTTTGTCTCCAACTCTGAAAGGAACTGCTTATGGAATATTATGGAAAATACCGTACCGTGGAACGAATTGGTTACCACATACTCCGCATTATATATCATTGTAAGGAATTCTTCAGGAGAGCAATCGAACAAAACATTAATTCCCTCTTCCTTAATATCCTTTTTAACCCTGTTATGAAGATGATAGACCTCAAGGCCTTTCTCCTTCGCAAGATTAACGGCATATTCTGCCATTCTGTTCTGAGGATGAACCGAATATATAAAAATATATGGTTTGGCAGGTTTCTTATCAGTCAAAACTTTCTTCCATACATCGGCTTTTACAAGGAGTGTCGGATCCACATCAAGGTTGACACTTTGTCCCGTTATGTCTGCCACATAATCCCTTGATTTGCTCTCTCGTATTGAAAGCGAACCAAAGTTCTGAAGCATCTTAATCTCATCTTCCGGGAATTTGTATCCTCCGAGGCTGACCGCATAAGATGCTTTACGGTTCTTCTCATTAACAAAGTCAAGCATATAAGTATGGTCATTTCCGCATACATCCATATTCCATACCTGATCGCTTCCGGTAATGATTATATCCATGTCGCCTGTCACTTTGGCGATATTATCCCTTGTACACGCCTCCGTGAGTTTAAGATTATTGGCGGAAAACCTCCTGAAAAGCTTTTTCTTGCGCTTTACCTGTGGAACACCCTTGAGTGTGGTTTTCCAGCTGTTTAATTTCTTTTTGTTAAGCCCCCACAAAAGCCTGTATGCATTCTCCACATAACTGCTTCGGTAGTCAACAACTTCTGCATCCGCACCGAGTTCTGTGAGTTTCTCCTGCAGACCATAGCACTGTAAAAGTGCACCGTAATTAATTGCTCTGTGAAAGGTTAAGATTCCGATTTTTTTCATTTTTTCTGTTTTCCTCTTAAAATTGTTTTATCAAGTAAGTTCTGAACCTTAACCGAAGCCTTCATATATTTCCGGTTAAGAAGCTTTTTCTGACCCGCATAATTCTGTTGAAGAAAGAGTATGGCTTTAGCAAGTTCCAGAGGACATACTCCGTCATTAATCTTTATTATATTGGTAATTACTGCGGCAACAAACTGTGAATTTCTTGCATCAGGATTTGTATTCGCGTGTGCCCAGAAAAAGTCTGTACATGTCTTTTTGTGAACCTCATAAAGGTCTGTGTTAAATTCCTTTAAAATATCTAACATCCGCATATGGCTTGTCTCTGAGCCAAGTCTGGTCTCATGATACTTCTCCGGAGAACTCATAACACTGCCCGGATTCCTGAAATAATGATAATACGGTCTGTTATCCATTACGCACTTGTTCCATGTGCGTGCCGTTTCCACAAGCCATATTCCATCCTCCGCAACACTGACAGTCTCGTCAAAAAGAGAAAGACTTCCGTCAGGTTTCATAAGTGAAGACTTTTTATATATTTTGTTCCATATATAGTTTCCGTATCCTGCTTTTTTACCATAACTGCCGCATTTTATAAGAATATTATAAAAAAGATCATATGAATTGCCTACACCGGTAGGAGCATTGGATGTCTGTTCGACAGATAACTTCTTACCGTCATCCACATACCAGCCAAAATATGCAACATCCGCATCTTCTTCCACAATCTGAGAAAGAATTGTCTCATAAGTATTTTCATCAATCCAGTCATCAGCATCGCAGAAATGTACATAATCTCCCGTACACTCCTTAAGTCCGCGGTTTCTTGCGGAACTAACTCCTCCGTTCTTCTGATGGATTACTTTAACTCTTTCATCCTTTTCTTTGTATTCATCACAGATCTTACCTGAATTATCAGGGGACTCGTCCTCAACAAGAATAAGTTCTATATTCTTATAGCTTTGTCCAAGGATACTTTCAATACATCTGCTTACATATTTTTCAACATTATAAACAGGAACAATAACGGAAATTTTATTTGAGTTATCCATGCTTTCCTCCTCATACATATAACTAACAAAATTATACATTCTGCGACATTATTTATCAATACAAGATATGCATTAAAAATAGTGTAAAAATTATACTTTTCTTCTGAAAAGTTTATTTCGTATTTTCCTTAAAAGATTATGGAGTTTGTTTGCCCATCGCACAAGCCGTCTGTTAAGAATTTCATTCTTTTTGTCAATATCCTTAAGAAGCTGTTTTTTCTGTGTTTCCAAGTTCTTTATCTGCGTCTCCAAAGCTTTTTTCTCGGTCTCAAGGGCTTTTTTCTGCGTCTCCAAAGCCTTTTTCTGCGTCTCAAGGGTATTCTTCTGTGCTGTCAGAATATTCTTTTCTTTTAAAGCAGATGCTTTAAGCGCCTCTTTTTCTGTTCTGAAATCCTTTTTAAGCTCATATTCTTCTTTTTCTGCAATATAAGCATTTTGTATCATTATTATAATATCTGCAAAAAATTTTTCATCATTCCACGGGCTCTCATAAAATCCCGTGACATGTTCAAAAATTTCATTATAAAGCCTGTTAAAGCCTTTCCACTTCGCATATGCAGCCATTTTTATCTCATATAAGGCAAATACATTTGATAGTATGGGATAAAGACGCCCATCCGCTTTTTCCCCGACAGAAAGAGATTCATAAATATTTTTAAATAATTCCCAGGTATTGACCCCGGAAAATTTTTCAAGTATATTCGGGCTTTTGGAAACAAAGCACACATCCGGAGAGAACAAAACTCTTTTATTACGCAGTGCCGTTTTCACAAACCAGAAGATATTTGTAAGTCCGTAACCGTTTTCCGGGATTGGAATTATGATTTTGTCCGTAACAAGTGCCGCTTTTTTAAATATTTTGTTCCACAGCATGTCCCCGTAAGATACTTTATCCGTATCGTTATAAAATCCGCATACATTCTTCAGAAGAGCATATCCGTCGCCGTTTCCGTCATATGCATTAGGGCTCATCACCTCTTTATTTTCGTCGGATTTTCTCCATCCAAACATTCCTATATCGGCATCTTTCAAAAGCATCTTTCTGATAACTTCGGTATATGTTTTTGTATTTGCAAAACAATCCCCTGCATCAATAATATGAACATATTTTCCCACAGATGCAGTCAGTGCTTTGTTTATGGCATTACTTTTACTTTTTCCAAAAAAGCTTCTTATTTTATCCCCGCATTCGTCCACATACGCTTTAAGCTTTTCTTCTTCTCCATATCCGGCAACAATAATTTCTTTATTGGGATATTCCTGTGCAAGGACTGCATTCAATGCATCAATAAATTTTTTATCTGAATTGTCTGCAGGAATTATTACACTTAAAAGGGGCGTATCCTCTGCACTTATTGTACGATATGCATCCGAAAAGTCCATGCCTTTTGTGAGCATATCCATGAATTCATCGCTTTTCGGTCCTTTTTCGGGACTTTCATACAAGCCCGGATTACCTTTAAGTACTTCCTCAAGGGTTCTTTCATATATTGTAAGTTTCGGTTCTGCAGCTTTAAGAAGCGTTTCTCCTTTTTGGCTGTTTATAAACAAAATATTTGTTCCTTTATCATCATCAAGTTTCTCATCCACTTTCCAGAAATCTCCGACGGTAATATCTCCCGGGCGCACAAATCCCCTGAAATTACAATCGCAGCAGGATGGTCTTATATAAAGATTATTTTCCAGAAAACCTCTTATGTAATAATCTTCATTTCTTAAACCGCAGTATTTTTTACCGTTGGCAAAATCAACTCTTGTAATATACTTTTTCCATCCGGTTTCTTTATTTTTAAACCACACTTTTACAGCCGGTGCCCCATATTCTTTCTCAAGGGAATCCAGCCATCTTCTGTATGCCAGAGGTGAATTCACTCCACGGCACAGAAAATCCACGGTATAGAGATTGTCGTAATCCTTACCGAGAAAAGAATAAAGACCTGCTACCTGACACGGAGTTCCGCAAAAAAGGATTTTTTCACCTGATTTTAATGATGATTCCATCTCTTTATAAATAAAGCCGGTGTCACACTGGACATACTTGGACTGCCTGATTTTTCCAAGTCCCTCTTCATCCCGTACCATAATGTGGCATACATTGTTATTATCATCATATGCCGCTCCGCATACCGCACCGTTCTGACCAAAAATCACCCGTGCAAATTCAGAAAACACTCCTCCCGTTGCACTTTCAAACCTTGTTGTCTCGTCATTGGACCAGGCGGCATATACCAAAGGGGTTTCTTCTCTGTCAGCCGGAAGAATATTCTCATTATTATCTTTTCTATCGACAGGACATACAGCCTTACAGCCTCCGCAGTTAATACACTTATCCTGATTGATTTCAACCACCCCGAAACCATGCACATCCGGTTCCAGAGTCAGTGCGTTTACAGGGCAGATATTTTTGCATGCCCCACAGCCGGTACATCTGTCATTTTCAATCCATTTTTCCATTTCCGGTAAACCTTTCTATCGTTTCCAATCCACCCCGGTCTTAATAACTGATGCAGGGTTACCCGCAACCATGGTGTGTGCCAAAACATCCGATGTAACAACAGCTCCGGCTCCTATTATCGCGCCTTCCCCGATTTTAACATCTTTGAGAATAACTGCTCCGTCTCCAATCCATACATGATCGCCAATTTCTATTCCTTGTCCGAATCTGGACTTCTGCTCGCCATTTTCTATAATCCCGCAAAAATCAGAATCCATAATCTCTACTCTGTGTCCGATTACGCACTCTTTACCGATTGTGATACTTTTCCCGCACCTTACCAGACATCCCGGGCCGAATGTGGTATCTTCTCCGATACCAAGTAAAGCTCCGGCTGCTATTGTAATTTCACTGTCATAATCCACCTTAACCGTTCCTGAAGGAATTATAAGTTTTGCAAACTTTTCCATTGTAAGTACGGTACTTTTTCCGTAATCCTCAAAACATCCTGTATTTAACTCAAGTTTTCCGCTAAGTTCCAATACGCTTCCGTCTTCCAGAATCATTGAGGTTCTGTCATATACAAACAAATTTTCAGGATTAACTATATTTCTCCCGTATATATTTCTCAGTCTGTCAGTAAGAAGCTTACCTGCATTTAAATATGTTCTGCTTGTTACCATATCCAACATCCTCCGTTTAACTTAATCCCATGGATTTTTTAAGAAAATCATATGTCCTTGTTTTCTCAAGTTCCAAAATATTCTTTGCCTCAGAGTAATCGGCCTCAACTATATTCCTGTCCGAAAAGTTTTCCGGCAGTCTGTCCCTAAGCTGTAATCTTCCCAACAGAGTTTTTATTCTTGATGACATATCCACTTTCTCGTTATTAAGTATCAGTTCCCTGTCACAAAGCACAAATGGTTTGTTAAAAATAATGGAAAACACTGTTCCATGAAATGAATCCGTGCATATTAACGATGCATTATTAATCAAATCGATAAATTCTGCCGGTCCTGCCGAATTCATTATAGGATTATCCTTGTCGAAAAGATTGTACTCCTTCATATTATTTTCCGCAATAAATTTATCTACAACCGCTTTTACCTGCTTTGGCATCTCTTCTTTTTTATCACCGATAAAATAATATAAAACATACTTTTCATTCCGGTAATCCGCCCCGTAAAGCGGTTTTGCCAGACCTTCCCACTCTTCTTTTGATATCATAAGTGTGGGGTCCATAAGTACTTCCGGCACTCTTCCCGTCAGTTTACGAACAAGCCCGGCTCCTGAATCTTCCCTAACCGACAATCTGGTAAATTTATCAAGTTCTTTTTCAAAAAGCGGTTTCCACTCATCAGGAATTTCATCCGAACCAAAGCTTGGAGAAAAACAAATTCTCTTATTGGGAGATGCAAATGAAAGCAAGTAGTTTTTCACTATTCCTTTTGAACTTTTAAATGTAGGATTCCATACCTGGTCGCTTCCCGTCACAAAAAAATCATACTGTTCATTAAGTTCCGGCCCAAAAGCAACCGTGTCAAGTTCTTTGATTGGAATATTATCTTCATTAAACATTCTGAATCTTAGCTGTCTTACTCCATCAGGGTCACTAAGCCCTGCTTTTTCCGGCTCCTTTGAAAGAAATTCTTTCAATTCACGCATTTTTTGATTTGTTCTGTATGACATTTTTATCTGACGCGGAATCAGTGTAACTGCGTCCACTCCAAGTTTATTCAAGGTAGAACGGACAGCATAATTTTGTAATCTGTTACCGTAGTTACTCAGATTATAGATTGTAATAATTCCTGCATTCATTTGATTTTACCTTTCAGATTTCTTCCTTTCCCAAAGATTTAAGGTATCCTTCCGATTCTTTTTTATAAATATCCAGCATTAGCAGTGCGTCCTCATAACATATTTCATTATCCATGGTGTCCAACGCACTTTCCGCATCATACACAATGCGTTCCCGTAAAGATATTTTTTCGAGCAGTTCTTTTACCCTGTAACCTGTCTCGGGATGAGGAATGCATACGAATTTTTTCTTGAAAATAACAGAAAACACTGTTCCGTGAAACGAATTGGTAAAAATACATTCTGCATTTTTTATATACCACAAAAACTCTCCCGGACCGCAGATTTTATGGTTCGGAGCAGTTTTATTAAATGCCGTGGGATTTCCGCATATATCAATAACCTTTATTCCTTTGGCCTCTCCGGCTCTCTTCGCCGCTTCAAAAACTTCTTCCCTGCCGGGACTCGGCATAACATAAGTTATAATAAAAGGTTCTTTTTCTTCCTTATCTTCCACAAGATATTTCTCATAATCTTCCGATTTGTGTAAAAGCGTAGGGTCGATGTCAATACGAAATTCCAATCCTTCATTGCAAATATTTCTAAGCCTGTCCAGATATTCATTTTCCCGTAAAGAAACCGTTTCAAACCGGCCGAGAAGTTTCTTTATCTCTTCTTCATCCACATCATGGGCAAAATTGACACCCACTGCGTATGCATATCTTTTAATCCGTTCTCCGCCGAAATCCAGCATATATGCTGTATCAAGTTTTCCGTCCGTGAGCACCGTATTCCATATCTGGTCACTTCCGCAAATATAGATGTCACATTCCGGAGGATTTTTTTTCAACCGGCGTTTAGTTGTATAGAGGCGGGTTTCCTGCAAATTTTCGCCTATAAATCCCATAAACTTTTTATCCATAACGGATTTTTCTTTATGATGAGTCCATGAAATCATGGTTTTGGGAATATTGTACAAGCTCCTCAAAAGGCGCTTTGCCGGATTTTCACCTTCATATTTCGGTCTGAATTTTTCTTTGGCCACCTGAAAGGGATTTTTAAACGGGGTATATACATTTCTGTGATACCATGGTCTGTAATTAATAATTTCAACCGTATGTCCGCATTTTTTCAGATATTCCGAAAGAGCCAGGCACTGCAGTGCGGCTCCGCAGTTATATGTAAAATGAAATGTTAAAATTCCTATATGCATATTTTAACTCCGTAATACATTATATATTTCTTAACGCAAAATCCAAACCGTACAAATAAATGTTTCTGCGCATAAAATCCGTCTTCCGGCGTATTTTCCCAAAAATGCCCGAAGGATTTCTGTATCTGCCGTACACATCATTTCCTGCCTCTGTTCCCAAAACACCGTAAGCTTCAATAATTTTATAGCAATGTATATCGGGATGCTGGTCTTTTTCGGTAATTCCGTATTCGTTGAAAAATTCCATAATTTCTGCCGCAAGCTTCTGTCTGTTTTCCTCATCCAGCTCTACCATCGTTCCGTACAAAAAATCCACAGCCCATGTCTTTAACGGTGCCATATCAAGCCCTTTCTCGCCCCACAGTGCAAAAATCCGTCTCACCGCTTCCATATGCTGCACGGCCCGCTCAAGCTTCGCCCCGGCAAAATATGTCATAGCTGACTCTTCAACCATTATACGGTAACAGTATACTTTTTCCCCGGAAAAATAAATTTGCCCTGCAGATGAAAATGCGTCAAACTGAAACACCAGATCCTCCGCAACCGAAAGTCCTTCCGGAAAAACAATCTTATTTTCCGTAAGCAGGCTTCTTTTGAAAAATTTGTTCCATGTAACCGGCAGACTGCCCCTGCTTCTTATAAGCACTTCCGGCTTAAAGGTGTACATTTTATTTCCCTTCGGATTCAGGCACGCCTTCATCCAGATTTTTTCTTTATCGGGAACAGTTGTAACACCACCGAAAACATAAATATCAGGATTCTTTTCAAGGCAATCGGAAAGAGCCCGCAAAAGGGCATCGGACTTTACCGTATCATCTGAGTCAATGAAGCAGACATACTTCCCCGTTGCATATTTAAGGCCCGTGTTTCTTGCCGCACTGACCCCGTCACCCTCAACATCAATCATTTTAATGAAGGAATATTTTTTTATATATTCTTCAATAATCACGGCTGTGTTGTCAGGGGAGTTATCATTAACACATATTATCTCCGGCTCATGTTTCCATTCACCAAGAATGCTGTCAAGACAGTCCTTTATATATTTTTCCGATTTGTAAAAAGGTATAATAATTGATAACTCGCGCATGCTTTTCCTTTTTTATAATTATTTTGCTTTTATTGCTTTATAAGAAGAATATCCCGTGGTACACAATGTATCACCTGAATATGTATATGCAATTACTTTATAATAGTAACTTGTTCCGGATATAAGCCCGGAATCCGTATATTGTGTGCCGGTAGTCTGTCCAACATACTTATATTGTCCGCCCAATGTAGTCCGGTATATATAATATCCTGTTGCGCCGGTCACCCTGCTTATTGTAATATTTGCAGTTCCGCCGGATGAAGCACTTATACCTGTAATCTGAGGAACGGATGAAAGTATCTTAACTGCAGCGGATGCATTTCCTTTTACAATTGTATCGTTTACCTTTTTAAATGCAACTACTTTATAAAAATATGTTGCTCCGGGTTCAACATTTTTATCGGTATATTGGCTGCTTAATGTTCCGCCCACAAAACTGTATGAGCCTCCCGGAAGCGCCCTGTACACATAATATCCGTCAGCTCCCGAAACTGCATTCCAGGTTACTTTTGCGGTAGTCTCAGAGAGTCTTTCCGTACCGGTTATCTTAGGAGTCTCCGGTCTTGCCTTCACGCTTGCTCCCGCAGACGGATTTCCTTTAACTATGGTTCCGTCAGAGGTCTTAACAAAGGCCACAACCCTGTAAAAATATGTTGTTCCGCATTCCGCGGTTTGGTCCGTATATGAGGTATTAAGTGTTCCGCCGATAAAGCTGTATGCACCTCCCGGAAGCGCCCTGTATACATAATATCCCGTAGCATCCGGAACCTTGTTCCAGCCAAGCTGCACGGAGCCTGTTCCTTTCATTGTAAAATCAATCGTAGATACCGATACAAGATTAACATCCATGCCACGCTCCACATTGACTACATATTTACCTGTATTTCCATACAGGGTTTTGATTGTTATTTCTATAGGGTTATTTCCTACTTTCAGTTCATATACTCCGTTACCGGTCACTTCGGTTGTATCCGATGCAATAGCCGTACCGTTAACCGATATGTGTTTCGTAGTAAAAGGAACCTCAATACTATATTCTTTAACATCCATATTAAAACCAATGTCATGCGGTACTTCTACATTTTCTATGGTTATTCCCGTCACGGTAAGTGATGACAATTTATAATTAGGACTGTATGAATTTAATTTCGGTACAGGTCTGTTAACTGCCGGATAAGGCATATTTGTATATACCGGTATTCTAAAATGGAACGGAGACTCAAGTGCACCATTCTGTGTATATGCCACCATGCTGTTATATCCTTCGTTAACCGGCGCCGTAAGGTTCTGCATATACTGATTCCAGTATAAATATTCCTCGTTAACCACACTGAACTTATGAAAATATAAGGTATCCTGTCCTACATTATTTTTGGAATTGGCGATTTTTTGTGCCCCACCCATTATTGCAAGATACTGAGTGGTCCATCCGTTGGTGTATGCTTCTTTTCCGCCGTTATTAAAAATATCCTGCATTGTTGTGCCGGATGCACCTATATTAAAGAAATTATAATATTTCGTCTCTCCGGCTCCTGCAGCATGGAATGTCTTTCCGCCGTCACTTGTAGCCAGTCCTGTTGCCAATGTATCATTAAGTACATATTTGCCGGTACTTGAATTGTAAGTTCCTCTTCCTTTCTCCTGAAAGAGTCTTGCGCACAGGCTTATAGGACTTATATTGTATTTCTGACCTGCCTCAATAAGAACTGTGGCATAAGTTTTACTTGTTCCGCCTACTTTCGCATAATCACAGTCCATAAATGTATCTTCCATCATCGCTTTAAGCAGGCTGTATGTCTGATATGAACTGTCATAACTTATTTGTTCAAACATGAAAATATTATTTTCCGTAAGCCAGTTGCGTGGATCCATTACATATTCAACTGATTTTTTGGATGCCTGTACCCAGTACGGATCGCTTAATATTTCCCAGTTATTGGTAGCCCAGTTAAAAGAACCTGAGTGGTATGTATAATCTTTCCACGAAGTTGGAGTGGAATACCATCCTGAATCCACTCCTTTAAGGGTCATAATTGTATTAGGTACAAGATTTCTTCTCCATACCATCTCATTGGCAATAACCGTATTCCAATCCAGTCCGGTATTAACTGCTTCAAATGTCCAGTTAGGATGTGCTTCATGAAGTGCGGTAAGTGCATCTCTGTAGGATGGCGGAAAAGTCTTTAATGTAGTTTCAAAGCTTGTAGTAGCGGCGTTTGTGTTTTGTACATATTTATCCGACAATATGCCGGTTATAGTCATTATTAAAATAAATATTATATAGGGTATAAATTTTGTAATTCTTTTTTTCATATTCATCTTCATCTTCATTTAAAAACAACAACATAACCCATAAGGTTATGTTGTTGTCAATAGTTTATTCTACAGTCTCAACCTGTTCGGTCTCATCTGCTTTAATTTCGTCTGAAGCAGGCTCCTGTACTGCAGCTGTATCAGCTGTTTCCGGGTCTTCTTCAAAGAGAATTTCTTCATCCATCTCAACATCACTGTCAAGCATAACTGAACGGTATCTCTTCATACCTGTACCGGCAGGAATAAGCTTACCGATTAATACATTTTCCTTAAGACCGATAAGTGGGTCAACCTTACCGTTAATTGCAGCTTCGGTTAATACCTTTGTAGTCTCCTGGAATGATGCAGCAGAAAGGAATGAGTTGGTTGCCAGGGCAGCCTTGGTAATACCAAGCATAATCTGTGTTCCCTCAGCAAGCTCACGGCCTTCACTTGCAAGCTTCTCATTTGTTTCAAGGAAATCAAGGAAATCAACGGTAATTCCCGGAAGGAATTCTGAATCTCCCGGATTGTCAATTCTGATTTTCTTTAACATCTGTCTTACAATTACTTCAATATGCTTATCATTGATTTCTACACCCTGAAGTCTGTATACACGCTGAACTTCACGGAGCAGATAATCCTGCGCAGCTCTTACGCCTTTAATCTTAAGAATGTCATGAGGATTAATGCTACCTTCTGTAAGCTCATCACCGGCTTCAAGTTTGGCACCATCAATAATCTTTATTCTTGATCCATATGGAATGAGATAATTCTTAACATTGCCATCATCATCGGTAATAACAACTTCACGCTTCTTCTTCGTGTCAATTATTTTGGCAACTCCGCCAAACTCTGCAATAATTGCGAGTCCCTTAGGCTTTCTTGCTTCAAAAAGTTCTTCTACACGAGGAAGACCCTGAGTGATATCATCACCGGCAACACCACCGGCATGGAAGGTTCTCATTGTAAGCTGTGTACCAGGTTCACCGATTGACTGTGCGGCAATTATACCTACAGCCTCGCCTACCTGTACCTGCTGTCCTGTTGCCATGTTGGCACCATAACATTTAGCACATACGCCAAGATGGCATCTGCATGTAAGGACAGTTCTTATCTTAACCTTCTGAAGTCCGAGTTTCTTAATAATCTCTGCACGCTTTGGTGTAATCATATGATTTTTCTTGATAAGAATCTCACCTGTTGCAGGGTCAACAATATTTTCTGCAAGATAACGGCCTGTAATTCTATCCTTAAGGCTTTCGATTTCTTCCTTTCCATCCATGAAAGCTTCAACTTCCATACCCGGAATTTCTCTGCCTTCAGAACAATCCATTTCACGGATAATAAGTTCCTGGGATACATCTACAAGACGTCTTGTAAGGTATCCTGAATCGGCTGTTCTAAGAGCGGTATCTGAAAGACCTTTTCTTGCACCATGGGCAGAAATGAAATACTCCAATACATCAAGTCCTTCACGGAAGTTAGACTTGATAGGAAGTTCAATTGTACGGCCGGATGTATCTGCCATCAAACCACGCATACCTGCCAGCTGTTTAATCTGCTGGTTGGAACCACGGGCTCCGGAATCCGCCATCATGAAGATATTGTTGTATTTATCAAGGCCGGAAATCAAGGCATCTGTAAGCTCTTTATCTGTCTTAAACCATGTTTCAACAACTTCTTTATAACGCTCTTCTTCTGTAATGAAGCCACGACGGAAGTTCTTTGTAATCTTTTCAACTGTTGCTTCAGCATCTGCAATCATCTGCTTCTTCTGGGCAGGAACTGTCATATCTGAAATTGAAACAGTCATGGCTGCACGGGTTGAATACTTATATCCCATTGCTTTTATTGCGTCCAGAACTTCAGCTGTCTTTGTTGCTCCATGAGTATTAATAACTTTTTCAAGGATCTGCTTTAAGCCTTTCTTACCTACATGGAAATCAACCTCATATTTAAGGGCTTTTTCAGGGTCTGTTCTGTCGACAAAACCAAGGTCCTGAGGAATGATTTCATTGAAAATAAGTCTTCCGAGAGTAGTCTTTACATTACCTGTAATCACTGTACCGTCATCCATGGTAACTGTTCTGCGTACAAAAATATTCTGGTGCAGGGAAATCTGCTTATTTTCATAGGCAAGTAATGCCTGATTCATGCTTGAGAAGCTGTGTCCGAACAAATCTCTTGGTGTACATACCACATGACGATTGTTGTCGGTAACATCCTCAAAATTAATATAATCATCAAATGAAAGCTTTTCAGCTTCGATTTCACTCTTAATGGTATCCATATCCGTATAAACCGTATCGGAAACAGGAACCACACCTTCCTCGCCCTGATGGTTTGCAAGTTTCTCCATTGTAAGATAATAGATACCAAGAACCATATCCTGTGAAGGAACAGCAACCGGACCACCGTCTGACGGTTTTAAAAGGTTGTTTGGTGAAAGCAGGAGGAACCTGCATTCTGCCTGTGCTTCAACTGATAAAGGAAGATGCACAGCCATCTGGTCACCGTCGAAATCGGCGTTAAATGCGGTACAAACAAGCGGATGAAGTTTAATTGCCTTACCTTCAACAAGAATAGGCTCAAACGCCTGAATACCGAGTCTGTGGAGTGTCGGAGCACGGTTAAGCATTACCGGATGCTCTTTAATTACATCTTCAAGCACATCCCATACAGGTGTCTCAAGACGCTCCACCATTTTCTTGGCACTCTTAATATTATGTGCTGTACCGTTAGCAGCAAGTTCTTTCATAACAAAAGGCTTAAATAATTCGATAGCCATTTCTTTTGGAAGACCACACTGATAAATCTTTAATTCAGGGCCTACAACGATAACCGAACGTCCTGAATAGTCAACACGCTTTCCGAGAAGATTCTGACGGAAACGACCCTGCTTACCTTTCAACATATCAGAAAGTGACTTAAGGGCACGGTTACCCGGTCCTGTTACAGGACGGCCTCTTCTTCCGTTATCTATCAAAGCATCAACGGCTTCCTGAAGCATTCTCTTCTCATTACGAACAATGATTTCAGGTGCTCCAAGCTCCATAAGTCTTGCAAGTCTGTTATTTCTGTTAATGATTCTTCTGTACAAATCGTTAAGGTCTGATGTGGCAAAACGTCCACCATCCAACTGAACCATTGGTCTTAAATCAGGCGGAATTACAGGAACTACATCAAGAATCATCCATTCCGGTTTATTTCCTGATTCCCTGAAAGCTTCAACCACTTCAAGTCTCTTAATGATTCTTGCTTTCTTCTGTCCTGAAGCCTCTGCAAGCTCAGCCTTTAATTCCTCTGAATCTTTATCAAGGTCTATTCTGTGAAGAAGCTCTTTAATGGCTTCAGCACCCATTCCGGCTCTGAATCCGCTTCCCCACTTCTCTACTGCATCAGAATATTCCTTTTCGGTAAGCACCTGTTTTTCGGAAAGTCCGGTATCTCCGGCATCCAGAACAATATAAGATGCAAAATAAAGTACCTTTTCAAGAACTCTCGGTGAAATATCGAGAATAAGTCCCATACGGCTCGGAATTCCCTTAAAATACCATATATGGGATACAGGAGCAGCAAGCTTGATATGTCCCATTCTTTCTCTACGAACACTTGCTTTGGTTACTTCAACACCGCATCGGTCGCAGACAACACCTTTATATCTTACCTTTTTGTATTTTCCACAATGACATTCCCAGTCCTTGCTAGGTCCGAAAATCTTCTCACAGAACAATCCGTCCCTCTCAGGCTTTAATGTTCTGTAATTGATTGTCTCCGGCTTTAATACCTCACCGTGGGACCATTCCAGAATTTTCTCAGGAGATGCAAGACCAATCTTAATAGAATCAAATGTCATCGGCTGATATGTTTCGTTATTATTCATCTCAGGCATTTTATGCGCTCCCTTCTTTTATTCTTCGTCATAGGATGCTTCAAATTCGTCTTCCAGATCATCATCAGAAAAATCTTCTTCAACAGACTGGAACTCTCCATCAACAATTTCCTGCTGTTGGAAACCGAATTCTCCGAACGGTTCTTCATAACCATAAGCTGCTCTGTCGTCTTCAAAATCAGCCGGTGAAGCGTCACCGTTGGCGTATCCGATGTTTTCTTTGATGTCAACCTCTTCTCCGTTTTCATCAAGAACAGTTACATCAAGAGCAAGTGACCTAAGTTCCTCAAGAAGAACCTTGAAGGATTCAGGTATGCCCGGCTCAGGTATATTATCACCTTTTATGATTGCTTCATAAGTCTTAACACGACCTACGACATCATCGGACTTAACCGTAAGGATTTCCTGTAATGTATAGGATGCACCGTATGCTTCGAGTGCCCAAACTTCCATTTCACCGAAACGCTGACCACCGAACTGGGCTTTACCACCTAACGGCTGCTGGGTTACTAAGGAGTACGGACCGGTTGAACGGGCATGAATCTTATCGTCAACAAGATGATGGAGTTTCAGGTAATGCATATGTCCTATGGTTACAGGACTGTCAAAATACTCACCTGTTCTTCCGTCTCTTAATCTTACTTTACCGTCTCTTGAAATAGGAACGCCCTTCCATTCAGCTCTATGGTCAAGATGTTCTCCGAGGTATTCCATTACACCTTCGTTAATCTTTCCATCCCATTTTGCCTTAAAGTCATCCCATTCCATATTTACATAATCATTGGCCAGGTCAAGGGTATCCATGATTGCAGACTCATCTGCACCATCAAATACAGGAGTTGATATCTTAAATCCAAGTGCTCTTGCAGCAAGGCTTAAATGTATCTCCAATACCTGTCCGATATTCATTCGTGAAGGTACGCCCAAAGGATTCAATACGATATCCAGAGGACGGCCGTTTGGAAGGAATGGCATATCTTCAACAGGGAGAATTCTTGAAACGACACCCTTGTTACCATGTCGTCCGGCCATCTTATCTCCCACGGAAATCTTTCTCTTCTGTGCAATATAAATGCGGACTGACTGGTTAACTCCAGGAGATAATTCGTCTCCGTTCTCTCTTGTAAATACTTTGGCATCAACAACGATTCCATATTCACCATGAGGAACTTTAAGGGAAGTATCTCTTACTTCTCTTGCTTTCTCACCGAAAATAGCCCTTAAAAGTCTCTCTTCAGCCGTAAGCTCAGTCTCTCCCTTAGGAGTTACCTTACCTACAAGTATATCACCGGCTCTGACCTCAGCACCGATTCTTATGATTCCTCTTTCATCAAGGTTCTTAAGTGCATCATCACCAACACCCGGAACATCCCTTGTAATTTCTTCAGGTCCGAGTTTGGTATCTCTTGCTTCTGCTTCATATTCTTCAATATGAACTGATGTATATACATCATCACGGACAAGTCTTTCACTAAGAAGAACAGCATCCTCGTAGTTATAGCCTTCCCATGTCATGAAACCGATTAACGGGTTCTTACCGAGAGCAATCTCACCATTGCTGGTAGATGGTCCGTCAGCAATAACCTCGCCCTTTTCAACCACATCACCCTTAACAACAATAGGTTTCTGGTTGTAACAGTTACTCTGGTTACTTCTTGCATATTTGGTAAGCTTGTATACATCTCTGTTACCGTCGGTTGTCTTAATAACAACCTCTGTAGATGTGGATCTTTCAACAGTTCCGGCATTCTTAGCAACAACGCATGCACCTGAGTCAACAGCTGCCTTATATTCCATACCTGTTCCTACAACTGCAGAATCGGTTGTAAGAAGAGGCACTGCCTGACGCTGCATGTTGGATCCCATGAGAGCACGGTTAGCATCGTCGTTCTCAAGGAAAGGAATCATTGAGGTAGCAACTGAGAATACCATCTTAGGAGATACGTCCATAAGGTCGATTTTGCTTCTCTCAAATTCGGAAGTCTCTTCACGGTATCTTCCTGATACACTGTTCCTTACAAAATGTCCTTCTTCATCCAGTTCTGCGTTAGCCTGTGCAACATAGTAATTATCTTCTTCATCAGCAGTAAGATATTTTACTTCATCGGTTACCCTAGGGTTCTTAGGGTCGGTTTTATCAACCACACGATAAGGAGCTTCTACAAATCCGTACTCATTAATTCTTGCATATGTGGCAAGAGAGTTAATAAGACCGATATTCGGACCTTCAGGGGTCTCAATAGGACACATTCTTCCGTAATGTGTATAGTGAACATCTCGAACCTCGAATGATGCACGGTCTCTTGAAAGACCACCCGGTCCCAATGCGGAAAGACGCCTCTTATGTGTAATTTCTGATAATGGATTGTTCTGATCCATGAACTGTGACAGCTGGGAGCTTCCGAAGAACTCTTTAACGGCTGCCGTAACAGGTTTAATATTAATTAATGTCTGTGGTGAAGCACCTTCAAGATCCTGAGTTGTCATTCTTTCCCTTACAACTCTTTCCATTCTTGAAAGACCGATTCTGTACTGGTTCTGTAACAGTTCACCAACCGCTCTGATTCGTCTGTTACCAAGGTGGTCAATATCATCCTTGGTTCCCACGCCATACTCAAGATGAATATTGTAGTTAATTGACGCAATAATATCATCAACAGTGATATGCTTAGGAATCAAATCACTTACATTTCTCTTCAGAGCATCTTTTATATCATCAATATTGTCATTTTCAGACAAAATAGTCTTAAGTACAGGATAATATACATTCTCTGTAATTCCCAGTTCTCTTGCTTCCTCGGCAGTAATATCCACATGGGATGTCACATCAACCATAAGGTTGGAGAGAACCTTAACTTCCCGCTCTTCGCAAAGAAGCATTACATAAGGAACGGCTGCATTCTGTATTGCAATGGCGGTATCTGCTGACACAATATCTCCTGCGCTTGCAAGAACCTCACCTGTTAATGTATCCACAACATCTTCAGCGAGCTTATGTCCTGTAATTCTGTTCTTGAAATGAAGTTTTTTGTTAAATTTGTAACGACCTACTTTCGCAAGATCGTACCTTCTTGGGTCAAAAAACATAGCATTAACAAGGCTCTCTGCACTGTCAACAGAAAGAGGCTCACCCGGACGAATCTTCTTATATAATTCAAGAAGTCCATCTTCGTAGCTTCCGTTAGGATTCTTCTCCGTAACAGCCGGATCCTTGGCAATACTTGCCAAAATCTTAGGCTCCTCGCCGAACAGTTTGATAATCTCTGCATTGGTACCAAAACCAAGTGCTCTGATTAAAACGGTTACAGGAACCTTTCTTGTTCTATCTACACGCACAGAAAAAACATCATTAGAGTCTGTCTCATACTCCAACCATGCTCCTCTGTTTGGGATTACCGTACATGAATATAACTTTTTACCGATTTTGTCATGACCGATTTCGTAATAAATTCCCGGAGAACGAACCAACTGGCTTACGATTACTCGCTCTGCACCGTTGATAACGAATGTTCCGGTCTCTGTCATCAAAGGAAGGTCACCCATGAAAATGTCATGCTCTTTAATCTCGTCCGTCTCTTTGTTGTAAAGTCGTACTTTAACCTTCAAAGGAGCCGCATACGTAGCATCTCTTTCCTTGCACTCCTCGATGGAATACTTTCTGTCCTCTTCACACAGAACAAAATCAACAAATTCCAGGCTTAAGTGTCCGCTGTAGTCTGTAATCGGTGATATATCCTCGAATACTTCCTTGAGTCCTGTATCCAAAAACCACTGATATGAATTCTTCTGAACTTCAATCAGATTAGGCATTTCAAGAACTTCTTTCTGTCTTGAGTAACTCATTCGGACATTCTTGCCATATTTCTTAGGACGTAATCTGTTTTTCTCCATTGACGTTTCACCCCTAGCGCTTTCTATATATTCTAATCATCATTTTACAGGCAATGAGCCTGTTCTTCCATAATGATGCATCGTCCATATTAACACAAATAATTTTTGAAGTCAACAATTTTATTATGTTTTTTAATATTTTTCTGATATACAGATATAATATAAAAGAAAAGCTCCGGAGATACATGTACCTCCGAAGCATATCCTTTGTATCTTATGTCATTCCGTATTCCGGATGGCAAAAATTTTTACGAAATTTCTATTGGCGAATTACTTTAATTCAACCTTAGCGCCTTCAGCTTCAAGTTTCTTCTGGATATCTTCAGCTTCTTCCTTAGATGCGCCTTCCTTAATTGTCTTAGGAGCTCCGTCTACGAGATCCTTAGCTTCTTTAAGACCAAGACCTGTGATTTCACGAACAACCTTGATAACCTTAACCTTAGCTTCTCCTGCTGATGCTAATACTACATCAAATTCTGTCTTCTCTTCTGCTGCCGGACCTGCTGCTCCTGCTGCTGCAACTACAACGCCTGCTGCTGCAGATACGCCGAACTCTTCTTCACATGCTTTAACAAGATCATTTAATTCTAATACTGATAAACCTTTGATTACTTCAATAATTTCCTGAGTTGTCATTTTAATTTTCCTCCATTAATTATAATAAATAGTTAAAATAGTTTCTAAAGCTTAAGCTTCTTTCTGCTCTGCAATCTGCTTAATAACACGAGCAAAATTGGTAATAGGAGACTGGATGCTTCCAAGGAATTTGGAAATAAGTTCGTCTCTTGATGGGATTGTAGCAATAACATTGATAGACTTGCTATCATAATATGTGCCTTCAATCACACCTGATTTTAATTCAAGAGCCGGTGCTGTCTTAGCAAAATCATAAAGGATTTTAGCCGGAACTGTTGCATCTTCTTTTGAAATAGCTATTGCTGTAGGACCTTCCAGATCTGCCACAAGGGCTTCAAATTCTGTTCCTGCAACCGCACGCTTAATCATTGTATTCTTGTAAACTTTATATACGACACCTGATTCTCTCATTTTCTTACGAAGTACAGTATCCTGTTCTACTGTAAGTCCACGATAGTCGGCAAGCACTGCTGCCTTGGCACCGTTAAGAGCTTCAATGATTTCATCAACGACAGGCTTCTTAATTTCAACCTTTGCCATGAGTAGTTCCTCCTTATAGAATATTTCGTAATTATGCCATGATTTCTCATGAAAGGTATGCGGCTTTTGCCTTGTACCTAAAAAATGCCTCCCGCAGACGCGAAGAGGCATTAAAAGTCAAATCGTACTTAAAAATCTCCTCGGCAGGCGGTATCCTTATGCCTTACGGCACCTGCTGTCTACGGCAACGGCTGTAATATACAGCCGACAGGTGATATAATATCATCCATGCATTATTTTGTCAAATATTTTATTATGCTAAATATTTGGAAGTATCAACCTTTACTCCGGGACCCATTGTGGATGTAAGAGTAATGTTCTTAAGATACTGTCCCTTTACAGCTGCAGGTTTAGCCTTAACAATGGCATCCATAACAGCTTTGAAGTTCTCAGCAAGCTGCTCCTCTGAGAAAGAAACCTTTCCGACAGGAACATGTACGATATTTGTCTTATCAAGTCTGTACTCAATCTTACCTGCTTTAATATCTTCAATAGCCTTTGTAACATCCATTGTAACTGTGCCGGCCTTTGGATTAGGCATTAATCCTTTAGGTCCGAGTACTCGTCCGAGACGACCTACAACGCCCATCATATCAGGTGTAGCAACAACAACATCGAATTCAAACCATCCGTCATTCTGAATCTTAGGGATGAGTTCTTCTCCTCCTACGAAATCAGCTCCTGCTGCTTCAGCTTCTGTAGCCTTTGCACCTTTAGCGAATACAAGAACTCTTACTGTCTTACCTGTTCCGTGAGGAAGTACTACTGCACCACGAATCTGCTGGTCAGCATGACGACCGTCACAACCTGTTCTGATATGAGCTTCAACTGTCTCATCAAATTTTGCTGTAGATGCCTTCTTAACCAATGCAACGGCATCCTCTGCTGTATAAAGTGCTGCGCGGTCAATTAATTTAGCCGCCTCAACATATTTCTTGCCTCTTTTCATTTTAAAAACCTCCTGGTGGTATTTGCGGGGTCTGCCCTCCCACAACTCTGTACGGTTATAAGAAACCGCTCTACATACTGTTAATCTTAATCTTCTACGGTAATACCCATACTTCTTGCTGTTCCTGCAATCATGCTCATTGCTGCTTCAAGGGAACCTGCATTTAAGTCAGGCATCTTTGTTTCTGCAATCTTCTGAAGGTCTGCTTTGGAAATCTTTGCAACCTTTGTCTTGTTAGGTACAGCAGAACCTGATTTAAGGTTACATGCCTTTTTAAGAAGAACAGCTGCAGGTGGAGTTTTTGTTATAAAACTGAAGCTTCTGTCTGCATATACTGTAATGACAACAGGGACGATTGTATCTCCCATATCTGCTGTCTTTGCGTTGAACTGCTTTGTAAATTCAACGATGTTAACACCATGCTGTCCAAGTGCAGGTCCAACCGGTGGAGCCGGTGTTGCCTTGCCAGCAGGAATCTGTAATTTGATATAACCTGTTACTTTCTTTGCCATTTTGGCACCTCCTAAAATAATGTGGTAATTGCGGGAATCACCCTCCCACAGCAAGTCCAAAAACTGAACTTCCAAAGATTCTCGAATTGCTCCTCGAATCATCTATCCGTCAAATGGCTCTGCCACCCTTCGAATCAATTTAATGTACTACATATGGCGTATCTCGTCAAAGCTTAACTCGACAGGAGTCTCACGGCCAAACATGTCAACCATGATTGTAACCATCTGTTTGCCTTCGTTGATACTCTTAATCATGCCAACTGTATTTTCCCAAACTCCGGATATTGCAACAATAGTATCTCCTACTTTGTAATCAACCGCAGCCTTGAAGTTAATACCAAGGTTCTTCATTTCTTCATCCGTAAGCGGAACCGGCTTGGATCCCGGACCTACAAACCCTGTAACTCCTCTGGTATTTCTGACTACATACCAGGTGTCATCATTCATATACATATGAATAAGAACATATCCCGGAAAAAGCTTCTTCTGAACCTGTTTCTTGGCTCCGGTCTTAGTAACCTCAACAACCGTTTCAAGCGGAACCGATACTTCAAGTATCTGGTCCTGAAGATTTCTGTTTTCGATAGTCTTCTCAATGTTAGCTTTTACTTTGTTCTCATAGCCTGAATATGTGTGAACCACATACCAGCAGGCTCCTGACATTTCTTCTGACATCTGATCACCTTTCCCTAACCCGGTCTGGCCGAATGCCAGACGCCTAGTCTCTTTTACTTATTAAACAATCATTTCCAATCCCAGACGAATAATAAAGTCCAAAATAGCGATTATAACTCCAATACATGCTGAGCTAATGAGAACTGTTATTGTCTGTTTTAAAAGAGATTGACGGCTAGGCCAGATAATCTTCTTGAATTCTGCTTTCATCTGTGAGAAGAAACTTTCTTTCTTGTCAGATTTCTTCTTAGCCTTAACAGGTTTAGCTGTCCTGGCTGCCACATCTTCAACGGTAACATTTTCAAAATCCTGTTCGCCGTTCAAGATTTTCTTCTCAGAATCACCCATTATAACTGACCTCCATATTAAAGAAATTATTTTGTCTCTTTATGCATTGTGTGTGCCTTGCAGAACTTACAATATTTCTTTGTTTCCATTCTGTCAGGATGTGTTTTCTTATCCTTTGTCATATTGTAGTTACGCTGTTTGCACTCTGTACAAGCTAATGTTATCTTTACACGCACGACTGACACCTCCAATTAATATTAACTAATATCTCTATGAATTTTGGGCATAAAAAAAAGCCCTTACTTCCCGTAGCTTACATACTATACCACATACGAAATATGGAAGTCAACTATTTTTTCTTATAATAAAAAAATTTTTAAATAAGTGATGACATTTTGCAATAAATGATATATAATATAGATGTAAAAATGGATTTTTTATATACATATCTTTCTTTAATTATACCACATTAATCGTAAGAGAACAAGGAGGTGACTGTTATGATTAGCAATGTATATAATTACTATATGTCTGCGTATGGCAATAAACCATACTCTCGTCATAGTGCCCACAATAAAAACGAATTGCGCGATATATATAAGAATATTGTAAAGCTTAACAGAACCAGCCCTTTTTATAATGTGGATGTTTCGGAAGAATCCCAGAAGCGTGCCATTGATATTAAGGAGACGGCAAGAAGCCTTTCCGACATTACGGATGAGCTTACTGATGCTTCTGACGGCAACATGACATTTAAGAGCATTGCCGAATCCAGTAACGAAGATCTTGTTTCTGTTGAATATATAGGTGACAATACCACGGCGGGTTCATCTAAGAAGTTTACAATCGGAGTTAAGCAGTTAGCTTCCCCTCAGGTTAATACGGGTAAATACTTAAATCCCCGTGCGAGAAGTCTTTTCACAGGTAAATATTCATTTGATGTTAATATTTCATCAATTACATATGAACTGGAATTTTCCGTAAAGGATGGCGAGAATAACCTGGATGTCCAGAATAAGTTAGCAAGACTCATCAATAAATCCAATATCGGACTGACTGCCGAAGTTGATACTGATTCAGACGGTCACACAGCTTTGGCTCTTACTTCCAATATGACCGGTTTAGGAAGCAAGCCTGTTATCTTTACGGTTACCGACGATAATACATCGGCACTTTCCGGAGTTGTGGATACTTTCGGGCTCAATCGTACTACCCAGTATCCTGCCAATGCCGTATTTGAACTTAACGGTGATACCAAGGTTTCTTCTTCAAATACCTTTACGGTCGACAAGGCATTTGAGATTACATTAAATAATATAAGCGGCGAAGGCGAAGTCGCTACCATAGGTCTTCGTCAGAATATGGACTCTCTGGTAGAGAGTATCCACCAGCTGGCCAACAGCTATAATAATTTAACTGTTCTGGCCGGTCAGGGCACAAGTTCGGGAAGCCACAGGCTGTATAACGACTTGTCGGCAATCGCCGCCAGATATAATGATGTTCTTGTTGCTAACGGATTATCTGTTAATGATGACGGATTAATAGAAATTGATGATGATAAGTTAAGACAGGCTGCTTTTGAAGGTTCCCTTCTGGATACGCTTTCCCAGATAGGCAAATTCAAAAACGCCGTTCAGAATAAAGCGAATGCTATAATGATTAATCCTATGGAGTACATCAACAAATCCATTATAAGCTACAAGAACCCCGCAAGACCAAGTGGTGATCCATATACCACTTCAATCTACTCAGGCATGATGTATAACGGATATTGCTAAACTGCTTCTGTTTCGGTTGGTACAGAGGCAGTTTTTATGTTGTATCTACTCCTTCTTCTTCAAGTATTTCTTTTAACCTTCTCCTGCTTCGCAATAATCTTTGAAGCGTGTTCTCTATGGTAAGATTCTCCTCTTTGGCAATCGACGATATTTTCATTCCTTCAAAATATTTCATATGCAGAAGTCTGCTGTCTGCTGGCGAAAGCCTGTCCATACATCTTTTCAGAACCTCTTTAAGAATGATGTCTTTCGTCCATTTACCATCTTCATGCGCCCCTGTGGGAAGGTCCGAATTCCCGGTAAAAATCTCATCACAATATTCCAGTGTATATATCAGAGACTTTCTGCGCTTTAATTCCCGCGCAATATTAATACAATATTTTTCAAGATATTCTTTTCTTCTTGCCTCACTCCGTGTATTCCACCACCTTATATGCATAAGGGCGGTAAGAAATGCCTCATCTACCACATCCCATGCATCTTCCGGGTCATCCGTAAGTTTTCGTACTTTCTCATAAAGAACATTTCCGTATGAGGAATAAAGTTCACTTATTTTTGACTTATCGTATATAATAAAAAATCCCTCCAGTATTGTCATTCTACAACACTAAAGAGATTTTTTTAGAAAAAGTCACACTTTATGAATTTTTATTTACAGTTTTTTGGGCGGCTTCCGTAATCTGCTCTACAAGAGGAATTAACTTCTCTGTAATAGCCTTGGATATCGCCTCGTCGTTTTTTGAAGAAAAAACCTGCTGAAAATCCAGAATTGTTTCATTGGCACGGTTTTTATCCAGTACTTCTTCCTCTTCATTGATAAGGGAAAGGCATCCGTTCAAAACATTAAGTTCCCAGTTGACACCGTCAAGTACCATTCTAAGGAATTCATCTGTGTCCTCTTTGCGGCAGCCCATAAGTTCCTCCGCTGAGGTCTTCATCCCCTTAATAAGTTTCACACTATATTCAGTTAAAACCTGCAATGCTTCAACCTGCTGTTCTTTTAATGACATATTAGTATCTTCCATGATAAACTCCTTTCCGTAATATCTTATATTTATATCGTCATATACGGCGTAATTCTTTAGCTTAATGCCTCTGAAATATCCTTATATAAGCAATTTAAATTCCAATCCACACTTTCTATTGCGTATGTTTTAGTGAATTTTGCAAGAATTGATGTCACGGTATTTATATCAGGCCGCTCCGGATGGACATCTATTACGGTTTTTGAAAGTTTCAGCAGTTCAAACCTTTGATCTGTATCATAAGAATCAAAATGCATGAAATTCCCGGTTCCCTGTTTTGTAAAAACTTCTCTCCATCCGTCTCCGGGTGCCCAAAAAGGTATTCCGTCATTAATAAAAGCACCTGCAATCCGTTCGAGCCTTTCCATGTGAAGATACTTATGTGCCAGCGATACCGGACGAGTATTTTTTTCAAGAACGCCAGTACCGAATTCTTCATATATATTATGTTCAGGGCAATAATGAAAATAATCTATTATTTTACAACACATTTTTTGCTCTTCATGGGACAGTATTCGATTTATTTCTTCCATAACATAGTCTTTGGGAATCAGGGAATCCGGAATAAGGATGTCAATACTTTTATTAACAGGATTTACCATTGTGCAATTATCTCCGAAATATGCATCAACATCCAGTACCGAGGCATCCGGAACCCTCTTGTAATTCTGTATGGCATATTCGGCATCTTCTTTCCCAAGTGTTATTATTTTCGTAATAAAATTCATTCGCTCAGAAAGGGCTTCCTCATAAAAGACCGTTCTGTCAAAAAGGATGTGGAGTGCCGGGCAGCAAAGACTGTTATAAAACAAATCCCCGCCTAAAAGCCTCAGATTAAAGCCGGCACAGTCAAATGTAATAAGAAGTTCCGGTTCATTCTGCTGCATATGGTATTTAAGGACATTGTGGTCTTCCACCGCTGCCGTATTGATAAAATACGGTGTATATCCATTATTTTCTGCCCACAAAGCGGCAAATTTTGCAGCCGTCATATGAACATTTTCATGAGATTTTCCCACAACAATAACCGCATTCGGCAAAGTCTTCTCCTCCTTACACAAGTCCTTGAAATAAAATATCCCTTTTGATATTATAGTCATAATAACAGTAGGGCGGTAAGCAGTCAATGAAACTTTTATTTTTTGAATGGAATGCATTTATGCAGAAAGACATCGAAAAAATACTTTTTTCCCATCCAGGACTCGAGATTGATTGTATTTCTTATGAGTTTAAAAATCCGGATGAAGATGAACTTTTTGTCAGACTTTTCCCTGCAAAGCTGCTTGCCCATAAATATGATGCGGTATTTTCGGTTAATTTTTTCCCTCTTGTCTCCGATATATGTGAAAAATTTAACATTCCTTATATATCATGGGTATATGACGCCCCAATGAATGTGCGCAAAGTTTCCAGCATTGCCAACCATGTTAACAAAATATATGTATTTGACAAAGGGCAGTACATAGACCTTAAAAGCAAAGGATTCGACACTGTTTTTCACAAGCCGCTTGGCGTAAACACATCCAAAATAAAAGAGATTCTCTCAGAGCATAAGGACATTGCACCCAATTTTCGCTGCGACATTTCTTTTGTGGGACGATTATACAATTCCGACTTTGAATATCTTACAGGTCCGCTTCCTGTCGAATTACAAAAACAGCTTAATGACCTGACAGAAGAACAGCTTAATACATATGGCAGTTTCTTCCTTGATAAGTTACTCACTCCCGAATATATGGACCGGCTAAATTTCTACTACAGTAAGGCCGGCATTTCCAAACCGGTTCAAAAAGAAGAACTTTTATTCGCACTTTCAACAGAGGTTACACATCGCGAAAGAATCAGGGCGCTAAAGCTTTTAAGTGACAGATTTCCGGTTACTCTTTACAGCTTCGAGTCAGATTCACAACTTCATAACATTATAAAGAAGGATGCCGTAAATTATTATACCGAAATGCCTCTTGTATTTGCAGGAAGCAGAATAAACCTTAATATAACACTTAAAATAATCAAAACAGGAATTCCTTTGAGAGTTTTTGATATACTCGGAGCCGGTGGCTTTCTTTTATCCAACTGGCAGCAGGAACTTGATGAATATTATACAGACGGAACAGATGTAGTTATGTACAAAAGTCTTAATGAGCTTGTTAACAAAGCAGAATATTATTTAAGTCATGAAGACGAACGCCGTAATATTGCCGTTAACGGTCATATTAAGACCCATAAACTATTTGAATTAGATAAAATGTTAAGTGAAATTCTTAATCTTTAATCTCTTAGGAGGCGTATATAATGAAAAAAGACAAAACGATGTCATCTAACGGCAAAATTGCAATGCGGGTTTCAGTTATAAGCATAATCGTTAATGTTGCATTGTCACTTCTTAAACTGCTTGCAGGTATTATTGCCCATTCCGGCGCAATAATTTCCGATGCAGTCCACTCAGCATCAGATGTATTCAGCACATTCATAGTAATGATAGGAATACATATTTCTGAAAAAGAATCCGACAAGGAACATCCTTACGGGCACGAAAGAATGGAATGCGTTGCCGCAATCATTCTTGCGGTTGTACTTGCAATAACAGGTGTCGGTATCGGATACACCGGAATAAAGAAAATTATTGCCGGAAATTACGGCGGGCTGGCAGTCCCGGGAATAGCTGCGCTTATTGCGGCAATCGTGTCAATCCTTGTAAAAGGCTGGATGTATTTATATACGATTGCTGCCGCCAAAAAAATTAATTCGGGAGCACTTAAAGCAGATGCATGGCACCATCTGTCCGATTCCCTCTCATCAGTGGGAGCTTTTATAGGTATTCTCGGTGCCCGCATGGGATTCCCGATTCTGGATCCTATTGCCAGCGTAGTTATCTGCATCTTCATCCTTAAAGCTGCATTTGATATTTTCAAAGACGCAACCGAAAAAATGGTTGACCGTTCCTGCGATGAAGAGACGGAAGAACGCCTGCGCACCCTGGTTCTTGAACAGCCGGGTGTTTTGGGAGTCGATTCACTTACAACAAGAATGTTTGGAAGCCGTATATATGTAGATTTGGAAATCCGGGCAGACGGTAATTTAACCTTGCGGGAAGCCCACGACATAGCAGAGGCCGTGCACGATAAGATTGAAGAGAGTTTTTCCGAAGTAAAACATATTATGGTTCATGTAAATCCGGATTAATAAGTTGATATAAAGAAATCGTCCGAAAGAACGCTTTCGCTTAATTGATGCCGTAACGGTACTAAGGCTACACAGAACGCAGCCTAAGTACCGACGGCATCAAATATCTTTCGGACGATTTCTTTACAATCCTTTAATATATTGGGACATTTCATCCAGTCTTTGTCTGTAGCCGTGAAGTTCTTTTACCTTACGATATCCGTTCATGGCAATCTGTTTTCGTTCATCTTCATGCTTCAGGTAATAATCAATTTTTTGAACCAGATCTTCCTTGTTTTCAAAATATACAAGGTCTTTTCCGTTTTCAAAATACATCAGAAGTTCCGGCTGAAAATTGGTAATGCAGAAACCTCCTGCGCCTAAAATATCCCATACCCTTAAAGGAATTCCGCTCTGGATATTCCGTATTGTAAAATTAAGATTAATTTTACTGCGGTTAAAGATTTTAGGAGCCTCATTCCAGTAATCGGCAGTACCTTTATTGGTGGCAAAAACAAAATCCTGGTCGGGGTCATCCGTGTACACATCAACTTTGAAATGTCTGGAGAGCTCTGCAATCATGGTCTGGCGCTCCATCTGCGCAATTTTAAATCCCAGCACCGTAGTTGAGAAAATCAGGGACAAATCCGAAAATGAACGGTCTGTTTTGGCAAGAAAAAAATTTCTGTTAAGTTCCGCAACAGTCTCTCCGTCCAGTATGTCAGGGAGAAAATATTCCCCGTAAATATTCATTTGTATTTTCATTGCCGCATCAAAATATCCCCTCAGGTAATCAGGGAGATGGTCGCATATTTCATCATAAGAATTTTTTCTGTACATGCTTCCGATAAAGGAAACATCAGATTCATATTTGTCCAGATCGTCTGCCTGTGAAAGAAGTCTGTCAACCCTTTCGGTAGCTGCACATAACGGCAGGTAATATACAGGTGCCCCCATATCAGTAAATGTAAGATAATTAATTTTGTCGAAGCAGAAAATTTTGTTTACTTTATTGAAAACGGACTCGTGATACATAGTGGCAATAGGACAATCGCAGCACCACGACACATATAAAATATCCCTTTCAAGGCAGATATCCGAAATCAGAGGAAAATAATTTATGGTAATTACCATGTCATAAGAGACTTCATCCAACCTGGTGTTAAACCTTTTGGAAAACCCGTCATCTTCCTCGTAATTAATCAGTTCTCCCTTTATCTCGTCAACAATGTGTCCCCTTTCACGGAGATTTTCAATTAAATCCTGCTGGTTATAAGCTTTCCAGCGATACATCAATATACGCATTTTTACCTCACCGTGGATCATTTCTGTTCATTAAGCATTTCAAGGCGTTTCAACGCCTTCTGATAATTACTGCATTTTGAGTAATATTTTATTGCATCATCAACATTTCCCAGACATTCCTTAATTACACCGATATTATAATAGGCTTTGTAGGAATTAACCCCATCCATGCTGCACCGGGAAACTTTTGTTGCATCAAGAAAGCTCTCCACCGCCCTGTCAAACATCATATTGTTCATATAGATAAGTCCCATAAGGAACCTGAATTCCGCCGTCTTTCCGAATACATCATACAGATTTTCAAAGCCTAACGCCTTCTCGCTGTTCCCCGTATTAATAAGAGTATATCCGTATGAAATTATAAGGTCGTTAACATACTCCAGTCGCTCGTCAAGGTCAAGTGAAGTTGCCCTCTCAAAGTATTGTAACGCACTTAAATAATCTTTTTTCATGTAAAAACTTTTTCCCAGCTGATAAAGAAGGTATGTATCCGAAGGATTTTGAGAAAGTTCTTCAAGAAGAATTTTTATATTGCGCTCCGCCTTCGCCGCAACAGTCTTTTCATCCCCGTCATAACCGGTATGGTCAAATCCGGCCGGGGCATTGTATGTTTCGAAGGGAGCACCGTTTCTTGCAGTTACCTGTTCATGAATTCTTCCTGTATAATAAAAATACCGCCTGTCAAAAATTCTGGTTATCCATTCTGTTCCCTGCTGTATTTCTTCTCCTCTGGTAAAAATATTTTTTCTGAAAATCCTTCCCGCTTTCATGGGATAGTCATTCATCATTTTTTCCAGTTTTTCATAATCGAGCCCGGTCAAAAATTCATCTGTATCAATCATGATAATTTTATCAGAAGATGCCAGACTCATGGCATAGTTTCTGGCATCCGAAAAATCATTTTTCCATTCATAAGAAAAGATGTGCTCCGTGTATTCTCCTGCCACCTTAACACTATCATCCTCCGAGCCTGTATCAACAACCACAATTTCAAAAGGATATGCAGCAAGTGCACCAAGACATCGCCTTAAGTTTTCTGATTCGTTTTTGGTAATTATACATGCGGAAATCATAATCCACGCTTATCTCCAATTCTACCTGTTAATTTCGAGAATTTTCTGTGCAATATCTCTTATTGCCCCGTTCCCCCCGGTTCTTCGGCTTATGAAACAGGCATACTGTTTTACTTCTTCCTCTGCATTGGCTACGGAGAAAGGATATCCCACAACCTTAAGCACATCAACATCATTAATATCGTCCCCCACATATGCGGTCTCTGAAAGGGAAACTCCAAGACGGCTGCAAATTTCTTTAACGCAGGCCAGTTTGTCCTTAATTCCGAGATGAACCTCGTTCATATTAAGTTTTAAAGCCCTACGGCGCACTATTTCTGAATTCTCTCCCGTAACTATACCCGTAATTATTCCGTTTTCCCTAAGAAGTGAAATTCCCATACCGTCTTTGGCATTAAAACGCTTCATTGCATCGCCCTGTGCAGAATAATACATTCCACCGTCAGTCAGGCAGCCGTCGCTGTCCGTTAAGAACAGTTTTATCCGGGACCCCTGCGACGCCATGTCTTTATGCATTCTTTTTTTCATAAGAGCTTCTATGATTTCAAAATCCGCCGGTTCGTCTATTTCAAAAAAAGTATCCTCCGGCATTTCGTATGCCCTGATGTTGCCGGAAATCCTGTTACCCGTTGCTAACAGCCGTTCCCTGGAAGTAATATAGAAGGCACCGTTTTCCGTAAGATATCCGTCAAAATCCTGCCTTCTCGGTCTGTGCATATAATCATAATTATCCGGTGCAGCATATCCTTCTTCATTCACTCTCCAGTTAAACCGTTTCTGCGGCACCACGGAAAGCACGCTGTCCGTTCCCTCTTTCATGTACTCACAAAATCCTCCCTCCAGGTCTTCTGCCGTAAGGAGCGGTGAAGTCGCCTGAATGAGAACAATATTGTCAAAGTCATATTTGGATGCAAAGTCGAGCATGGCCGATTCCGTGGATGCCGTATCCGTAGCCGTCTGTGCATCTCTTCCGATTACTGTTACTTTAGGCAGATTAAACGCCAGAACAGTATCTTTTATTACATCACTGTCCGTAGCCACATATACGGTATCAATGTATTTGCACATGGATGCAGCCTTTGCAGTCCAGTATATTAACGGCTGTCCGTTGATTATCCTGATATTTTTAAGTGGAATTGATTTGCTGCCGCCTCTTACGGGTATAAATGCTGCATTCATGCCTGTTGCCTCCTAATGTTTTCTGTATTTCAGCTTGTCTCTTTGTACCTGTTCTATCGGTAAAATTTCTGATGCTTTATAAGTAAGTGACTTATGTACTGCCACAAGGTCTCTTTTTAATTTACGGATTCCTTCCGGCTCCAAAGATGCCGCATGATCCGTTCCTTTCCAGGTTCTGTCAAGCGTATAATGTCTTTCAATCGTGGATGCGCCAAGGGTGTATGCCGCCACATCTACGGCAATTCCAAGATGATGTCCGGAAAAACCTATTTCCTTAACCCTGTTACCGTACTGTTCCTTTATTCTGTTAATTTCAAGAAGACATATATCTTCAAACGGTACCGGGTATCCTGAAGTACACACATACAAAACCACATCTTTGGCTCTGCCTTTGTTTTCAAACAGCTCCACAAGATCCTTCTCTTCCGTATGTGTAGTCATTCCCAGCGACACATGGATTTCGCCTTTATAATTATCGCAGAGCCAGTTAATCATTTCATAATTATTGTTGCATGCAGAAGGAATCTTTATAAGTTCCGGTTCCAGCTCTGTTATTTCCCTGGCAGAGGTAAGGTCCCACACGGATGTACTGTAAGTAATTCCCATCTCCTCACAATAACTTTTAAGTTCCATATGCTGTTCCTTGGTAAACTCAAGAAACTCCCTGTGTTCACCGTAGGTCTTCCCGTATGAATTGGCAGGATTCGGATGAGGGGCATTATACTGTTCAGGAGTTAAAAGCTCCCTGTTGCACCTTTTTTGAAATTTAATGACATCCGCATTGCAGTATATCGCAGCGGTTTTAATCAGCTGTCTGGCAATTTCCATATCACCTTTATGATTGCAGCCTGCTTCCGCAATCACTCTCGGTTTCCTATATTCCGTATTCATAAAACCACCTTCCGTTCAGTATAATTTTAATATATATATCGTCCGTTCAGGGCCATATTTAAAGCTGTCTGCCGAAAGTAATTTCCATCATCTTATGCACTCTCTGTCTCATGGTATGTTCCGCACATGTTCTTTTGTAACCGTTCATCGCAATAGTAAGGCGTTCTTTTTCATGTCTTAAATAGAAAGCTGCCTTATCTTCCAGCTCCTCAAAACTGCTAAACAGCTCAACTTCCTTACCCGGCTCATAAAGCTCATTAAACTCTGCCTGATAATTGGAAAGCAGAAAACCACCCACGCCCATAATATCAAATACTCTCAGAGGAAGCCCGCTTTCAATTGATTTGATTGTAAAATTAAGGTTTATTTTGGTGGAAAAATAGACTTTCGGAGCCTGTGTCTCATATCCGACTGCATTCTTACAAACAACTCCCTTCAGAACGCTCTTATCGTCTTCCGAATTATAGAGGGTTATGTTAAAATTTTCGGCAAGCCTGCCAAGCACATACTCCCTCTCCGTCTGGGCATATTTTCTCGCAAGGAAAAACCCCATATAAAGCTCCTTTGTGGAGATATACGGAAAATTCTCCCTTCCGTCTATAGGAACCAGTTTTTCAAAAATTTCTAAATCTTCATCCGTTGTCTCGTCGTATATGTAGTTGTTATGCCAGTCTCCCAGCTGCTTTATAAAAAGATTGTCAAATTTTTCACGAATCGGCTCGGGAAGCTTAACCTTGTTGTAAGGATTCCTCTGATAAAGGGAACCTACAAATGCCATATCATTAGAATATTCTGCAATATCTTCATCCGTAATCACAAGTCCGCTTAACCGGCTTGTGTTGACACCGAGAGGCAGGTGGTAAGCATTGGCTCCCAGCGCTTTCAGTTTGTCTGTAAAAACCCTGTCGAATACAAAAATATGATTGCAGCTGTTATGCATATTTTTGGAAAACACATGAAGCAGCGGATGGTCAAAAATCCAGGACATATAAGGAATTCCCGTGGCTTCGCAGGCATCAGATACGAGAGGAAAATAATTCCATGAAATCACAGCATCATAAGAATGCTCCTTGATATATGCAATAAGCTCATTCTTAAGGTTTTCATATTCTTCGCCTTTTTCCACGGCATTAAAACTCCTGATATACGGCTGCAGTTTGTACCCTTCCTCAAGGAAAGCCCAGATAAGGTCATGCCCTTTAAGTTTATCTGTATATGTGTATAAAATATTCATTCTGACCTCCGCATAAATTCTACTTTAATCATACCTTTTTTGATATTTATTTACAATAGTTTTAGGTTCACTTTATCCATTGCTTTATGTTATACTATATGGGTAAGGCACTTATTTTTCAGAGGAGAAATCATGAATATACTTTTTTACAGATACGGAAGCATATGTGAGCCGGATTTATCCGATGCTTTTAAAGAATACGGTCTCAGTGTATACGAAGATTCAAAAGAACTTTCAGTCAAAAATATGTTACCCGCCCAAAGGTCTGAGCATGTGGCAAAGCTTTTATTCGAGCGGGAATATTCATTTGTATTCAGCATAAATTTTTTCCCTGAAGTATCTTATGTGTGCAATATTTTTAAAATTCCTTATATGTGCCTGATTGTTGACAGTCCGGTTCTGGAGCTTTATTCCGATTCTCTCATGAACGAGTGGAACCGAATTTTTCTTTTTGACATGGAGCTCTATAATGAATTCCACCCAAGAAATCCGGATTGTATTTTTCATATCCCGCTGGCAACAAATGTCAGACGCTGGGACACTGTAATGGAAAATTCCCGGAATACCCCGGGTTTTTCGGCAGATGTATCATTTGTCGGCTCCCTTTATACAGAAAAATGTCCTTATGACAAAATAAAAATTTCAAACCCATATAACAGGGGATATCTGTCAGGCCTGATTGAAGCCCAGCTGGGCGTTTACGGATATTATTTTGTAGAAAATCTCATTTCGGATGATCTGGTTTTCGATATTAAAAATGATTATCCGGGATTCTACAGATTTCCGGAAGGCTACCACGGCAACGAAAAGGCTGTTCTTGCGCAGCTCTACATCGGAAGCAAAATTTCAGCCGAGGAAAGAATGCGGATTTTTACACAGCTTGCTTCCCGTTTCAATGTAGACCTGTATACAGGCAGCGATACTTCATCCATTCCGGGTATACATAATAAAGGGCTTGCCAAAACCCATTCGGAAATGCCCCTTATTTTTAACAGAAGCAAAATAAATCTGAATATTACATCAAGGCCCATACGCAGCGGCCTTCCTCTCAGAATTTTTGATGTCCTGGGCTGTGGCGGCTTTTTAATCACCAATTTCCAGTCTGAGCTTTCCGATGTTTTCAATATTGGCGAGCATCTGGTTGTTTATGAATCCATGGAAGATTTGGAATACAAAACTGCCTATTATCTGGAACACGAAAAAGAACGCCGGGAAATTGCCCATAACGGATATGAGCTTGTGAAAGCCGCCCATACCTATGAAATAAGGGTGGGCCAGATGATAGTTACTGCTTTCGGCAACAGATAGGAGATATATGAAGATAATTTTTATTGAATGGAAAAGCTTTGGAAAACAGGATATTATTAATGCCCTTACGGATTTGGGACACTCTGTGGTTACCTTTTCCCATCCTGACTATGATTTAAGAGTCAGCAGAGATTTTACGGAAAAGTTTATGCTTTGTATTGAGAAAGAACATCCTGATGCAGTTTTTTCCTCCAATTATTTTCCGCTTGTTTCAACTGTGTGCAATAAATACAATATTCCTTATATCTCATGGGTATATGATTGTCCACATCTTTCCCTGTATTCTGCCACGGTTATCAACAAATGCAACCATATTTTCCTCTTTGACAGTTCAATTTGGAGTGAATTGTTTAATGCAGGAATAACCACCGTTCACTACATGCCTCTTGCGGCTCCTACCGCCAGACTGGATTCCATGATTCCGGACTACGATATCCACCAAAAGCTTGACTGTGACATTTCCTTTGTGGGCTCTCTTTACGACGAAAAATATAATCTTTTTGACAGGCTTTCCGGAATCAGTGAGTTTGCAAAGGGATATTTAAATGCCATAATGGATTCCCAGCTTCAGATAAGCGGATACAGTTTTATTGAAAATCTTCTTAATGAGGATGTTCTTTCGGAACTTAGGAAAGCAGCGCCGTATACCCCAAACCCTGACGGCGTGGAGTCGGACAAATATATCTATTCAAGCTTTTTTATAGAGCGCAAGCTTACGGAAATTGAGCGTAAAAGACTGCTTAAATCAGTATCCGGACAATTTAGCCTTAACCTGTACACGCATAATCCTCCGGATTCTCTTCCTGATGCACACTTTATCGGCCCAATCGATTATGAGACCACCATGCCGTATGTTTTCAAATGCAGTAAAATAAATCTCAACATTACTCTCAGAAGCATACACTCCGGCATACCTTTAAGGGCAATGGATATTATGGGTGCGGGCGGTTTCCTGCTCTCAAATTATCAGGAGGATTTTCTCAGGCATTTTGAGCCCGGTACTGACTTTGTATACTTTGACGGCGAGAACGACCTTCTTTCAAAATGCGAATACTTTTTATCCCACGAAAAAGAGCGTAAAGAAATTGCCGCAAACGGATACGCAAAAGTAAAAGCGTATCACTCTTACATGATACGCTTAAAAGAAATCTTTGATATTGTATTTAATTAACAGGTTCCAGTTCGGTAATTTCTTTTTTCATGCGGTCTATTCCTTTTAGATATGATTTCAGAAGAATGACTGCATTATCGATTACCGCATTTATATCATCCGCATTGCTTTGGTGAAGATTATCCTGTATGTCAAACTTATCTTCCACACAATACTTTACCACAAGGGACATAAGCGGTTCCTCGTCCTCTAATGCATTAACACTTTTAAGCTGCTCCATGATTCCTGCAATACGGTTACCCTGATTAAACGCAACTGCTCTTTTCAACTCTTCGTAGCATTCTGTTCCATATCTTATCTTCTGCGAAAGCACATCCAGATTATAAGGAATTTCTTTCATATATTTCAGAAATTCCTGTTGTTCTGTACCGTTAAACCATGTAGGAAGACTATGCATCTTTTCGGTAAATCCTTTTACCTCGCCCAGACATTCCTCTTCTATCGCCTGATTAAGTTTCATAATGGCAGTTCCGTGGATTTTGGCTCCGCCTTCAGTGGCATCTATTACCTTGACATCCTTGTAATATCTTATGGCATTTTCAAACCATTCTATATACGAACGCATCCTGACTTCTGTCTTAACCGGATTCCCGTATATGTCCTCAACTTCGCATATTCCCGGACAGTTTGCAGCATCCGATGAATTTTTCTCATCATCATCATAAGCGTCTTTTGTATGGCCTTTCCCGTCGGTAAAAGCCAAATCCTGTCCTATAAGAATTACTGTTTTAAATCCCATTTTAACCGCAAGAGAAAACGCAACATTGGCAACAGAGCCTCCCGAATTAAGGATTTCGTAGTCCTCATTCCTAAATCTGCGACTGAAAGCATTTGCTATATCAAGCTTTCCGGAACCGATATAAAACCTTTTTCCGCAGTGCTTTTTTATTACATCTGCCGTAATATCCATCCCAAAGACAGCAGGTATATTTTTGATTTCATCATGGGCAAAAAATACGGTTTCTTTTCTCGGATCTATACATACGGTCAAATCGGGTTTTATTCCCGCACGCAGAACAGCCTTCAATGCAGTGTCAACCACTATTATAAAAGCCTTTCCTTCGGCTTTTTTTAACTCTGTTATGTTTTTATCCAAGGACGGTCCCGCCGAAACAATTATTGCCGGTATACCGGAAAAATCCCACTCTCCTGCACATTTTAAGAGCTGGTTAAGCGAATACTGTCCCAATACATCATACAGGTTTATGTACAGGTTTTTGCGGCTGCATTCCGCAAGAAAAATCTCCGTTACTTTTTCGAAATCAGTAAGCTCCGCACTGTACTTAAGCATTTCCTGCATTTCATTATATTCTTTTACATACATTTCATATCCCGGAAGAACACCGCTCATAATTAATTTGTAGTTAATGTATGTCACTTCTCCGGATATATATTCATTCATGTCAGATTCATTAATACCTCTTACGCAGAGAAAAAGTCTGGTGCTTTCCAACACATCCGATACATCATAATTATTAAGTACATACATAAGATGTGTAAGCTCCGGTTCAAATACATATATCTTATTGGTCTGATTGGTCACCGAAAGAAGTGCCCTCAGATATTCTCCGTCCGAAAATCCTATAATAAAAAAAGTACGGTCTATTACAGGTTCCGAAAACTGTCCTGCCCAACGAGCTGCCTCTTCTTTAGATACTTTTCTGACATTATCGGATGGAATATCCGGTGTTTCTTCAAAAAGTCTGCATAAATCGTTTGGAATTTCTACTTCTGAACCTGCTTTTATCGCAGTTATATTTTTTGACAGAATTGCAGTCTGCTTCATATTGGTTTACCTCTGAATAGAACAGATAAAGCCGGCAGAAACTGCCGGCTTATCCATGATAGTCATGTTTTTAATTACTGAAGTAATGAAAGAACACCCTGATTTGCCTGATTTGCCTGAGCTAACATAGACTGACCTGCCTGAGCAAGAATCTGGTTCTTGCTGTAGTTAACCATTTCTGATGCCATATCAGTATCTCTGATAAGAGATTCAGCAGAGCTTGTGTTCTCAGATGTTGTATCCAGGTTGTTGATTGTGTACTCAAGTCTGTTCTGGATAGCACCGAGTGCTGAACGCTGTGCAGATACTGTAGAAATAGCTTTCTGTACGGCACACATTGCTTCACCGGCAGCTGTAAAGCTTGATACTTTAAGACTTGCAACATTTAATGTTGTAGCATCCATTGCACCGATACTGATGCTGATTGCCTGACCTGCAAGAGAACCAACCTGAAGATTCTTGTTGGTAAACTTACCATCGAGAAGGTTCATTGTGTTGAACTGTGTTGTAGAAGAGATTCTTGAAAGCTCTGTTGCCAAAGAATCAATTTCTGCCTGGATTGCTGCTCTATCAGCTGATGTATTAACATCGTTAGCTGCCTGAGTAGAAATCTCGTTCATACGCTGAAGGATTGAATGTGCTTCATTAAGAGCACCTTCAGCTGTCTGAATTAAAGATACACCGTTCTGTGCGTTGTCAGAAGCTTTGTTAAGACCTCTAACCTGGCTTCTCATCTTCTCACTGATTGTGAGTCCGGCTGCATCATCACCTGCACGGTTGATTCTGTAACCTGAAGATAACTTCTCTGTTGATTTTGCCTGTGCGCTTGTTGTGATACCAAGCTGTCTGTTTGTGTTCATTGCTGTAAGATTGTGCTGAACTACCATAATTATTCCTCCTTGAATTAAGTCCGGCTTCCTTGCCGAAACTGTGTTAGTCAGGTGAGTATCTCACCCGCCGTGGTTTTAAGTAACTTTCTTACTTGTATATTATATCGGTATAGTATTTAAATACTTTATACCTGATATAAACTTTTTTTAAAAAAAATTTAATTTTTTTTATCGAGGAAATACGGCTCTGAGGTTATGTTATTCATGGTCTTATAATAGTTGGCCGCAGTTGCCTTGCTTTTCTTAACCTGATGTACTTCTTTTCTTAAGGCTGCAAATCTCTTCTCAACAAGCTTCTTATTATTGGCTTCCGCAACCTGAAGAGATGCATTCATATCCATTATTACGGAAATTTTCTGCTGCAGAACCTTAATCTCTGATGCATACCGTTCCCTGCCGGATTCAAGCTGATCCTTAATATTATTATACAATATCTGGAAGCCGTTGTCCATCTTTTGTAATTCTGTAATAAGGGCAGCTTTCATTTCCACATTGGCATTGAAGGCTTCATCATCAAACTCTTCCGCCTCCACGATTTCCTTCTGTATGCCGGTAAGTCTTTGAAGTTCTTTTAATATTACTGTTTTTTTGTCCAGGCTTTCAGATAAAACCTGAAGATAATTCTGAGTATTTTCCATATCTGACCTTTTCATTATACAGGAGTCTTTGCTGTTTTCATGACTTCTTTCCAGGTATCACGCATTGTTCTCATATGTGCGAGACATTCCTCAAGTATTTCTGTATCTTTTTTGATATTAGCTTCAATCAGTCTTCGAAGCACATATTCATATACGGCGTCAAATTCTTTGGCAACAGGATATTTAAAGTTAAGTGTCGCCCTGAATTCTTCAACAATACGCTGTGTCTTCATTATATTAACATGAGCTTTTTCAATGTCACCCTTTTCTATGCCCATAATAGCCATATTAAGGAATTTAATTGCACCTTCATAAAGCATAAGAGTAAGTTCTGCCGGAGATGCAGTTAAAATTTTATTTCTCTGATATGTATCATATCCAGATGCGTTGTTCAACATAAAACAACCTCCCTGTTGTATTTATTGCCGTTATCAGCCTCCCAAAAGGTTGGATAAAGCTGTAGTCTGGGACTGAAGTTTTGATAATGCTGACTCCATTGCCGAGAACTTCTTATAATAGAAATCCTCATAGTCTGAAAGTCTGTCTTCCCATTCCTTAACCTTATCGGTGTAATCACTGTACTGGCTGGACATCTGCTTATCATTATAAATCGTAAATGCACTGCTTAAAGAACTTGATGACATTTTCTTCGTCAGTACACTGTATAAGTTCTGTGAAAGCTTCTGGAAATAATCGGCTACTGCATCCGGATCTTCTGAAATGGCCGCCATAAGCTTATCGGTATTGGCAGATGTATTCTTATCGGACGAATCACCATCAATATGGAAAGTTCCGCGCTGCGCTTTATCGGATGTAAAATAACCGAGTGTGGATATACCAAAACTGCTTAAGTCATATGATTTACCGTTGTATTCTGTTTTGGTCTGCAGGATAGCGGTTTTCATTGCACTTGATAAGTCACCGAGGGTAGAATCCCTTCTAAGAAGTGCACCCTTAATCTTTTCTTCCCATTTTTCAATCTGGGTATCTGTCATGCTTTCCTTCTCATCATCGGTAAGCGGTTCGTATCCCTCAGCAGAATCTGCATAATAAAGACCGTCCATATAACTTATCATCTCGTTATATGCAGTAAACATACCTTTAATCTTATCGTATATTCCCTGAGTATCTATTGATGTCGTTAATGTTACAGGATTGTCAACTATCGTAACGCCTCCTTCAGCATTCTCAACCTCAGAGGTTGTAGTTCCTGTTACATTAATGTTAAGACCGTTAATTGAAAATGCGTTGGTTGTGCTTGTAAATGTTGCACCGTTAAGAGTTATCTGTGCATCACTTGCCGTAATCCTTGCAGAATCTGTTGAATTAACAAGTGTAGAATCATTAAGGATCTTGTTGGCAATTGCGATTTCATTATCAAGGGATGCCGTTACATTTGCTTCAATTTCGTCATTTGCTTTCTGCATAGCTTCCGCAAAAGCGGCCTCATCATTCAGAATATTATCATATGAAGAGATTTTTGAATCATATTCAGCTATCTTTTCTTCAAGTGAAGTCTTAGCCTTATTGTATTCTTCTTCAGTCTTGTACTTCTCGCTCCAGTCATAATCATCTTTATTCAGTTCATCAAGCTGTTTCTGCGCTGATGCTTTCGCACTCTCGGATGATTTTTTCTGTGCTTCAATATATGACTTATATATCTTTTCGGTATACTGGGCTGCCTTAAGTCTGTCTGCAAGAACAGTGTCCCTGTCTGCCGAAACAAGATTCCGGTAATACTTCATGTCTGCAGTCTCATTACCATTAATATCTTTTGCAGAAAACAGTCCAAGTGTCTGCAATGCTTCAAGACCCTCATCATCTCCTGCTGTAACAGTAAATTCATTGGCTTCGCCGGACGCTTTGGAGCTGATAAATATTCTCTGTGTATTGGCATCAAAGTTGGCAGAAACACCTGCCCCCTTCATTTTGGATATAAGTTCTGAGATTGTAGTATCTCCGGAAAACTTAACTTCGGTTCCGTTAACACGGATAGAGCCGTTACCGATGTCTCCCATTTCACTAAGCTTTGTATTGCCTGTAACCTTATCTCCGGCAGATGTACTGATAACCCCACCTGTCAGATATCCTGAAGCGGCCAGTTTGGAAACAGAAAGGCTCTGTGTACCGGAAACCGCATCGGAAGAAGCAGTTACTGTCGCTACAGATGTATTGGAAGATGAGGATTTCTTAACACTATACGCTGATGAATATCTCATACTTGAAAGAGATGTAGAATAAAAGTCATATACTTTGGTATTGACTTCTTTCCATGCATTCATGGACCAGTCTAATTTAGTCTGGGCTTTCTCGTATTTTTCCTTCTTGGTTGAATATGCATTCACCAGTTCCTGAACGATTGAATCTGTATCAAGACCTGAAACAAGTCCGGAAATTCTTACTGCCATATTCCTACACTCCTTTCTTATAATTTCTCATCAAGGAACATACCTGCCAACTCCCATACCTTGGCAATCATATCCAGAGTCTCTTCTGCCGGATATTCTTTAATTACTTTATCTGTATCTTTATCGACAATCTTAATTGTTACCTTATTGGTAGCTTCATGGTATCCGTATTCGGCAACCGTATTAGGATTAATCTTTTTGTTGATATCCGAAATGGCCTGCTTTATTGTGCCGTCAGAAGGCGCACTTGGCTTAATTCCTTCTTCTGAATAAAACGCATTCGAATATACCTGTGATTCTGCCCCGGCATTACTTTCTGCCGGAACTGATTCTGCCTTGGAGACCACCGGCTTGACTTCCATTGTCTGATATGCTCTCCCACTGTCATTTGAAATTCTTTCAATTCCCATTTTAAACACCTCCGTGTGTTGCAAAACATTGTTTCTTTACATTATTTCGGAATTAACCCGTTAATAGTTTACATCATCCCAGCATTTTTTTCAATGCGTCCAGTCCGTCTACGGCACTGGCGGCTTTATTAGCTTCCTGAATCTGCAAATATACTTCCTTGCGGTATACCGGAACTGATTTAGGAGCGGTAATTCCTATTTTTACCTGATCACCTTTAATGTCAAGAATTGTTATCTCAACATCATTATTAATTACAATTGATTCATTTTTCTTTCTGGATAAGGCTAACATTCACCGGCCTCCTTCCTGATACTCTGAATATATTCATATACATTGTATCTTACAAGATAATCTTCATTGTTAACTATCATCTGGCATCCCTTCTTGGTAAGGGTGTTAATAATAAGCGGTGCTTTCATGTTTGCGGTCATTTTGGTAAGGTCTGATGGAACCGTTAAAACAGCAAGCACATATAAATCTTCACCGCTGTTAAATTCTCCGATTGACTCCAGCCATTCATCTTCCACAATAGGATTGTATTCCGGATTCACAAACATAGGGTCAATTACAGGAAATGCCAACCGGGGATCGTCCATTGACTGAAGCCACATAATTTTGCCTTTACTCTCCTTTTCGGAATCAAAAATAATCGCATAACGCTTATATTCCTCGAATCCCATAAGTCCACTGTCAAAAGTGATAATCTTATTGTCATCAATTTCAATTTCCCCAAAAACTCTGGTATTAATCTGCATGCTTTCCTCTCCTTTTAAATATAGTCAAGTAATGATTTCTTAACACACTGGGAAGCCGCCGTTAATGCTGCCTCGTAAAGCGTGCTTGCTGATGAATACTGGATAACCGTATCCTCCAGTTCAACATCCTCATTCTTGGATTTTAAGTCATTAAAAGTTGTGCTCTGTTCTGTAAGTCTGTTCTCTGCAAGTGTGAGCCTTGTACTTCTCGCTCCCAGATCCGCAAGCTGTAAATCAACAACCTGCTGGTATGCTTTTATATTCGTCATTTCGATAGAGAATATGTTTTCCATATTCTGCTTTGCATAATCAAGCTCTTTCTCGGTTGCCGTAATCATTGTTGCAATCTGCTCTTTTTCGGTATCGGAATAAGCTGCGCTTTCCTGCATTTCTTTTAATTTGGCAAGCTTTGTTTCAATATCATCAACCTGCTGAAGCGCATTGCACATATCGTCAATATCACGACCGATATCATAACTCAGGGTTTCATTACCCAATGTATTTACCTGAATAGTCTGATTAAAGTTGATTGTATATAAAATTGCCTGTCCGCCCTCCGTCTGGGTATAATCAATATCATCCGTAAGGTTTGTGCAGTTAAAATACATTTCCGGTCTTACTTCACCTTTGCTGAAACCATCCTTCTGATATGTAAACGAAATGTTTTCGGCAAGCTTGGTTTTGTCATATAAATCATCTGACATTACAAGTTCTCCGGTATCATATACATAATAAAATGTATCCGTCGCCGCGTCAAATGTTCCGTCGCTCAAAAGCTGCTCAAATTCCTCATGCGTAACGACCGTAGGAGTATATGTTGTTCCGTCTACATTGATATCCGAAAAGTTCCCGCTCATGCAGCTGTTATACGCAAGTCTGAGTCTGTACACTTCCTGGGTTTCCGGAGTATCTGCGGCACTGATGCTGCTTATATTTGAAATATCAACCGAATCCTTCATTACTGAAACTTTGGTAATATCCTGTCCTGACAGTTCCTGTGTAATCTCATACTTTTTGGATGCTTCTACCGAAGATAAAAATGTAAACGAACTGTCTGTTTTAAATCCGGAAAAACAATATCTGTCGGCATAATCCGTATTGGCTTCATAATAAACAGCGTCTTTATACTGTTTAAGTACCTGGATAATAGCCGTTCTGTCATCCTCCGTAAACTGATCCGAAGCTCCCTGATTGCAATATTTATATATATCAGAAAGTATTGAGTCCATGTTCTCCAATGCACCTTCGGTTACCTGAAGCCATGCTTTTGCATCCGGTATATTACTCTTAAGATACTGATTAATCTCAGACAGGCTGGACCTTAAGGACAAAGCTCTTATTGCAACAATCGGATCATCGGAGGGTCTAGTGATTTTTTTCTCCGTAGACATCTGATTTTCTGCTGTATTAAGATTAGTTTTGGAACGCGACACATTTCTTAAGGTGGAGTTCATCATCATTGTATTGGTTATTCTCATTAAATCATCCTCCTATCAGACTCCGGTCTCATTGATAAGCTTATTATAAATCTGCTGCATTACCGAAATAACCTTTGAAGAAAGGTCATATGCTTTCTGGTATTTAACCAGGTCCACAGCTTCCTCATCCTCGTCTACACCGCTTACCGAAAGACGCTGATTTTTAATTGTGGCTTCAATATTACTGTAATTTTGAGAGAAAGTTCTCGTTCTTGATGTATCAATTGAGATAACCGATACAATGGACGAAAGATATTCCATAAAATTACCGTTATTGATTGTAATTTTATCTTTAAGGGCATAAAGTTCTGTGGCCATATCCACATTGGCCGCACCCTGTGAATTGTCAAACGAATACGGAAGTTTGGATATATCGTTAAGTATTTCCGGATTGACCGTTACATTAAGGGCTGACATATAATCCGAACCGTACTTTGAGGTAAAGAATGGCAGAACCTCTTCTCCTCCCATATCTCCTTTGCTGATAACTGCGTTAATCTCCTCAGTAAATACCTGTACAAAAGTATTTATCTGGGACTGATAGTAAGGAACGCCTTTATAATCAGAATTACGGTATGGATCCGTATAAGTAGTAATTACCTTTTCATATCCCGCAGCCATATACGCGTTATATGCGTCCTCATCCTTCATAATATCCTGTACATCCGCAATAGGCTTTGAGTCATCCTCAATAAATTCTCCTGTACGGCTCAATTCACCTCTTATAAATTCTCCGTCGGCGCCCTTTAAACCTACCACTTCATAGCATTCATTACAACCGTCACGAATATCTATTGCTCCTTTGAGTCCGCCCGCAAGTGTACTGCTGTACATATTAAATTCCATTCCGGTACTCCATGAAAGTTCAAAAAGCCCTTCCAGATCGCTGGCATTTCTTTTATCTTCCCTTGCTGTACAGATAATTGTATTGTAATCGTAGCAATCTACAAGCTGCTGATTATCAACATATACATAGAATTCCGTAACATTATTTCCTACTTCGATTTCCTTAACAGTTGTATTAATATGTTGGGAAAGCTGGTCTACAAGGTTGGCTCTCGCATCTCTTAAGTCATTGGCAGAGCCTCCGTTAACCTCAATTGTATTAATCTGCTTATTTAAGGATGCAATCTGTTCTGCGATAGTGTTAATTGAATGAACAGTGGATTGTATTTCATCATTGGCAGATTTCTGAACACTGCTTAAATTGGTGGACAGTGTGTTAAAATACTCTGTAATACTTTTTGCATAGTTTACAAACTGATTTCTGGATACTTCACTTGTCGGATCGGTTGTAAGCATCGTATTAATTGTTTTAAAAAAGTTATCATATTCTGTGGTAAAACCTTCAAGATTAAACTCATCAAGATAATCCTCCAGGAGGATTGAATAATTCTCCAAAGTGGAATACTTGCCGTAATTGGCGTTATTATTCCAGTACTTGGTATCATAATAAGAGCTTCTGAGCTGGTCTATGGATGTAACATTTACTCCCGTGCCCACGCATCCGTAAGTAGAGTACACTCTGAGTGAAGCACTGGCATTCTGATTGGTAACCTGTTTGGAATATCCCTTGGTATTAACATTGGAAATATTATGTGCCACCGTATTGATTGCCGCATTGCTGGCACTCAGTCCGGAGGACCCGATTGTAAGCCCGAAAAATGTATTAGCCATCTAAAATCAGCCTCCTGTTCTGTTAATAAGCGTATCTATCATTTCACTGACAACATTAATGTATCTTGACGCCGCATTATATGCCTGCTGAAATTTAATCATACTGCCAAGCTCTTCGTCGGAAGATACCCCCATAACCTGCTGTCTCTCATCATCCAGACTGTTTGCAAGCGTGGTTTCATTGGTTGCCATGCTCTCATAGATTTTACCCGCATTGGCAAAATCGCCTGTCATAGTCTCATAGAATTCCTGGAAAGTAAGATAATCCAGGCCGTCATTATATTTTAAAATATCCTTAGAAAAAACATCTACCATTTCCTGTGCTTTGGCATAATCATCAGAGCCGTCTGCACATGTCAAAGGAATTTTGGAGTAATCTTTAAGAATATCATTATTTACATATATATTGCTGATTGAATATATTGCCACATTACCGAAACTGTTCAGGTCATTTCTTATATATACGGTATTGCCGTCATCATCAACAGCTTCCGTATATCTGTCGCAATAATTTCTCGTAAAAAGCTCTATTCCGTATGTTCCGTCTGCCGCTGTGGATGCCTTATCAGTGTCAAGTACCGTTACGGTCTTACCTCCTACAACAGCTGTTGTCTCAGGACAGAGAATATCGTTAATGGATTCAATCACGGAAGTAACGAGCTTGTCAAAATTGGCCATAACATTTACAAGTGTAGATGTCTTTGAAGAGTCTACATATCTGTTATACTCATCCAAGGCCTGTTCATATGCCGTTGTACCTTCCCCTCCGTAAAGTTCAGGGTCCGGTGCTGTCATACTGGCAACTGTAGGAATAACATTTCCTCTTGCAGCCAGAAGTCCTTTAAGACCTCCGATATCGGTATTGTCCTCTGTGGATATGGTAAGATTCATGTTATACACATTCTGATCTCCCATTCCGCTCCAAACCGGTATAACAAGATTACATCCGTTCACTTCCTTAAGTCCCATATGATTAACGGAAAGTTCATCCGCAAACGGAACTCCTTCTACAGAAACCTCCACAACACCCTGTGCTGTTTCCTTATAGCTGATCTTGCAATATTTGGAAAGTTCGTCCAGAAGCAAATCCCTTTCGTCTCTTAAATCTACTGCTGTCTCTACTCCACCGGCTTCTATTTTGGCAACACGCCTGTTTAAATCCATTATGGACTCACCGATTTCATTAATACGGTTAACCATGGAAATCACTTCATCATTCTGAGTCTGCTGATAATCCTTAAGTCCGTTATATATTGTCTGGGATTTATCAACAAATTCAACTGCACGCTGAACGAGGGATGCTCTTGCTACCTGATATCCCGGAGCCTTGGCAACCTCATTAAGCGATTCCAGAAGATTGGTAATGGAATTCTGAAAAGCAATACCTTCTATTCCGTCCTCATCACCCATATGAACCTGTATCTCATATACGGATTCATACATTTTCTCATAGAACATTTGTCTTCCCGCTTCTTTTCTGTATGCGGCATCAAGGAAAATATCCCTGACATGATTAATAGTGGCAACAGTAACACCACGGCCTCCCTGTCCGGTTGTGGTGGCAGAGGTTGTGCTTACAAAATTATATCCTACATCTTTGTGAATAACCTGCTGCCGTACATATCCTTCGGTATTGACATTAGTCAGGTTGTTTGCAGTTGTATTAAGTGAATTGCTGCTGGTCTGTATTCCTGAAAGGCCAACATATAATCCTGACATTAAACTCATGTCTCATTCCTCCGTTAAAAATTACTGTTTTGCATCAAAACTTCCTGATACTCCATACGAATCATCCGCATAGGAATTACCCGAATAATTAGCAGTTCCGGGTGCCTGCCTCATACTTTGAACAAGATTCATCTCAAACTGAATCATCTCAACCGACTCTTTAAGAAGAGCCTTATTGGTATCATTCACCTGTACCATCCTGCCAAGGGTGGCTTTAAGTTTGTCATGGATGCTGCATATGGCATCCCGCTCTTTTTTTTGCGACGCCAGAAGCTGTGAAAGCCTGTCAAGGGTAAGTTCCTTAGGATCCCGGTTAAGTACTATCGCAATATCATTGGTTGCTTCAATACGCTTTTTCTCAAGAACATTAATTCTTTCTACTACGCTTTGTTCTTTTTCGACGATTTCATTAAGCGCATCCACATCACATTTTACAATAATTCCGGTCTTCTCCATGGACAATTCCAAAAGCTTTTCGTATTCTGCATTCTCTGCCGTCAGGGTGTCCAACAAATTGTCAATTAAACTCGCCAATTTTCATTTTCTCCTAGAAAAGTGTAGTTCCGTACTTCTCTGCCAGCTTCGCAGCAAAATCTTCAGCACTGACATCATAAGTTCCTGATTCAATACGGGACTTAATTTCTGCAACTTTATCTTCCCTGATATCAGAAGCAGCTGCTACTGCCTGCTTGGCAATCTGGTAATCTCTACCAAACTGTGAAATCTCAACCTTATCAGCGCTCCCAACCGAACCGGTCTTACCGACAGAAGTCTTTCTGGATGCCTGGTATACCTGGGTCACCTGATTATACGCATCGATTCTCATAATTATCTCTCCTTCCATGAACAGATAGTATTTTCCCACTAAGGGAATCTAAATTATTTATCGGACTTTTTTTTTAAATCATTATACCAAACATCAAAAAAAGCAGGAAAAACCTGTAATCCGGTCTCTCCTGCTTCGTTGTGTTAAATTTCGTGCGGCTATTTACTGAGAAATCTCATTCTGTCTCTTTCCGGTGAAGACGGTTTCTTAATGCGCTGTTCCGGCTCTTTATCCTTATACATGCTTCCCAGGCCTCTCTGAATATTATCCTTACACTGAGGGCAGAACCGGCCGCTTTTTATTGTGGCACCACAACTCTCGCAATCGATTCCTATAGGTGAGTCATCTGAAAATACAAGTCTCTCTTCTCTTATCCAACGCTCAATCTGCATAATGCTTACATCATTCTCTTCTGAAATCTGTGTCATTGTAGCTCTCGGATTATTACGAATGTATTCTTTGACAACCGTAAATTTCTTTTCCTGTTCTTCCCTGCACGCCGGACAGAAAGGCGCACCGCCTATGTAATTAAATAATCTTCCGCATCCCCTGCAAGTTTTTACATCCATTATTCGGTTCCTCCTAAAATCCGTTTCCGATGCATGCTGCAACAAAAAATACTGTATCCGCCCCATTTTCTTTAAGAATGCGGGCACACTCATTAATTGTCGTTCCTGTTGTATAAATGTCATCCACCAGAATTACTTTCTTATATTTTATACTATTTGACGCAGTTTGAAAAGCCCTTTCTACATTCATAAGCCTTTCTTTCTGCCCAAGCATTTTCTGAGGTATTGTCTTTTTGACCCTGATAAGAATACTGCCATCAACCGGAATGTCCATCCGCTCACCTATTGCCTTTGCAAGCACTTCCGCCTGATTATATCCTCTTTTGCGCAATCTGGTTTTATGCAGCGGAACAGGAATAAGCACTTGCGGCTGCCATGACCTGATTGTATCCGCAAACTGCCTTTCCACTGCCATGGCATAAAATTTTGCATATTCCCGTCTGTTATTATATTTAAATTGATACATTGAATGTTTCATGATTTCAGAATACGAAAATGCCGCAATTCCTCTATTGTAAAAAAATTCTTTATTCTTACAATCATGGCAGAATTCCGCTTCCGAATCCTCTAACTGTTTGCCGCACCTAAGGCACATCGGTTCACTTATGTATTTTATTTTGGCACTGCACTTATCGCATATGCACGGTCTTATTGCGCTGTTTTTATCGAAAAGAATTTCATCGCATCCCGGACATCTCGGGGGAAAAATTCCATCATATACAGTGTTTTTTATCTTTTGTATCCTTAAAAGGATATCTTTCATTAAACCTCCCTTATTCTGATACTTAATGACGAGTATCTTTTCTGTTCATACGAATTACTTATCATTTCATAAAATGTATCTGCGCTTCCCACTACACAGATGCATTTCCTGGCTCTCGTAACGGCTGTATACAGAATATTCCTGTTCATCAGCATTCTCGGTCCGTCCAAAAGCGGCAGAACAACCGCCGGGTATTCGCTGCCCTGGGATTTGTGAACGGTAATCGCATAAGCATGTTCCAGCTCATCGAGTTCTTTAAAACCGTAAGTCACATATTTATTGTCATCAAAACATACCGTAAGTTCTCCGAGAAACAAATTTATATTGCTTACTATACCTGTATCTCCGTTAAAAACTCCCATGCCCCCTTCCACCGGTATTCCGTATTTTCCTCTTATTTCCCATGTAATTTTATAATTATTGCGAATCTGCATTACCTTATCGCCTTCCCTGAAAATTACACCATTGTATTCTTTTTCGTTTTTATTTTTGTCGGGAGGATTAAGATACTGCTGCAGAATCATATTAAGTCTTTCAACCCCCAGACTTCCTTTTCTGGAAGGCGTGAGAACCTGAATCTCATTTTCCCCGGACCCGGTATATTTCGGAAGTTTTTCCCGGACAAGTGTTACAACGGCGCCTATTATTGCATTGGCATCCGGTCTGCTTATAAAAGGAAAATCCCGGCTTGACGGTCCCAAAGTAAACAGCTCTCCGTTGTTAATTTTATGGGCATTCAAAACTATGTCTCCGGCTTCTTCCTGTCTGAATATCCTGTTAAGCTTTACGACAGGAAAACATTCCGATGAAATAATATCCTTAAGGACATTTCCGGGACCCACGGACGGCAGCTGATTGGCATCTCCCACAAGAATAAGTCTGGTTCCGGGCACAACTGCTTTAAGTAAGCTGTTCATAAGAAAAATGTCCACCATTGACATTTCATCTATTATTACTGCATCCGCCTCCAACGGGTTGTCTTCATTGCGCTCAAACGCAGCATTATTGGCTCCGTCTTCCGAAAGGACTCCGGAAAGTTCCAAAAGCCGGTGTATCGTCTTGGCCTCTCTTCCCGTAGCCTCTGTCATTCGTTTGGCCGCCCTGCCCGTCGGCGCCGCAAGAAGAATTTCCATGCCTTTTTCTTCAAAATATCGGATTATCATATTAATGGTTGTGGTTTTACCGGTTCCCGGTCCGCCGGTAATTATAACCAGCCCGTTATCTGCCGCTGCCCGCACCGCCTGTTTTTGCAGTTCATCCGGTTCCATTCTCTCTTCTTTCTCTATCCGATGAAGTCTTTCGGAGAATTCATATTCATTAATAAAATACTTAATATCCAGTTCTTTTAATTTATGGGCAACACTTAATTCGGTATAATACAAAGAAGCGGAATATACTGCTTCTGTATCTCCCACCTGCTTAATGACTATTTTGCGATCTACGGAAAGATCCATAAGTACATCCTGCCGGTTGGCAATTTCGACTCCCAACATTTCTTCCGCACTTCTAATCAGAATATCCTCAGGAAGATATGTATGTCCCATTCCCGAAGCCTGATTAATCATATACAGAATTCCGCTTTTAATGCGGGAAGGTGAATCGTATTCAACTCCGGCATTTCTGGCTATTTCATCCGCAATCTTAAATCCTACCCCTTCCACATCATCCGCAAGGCGGTAAGGATTTTCCCTGATAATTCCGTATACAGATTCACCGTATTTTTTATAAATTTTAACGGCAAGATTCATCCCGATTCCCAAATCCCCCAGAAAAATCATTGCATTACGCATGTCTCTTTTTTCGGCAATCTGGTTGGCAATTTCCATTGCCATTCTTTCACTTATCCCTTTTACCTGTGCCAGTTCTTCGGGATTTTCTTCAATTATACGGAAAGTATCCTTCTTAAAATGTCTCACAATTCTTGCCGCGAGGGCAGCTCCTACTCCCTTAATTGCTCCTGAGCCCAGATATCTTTCTATTGATTCAAGATCGTCCGGTTTGGTTTCTTCATAGCTTGAAACCTTAAACTGGAATCCGTATGTAGGATGCACAATAAAGTCTCCCCGGAAAGCAACATACTCTCCTTCATTAAGCAAATACAAAATACCTGTGCAGACGATTTCATTATCAATTTCCGACTCAAGCTCTTTATTATCTTCTATGATACGCTTTAGTTCGTCATCCGTCACACTTACAGAAAGAACCGTATGTCCGTTATCTTTATTGCTGTAAATTATCCTGTCTACATATCCTTTAAGTTCCAAAACGCGCCACGCCCTTTGCCTAAAATTTCACATTATAAAAGACCGCACGGGTATCCAAGTCCCCGGGCGGTCTTTATATGTATTTTTATATTTCGTAATTTCTTTTCATTTGTTCATAAAGCATTTTCGCAATGCCTATTCCGTCGCCCCTGTCAGTAACGCTTTTGGCGTATTCTTCATATAATGTGTCTTTAAACATTTTAACATATGAATTATTGAGTGTGCTGTCCTCGTTTTCAGGAATCATCTTTTCCATACCCTTGAACGCCTGCTCAATAAAATACTGTTCAAATGACTTACACGCCTCCATAAGCTCCTCATCCGTAGCCTTGGAAAAATCGGTATTGGTTATTTCGGACTTTAAATCAGTGGCTGAACCGGAATAATCATTCATATAATAATTGGATATTCCGCTAATGTAATCACTCATTCAAGCTCCTCCTTACCTCTTCAGCTGATTAGCCTGTCCCAACATATCATCCGATGTCTGGATTGCTTTTGAATTCATTTCATAGGCTCTCTGGGCAACGATAAGATTAACCATTTCATCTGCCACATTAACATTGGAAGCTTCCAGATATCCCTGCATAAGTTTACTTCTCTTAAGCTCAGGATTTGCGGTTTCTTCAACTGCTTCTCCCGATGCGGCTGTTACTTTATACATTGTGCTGCCCACACTTTCCATTCCGGCAGGATTGGTAACCTGATATACACCAATTCTGATTCCAAGACTCTGAAGATTGTTATTCTCGTCAGGATAACATAATGTTCCGTCGGATGTAGCGGTAATCTTGGAGGTTGTATATGAACTGTCAAATTCAATTGTCATTCCGTCGGAATCCAGCACAGGATATCCTTCCTGAGTACAAAGCATAAAACCGTCTACCGATACTGCCATCTGGAAATTACCGTTTCTGGTATAATATGTCTCTCCATTGGCACCCTGCACTGCAAAAAGGCCTTCGCCTTCAATCGCAAATCCAAAATTATTTGAAGTAGCCTGAGCCGCCCCCTGTGAAAAATCAGTGGTTATTGAAGCAGTCCTTGCACCGGTTCCCACCTGGGCACCTATAGGTTTGTAATCGCCGTTGGCGCTTGTAGATCTGGACTGCAGTGTCTGATACAGCAAAGATTTAAATTCTGCCGTAGATGTTTTATAACCTGTCGAATTAACATTGGCAAGGTTATTGGATATAACGTCAACATTTGTCTGCTGGGCAATCATTCCCGATGCCGCAGTATACAATGACCTCATCATAATAAATCAGCCTCCTATACTATTCTTCCTAATTGAACGGACTTCTCAAGAGTTCCGTCAATGGCCTGTATAACCTTCTGGTTGCTTTCGTAATCTCTGGAAATTGAAATCATCTCCACCATTTCGGAAACCACATTAACATTGGACATCTCAAGGTATCCCTGGTACACCTTGCATGATGCCGGTACATTTGTGGCGCCATTAATGGCGATGTACATATTTTCACCAAATTTCTCAAGATAATCGTAATTTTCGAAATCCACCAACTGTAATGTGGCAACTTCCTCTCCGTCCGCAGTAATTCTGCCGGTCTCATCAATGCTGATGCTCTTACCTTCCGGAATAAAAATAAGCCCATTATCCTGACCCAAAACGAAATCCCCATCCCTGGTCATCAGAATGCCATCCGAATTAACGGTAAAATTACCGTCTCTGGTATATCTAACTGATTCGTTTCCGTTTCTATCAGCGTAGGAAATAGCAAAGAATCCTTTCCCGCCTAATGCCAAATCATAAGTATTGCCGGTCTCCTTAAAATTACCGTCCGAATAATCCGTATAAGTCTCTCCAACTTTAACTCCAAGGCTCATTTTACCGATTCCCTGGTGAAGGTAATGTACGGAACTGTCGTTAATTTTAATCGTATAAACCGAATCAAATGACTGTGATGTTGCACCTTCCTTTTTATAAGCAGTTGTATCGGAGTTCGCAAGATTGTTGGTAATTACATCCATTCTTCCCATCTGGTTAACCATTCCGGTTGCCGCAGTGTATAAACTTCTTACCATTTTATCAACTCCTTAGCCAAACCTGCCACCATGATGTAAATCATGACAGCATTCTCTTATAATAGTGTGCCATGGCATATCGCCAAGTATATCTAAAGGGAATAATCCCTGATAGATTCTTAATAATTGCTTACGCTGTTAAAATCTGTCGCCTGCAAGGAATTCAATAAACTTACCGGTTCCTATGGCTACTGCCGTCATAGGATCCTCAGCCGTCATTGTATTAATGCCTGTCTTCTGTTCAATGAGTTCCTCAAGTCCCTGTAAAAGGCTTCCGCCACCTGTAAGAACCATTCCTCTGTCCGCAATATCAGCTGCCAGTTCAGGCGGAGTCTTCTCCAATACGCTGTGGATTGCCTCCACAATCTGGGATGTAGCTTCTTTAAGTGCTTCTTCTGTCTCAGAAGAGGTAACTGTAATGGTCTTAGGAAGACCTGTAACGAGGTTACGGCCTCTGATATCCATTGATACAACTTCTGCTCTCGGAAAAGCACTTCCTATCTTAATCTTAATATCCTCTGCGGTTCTTTCACCGATAAGGAGATTATGTTTCTTACGCATGTATCGTACAATTGCCTCATCGAAATCGTCACCGGCAATCTTAATTGAGGTGCTGACAACAGTTCCTCCAAGAGAGATAACTGCAATATCAGTAGTTCCGCCTCCGATATCAACAATCATATTTCCGCATGGTCTTGAAATATCAATTCCTGCGCCGATTGCGGCAGCAATCGGTTCTTCAATAATTGCAACTTCTCTGGCACCTGCCTGATATGTTGCATCTTCAACAGCTTTCTTTTCAACCTCTGTTACACCGCTTGGTACACATACGCTGATTCTTGGCTTCTTAAGCATCTTCTTACCGAGAGCCTTCTGGATAAAATACTTAAGCATCTTCTCAGTTACGGTGTAATCGGAAATAACACCCTGTCTTAACGGTCTTACCGCTACAATATTACCCGGTGTCCTTCCTAACATTAACCTAGCTTCTTCACCAATCGCTTTAATCTTATTGGTGTCTCTATCAAAAGCCACTACTGACGGCTCTTTCAAAACAACACCCTTGCCTTTAATATATACAAGAATGCTGGCTGTTCCCAAATCGATTCCAATATCTGTGCTTATCATTGTCGATCCCCTTTCACTTTGGATTATTATATTTAATATTGATATTGTCCTGCTATGATGCAAATAGGCGCATTACGCACTTATAAGCATTATAAACAATATTTTGTGAATTTAAAAGAGGAAATTTACATTATTTTATAATAATTCCAAAAAATCAGGGAACCCCGATATTTGTATCGGATGTCTCCCTGATAAACTTAACCGCATTTTGTGGTTAATATGAATTGTTTTTATCCTACTTCAGGCAATGTATCATCTAAGATATAAAATCACATTCCCTTGTGAAGATATTTTTCCTTTGTAGCCATTCCCCCGCGTATATGGCGTTCGGATTTATTCAAATCAAGTACCTTTCTTGCTTCATGTGCCAGTGACGGATTGATATGTATAAGTCGCTCTGTAACATCTTTATGTACGGTGCTTTTACTGATACCGAAGTTCTTGGCAGCCTGCCTTACCGTTGCCCCGTACTCCACTATATACTCCGCCAGTTGAATCGCTCTTTCTTCAATATATCCTTTCAATAAATTCTCCCTGCATGGCTGTTTGTACATTCTATGCAGGGGATAAAAAATTCATTACTAATTAATAGGATTGTCATCTGTTGATTATTATGTTCCTTAATATCTGTTATATAAAAATGGAACTAATATTCTCCGGCAAATACTTCGACAGTTCCTCTACCAACTCGTACACCTTTGTTCCCGGTGCAATCTCTGTTGGTGTTTTACCTGCTCCATCCTTTATAATTCGCTTTGCATATCGAATCGCCAGTTTCGGGATTCCATATTCCATCAAAATCTCAAAGATATTATTCATATTCTTCTGATACTTTCCGATTCCTAATTCCTTGAACTTATCATTTAAAAATGAAATATACACTGTTCTATGGTTATTTGACGTATAATAAGCAAAGTGAAGCAGGAACCAGAACTCTATGCACTCATTACTCCATGCGGTATGATACTGTAATTCCGGATTTTCTTTGTTTAAACTCTCTGCACGTTCCACAACACCATTAAAACGTTCCGGAGGAAAGCTATCCTTATCATAAACGCACCAGATTTGCCCCTTTTTGATTTTATTTTTCTTTACATATTCCTCTGCCATACCAATCACTCGCATGGTTTCCGCCTGGCAAGGTTCAATCTCAATTAGGACCATATCCTTATAGATTGGATTTTCTTCTATCAACTTCTTGAATCCCGCAAAATATAGCGGTTCCGTCTGCTGCCCTTCACAGAAAATATAGTACCGATACTGCTTCGTCTCTAAGTATTCTTGACGACGTTTCTTTTTCCATTTCTCCATTCCGGCTTTTTTAGGCATTGACTTTCCCCCAATCTATAATTCTTCTGAGGTACGGATCAGCGCCGTACTTACCTTCAAGATACTGCTTATCGAATTTGGCATCCTTTCTGACAGATTCACCTTTTTCATTCTTGAACTCTACCAGCGAATATAGTTTGGAATTCTGTGCATTTCCTTTTGCCACAAACCATATCTCATCTCTGCGGAATACTTCACTATTCATAGTGGACAAATCATGTGATGTGAATATAAGTTGTGCTTTATGTCTGTTGATGTTCATATCATTAAACATCATGATAATATGACGTAGCAACACCGGATGAATTTTCGCATCCAATTCATCAATTACAAGCACAGTTCCATCAAGCAAACTTGCCGCAATAAAAGGAAGCAGTCCAAACAATTTCTTTGTTCCGCTGGATTCATCGGATAGGCTAAGCTCTGTTTCCACATCATCCACAAGGTGTTTTGTGAACACTTCTATCCTATCATTCTCTTTTTCTTCCACTCTAAAATCAACGATATCCAAATCCATTTCCTGAATCATTTCAAGCATCAAATGCTTCACGTCTTCTGATGTGGATATTGCCATTCTAAGCTCTTGAATAGGATTACCATAATTTAGGAAATTCACACCGAACTGGAACCAATTCAATACGTCTTTAACAACTGCATTTTCCTTATAAGCGATACCCAAGTAGGAAAGCAAAGTAAGCGTCTTAGATAAATCATCGCTGACTTTCAGTTTCGCAAATGCACCCTTTAAAACAATTCCTTTATCGTCTCTTGTGTATAATGCAGAACGTCTTCCGGTCTCAAGCTTCACTCTGTCCAAGCTCTCATATATAACCACATCACGCTTCACATGCAAGATATATCTGTACTCTGCAGACTCTGTACGGAAAAACAGTTCAAACTCTGTTGGTTCATTTTTGCTATCTGAAAAAGCAAATGGCTGGGCGATAATTCTTTTTTGTAAAAGAACCTTATCTTCGTTGTCTTCTGTGGCATACAACGGGCGCAGAATTTTTGCAACCAATGTGTGCAACGCTGCCAGAACATTGGATTTTCCTCCACCATTAGGGCCGTAAATGGCAGACACCGGTAAATACATCTCACCATCCTGGTCTTTGATTATTCTATCTTCATGCTCCGAGATTGCTGCTGCCTGCATATCAAAGGTCACTTCATCTCTTATACTCTTGTAATTCTTCACAGTAAACTGACATAACATATCTTTTACCCTCCATTCTATCTATATTATATCCCGATTTTTTCATTTTGCAATATATATTTGAGATTTTTCCTCATATTTTTGCCCGAAACTGTTTTGTTGAAAAATTTAATACCTTTTCATAGAATAAGCAAGGCATCATCACCTTGCTTTTCTACGTCTTATGTTCACCGGTTCCTCCACCGTTCCTATATCCCCCGATTCTGCTATGTACTCACTCTCCTCTGCACATTTTGATGCAGCTTCTTCTATAGCGCGTTCCACCTTGCCTGCATTTGCTTCGATCAAAAGCTTACACAAGAAGTCAGCGGTATCTTCCGCCGAATTTGGATTATGAAAGCGATAATTCAATTTTCTTTGTTTCAAGCGGAGTCTCCACCTCCTTCTCCTGCTTGTCTTTCTTTTTCATTACTATGAGACTGTTTCTCAGGTTAGACCTATTTTCGTTTCTCAATAAGTACTTAGGGTTCGAAAAAGCTGATTACAATTTTGGAGCAAAATATTTTCACAAAATAAGGTCAATCATGTTGACAAAAAGTGTCAATGCTGTTGACCATAAAAAATAGATGTCAACGCGATTGGCATCTAAAATTCCTTGATTTTATGCGGTTTTCAAGAGATTTGGTCAAGTGTCATGACCATTGACCATACTACAAAATAAAGAAGAACAGGATACGCAAGGGGTTGCAGTGTCAACACGATTGACACTCCCAAACTCCTATGTCGTTTGCTTTAGGGGCACCCTATAACCCACACATTGGACACCTTTGGTCCACAATGTCCTAAAGCCATAAAAATACCGATGAGATCACATCGCTATAATCTCACCGGTGTACTACTTGTAAATACTAAATAAATAATTATTCAATTTCATATTCCATCCATCTTCGCGTCTCTCTAAAGCCAACCGCCTGATAAAATTCAATTGCGGAATCATTAAATTCCCACACATCAAGCTCTATCTTTCTTAGTTTTCTCTTTTTGGTTTCTGCTATCATAAATTCTACTAGTTCTCTGGCTACACCTTGCCTCCTATGATTTGCATCTACCGCTATTTCTTGTACATGGTAGAAACGTCTTGCGTTTCCGTATGGAGTCTCAGGTTTGTTTACGTAATCTACACATGCCATACCGCATATTACTCCATCGCGTTCCGCGACAATTATGTCACTATTTTCTCCGTTCATGAGTACTTGTGCATAATCCCTTAATTCCGCTCCAAATCCTGCTTTAAATACATCCGGGCGTCCTTCTACATGAATATCATTTACCTGTTTTCTCAATTCATTAATTATATCCAAATCTTTTTCTTCTGCAAAACGTACCATATTAGTCCACACCTTTCTTAACATTAAATTTCTCTAATCGATAATGACCTTCATCATCTAATTCGTTTACACCATTTTTGTAATCATATCCTTGTTTTTTATAAAACTCTACTGCAGTAATAGAAGCAGGAATTTCTATTCTATCTGCACGTAAAAATAATTCATCTTTTTCTAATGTCTGTATAATATATCTTCCAATTCCATTGCCATGCAATTCCGGCAATACAAAAATAGTAAGAAGAATACTCTCAGTCAAACTTCCCCAGAAACTTGATATTGAACCGACACCTATAATCTCATCTTCGGCATAGAAAACATATACGTTCGCATAAGCTGCCACACCCTTAAACCAATTAACATCGTGATGTTCTGCTAGTTCTTTCATTGCCTTTTCACCATAATCTTTTACATTAACTTCTAAAAAATTTCTTCGTATCAGATTTACGATTGCTTCTGCATCCTGCTCCTGATATCGTCTTGCAATTACCTCTCTACCATTTGATAATTTCATATGAATCTCCTTTCTGCCATTCATCGCAAAAAAATACACCAAACATTGATATGTCTGGTGCACGAGTTCTCATACGGTTATTCTGTAAGACTATATAAAAATCAAAACCTACATCATCCGAACTTTCTGCACAGACATATCAGACCTACCTGCTGTAACCGTGCATCCTTCTCGGATTCTTTACAGTTACAAACGAGTACGTCCGTAATACATGTACATATAGTTCATTGTAAAATATAAGTTCTGCATTGTATGGCTCTCCTTAATTTTTTGTGTATTATATTACCAACAGAATTATTTGTCAACAGTCTAAAGCTTTTAGAAAATTGCTCCAAAAAAAGCCCTCACTCCATCATCTACAGATGTACTTACATCTTTTACTTGAAGGTCGTAGTAATATTTCCCGGTTTCAATATCAACGGATAACGAATCCAGCGGAAATCCTTCTACCCTCTTTGGATGTGGCTCCGTAACTAAAATAAAAGGTTCTGTAGCAATTGACATGTCCATACTGGAATAATGATGTTCTTCATCCAGGATAAAATAAATTGCATTTCTGTATCGTCCGGTTATTTTTCCACCATGCTTTGCAGCTAATGCAGCATAATGTTCTCTCATTTCATCATCGGTTAACTCTTTTCCGTTGATTCGTCTTACATGAAGACCAGGCTGTTCTTCCTCTTCCAATTCCTCAAAATACAACCCGCTGTCACAAGAAAACACCGGCATATGAAACGCTTCATAATATGCCCTTGCTTTTATTTCTGCATTCTCTAATGGTGTTTTCCCATCTTCGCTGATACGTGGAAGTTCACTTTCTATATCTCCTAATCCAATAAGCTCTATATCAAATGTTTCCAGGGCAGTACACATTGCTTGTAATTTTCCTTTATTTGTCGTACCGTATAAAATCTTCATTCTGATGCCTCTCTTAAATAAATCCTCTGTTTTTAGCCTCTCCAATTAATTTCGGTTGAATCAACGGATATGTCCAATTATCAACTAACTCGTCTGTAATCAAGATTTTTTCAATTTCGCTATGCAACTCTTCAAATGAAAAAATATCTGCAACATAAAGCATTCCGAATGTCTCGTCACTAAGATTCTCGTTCACTCTTGTTTTACCTTTTACCGAATATACGCATATCGGCTTAATCTCAAACACAACTGCTCCGGTTTCTTCTTTTAATTCGCGTTTTGCTGTTTCTAAAATCTCTTCACCATCTTCTCGATGTCCGCCCGGAACTTCATATGTATCTCGGTCTATATGTTTGCAAAATACCCATTTACCATTTATTTTAGCAATTGTCACGCGTCGAATTATAGTTCCCACCTACGGCAGCTTTACCGCAGATTAAATC
>JBJENE010000019.1:0-17455 GCA_051880035.1 Butyrivibrio sp.
GTTGTGAGGATAATTTTTGGCAGAATTAAGTGTTGCATTAATTTCAACCGGGTGGTGTGCATAATCGTCAATAATCGTAAATCCGTTTAATTCTCCTTTTTTCTGGAAACGCCTTTCAGTTCCCGAAAAAACCGACAGGGCACAAGCCGTAACATTAAGAGGAATTCCTAAGAAATCAGCTGTCGCAATGGCGGCAAGACTGTTGTACACATTATGAATTCCCGGAACACCAAGAGAAATCCGGTCTTTTTTAATTCCTTTACATACCAATGTGTAAGAACAACACCCTTTATTATCATATGCGATATCACAAGCCGAATAGTCGTTATTGATTCCGGAACCGACGGTAACAACGGGACACTTAATATCTTCATATATATATGATACATTTTCAATATCGCCGTTGATTACCAGAAGACCGCTGGACGGAAGTAATTCTGCAAAGCATTTAAATGAATGGCGGATATCGTCCAGATCTTTAAAAAAGTCAAGGTGGTCTTCCTGGATGTTAAGGATAACACCGATGGTAGGACAAAACGAGAGGAAACTGTTGGTATATTCGCATGCCTCTGTTATAAAATTACCTGAATTTCCCACTCTTAAATTGCCGCCTATGGATGGAAGAATGCCGCCTACCGTAACAGTAGGGTCCAAATCTGCCGCAATCATAATTTCCGTCAGCATGGAGGTGGTTGTGGTTTTGCCGTGGGTTCCCGAAACACCTATTGCAACCGGATAGTTGCTCATAATCTCACCGAGAAGCTCTGCTCTTGTAAGCATCGGGATATTGCTTTCGACGGCTTTCTGATATTCCGGATTATCCGCACGGATGGCAGCCGTATATATGATTACATCTATATCATCTGTAATGTTGTCACCGGACTGACCGATGGTGATTTTCATACCTTTGTCAGAGAGCCTGCGGGTAAGCTCCGATTCCTTCATATCTGAACCTGAAACGGTAAACCCTTTGGAAAAAAGAATGTCGGCAAGCCCGCTCATGCTTATGCCTCCGATTCCGATAAAATGCACTCTCACAGGATTGTTAAAATCTATATTATACATTACATAAATCTCCTATCATAATTTTATATATATATTTTATACCACCTTATGGAAAAAAGTAAAGAAGAGGTAAAAATAATGGCAAAACAGCAGTTGTTTTTTATAAAAACAGAGGTGTATTTGAGAAAAATGTATAGAAAAATAAAAAAAATACAGTAAAAATTTGGCAAATTGACGATTTCTGCTTTAAATTGTTTATTACATATGATATAATACTTGTACTACAGAAGTATACTTGAAAATATATTTACTTGAGGTGATTGAAATGGTGAAGAAAGAAATGATAGCCATGCTTTTGGCTGGGGGACAGGGAAGCAGACTTGGTGTTCTCACATCAAAGGTTGCTAAACCTGCCGTTGCTTTTGGGGGAAAATACCGTATCATTGATTTCCCGTTAAGCAACTGCATTAATTCAGGAATTGATACCGTGGGTGTTCTGACACAGTATCAGCCGCTGAGACTTAATACTCATATCGGTATAGGTATTCCTTGGGATCTTGACCGTAATGTGGGAGGCGTAACGGTGCTTCCGCCTTACGAGAGGAGTACCAGCAGTGAATGGTATACCGGTACCGCAAATGCTATTTATCAGAACATGGATTATATGGAACTTTATAATCCTGATTATGTGCTGATTCTTTCAGGCGACCACATTTACAAAATGGATTATGAGATTATGCTGGATTATCACAAGGCTAATAATGCGGATGTTACTATTGCCGCAATGCCTGTTCCGCTTGAAGAAGCAAGCAGATTCGGCATTCTTATTACCGATGATGACAATAAGATTACAGAGTTTGAAGAAAAGCCTGCTAATCCTAGAAGTAATCTTGCATCAATGGGTATTTACATTTTCAGCTGGCCTGTACTTAAGGAAGCACTGGTTAAGATGAAAGACCAGAAGGGATGCGATTTCGGTAAGCATATTATTCCTTACTGCTTTGAGAACGGTAAGAGATGTTTTGCTTACGAATATAACGGATACTGGAAGGATGTAGGAACTCTCGGTTCATATTGGGAAGCTAATATGGAGCTTATTGACATTGTTCCTGAATTTAATCTTTACGAGGAACTCTGGAAAATTTATACAAAGGCAGATGCTCTTCCGCCTCAGTATGTTGCATCAGGCGCTGTTATTGAGCGGAGTATTATCGGAGAGGGATCGGAGATATACGGAACGGTTAAGAATTCGGTAATTGGAGAGAGCGTTATTATCGAAGAAGGTGCCGTTGTTGAAAATTCCATTATCATGCAGAATACGGTAGTAGGCAAGAATGCCAAAATCAGCAAGGCAATTGTTGCCGAGAATGTTTCAATAGGAGAGAATACTCAAATCGGCGTAGGCGAATATGCCGAAAGCCAGCTTGATCCTAAGGTATATGCCTTTGATTTGGCAACCATTGCAGAAAATACAACGATACCGGCCGGTGTTAAGATTGGTAAGAATACTGCAGTTTCCGGAGATACGGAGGCTTCAGATTATCCTAATAACGAACTTGTAAGCGGCGGCTATATCATTAAGGCAGGTGGAGACAGATGAGAGCAGTAGGTATTATTTTAGCAGGCGGAAACAGCAAGCAGATGAAGGAGTTGTCTAATAAGAGGGCGATTGCGGCAATGCCGATTGCAGGAAGCTACAGAACAATTGATTTTGCCCTGAGTAATATGTCCAACTCCCATATAGGAAAGGTTGCTGTAATTACACAGTACAATGCCAGATCATTGAATGAACATTTGAGTTCTTCCAAGTGGTGGGATTTCGGAAGAAAGCAGGGAGGATTATTTGTATTTAATCCTACAATTACATCGGACAACAGTGTATGGTACAGAGGAACAGCGGATGCACTTTACCAGAATCTTAATTTCCTGAGAAACAGTCATGAGCCATATGTGGTTATTGCATCAGGTGACGGAGTATATAAGCTTGATTATAATAAGGTTTTGGAATACCACATTGAGAAAAAGGCTGACATAACGGTTGTTGTTAAGGATATTGATTCCGTAGAGGATGCAACAAGATTCGGAGTTGTTAAGCTTACAGAGGATAACCGGATTTCCGATTTCGAAGAAAAACCGGTTGCTACGGAGAGCAAGACGGTTTCAACAGGTATCTATGTAATCAGAAGACGACTTTTAATTGAGCTTCTTCAGAAGGCATATGATGAGGACCGCTATGATTTTGTTAAGGATATTCTTATCCGTTACAAAAATGTCAAGAGAATCTACGCATACAAGCTTGATACATACTGGAGTAACATTGCAACCGTAGAATCTTACTACAAGACGAATATGGATTTCCTTAAGAAGGATGTAAGAGAATATTTCTTCAGACAGTATGCAGATATTTACTCAAAGGTGGATGACCTTGCACCGGCTAAATATAACCCGGGTTCATCAGTTAAGAACAGTCTGATTGCCAGCGGATGTATTATTAACGGACAGGTAAGCGATTCGGTAATTTTCAAGAAAGTATATATTGGCAATAACTGTGTTATTAAGAATTGCATAATCCTTAATGATGTACATATCGGAGACAATACTCATCTTGAGAATTGCATTATTGAAAGTCGTGATACGATACGGCCGAACACCACATACATCGCTAATGAAGGTGAAATTAAGATTGTTGTGGAGAAGAATGAACGATTTTCAATGGCATAAGGATTTGCTAAAGATTTAATATGTGATTTGGGTTGATAGACAGTAAGACAAGATGATGCGAAAGCAGGAAGGGGCACAACTATATGCAGGTAACAGATGTAAGAGTACGCAAAGTGGATCGGGTTGGCAAAATGAAGGCCGTTGTATCAATTACACTGGACAATGAATTTGTAATCCATGACATTAAGGTAATTGAAGGGGATAAAGGTCTTTTTATTGCAATGCCTAGTAAAAAATCCCTTGACGGTGAGTTCAGGGACATAGCTCATCCGATTAACTCAGGTACAAGAGAACGGCTTCAGAAGCAGATTCTGGAAGCCTATGAAAATGCTGCGGATGCAGAAGAATCAGATGCAATGTAATAGGGAAATTTTTTAGATGAGGTTGTGAATACAGCTTCGGAATAAGGGAATCGGTTACATATTGGTGACCGGTTTCCTTATTTTTATATGAAAAAGTCTTTTTTGGTTGCTTTACTTTAGCGGATTACTATGATAAAATACTAGGCGTATTTATAGTTGCCGGATAAAAAAGTATCATATCCGACAGAATAGGAGGAAAATATGAAAAAGAAAATTGCACTTTTACTTGGAATTGTTCTCGTGATGGGATTTGTTGCGACAGCTTGCGGCAAGAAAACATCAGGTACAGGAGCAGATGAAATGGTTTATGCTGTAGAAGCAGGTTCAGCAGGAGAGGCAGCAGCTAAGGACAAAGGATGGAAATATAATTCTGTAACAGCTCAGTCCGATGCGCTTATGGAAGTTAACTCAGGAACATCAGATGCAGCTATAATCGACCTTCTTATGGCATGCGCAATGGTAGGCGAAGGAACAAGTTATCCGGATCTTAAGTATACGGATAAAATCACAACAGAAGAATACGGTGTAGGATGCCGTAAAGGTTCCGACCTTGCATCTTATATTAATGAAGTGTTTGCAGAGACATATGCAGACGGTTCAATGCTTGAAATTGCAGAAAAATATAACATTAAGGATGCAATCATTGAGCAGAAAGATGCAGAGTACACAAAGACAGATGACAGCGATGTTGAATACATAAAAGATAAAGGAACACTTATCGTAGGTATTACAGATTTCGCTCCAATGGATTACAAAGAAGACGGCGAGTGGATCGGACTTGATGCAGATATGGCTAAAGTTGTAGCAGAAAAACTCGGCGTTGAAGTACAGTTCGTAGAAATTGACTGGGATAACAAGATTATGGAACTTAACTCAAAAGGTATTGATGTTGTATGGAACGGCATGACACTTACAGATGAAGTTAAAGAAGCAATGGAATGTTCTAATCCATACTGCAATAATGCACAGGTAGTAGTAGTTAAGGCTGATAAATAATCAGAATGAAAAGTTTCCCGCAAAATGCAGATTTATGCGGTGGAAAGGTTTAGACTATGTTTTGGGAAGTGACAAAAACTCTTCTTGGCGGTCTTGGCACAACTTTTGAAATCTTTATTTTCACACTGTTGTTCTCATTACCGTTGGGATTAATACTGGCATTTGGCTCAATGAGCAAATTTAAGCCTCTTAAAATACTTGTAGACTTACTTGTATGGATTATAAGAGGTACACCACTTATGCTTCAGCTCCTTATTATTTTCTATGGACCGGGAATGCTTGGCCATAATATATGGTCAGGTAACGAAGCAGGGCGTATTACGGCAACGGTTGTGGCGTTCAGCATAAATTATGCGTGCTATTTTTCCGTAATATTCAGAGGCGGAATCCAGGGTGTACCGGCGGGCCAGCGTGAAGCGGGAGAAGTTCTGGGAATGACCAAGAGCCAGATTTTCTTTAAGGTCACATTGCTCCAGATGGTAAAAAGAGTAGTGCCGCCTATGTCCAATGAGATTATTACTTTGGTTAAAGATACATCCCTTGCCAGAATCATAGCTGCGTATGAACTGACATTTTCAGGATATTCATTTATGAAGTCGGCAGGTCTTGTATGGCCGTTATTCTATACGGGTGTATTCTATCTTGCATTCGTAGGAATACTTACACTTATTTTTAACTATGTTGAGCGCAGGCTTGGGTATTTTAAATAGGAGGAGAAAACATGGCGATATTAGAGGTCAGAAATTTGGAAAAACATTTTGGCAATACCGAAGTGTTACGCGATGTAAGCTTCTCACTTGAAGAGGGAAATGCATTGGCAATCATAGGTTCTTCCGGTTCCGGAAAGACCACCTTGCTCAGATGCCTGAACTTTCTTGAGGTACCAAGCGGCGGAACAATAAGTGTTAAAGATGAGATTCTTTTTGACGCGTCTCTAAAAAGCAAGCGTAGAGACAAAGATTTGCGAACCAAAAGACTTCATTTCGGAATGGTTTTCCAGTCGTTTAATCTTTTTCCGCAGTATACAGCCCTTGAGAATGTAACAATTGCGGAAAAACTGCTTGCAAAGGAAAGACCGGATTTTAAGGATTGCAAAAAAGCAATTTATGAGGAAATAGACAGACACGGAAAGGAACTTCTGGCACAGATGGGACTTGAGTCCCGTATGGAGCACTATCCTCACCAGCTTTCGGGAGGGCAGCAGCAGCGTGTGGCGATTGCCAGAGCTCTGGCGCTTCAACCTGATATTCTTTGTTTTGACGAGCCTACATCAGCGCTTGACCCGGAACTTACAGGAGAAGTGCTGAAGGTAATAAGGGGGCTTGCCGAACAGAAAACAACAATGATTATCGTTACCCATGAAATGGCGTTTGCCAGGGATGTGGCGGACAATATCATTTTCATGGACGAAGGGGTTATTGTTGAGCAGGGCGATCCTCATCAGGTAATCGATAATCCGAGAGAGGAAAGAACAAAACAGTTCCTTGCAAGATACACTCAGGAACAGATGTAAATTAAGTGGCGGATTCAGTAATGGATCCGCCATTTTTGACTTTGAATATCAGTACCTTCTCTGTATCTGTTTCCGGTATTCGGTAGGTGAAACGCCGCTGAAGGCGTGAAACTTCTTGCTGAAATAAAGCATATCCGAAAAGCCGAGACAGGCCGCAATTTCACCAACAGACATAAGTGTGGAGCGTAGGAGTTTACAGGCTTTATTCATTCTCGCAGAATTGTGGTACTGTCCCATTGAAATTCCTTTCTCCTTTCTGAATACCGCCGCAAGATGACTGTAGCTCATAAAAAAACTATTTCCAATCAGTTCCTTTGAAAAATCCTTATCGGTCTGCGTGTCAAGGAAAGCGCAGATTTCATCGGAAATATTCCTGCTTTCGGGCTGACGCTCCGAGCCGATGTCAATCAGTATTTCATAGAATAAAGCATTTTTTCTTATGATTTTTGCCGGGTCCGGACTGTGGAAATAATCCCACATTTTATATAGCTTTTTTTCCAGTGCGCTTCCCGCAGGAGCGTATATTTTTTTGGGCAGTACCAATGCAGTTTCACAGTTTAAGACAGTTTCAGGCATATAAAAATGTGCGTAAAACCAACGCGTTCCTCGTAGAGTTTCATATTTTCCGAAATGCCGAAATCCACTTTTTAAAAACAAAATTTCACCTGCAGCTATTTCGTAATCCTGTCCATTCTCGGTAACATACATTGTTCCGTCTGTAACATAAATCATCACATTGAAATCCGCCGTTCTGTCCATGTGGTAAAAGTTCTCTGAGGTAGTAAGTATATCACAGGCAGAAACCAAAGGTAACCCAAGTTCATTTACTGATATGCATACAATACTATTTTCCATATAATAAATACTTTTCTCCATTTATTTTGCTGTATAAAAATATTAAAATACATATAAAAGTTGTTGTCAATACAGAGGGAGGTTAAAAATGAAAATTCAAACTCAAATACCCGTATCGTCATATAAAGCAACAGGCTTTATTGAGAAATATCAGAAAATCGTACATAATACCGTTATTCCATATCAGTACAGCGTACTGTGGGATAAGGCACAGGGCGCCGAAAAAAGCCATGTTGCTGTCAATTTTATAAATGCAGCAAAGGCTCTCAAAGAGGAAAGTACCGAGGATGGCTTTTACGGAATGGTGTTTCAGGACAGCGACGCTTACAAGTGGCTTGAAGCAGTGGCTTATGCACTTGCAAATGAAGCCGACAGCACTCTTGAAGAGCAGGCTGACGGGCTTATAGACCTTATTGCCGCCGCACAGGACGAGGATGGTTATCTCAACACCTATTTCACGATAAAGGACAGAGAAAAACGCTGGACAAATCTCCTTGAGGGTCACGAGCTTTACTGTTCAGGACATATGATTGAAGCTGCCTGTGCTTATTTTGAGGCAACGGGAAAAAGAAAGCTGCTTAATGTTGCCATAAAGAATGTTGAATGTATATACGACAGATTTGTCACGAAAAAGATAAATGGAATACCGGGGCATCCTGAAATCGAGCTTGCCCTTATGAAGCTTTATCGTTTGACTGGCAACAGCCATTGCCTTGAACTTGCTAAAAAGTTTATTGATGAGCGAGGAGTATATCCCTCATTTTATGAAAAGGAAGCCCAAAAGAGAAACTGGACAGTGTGGGGCAGTGACCCGTGTGATAACGATTACCGTCAGAGCGGAAAGCCTGTCCGTCATCAGTCCGAAGCCACAGGTCATGCTGTTAGGGCGGTTTATCTCTATACGGGAATGGCTGACCTTGCCGCCGAAACAGAGGATGAGGTGCTTCTTGAAGCCTGCCGCCGTTTATGGGACAATATTGTTCATAATAAGATGTATATTACGGGCGGTATCGGCTCAACGGCAAACGGAGAAGCTTTTACTGTTGATTACGACCTGCCGCCTGACACCGCTTATTCGGAAACCTGCGCCGCTATCGGACTGATGTTCTTCGGTGGCAGAATGCTTGAAAAAGAGGTAAATAGCGAATATGCTGACGTTATGGAGCTTGCATTCTACAATACCGTACTTGCAGGAATGCAGCTTGACGGAAAGAGGTTCTTCTATGTTAATCCCCTTGAGGTTAACCTTGGTATTTCCGGGAAGGCGTGCACCCATTCACATGTACTGCCTTCACGTCCCGGTTGGTATGCTTGTGCCTGCTGTCCTCCGAATGTGGCAAGACTCATCGGCTCTATCGGTAAATATGCTTATGGAGAAAACGAAGATACCGCATATTGTCACCTGTTTGCGGCAGGGAATGTAAGTTTTAAGAACGGCATTTCTCTCCAATGCGAAACAGCGTATCCCTACGATATGACCGTAAAATACACTGTCTCGGGAAAAGGCAGGCTTGCTGTTCGAATACCGAAATGGAGCAAAAGTTATATAATTAAACAGGATGGTCGGGAAATTCTGACTGCACCCCAAAAAGGCTATGTGTATATTGATATAAAGGGAAAATCGGATATAGAACTGCTTCTTAACGGTACGCCTGTTTATATCAGAGCTTCCTGTAAAGTACCGAGGCTTTCGGGGATGACTGCACTTATGAGAGGTCCTTTGGTTTACTGCTTTGAGGGAGCCGACAACGGCAGCGTAAGAGAACTACGGTTAGACAGGAGAACTACTCCCGAATTGGGAGGATTTGACCCTGATTTTCTTGGCGGTACGGTAAAGTTGACAGCCAAAGCCTACCGCATTTACGACTGTGAGGACATTTATAGCAGCGAGCCGGAAAAAACCACCCCATGCGAGGCAATAGCAGTTCCTTATTATACTTGGGGAAACCGTGGCGAGAATGAGATGAGGGTGTGGATGAATGTGTGCGAGCAGTAAGTTTGCTCAAAAAAAGTGTAGCAGGCGGAAATCTTATGCCTGCTATATGAATTAAGGAGGATTTTCAATGAAAGAATACTACAAGGTAGCGGATGATAAAAAGATTCGCGTAATAATTGATACTGATGCTGCTTGCGAGGCTGATGACCAGTATGCAATAGCCCATGCTCTTATGACTCAGAAGTTTTTAATCAAAGGTATTTGTGCAGAGCATATTAAAGGTCCGGGTTCTGAGCAGCTTTGCTATGAAGAGATAAAGCGCGTGCTGAATTATATGGATCGTGAGGATGTTCCTATTTACCACGGTGCATATGGTCCTATTGAAGATACGGCAAATCCGCCTTCATCAGAAGCTGCAGACTTTATCATAAGCGAAGCAATGACCGAAAGCAAATATCCTCTGTATGTATTTTGTCAGGGTGCGGTTACAAATGTTGCCTGTGCATTGCTGAAAAATCCCGATATTGCAAAGAGAATGACGGTTATAAGTATCCTTGGCGGAGCGTATCCGTACGGCGGTAGTGAGTTTAATCTCCAGAATGATTTTAAGGGGGCAAATGTGCTTTTTGCTTCCGGAACAGACCTATGGCAGGTTCCTAATAACTGCTATACAAAAATGCGGGTAAGTTATGCGGAGCTACAGGAAAAGGTGCGTCCTTGCGGTAAAATAGGGAAATATCTTTTTGATGAAATGCAGGAGTACGGCAATTCGGAGAAAGCAGGCTGGACATTAGGCGAAAGCTGGTCGTTAGGTGATTCTCCCTGCGTTGGTCTTGCAATTGATTTCTGTATAGGAAGATTTGAGTATCTCAATTCACCTATTGTCGACGAAAACGGTACTTATATCGGCTTTAATGAAAATAAAATTCGTGTTTATCAGGATATTGACAGTCGGTTTATTCTTGAGGATTTTTTTGCAAAACTTAGTTTTTTCTATGGAGGAGTACATAAAAAAAGCTGATTTCGTTTTCGTATTACCCTGAAACAGACTATTTTATATTAACAGTGCATCGGTTTATAGTTATGAAAACTATTTTACCGGTGCATTTTTTATTTTAAATGAAATTACTTTAAGAATATATATTTAGTGTTGACAACCGGTTGCGCACTATGATAAAATCTATTTAAACAAAAAAACTGTTTTAAAACAAAAAAGTTGTTTAATAAGGTGAAATATGGAGAAGGTATTTGATTTTACTTTAGATGACGGGGAACGGTTGACACTTATAGGGAAGGCACTTTCCTCCGAGGTGAGAATTAAGATTCTGAAATTACTGTGTGCATATACGCTTAATGTGAATGAGATAGCGGAGAAACTGGAACTGCCGGCATCATCAGCAGCCATGAATATCCGTGTTCTTGAAGAAGCGGGGCTTATTGATACTGAGGTGCAGCAGGGTGTAAGAGGAGCGGCAAAGCTTTGTTACAAAAGTGCGGCATTCATTAATATCAGCCTAGATACACTGGATAAGAATGAAGAGTCAGAGATTATAAGCATGCCGATAGGAAATTTTGTGGATTATCATGTAGAACCCACATGCGGACTTTGTACGGATAAGGGTCCGATTGACGGAGAAGATGAACCCCGGAGCTTTTACAATCCTAAGAGAACCCAGGCGAAGCTTTTATGGATGGGAAACGGATATGTAGAATATCGTTTTCCGAATCATATGATTGCAGACCGGAAGCTTAAGCGGATAGAGATTTCTGCAGAGGTATGTGCAGAGGATCACGAATACAATCTTGACCACCCTTCAGATATATCCTGCTGGGTCAACGGGATTAACGCAGGCACCTACTGCTGTCCAAGTGATTTTGGCGGAAGAAGAGGAAAACTGAATCCGGACTGGTGGCCCGATAAAAACACCCAGTACGGAATACTTAAGACATGGAAGATTACCGAAAGAGGTACATATCTGGACGACAGAAAGGTATCAGACTTGACACTTAGAGATTACGATTTGTGGCAGGGCGGATTTATCGCCGTGAGGCTGGGTAATGATGAAGATGCCGTCCATTCGGGAGGAATGAATCTTTTCGGAGACTGCTTTGGTGATTATCCGCAGGATATTGTTATGAAAATAGTATATAAATAAAACCGCAAAGCAGAGAGCGGCGGAATAAAAATATAAGGAGAACAGGTATGAAAGAACAGTTAACTAAGAAATTTGAAGAGACATTCGGGGCAGGAGGCGATATCAGGGCTTATTTTGCACCGGGAAGAGTTAATCTTATCGGAGAACACACCGACTACAACGGCGGTCATGTTTTTCCATGCGCATTAACAATAGGTACATATTTTATCGCAAGAAAAAGAGATGACAGAAAGCTTCGTTTCTATTCAGAAAACTTTGAGAATCTCGGAGTGATAGAAGGAAACCTCGACAATCTTGTATGGTCTAAGGAAGCTGACTGGACTAATTATCCTATGGGTGTTATGTGGGCAATGGGACAGAAAGGATATGAAATTACCAACGGCTTTGATGTGCTTCTTTTCGGAAACATTCCTAACGGTTCAGGACTTTCTTCATCAGCATCCGTAGAAGTGGGAACCTGCAAGATGGTATGCGATATGTACGGATTTGATATGGATATGATTCAGAATGCATTAATCGGACAGTATGCAGAGAATAATTTTAATAAGGTTAACTGCGGAATCATGGACCAGTTTGCAATTGCAATGGGCAAAAAAGATAACGCAATCTTCCTTGATACGGCTGATTTGTCTTATGAATATGCACCGATTGTATTAAGCGATGCCAAAATCGTTATTACATGCAGTAATAAGAAGAGAGGCCTTGGAGATTCCAAATACAACGAAAGAAGAGCGGAATGTGAGGAAGCGCTTGCAGAGCTTCAGAAAGTTGTTGAAATAAAAAGTCTTGGCGAACTTACGGAAGAGCAGTTTGAGGCCAATAAAGACGCAATTAAGTCAGAAGTAAGAATGCGCCGTGCAAAGCATGCCGTATACGAGAACCAGAGAACCATCAAGGCAGTAGAGGCTCTTAAAGCAGGCAATATTGAGGAATTCGGTAAGCTTATGATTGCTTCACATGATTCACTTCGTGATGATTATGAGGTAACAGGCAAGGAACTTGATACACTTGTGGCTTCAGCCCTTAAGCAGGACGGAGTTATCGGTTCAAGAATGACAGGAGCCGGTTTTGGCGGATGTACGGTAAGCATTGTAAAAAATAATGCCATTGATGCATTTATTGAAAATGTTGGAAAAGAGTATCTTGAAACAATAGGCTATGCGGCAGACTTCTATGTAGTAGAAGTAGGCGATGGTGCCAAAAGAATATAAAGGATAAGGAGAGAAATGATATGACAGTTTTAGTTTTAGGCGGAGCAGGATATATCGGCTCACACACGGTTTATGCCTTAATCGAAAAAGGCGAAGATGTAGTAATTATCGACAATCTTGAAACAGGACATATTGAGGCGGTTCATCCGAAGGCAAGATTTTATCAGGGCGATATCAGGGATAGAGCATTTGTTGACAGTGTACTTGATAAAGAAAAAATTGATGCGGTTATTCATTTTGCCGCAAACTCCCTTGTTGGTGAAAGCATGACAAATCCTCTTAAATATTACGACAACAATGTTAACGGAACCAAAGTTCTTTTACAGTCAATGGTAGCTCACGGCCTTAATAAAATTGTATTTTCCTCAACAGCCGCTACTTACGGGGAGCCTGAAAGAGTGCCTATTCTGGAAACAGATAAAACAGAGCCTACCAATGCATACGGAGAGACAAAGCTTTCCATGGAAAAGATGTTTAAATGGACGGACAGAGCTCACGGTCTCAAATATGTTTCTCTCAGATATTTTAATGCCTGCGGTGCACATGTGAGCGGAGAAATCGGTGAGGCACATAAACCTGAGACACATCTTATTCCTTTAATTCTTCAGGTACCTTTGGGACAGAGAGAAACAATAAGCATTTACGGTGATGATTATCCGACTGCTGACGGAACCTGTATAAGGGATTACATTCATGTAACAGACCTTGCGCAGGCACATATCCTTGCAGTTGAATACCTTATGAAAGGTAATGAAAGCAATATTTTCAACCTTGGAAACGGTGTGGGATTCACAGTTAAAGAAGTAATTGATACTGCAAGAAAAGTAACAGGTCACCCTATTCCTGCAACAACAACACCAAGAAGAGCAGGAGATCCGGCCAAACTTATTGCATCAAGCGAGAAAGCCAAAACAGTTCTTGGATGGAAACCTGAACATGCAGATCTGGAAGAAATCATCGCTTCTGCATGGAAGTGGCACAGCACCCATCCTAACGGATATGCAAAATAACGGAGGAAACCGAAATGATTTATTCTGCAGTAAAAAAACTTGTGACATATGGTCTTTTAACGGGACTCGTGCCTGAGGAAGAAAAAATATATACTACAAATCTTGTGTTAGATGTATTGAAACTGGAAGATTATGAGGATGACGGCAACGAATATACGGAAGTCAACCTTGAAGAGACTTTGAAAGAACTGTTGGATTATGCAGTTGAACAGGGAATCATTGAAGATAGCATCGTATACAGGGACCTTTTTGATACAAGACTTATGAATTGCCTTATGCCGAGACCTAAAACGGTAATAGATACTTTTAATGCAAAATATGCCGTTTCCCCTAAGGAGGCTACCGACTACTATTTTAAACTCAGCCAGGACTCAGATTATATAAGAAGATACAGAGTATGCAAGGATATGAAGTGGGTAACGCCTACGGAATACGGCGATATTGACATTACAATCAATTTGAGTAAACCTGAGAAAGATCCTAAAGCAATCGCAGCCGCAAAACTTGCTAAACAGAGTGGATACCCGAAATGTCTCCTTTGCAGGGAAAACGAGGGTTATGCCGGCCGTGTTAATCATCCGGCAAGAGAAAACCATAGAATTATTCCTATTACAATCAATGATTCGGCATGGGGATTCCAGTATTCACCATATGTATACTACAATGAACATTGTATCGTATTTAATGGTGAACACACACCTATGAAGGTTGAGAAAAATACTTTTATAAAGCTCTTTGATTTTGTAAAACTTTTTCCTCATTATTTCCTGGGTTCCAATGCGGATTTGCCGATTGTAGGAGGCTCAATACTTTCTCATGACCATTTCCAGGGCGGAAATTACCGCTTTGCAATGGCTAAGGCGCCAATCGAAAAACATTTCACAGTTAAGGGATATGAGGATGTGGAGGCAGGAATTGTAAAATGGCCTCTTTCCGTAATTCGTTTAAGATGTGAAGATGAGAAGAGAATTATCGAGCTGGCAGACCATATCCTCGGGGTATGGAGAGGATACACGGACGAAGAGGCATTTATTTATGCAGAGACCGGCGGAGAACCTCACAATACAATTACTCCGATTGCCAGAAAAGCAGACGGCAAATTTGAGTTAGACCTTGCTCTCCGTAACAATATTACAACCGAGGAGTGTCCATTGGGAGTATATCATCCTCATGCAGAACTTCATCATATCAAGAAAGAGAATATAGGCCTTATTGAAGTAATGGGACTCGCGGTGCTTCCTGCAAGACTTAAGGAAGAGATTGCGCTTCTTGAGGAATATATTTTAAGCGGAAAAGATATCCGCTCCAATGAAAAGATTGAAAAACATGCGGACTGGGCATATGAATTTCTCAAAAAATATGATACAATAAGTGCAGATAATATCGATTCGATTGTAAAGAAGGAAATCGGACTGGTATTTGCTAAAGTGCTTGAGTATGCCGGCGTATTCAAAAGAGACGCAAAAGGCAGAGAGGCATTTGACAGATTTATAAATACATTATAGAAAAGGAAAGGGCGGTCTTTGCGGACCGCCCTTAATTTATTATGGATTAAAGTATGACCCTCAATATAAACCAATCATCTTTCACTGAGAACTGGAAGTTGCCGTTCAGTTTTTCTGTGACATAGCGGATACTTTGCGTGCCGAATCCGTGACCTTCTTTACTGCTATACGGAATACCATCCGTCAATACAGGCTTCTCGGCAAAGGTGTTTTTGACGGAAATCAGCAGCTTGTCATCGTCCGTTCGCAGATAAAGTGAAATGTGCCGTTTTTCCTGTTCCAGCGGCAGCACTGCATGAATCGCATTTTCCAGGGCGTTGGAAAGGATAGAGGTCAAATCGACATCCGAAACGTGCAGATGCTCTGGGATATTAACGGATTGTTGAAAATCAATCCGGTTTTCTTCAATCACATTTTCGTATGATGAAAGAATCATATTTACAATCTCATTTTTGCAGAATCTATGCATTGCGGTTCTGTCCACATAGGAAACTATCCCGTTAATATACTCCTTTGCCTTATCGCATTCGCCGCTATCAATATAAGCGGCAATTGTGGTAAGAAAATGACGCATATCATGGCGCAGAAGCGATACTGTATAGGCAGAACGTTTTTGGGCTTCAATTTCTTTTTGGGATTGTATCTGCTGCATTTCCAGAATACGGCTTTTCTGTTCAGCCTCGCGCTTTCCCTCATACTGCTTGAAATATACAAGCAAAAACAAAAGATAAGAGATACAAAGAACAAAGCCGAGAAATTCGGCAACAACTTTTTTGCCGGAATAAATCAGTGTGGTGTAAACACCTGTTACATAATCAAAAAGATAATATGTAAACGGCAGAATCGCAAAAATGATCACTGCCTTGGTGGGCTTGTGTATCAACTGTGCGGCAGCATTTGATACGAACCGGATTAGAACGACAAAAACAACTATCGTGGTAATAATCCTGACACTGTAATATACCCATTCAAGCTTTGTGATATCAAGCATGGCAAGTCCGACCCATTTGCTTATCTGGCAACACAGATAAGCAATCAGTACCGAAAGGGCACAACTAAGTGCTTTATACTTATAGAACAATGTAAGAAAAATAATCAGCGGAAGGTGAATAATAAGCGGATATATCTGCGCGGTAAATGCAGCTCCGAAGAAAATAAAAATGAGAGCACTAACTGCACTGACAGCGGAGTAAAACCCGAACAATATCACAATATTTCTGCGGTTCATCCGTATGCCGAGAAAGGCGGCTGACAGATACACACCGAAAAACAGCGTGACCGCGTTATGTAGTAAGTTTAAGACGCTGTTAAACATACAATTTTCCTTTCTTAATCCCCGAAAACAAATGAAAAGTACGCTTCTTTGAATGCTTTACCATAACCTCTGGCAATCGGGATGCTGCGCCCGGACTTTGCAATAATCTCCGTCATACTGAAATGGTCCACATTGGGCAGATAAACAAGATAGCTGCGGTGGCATTTAAAAAAGCCGTCGTTTTCGGAAATCCGTTCTTCCAGGGAACGCAGCGGCTCAACCGCTTCGACTGTTTTCCCTGTCCTCAGATAAAATACGACTTTTTTGTTTTGTGCTTCGGCGTATTCAATATCATGAAAATACAATTTCTGATATCCAAAAGAGGTTTTTAAAATGATATTTTTGGATTCTGTTTCAAAGGCGTGACTGCATTCGTCAAGCGTTTCCTTTACTTTTTCATAGGTAACAGGCTTGAGCAGATAGTCCTGAGCTTTCACCTCATAGGAATCCAGAGCGAATTCCGGGGAGGAAGTCAGGAAAATGATTTTAACGGCATTGTCATTAAGCCGCAGTTCTTTAGCAGTATCTATTCCGTTTAGCAGCGGCATAATGATATCTAAAAAGATAATATCCATATGGGTGACGGCATTTTTTGCGAGCAACGCGTCGCCATTATCAAAACGGTATATTTCAGCCGGAGTGTTGCTTTGCTCCGACCATCTTTCAACCATATTGCCGGCCTGTTGCAAAAATTCCGGACTGTCATCACATACGGCAATTCGTATCATGGAATCCCACCCCTGTATATTAATGTTCATTAGTTGTTATCTATATTCTACTTTGTTTCCGTGCCTTTTTCAACTGCACAAAACTGCATTGATAGTGTAAATTTATATTCGGATTTAATGGGATAGAGTTCGCCCTTGATGC
>JBJENE010000020.1:0-16658 GCA_051880035.1 Butyrivibrio sp.
CTTTGCTGCCTGCATGCAGTAGCTTTGTATATTATAATCAAGGCTCAGATACAAATCGTCCCCCGCAACGGGTTCAACCCTGATTTCTTCCATTTCTTCCAGTTCTATTCCCGCCGCATCAGTTCCGGTCAGAATGTATCCGTTTTCCCCTGCAAGTACATCATCATACTTTACTTCCAGACCGACTATTCCCTGATTGTCGGCACCCGTAAATCCTATAACCTTGGATGCCAGTTCCCCGAAAGGATATACTCTTTTACTGTCCTCATCCACTTTAACACCGTCAAGGTTATATTCCCTTATACGGTCTCCGGTTTCCTTGGATACATTAGATTTAATCCTTTCAATTGAAGAATATTTTTCCACATATTTGCGAACTTTTTCTTCATCCATCTCAAGTTCCTTGGAAAGTACCTCTATTACTCTCTCAGGGTCCGTAATCTGTGCATGGACTACGGATATGGTACACACGGTTCTGTTATCGGCCAGAACCGTTCCGTCTGCGCTGATAAGTCTTCCTCTGGCCGCTTTAATCACTCTTTCCCTTTCGTGAAGGTCTTTTGCTGCAATCGACAGTTCTTCCGATTTGAAAACCATTAGGAATACAAGTCTTATGACAGTTACCGCCAATAAGGAAAAAGCAATAAGGGCACAGATTCGAATCTTTTTTCTGTGCCGTCTTACAGTCTTCATAATATACAAACTCCGCAAAACATCTTATTACAATGTATTGCAGAGCTGTCTTTGTTATTCGGTATTTTGTTCGTCGGGTTCCGGATTATTTGGATTATCATTATCCGGCGGTTCATTTTCGCCTTCCGTATCCGGTGTATCCGCATCTTCCTTATCATCGCCTTCTGTTCCGGGCGTTGTATCAGGTGTATCCGAACCTCCGTCCGCAGGTATATCTGTAACAGGCGTTGCCACTTCTCTCTTGGTTACAGGTGTGAATTCCTCTGTATCAAGGTACACTTCATCTTCATATTCCGGATTATCGGCCTGTATACCCATATACGGAAGTAATTTTTCAAAAATGCTTTTGGCCACCATCTGGGCAGACCATGAGCTGTCAAAATCTTCACATTCAGGAGAGTCTATAACAACATATACAAGCACTTCCGGGTCTTCAGCCGGAGCAAATCCCATGAATGATGTAACATAATGTTCCTTATCTCGGCCTTCCTTTTCTGCAGTACCGGTTTTACCTCCGATGGAATAACCCGGTATATATGTGTAACCGCCTGTTCCGTAATCAACAACAGCCCGTAACATTGATCTCATCACAGAGGAAGTAGCCTCTGAAATCGTGCGTGACACAAGAACCGGTTCCATGGACTTAATGGTTTCTCCGGATTCGGAACAGATTTCTTTAACCACATGGGGTTCATAATAATATCCGCCGTTAATAATGGAGGCAAATGTGGAAGCCATCTGAACCATTGTTACATTAAGGTTCTGTCCGAATGTATTGGTAACCAGGTCCACATCCATCATTGATGATGCATCCTTAAGAAGACCTCTTTCTTCCGAAGGAAGGTCTATTCCCGTCTTGATTCCCATTTTAAACACATCAAGATATTTGGAGAATGTTCCGACACCGATTTCCATACCCATCTGCATAAGGGCATCGTTGCAGGACTCGGTAAGAGCTCCCGTAAGTGTAAGGTCTCCGTGTCCCTCTCCGCCGTGACAGAGAATCGTGGCACTGTTATATACGCCCTCCCCGTCGCATGTGAACACACTTTTCAAATCATATATATCTTCTTCCAGAGCTTCTGCTATAGTAAAAGTTTTAAAAACAGATCCCGGTTCGTATACTGACGATACACAGTAATTACTCCATACAGAATACATAAGTTCCGTAAGTTCCTGATCGGATACGCCTTCTAATTCCTCCGGGTCAAATAATGAAAGAACATCCCTTGGATTATTAAGGTCAAAGCTTGGATAATCGGCCATCCCCAGAATTTCTCCCGTATTCGGATCCATTACAAGTACGGCTGTACTTTCGGAACCGTATTCTTCATTAAATTCCTCAATGGCAGCTTCTATAATATTCTGGATTGAATAATCAAGTGTCGTTACCACGGTATTTCCGTTAACCGCACTTTTGGTCTGGGATTCAAAAACATTATCCCTTATATATCCGTACTGCCTTCCGTTGGTTCCCGAAAGGTATGAATCATAATATTTTTCAATACCAAGCTCTCCACCGTTTGATTCGCTGGCAAATCCCATGGTATCAGATGCAAAACTTCCGTAAGGATAAGTTCTTTTATATTCCTCTTCAAACCAGACTCCCTTAATATTGGAATTTTCTTCCTGCATCTTAAGGAATTCGGTAACCTCCTCTTCCTCCAGCTGTAAAATTGCTCTTTTGTATGAGTCCGGCTTTTTCTGTTCTTTCTTGGCCTTCATGTTATCATCAAGATAAGCAATTAACTCCTCTGCTGACATAAGGACATTGGAAGAGGACTCCTTGTCCCAGTTAAAGCATTTAAGAATGGCATTAACCGTAGGCTCCCTGTACTTATCGTCAGAAAGAATGATTCCTGCATCAATAATTAAATTATATACTTTGGTGCTATAAGCCAGAATGGTTCCGTTGCGGTCCGTAATATCCCCTCTTCTCGCAGGGATTGCACGGCTGTCATAACTGAAATTATTGTATACAGCCTTGGAATACTCGTCACCTTTGCTTATATTGATTTTAATAAGAAATACAGATACTAAAATAAGAAAAGCCACAACTATAATAAAAATCCCAAAAAGCTTTTTCTGCATAAACACATTAAATTTCCTGCTTTTTCGTCTTCTTACTGCCATGACTTCTCCTCAATCAGTTTTCCGGAATATCAAAAAACTGCATTACATATTCGCTTTCGCCGCTTTGATACTTAATTATCTGGTCTTCACCGGCATATATCATACCAAGTTCTTCGGTTGCCACCCTATAAATATAATCATAGTCTATAGAAGTGTCAATTGAAAGTTTGGTCTGTGCATTATCTTCTTTCAATACCTGAAGCTCACTTTCAAGAGCTGATACCTTGCCCGCATTGGCGTTTTTGGTATTAATAAGTGATATATATCTTATGGATGCGATAAACATTGCTGCTATGGCAGCCGCTACAAACATTGTGAAAAGCACGCCGATTCTTCCTGCCTTTTCTTTCTGTACTTCAATGCCTTCCTGTCTTTTTTGTCTGCGCAGCTCTTCCTCTGTAAGTGTTCTTCTTTTTCTCGGAACCCTTTCAGGCTCATCATACCTTCTTGCAGGTGCTTCGCTTCCGTATATGTACTCTGTTCTGTATCTTTTTTCTGCCATATCCATATCCTCCTACCCACTTTTTCCATGTCCGGTTTACGGATTGTATATTATTTTCCGTCAATTCTTCTTTCAAAAATTCTGAGTTTGGAACTTTTCGCTCTCTTATTAAAGTTAATTTCTTCCTCAGACGGAACTATCGGTTTTCTTGTAACAATAATTCCCTTAGGTTTGTTATTGCATATGCACACCGGGAAATCCGGCGGACAGGTGCATGTATTTACATTGTCACGGAACTTGTTTTTAACGATTCGATCTTCCAGTGAGTGGAATGTTATGATGCAGAGTCTTCCTCTGTCATTAAGAAGTTCCACCATATCATCAATGGATTGCAGAAGAACCTCAAGTTCCCTGTTAAGTTCAATTCTTATCGCCTGGAATGTTCTCTTGGCCGGATGTCCTTTGGCTGCCCGGAATTTCATAGGAATCGATTCCTTAATAATTCCGATTAGCTGTCCTGTTGTAACTATTCTTTCTTTCTGCCTTGCGGCACAGATATGTCTGGCTATACTTCCCGCAAACCTTTCCTCACCGTAATCACGGATTACCCTGAAAAGTTCCGATTCGGTATAATCATTAACAATATCTTCTGCGGTCATATCCATCCGCTTGTCCATTCTCATGTCAAGAGGAGCATTTTCCTCCCTATAGGTAAATCCTCTTTCGGATTCATCCAGCTGATAGGAGGAAACTCCGATATCCAGTAAAATCCCGTCCACATGGGATATCCCAAGATCTGCAAGCACATTTCTCATATTGCGGTAATTATCCCTTACAATAGTTACCTTCTCACTAAACGGCTCCAGTCTCTTAGTGGCTGCCTTAATGGCATCCTCATCCTGGTCAATGCCGATAAGCCTTCCGCCTTCACCGAGTCTTTCGCAAATGTGATATGAATGTCCGGCTCCGCCCAAAGTTCCGTCCACATATATTCCGTCAGGCTTAATCTGAAGTCCTTCAATACATTCATCAAGAAGAACCGACTTATGATTAAACTCCATATCCATTCTCCTTTTTTAAATAGTAAATCCGAGACTTTCCATATTCTCAGCAATTGTATCCATATTATTGTCATATCCATCAAGGAAAGCTTCCCATCGATCCTTATTCCAGATTTCGATTTTGGTGCCCGATCCTATAAGGACAACTTCTTTATCTTTGTCTAATCCGGCAAATTCCCTTAACACTGTCGGAAGAAGAATTCTTCCCTGCTTATCGAGCTCACACTCTGCGGCTCCTGCGAGGAAAAAGAGGGAAAATTTTCTTGCATTCTTATTACTAAGAGGCAGCGTTGCCAGTTTATCTTCAAATATCCTCCACTCTTCGTACGGATATCCGTAAAGGCAGTCATCAAGTCCCTTTGTGACTACGAAAGTATCTCCTAACTTCTCGCGAAACTTAGCAGGTATGATAACTCTTCCCTTGGCATCAATAGAGTGATTGTACTGACCCATGAACATAGTTATCACTCCCTTCCTTAGTAGAAAAATTCTTAAAATCTCCCACTTCGTTCCACTTTGATTCACAAAGTCACACTTTTTACCACCTGTAATGCCATTTTAGAACATATTTGAGTAAATATCAAGTAAATTTTTAATGTTTTTGAAAATTTATGAAATAAAGAAAAAAAGACCAAAAGTCCTGCCACAGGCATTTCTTTTGATCTTTTTATTCTGATAAACAATGTTTAATTGTATTTTAAATTAAAAGTGGGGGATAATCCCATTTTAAGACGGATTTTTAGCAAAATTCCACCCCGTCGACGGAATATTCTCCATTGAGGACAGTAATTTTCACTTTATGCTTTCCCTTTTCAAGTCCATAGGCACAGTAATTTGCCTGTCTTTCCTTGACATTACGGCACAAATACTCATCTGCAAGAGTTATTTTGTCCACTTCAACTCTGATTGAAGCTTCTGTTACCGGGCCGATTACTGCAAAAGATGATCCCTCCGTGGTAAAGCTTACTGTATCACCTTTATGACCGGTGGAAAGTGTCCTGTTAAAATTCTTAAAGCCCGACAAGGTATTAAAGTACCAGCCCTTACCGTCTTCTTTACAGCTTCCGGCAGAGAATGACAGCTCTTCTGACATATCATCAAGCCTTGTTATGGCGTAATTCCCGCTTTCAGGCGTAATAACCGGATTGGCAAAAAAGTTATTGGCAAAAGAGCTGTAATAAGCCGCCCTTCCGGAAAAAATCGTATGCTCTGCGTCCCTGTATTTCAGTACAGGTTTCCTGTCCACACTTCCAAAAATCATATCGTCTATAACCGTAACGGCTATCGTATGGCTGATTGTTCTGTCAAAATCTCCTATAACATATGTTCCGGACAAAATATCATTATCCTTCATAAGCATAACTCTTCCGTCATCAAAAAGTTTCAGCCAGTACCCGCTCTGATTAATATCGGCAAGGATATATCTCGCCCCCACACCTACAAAATCCGGACATTCGCCACTCTCCCTGTCTTCCGTAAAATGTACCTGCACCGAAACAGTGTAATTATGCCATCTGTCATCTCCGAAGGTGGTCACAGGCTCCGATGTTCCGCCCCAATCCACAGGAATAATGCGTGAATTAATTTTCTGCATTAATACATTTCCCTCCGGTCTTTCTTCCACCTCAAAAGCACCTCCCTGATCAGTCGTGTAAAGCGGTGCCATTCCTCTTTCGGCAAGAAATGTTTTCCCAAAAGATGAATATTTATAATCATCACTGTATGGAAGATTTAAAATTCTGCTCATGTCACGCCTGTCTTTGTAGTTTTTTTCACAAAGAGTAAGCGTAGATAAGGTAACAAGGGAAAAAGGTTCCATAACTATAGTATATACTGCTCCTTCCCCTGCCTTTTCAGGGTTAATCACTTCTTTAGTCACGAAATACGAATCTGTACCGGCTGTTTCTATGACTGTAACAGGGGATAAAGAATTCTTAATGTTAATTACTTCTATCTCATACAAAAGTCTTTTCCCGGTATTATTCACAATTACCATGGAATAATCAGTTAAATCAGAATCGGTACAGACAGCATAATTAAATTTTGAATCCACAAGTGCATGTCCGTCTCCGCCCGGCACTCCGTCGCCAAAGCAGGCTCCTTTAATAAAGCATGCTCCCTTTTTGAAGAAACGTCCGAAATGAAGTCCCATATAATATCCTGCATCAAGAGAATAAGCTCCGGACCATGGCTCATTGGCAGTTATTAACTGTTTGGGATAATATGTGGCACCGTCATAATATGCACTTACCACAGGCTGGAATTCATACATGGTCATTCCTTCGTAAATTCCGTGGGTAATCCTTGAGGCAATGTCAAGCATTCCGTTAATTCCGCCGAGTGCCCCTGCGCTTCCTTCATGGCGGGCAGCCAGGCGTTCCGACTTCATAGGAGATGAACCTTCGGAAAACCATGCCTTTTTACCGTATTCATTAATCAGCTTTTTGGTGTTGTCATCTGTCAATGATGTGTAGTGTGAAGATACAATATCCACCGCATCAAGTAATTCCTTATCTTCCAGCATTCCTTCTGATATTTTCCAGTCCGTAACACCTTCTCCGGCCACTATTTTAATTGAGCTGTAGTCATAGCGGGAATCATTTTCTTCCTTTAATGCTTTGACAACATATTTAATGGATTCCAAATCAAGCTCTTTTTCATTACGGCACACCGTCAGATATGTAAGCTTAAGCCCGTATGTATCATACATTGCTTCAATTGTTTCCTTATACCAGCAATAAAGAGCCTCATAAGGATTCTCCCCATCGGCAACCCATTTGGGAATACCCCAGTTAAGCATGTCTATCTGAAGATTCGGATTAATTTTAAGTGCATCTGCCGCAAGCACATATCCCGCGCCTCTTGTTACATCAGCCTTTTCACTTATACTTCTTTTGACCGCAGGCTCCGTACCGGAAGACGAATCCACATCAGATCCCATTTCCAGCTTAAAAAGCGTAATTCCAAGGCCGTCTTCTCCGAAAACATAATTCATTATTTCCCAATATGCATCTTCGTTACATGCTTTATAATCAAGCAGCAGTCTTGAAGAATTGTTTGCGGAAATAAATCCGAATCCGTCAAAAACTCTGTTAGGTTCTTTCATTGCCTGCATACCGTCAATTATGACTTTTGTCTTTTCTGATATTTCTTTCATCAGTTTCCTCCATATAAAAAGAACTGCTATGCACATAAAATTCTCCACATTAATACCGTACTGCAACGATATCTGTTTCCGTATGTCTGTCCATAACAGTTCTTTAGGGTTTAATTCTTATCTTCCGGATTAATGATTTCTTCATCTGAAGAGGTCTCTTCTTCATACTCTTCAAATTCCATCTCTTCTTCATCCATGCTCATTTCATCAACCGGTTTCTTATCCTGCTTACCTGAACCTTTCTTAACGCGGACCGGTATCGGATCCACCATGGAAGGTTTGCCTTTGAGCTTAATTCTCATAACAACGGTTATTGCCAGTGCCGCAACAAAAAGTACCGCAGAAAGTACCTGGGACACAGCAACACCATGGAACTGGAGCTGATCTGAACGAAGTCCTTCAATGAAGAATCTTATCAGTCCGTATCCCATAAAATATCTGAGAAGTGTCTCACCGTAAAACTTCTTCTTATCCCTGAAAATAATAATCAGAATAAGTAAAAGAAGATTAAGAACGCTTTCATACAAAAATGTAGGATGCACCTGAACAAATTCAATTCCGTTAACCAATACCAGATTGTTATCGTTAACTACGGTTGCATCGGCAACCGGAATCTGCATTGCAAAAATATTATCGGTATAACAGCCATATGCCTCTCTGTTAAAGAAATTACCCCATCTTCCTATAATCTGTCCAAGAAGCAGTCCGAGCACTGCGGTATCCGCAAATTTAAAGAATTTGATTTTCTTAACTTTACAGAAAATAATCGCAGCCACCACGGCACCGATAACGCCGCCGTAGATTGCAAGTCCGCCGCCTCTTAAGTTAAATATTTCCAGAAGATTATTCTTGTAACTGTCCCATTCAAAGATGACATAATAAAGTCTTGCGCAGATTACTCCTCCGACTATTCCGAACAGTGTATAATCTATGTAATCATCTACCTTCTGTCCGGTTCTCTTAGCCTCGTGATATGCGATTGCCGCACCTGCCAGCATGGCTATTGCAATAACTACACCATAGTATGCAATCTCAAAGCCAAAAATTTTAAAGCTCTTTCCGGCAAGAAGTTCAAATCCCAGATTGGGAAATCTAATAATACCCATACAATTATCTCCTTCAAAAATGCTATGGTTAATTGTATATCAAACCGGAAAAAATATCAATACATTCTACTGCATCTTTGCATCAATAACATCTGCTTCAAGATAAAGTCTTGTTACATTAACACCATGTGTCTGGAATTTAATACCCTGTACTTCTCCTTCTTCAACTGCCGGATTATCAATAAGGTATTTAATTCCTTCAGATGTTATTGTAAAAGTAAATGATGTGCAGGAATATGAGATTCCGTTTGTTTCACAGTCTTTAAGCGGAAGCGAAACAAATCCGTCATCCTGTATGCTTGCATAATAAAGCGGCACATTATTTTCATCATAAGCTTCCGTCTTAGGTACAATATCTGAAATGTACTTTGTATCAACCTGATAAAGCTTATTATTCCAGTTCTTTGCCTCTGCAATTGCTATTACATAGTAATCGCTGTCCTCAAGCATAAAATCAACCTGACATGTAACTCCTGTATCGGCATATTTTTCAAGGTCCTCAATCGGAATATAATCCGAACCGTCCTCGAATGTAATTGCACACCAGTCTCCCGGATATACATTGCTTCCGACATATAAAGGTCTGGTATCAGCCTCTGTAGTCGGTTCCTCTACAGTTGTAGGTTCTTCGTTTGCGCCTGTTTTGGTATCATCTTTGGCACATGCTGCAAGCATTCCCGCTGCAGTAACCGCAGCAAGTAAAACTGCCACGGATTTCTTAATTAATTTTTTCATGGTATAAAACCCTCCCGTTATATTTGAAGAACTATTTTTCTTCATGTCTGATTATAGTTTTATACCCGTATTAACAACAACCTGAAAAATCAAAACATAATATAGTATATTTTTTGATTTGTTTGTTGAATATGCCACAATTTATTATTTGATTCTTGTATAAAAATGCCTTTTATGCTATCTTTTTATATGTATGCGGAGTTACAGCCGCATATCCGAAATGAAAATACCGGGGGTAGTGCCTCCATGGAAAGGATTGAATAAACACATGAAATTAGGAATAGTCGGTTTACCTAATGTGGGAAAAAGCACACTTTTTAATTCCCTGACTAAGGCAGGCGCCGAATCTGCCAACTATCCGTTCTGTACCATAGACCCTAATGTGGGTGTGGTTTCGGTTCCGGATGAAAGGCTGGGGCTGTTAGCCAAATTATATGATTCTGCCAAAATCGTTCCTGCAGTTATTGAATTTGTTGACATTGCAGGTCTTGTTAAAGGCGCATCCAAAGGTGAAGGTCTGGGAAATCAGTTTTTATCCCATATCCGTGAAACCGATGCCATTGTACATGTCGTAAGATGTTTTGAGAATTCAAACATCGTGCATGTAGACGGTTCAATTAACCCTTTAAGGGATATTGAGACAATTAATTTTGAGCTGATTTTTTCTGATATAGACATAATTGACCGCCGCATCGCCAAGGTTTCAAGAGGCGCCCGCAACGACAAGGCACTGGCCAAAGAGCTTGAACTTCTCAATGCCTTAAAAGCCCATCTTGAGGATGGTAAATCAGCCCGTTCATTCGTTCCGGGTGACGATGACATGGCTGCTCTTATGTCAACATATGATCTTCTTACTGCAAAACCTGTTATTTATGCTGCCAATGTAAGCGAGGACGATCTGGCAGACGACGGCAATTCCAATGAATTTGTAAAGCAGGTCCGTGATTTTGCCGCTTCGGAAGGCAGCGAAGTTTTCGTGGTATGTGCACAGATTGAAGAGGAAATCTCCGAGCTCGAAGAAGATGAGAAAAAAATGTTTCTTGAAGATTTGGGACTTACCGAATCAGGCCTTGATAAATTAATAAAGGCAAGTTATAAGCTTCTGGGGCTTATAAGTTTCCTTACTGCCGGTCCTACCGAGACAAGAGCATGGACAATTAAGAACGGCACTAAGGCTCCGGGGGCTGCCGGTAAAATCCACAGTGATTTTGAAAGAGGCTTTATTAAAGCAGAGGTTGTATATTACAAAGACCTTCTGGACTGCGGTTCCTATGCGGCTGCCAAGGAAAAAGGTCTTGTGGGAATCGAAGGTAAGGAATATGTTGTTAAAGACGGAGATGTAATTCTCTTCCGCTTCAATGTATAACCTTATTCCGTAAAATGTCAGCCGTCAGAGGAATGTATCACAATAAGGCATCCGCTTTCAAACGAAACATATGCCTCCCCGTCTGATATTTCATTACTTATACATCTTGATGTTCCGGGCTTTAAGTCATAGTTATCCTGACTATACTTAAAGCCTTTTAATTTCAGTCCTTTTACGGTTCCGCAAAAAGGCAGAAACGATATATATTTATGCGGATATTGTGATTTATTCACGATAAAATCATCCTTTTTGAGATAAATCACATTGCACTCGTCAATAATTCTCGCCTCCACCCCGCTATCAAGGGCAATTTTAAGATTGTGAATATTGGCGAGAAGATGGTCTATTCTCCCTCCCGTTCCGCAAAGGATGTCTGTTGCTCCTCCTCTTATAACAGCTTCCCTGATTGCAATTTCGGTGTCGGTGTCATCTTTTTCCGCAATATATCTTCGTACGGTAACGCCCTTTTTCTCGTATTCCGAAAGGCCTTTATCTCCCCTTGTGTCAAAATCTCCCACTAACATATCCGGAACAATTCCCAGCTTTTCCGCATAAGTTATTCCGTTATCCACACAGATTATATAGTCGTATTTATTCTTTTCCAAAAATGAAACGGCAAATTTCTCATTGAATTTGCCGCCTGTTATTATAAGTATTTTCATGCATCTATTACCTCGGATAATTTTATGACATTGTCAAAAATATCATCTCTGAATACCGCTGAACCTGCCACAAGAATATCCGCACCTGAATCAGATACTTTTCTGATATTCTCAAAGCAGACTCCTCCGTCCACTTCGATAAGAAAATCCAGTTGCATCTCTTCTCTTATATCGGCAAGCTTTCTTATACGCTCATAAGATGATTCAATGAATTTCTGCCCTCCGAATCCCGGAAAAACACTCATTAATACCACCTGTCCCACATATGGAAGATATGGTCTTAACAGTTCCACATCGGTATCAGGATTAAAAGCAATACCCGGAATTGCACCTTCTTCCTTAATCTGAATGAGGGTCTCAATAAGATTATCACAGGCTTCAAGATGAACGGAAATAATATCTGCTCCCGCTTTCTTAACTGCCTTAATATACCTGTTTGGATTTTTTACCATCATATGAACATCAAATATCATATTGCATACAGGTCTGATTGAAGAAATAACGGGCATACCGAAAGAAATGCTGGGTACAAACATTCCGTCCATCATATCAAGATGGAGGTATTTAGCCCCTGCTTCTTCAACAATATGAATTTGTTCTCCCAAAATGGCAAAGTCAGCTGCCAGAATTGACGGAGCAAGATATTTTTTCATTAATATTTCCTCATTGCTTTCAATTCATTATACATTCCGATGTACATTTCATATCGCTTCGGATGAATCAGTCCGGCATTGACAGCGTCTTTTACCGCACAATCCGGCTCGTTAACATGAACACATCCGTTAAATCTGCATTTGCCTTCATAACCGGCAAATTCCTGAAAATAAAACCTAAGGTCTGAAGGCTCCATTTCCACACAGTCAAGGGAAGAAAAACCCGGGGTATCCATAATATAGGTCTCATCTCCTACATGAAAAATTTCGGAGTGCCTTGTTGTATGTCTTCCCCTGCTGATTTTCTCACTTATACTTCCGGTTTCGGAATTGGCTTCCGGAAAAATTCCGTTAAGAATCGATGACTTTCCTACTCCCGACGGACCTGCAAGCGCAGTTGTCTTACCTTTAAGGAGACCTGAAAGTTCATCTATTCCGTCCATTGTAACCATACTTGTAACAATGGTCCTGCATCCACTATTGTTAAAAATATCACAAAGTGATTCTGCCTCGCCTCCGCATACCTGATCGCTTTTGTTGAAACAGATAATTGTATCAATTTCATTCTGCTCCATCATCACTAAGAATCTTCCCAGAAGATTAAAATTAGGTGCGGGTGACAATGAGGCAAAGACCACAAGTGCCTGGTCTATATTGGCCACGGCAGGCCTTATAAGCTGATTCTTACGGGGAAGAACTTCCACAATATTCCCTGTCAGACCGCTCTCGTCTATTATGTCTATTATTACATTGTCCCCCACAAGAGGCTTTATATTTTTATTTCGAAAGACACCCTTGGCTTTACACTCGTACACACGGTCTTCGCCTGTGTGCACATAGTAAAAGCCTGCAATGCCTTTAATTATTTTTCCCTGCATACATTATTCAATCACAGCTGCTTTGGAAGCAGTAGTTTTCACTTCTTCTCCGCTTAAATTGGTGTATGTAATGGCAATATTTATTGTTACATCACCTTTCTTGGCATTGGCTATTGTCTCTGAAAGAGGAATAGGTGCAACATCTTTTAAATTCTGGAGATTGTCATATGTCACTGAAGCTATCTGCAATGTTGCGGCCTGATCGTTAGTATTGGTATAAGCAACCGTATATACCAGACTTATAGGCTTGGTGTCATCACATTCAACAAGCGCATCGGTAATTGTGGATGAATCTATGGTAGCTTTAACCTTTACGGCTGCCGCTCCGAGGCTTACCTCAAGAGTAATTGTCACACTGCCGTCAGCCGCTGCTTCTTTACCAACCTCGGCACCGCTTTGTGAAATTACAAGTCCTGCTGCAACCGTATCACTGTTGCTTTCGGTTTTGACAACTACGAATCCCAGAGCTTCAAGCTGTGACTTGGCATCTTCGTAACTCTTGCCTTTTACATCAGGAACAACGCTCACTGCCTGGGTTTCTTCCGGTTTCTTACCTTTGCTGATAACAAGTGTAAATGAAGTAGTATCAACAGGAGCACTTTCTCCGGCTTTGGCACCGCTTTGTGAAATTACAATTCCCTCTGCATAATCATCGCTGTATTCATATTCAAATGTGATATTTTCTTCAAGGAATCCTTCCGCAACAAGTGCTTTTACGGCATCATCACGGCTCTTATCCACAACATTAGGAACCTTGGCAGTTTTCTGGCTTACTCCGCGGTAAATTACCAGCTTGATTTCGTCTCCGCTCTTAACAGTGGTTCCTGCCACAGGATCAGTACTTACAACAGTGTCTATCTTGGATTCATCATCTGTCTCTTCATAAGAAATGTCACCGATTTTAAGATTTTTGTTCTCAAGGGTCTTTACTGCCGACTCTCTTGTATCACCTATTACGGATGGCATTTCAAAGGACTCTGTTCCCATGCTTATATACACGATAATGGTGGTATTGGCATCTACCATCTGACCTGCATCCACACTCTGTCTGAAAATCTGTCCGGCTTCATATGAATCGGAATACTCTTCTCTCTTATTGATTCCGAGTCCCATATTATTAAGTTCTTCCTTAGCCTCGTCATAAGTCTTTCCAAGCACGCTCGGAACTTCCACAAGACCCTCGATAGAGGAAGTTGAAGCCTCTGTCGGATTGTTAACCTTAGGTGTGTCTTTTTTGAAGAGTTTAACCATATTGACAATAACAATAATTGTGATGATAAGGATAACCACACCAAGGGCAATTCCCAAAATGGTAATAATCTTGTCGATTTTACCTGTTGCAGCCTTATCTCTTATATCTGTATCGTCTTCATCTTCTTCAGATTCACCGATTTCTATCTCTTCTTCATCATCATAATCTTCGGTATCGTCCGTGTCAGGCTTCATTTCTCTTCTGCCCGCACCTTCGTACCTATCCTCAACATTAACGATTTCCGGACCTGACGGTTTCTGGGCTGCCCGCTGTGTAATCTCAGCAAGTTCCTGCTCTCCGATAATCTGTGTAGGTCCGCCAGCCGATACAGCCGAAGATATTATGACAAAATCCTCATTAGGTGTCACAAGTGAACGCTTAAGGTCTGCGATAAGGTCAGTCATATTCTGATATCTGCGGTCAGTTCTTTTCTGGGTACATTTTAATACGATTTTCTCCACGCTTACAGGTATCTCAGGAAGGTACACTCTCGGTGAAATCATATCCTCCTGAATATGCTGCAATGCTACCGCAACAGTGGTATCGCCTTCAAAAGGAACTCTTCCGGTAAGCATTTCAAAAAGAGTAATACCAAACGAATAAATATCACTCTTCTCATCGCTGTATCCGCCTCTTGCCTGTTCCGGTGATACATAATGTACCGAACCCATTACCGCTGAATTGATTGTATTGGAAGAAGCAGCTCTGGCAATACCGAAATCGGTTACCTTAACCTTGCCTTCCTTGGATATTATTATGTTCTGAGGCTTAATATCCCTGTGAACAATATGATGCTTATGGGCGGCTTCAATTCCCTGTGCTACCTGGATGGCAACACTTACAGCTTCCCTGATTCCGAGTTTGCCCTTTTTCTCGATATATTTCTTAAGGGTTATGCCTTCAACCAGTTCCATTACAATGTAGTAGATTTCATTCTCTTCGCCTACATCATATACATTAACCACATTGGCATGCATGAGTCCGGCTGCCGACTGTGCCTCCGCACGGAACTTTGAAACAAAGTTCTTGTCTTCGCTGAATTCAGGTTTAAGAACTTTAATTGCAACATATCTGTTTAATTTATGACATTTAGCTTTATAGACATCTGACATTCCGCCTGAGCCGATTTTTTCAAGAATTTCATATCTCTCGGCAATAAACATTCCTTCTCTTAACATAAATCCTCCTAAAATCCTATGGTTCAATAATAATCACGGAGATATTATCTCTTCCGCCATGATCATTTGCCATTTCTACAAGTTTAACAGCTTTAGCCTCAACAGTATCATCACTTCCTGCTACGGCTGCAATATCTCTGTCTTCTATCATATTTGATAATCCATCCGAGCACATTATTATAACATTATTATTACCAAGTTCAACTTCAAAGAAATCTGCCATTACTGTGGCGGCTCCGCCTATTGCTCTTGTAATAACATTCTTCTTCTCATGGGTTCTCGCCTCTTCCCTGCCAATGGTTCCGTTAGTTACCATTTCCTCAACAAGAGAGTGATCCCTGGTAATCTGTCTTATTTCATCACTTAAAACATAAAGCCTGCTGTCGCCTATGTTCGCCACATACATTGAATTATCAAAAATTGTTGCAGCGACAAAAGTCGTCCCCATTCCGGTATAATCTTCCGATGAGGCGGCGAGGTTTATTAATCCTGAATTAGTGTATTTAATTGCATCCGAAATTATCGTAATGGGATTGTCGCCTTTGGCATTTCTTATCTGCTCTACGAAAGTCTCAACCGCATATTTGGAAGCAAGGTCTCCTGCCCTGTGTCCGCCCATACCGTCTGCCACAATATACAGATTCGGCAAAATACCTACCGGCGAATCAGAACAGAACACATAGTCCTGATTGACACTTCTGCTCTTTCCCACATCCGTTAAAGCGTATGCTTTCATCCTGTCTGCTCCTTTAGATGTTAGTTACCACATATCTTTTCAATCCTTGTTTATAACTGCAATAAGAGTTTAGCACAATATAAAAAAAAGAACAAGAATTATTCAATATATCACTTCTTATTTATTCAATCCGTCATCCATATACCGCTTCCTCAACTGGCCGCAGGCTCCGTCAATATCTCTTCCCATTTCCCTTCTTACAGTTACATTTATTTTATTTTTTTCTAATTTATTTTTAAATCGGTTAATATCCGGCAAAAGTGACTGTCTGAAGTCTCTTTCTTTAATCGGATTGACGGGAATCAGGTTAATATGGCAGTTCATACCTTTTACAAGATTAATTAACATGTCCGCACATTCATCGGTGTCATTTTCCCCTTTTACAAGACTGTATTCAAAAGTTACCCTTCTGCCGGTCTTATTGATGTAATAGCGGCATGCTTCCATGATTTGTGATATGGAATACTTATTTGCTATAGGCATGAGTTTTTTGCGCATTTCATCATTCGGTGCATGCAGTGAAACGGCAAGCGTAAGCTGGAGTTTTTTGTCTGCCAGCCTGTAGATTTCAGGCACCAGCCCGCAGGTGGATACGGTGAGATTTCT
>JBJENE010000021.1:0-16607 GCA_051880035.1 Butyrivibrio sp.
TAAAACAAGGGTGGAATTTAAATTTGCAAAGTGGAATTTAACTTTTCAATTCACCAAATTAATTTAATTTAACTTATTTTTTTACTTTCATCTATCATTCTCACAAATATTTTTGTTTTTTCATCTTGATTCTCGAACATATGTTTGATATAATTATTTTGGTGCTACCCTATACGGTTGGCGGTTAGCCTTCTCCAGAGAGTAATAGCTTTGTTTACATAGAAATTCACTTGTGGAAATCTTGCGAGGAGGTCTTGTGCGTATGCTTACAACGGAACTTTTTATAGCCATTATCAGCTTATGTTTAACTTGCTTTGCTCTTGGTTATGCCGTTGGTTCTAAGAGCAAGAAATAAACACAAAAATAACCGCCCTCAGTCTGACAAACTTGGCGGTCATTTTTGAACAACAGTATCAGGCTAACCGTCTATCGGTAGCACCTTTTTTATTATACTACCATTTCACCGCTTATATGTCAAACATATATTCGCTTTTTAAAGAACTTCACCAATCTCTTTATAAGGGAGCCATTTTTGAAAAGCGGATTACAAAATACTTGAAAAAAGAAATAAGAAATCCTATACTTTTACTGTAATAAAGGAAGAAAGTGAAAATCATAAGATGAGAACGCTTAAAGAATTAAAAATAGGAAAGACTGCAAGAGTAACGGCTGTAGGAGGAGAAGGTGCATTAAGGCAGCATTTTCTGGATATGGGAATGATTCCGGGAGCTTTGGTTACATTGGAGAAGTATGCTCCTATGGGAGACCCGATGGAACTTAAGATTCACGGATATGAACTTACATTAAGGCTTGATGATGCAGGACATATTGAAATAGAAGATGATGATGTACCGGATAATCAGGAAGAAGAATATAAATCGGGGAAATCTGCCAATAAGACCGGACAGAAAGATAAAATTAAAGAAAAACACCACCCGGGGCTTGGTGAAGGCGGCAAATATCATGTAAAAGCCACTGAGAATCCGTTACCGGAAGGAACCGGACTTACATTTGCCCTGGCGGGAAACCAGAACTGTGGTAAGACAACACTTTTTAACCAGCTTACAGGAGCTAACCAGCATGTGGGAAATTTTCCGGGGGTAACGGTTGACCAGAAAAGCGGCTCCATTAAAGGCCACAGCAATACCATGGTTACGGATTTGCCGGGGATATACTCACTTTCACCATATACAAGTGAAGAGATTGTCTCAAGACAGTTTATTCTGGAAAATAAACCTACCGGAATTATTAACATAGTTGATGCCACCAATATAGAAAGAAATCTCTATCTTACCATGCAGCTTATGGAATTAAATGTTCCTATGGTTCTGGCACTTAATATGATGGATGAGGTAAGAGGTAACGGCGGTTCGGTAGACATTAATGAAATGGAGGACCTTCTGGGAATTCCGGTAGTGCCTATTTCAGCTGCTAAGAATGAAGGAATCGGTGAACTTGTGAATCATGCCCTTCATGTGGCCAAATATCAGGAGCGTCCCGGAAGAAATGACTTTTGTGATGAAAGTGATAACAACGGTGCGGTACACCGCTGTCTCCACGGAATTATGCATCTTGTTGAGGACCATGCCAAAAAGGCCGGAATTCCCGTAAGATTTGCTGCGACAAAGCTTATAGAGGGAGATAACAGAATACTTGAAGCTTTGGACCTCTCGGATAATGAAAAAGAAATGCTTGAGCATATTATCTGCCAGATGGAAGATGAAAGAGGACTCGACAGGGCGGCAGCCATTGCGGATATGAGGTTTTCTTTTATTAAAAAACTGGTGGACTGCTGTGTTGTAAAGCCGCATGAAAGCAAAGAAAGGGAAAGAAGCCGTAAAATCGACATGATTCTTACGGGTAAATATACGGCAATTCCTGTGTTTATAGGAATTATGGCACTTGTGTTCTGGCTTACTTTTAATGTGATAGGAAGCTTTTTCCAAGGGCTTTTGGAAGAAGGAATATCAGGCCTTGCCGTTCTGGTGGAAAAAGCCTTCGATGCATGGAATGTAAATGCGGTTTTAAAATCTCTTGTAATAGACGGAATTTTTAACGGCGTGGGAAGTGTGTTAAGCTTCCTGCCGATAATAGTAATTCTTTTCCTCTTCCTGTCTCTTCTGGAAGATACGGGATATATGGCGAGAGTTGCTTTTGTTATGGATAAACTCCTTAGAAAGATAGGACTCTCGGGAAGAAGTATTGTTCCGATGTTAATCGGATTCGGATGTACTGTTCCGGGAGTAATGGCGAGCCGTACACTTCCTTCCGAAAGAGACCGTAAGATGACTATTCTTATGACACCGTTTATGAGCTGTACGGCCAAACTGCCGATATATGGTTTCTTTGCCAATGCATTTTTCCCGAAATATGCAGGTCTTGTAATGGTGGGCCTTTATTTTCTGGGAATAATAATCGGTATATTCATGGCCTTGATTTTTAAAAACAGCATTTTTAAAGGAGAGCCGGTGCCTTTTGTTATGGAACTGCCTAATTACAGGATGCCGGGACTTAAAAATGTGGCACAGCTTCTTTGGGAGAAGGCAAAAGATTTTCTGCAGAGGGCATTTACCGTTATTTTCATAGCTACAATGGTAATATGGTTTTTGCAGACCTTCAATCTCAGGTTTACAATGGTTGAAAATTCCCAGGACAGCATACTGGCATTGATTTCCGGCTTTATTTCCCCTGTGTTTGCCCCGCTTGGATTTGGGGATTGGAGAGTATCCACGGCTCTTATTTCAGGCGTTATGGCCAAAGAAAGTGTGGTATCCACCCTTTCAATTCTTTTTGGAAGTACGGAGTCAATGTTACTTTCCATAACTCCTGCCGGAGGTGCGGCACTTCTTGTATTCTGCCTGTTATACACACCTTGTGTTGCGGCAATTGCTTCCATAAAGCGTGAGCTGGGAGGAAAATGGGCAGCGGCTGTGGTTGTGGGGCAGTGTTTAATCGCATGGATTTTTGCATTTATCACCAAACTGATTTTATCAATTTTTATTTAATGACAGGTGCTATATAATGACGGATTTAGAACAGTATTACAATAAATTTAACGAAGAAAAACGGCTTGATTCGAGACACGGCAGAGTTGAATATATTGTTTCAATGAAATACATACATGACTACATTAATGAGAATATTCCTAAATCAGAATTTAAAATACTTGATGTAGGTGCCGGAACCGGAAGATATTCCGTTGCACTGGCAGAGGAAGGCTATGATGTAACCGCGGTTGAACTGGTAAAACATAATCTTGGACTTCTTAAGGCCAAAAAAAGCAGCGTAAAGGCAATGTTAGGTAATGCCCTGAACCTGTCAAAGAAGCTTCCTATTGATAACTTTGATTTAACTCTGGTATTCGGACCTATGTACCATCTTTTTTCCTTTGAAGATAAGGTAAAGGCACTTACTGAGGCCAAAAGAGTTACCAAAGAAGGCGGAGTGATTATGGTTGCCTATGTTATGAATGAATATGGGGTACTTTCCTATGCTTTTAAGGAAAAACATATTCTGGAATGTGTGGAGCAAAACAGGCTGACCAAGGACTTTCATGTACAGCAGCAAAGCAGTGATTTATATGATTATGTCAGAATTGAAGATATTGATGAAATTAACAGGGCAGCAGGGCTTGAAAGAATTAAAATTATTTCACCGGACGGCCCTGCCAATTATATGAGACAGTACTTAAACAGTCTGACTGAGGAAGAATTTAAGTTGTTTGTGGAATATCAGCTTGCTACATGTGAGCGCATGGATATTATCGGTGCGGCGGCACATACGGTAGATATTCTGAGAAAGGTTTAATAAATGGTTGATTTTGCCCGAAGAGAAGATGCAGACATTCTTAAAAGCATGTGGCAGAGGATATTTGAAGATGATGAAGATACACTTGATTTTTTCTTTGACAATGTATTTATTCCTGAAAATACCCTTGTCTGGCGGGACCAAAACCGGCCGGAAGCAATGCTTTATATGATTTGGAATAAAGAAGACGGTGTATATCTGTATGCTCTGGCAACGGAGGAGAAATACCGCGGTCTTGGTATAATGTCTGAATTAATAAAAAAGGCTCTGGATATATTAACTAGGAAAGGCGCAGAATATGTTTTTCTCATACCGGCTTCGGATTCTCTTTTTTCGTATTACAAAAAATACGGCTTTTCAAAGACAATTGCTGTGACTTCTGCAAAGCTCACATCCGGTCGGGAGCCCGGGGATATTTGTCTGAAAGATATGGACAGGGAAGCCTTTATGCAGTTGGTAAAAATGAAATGGGAACGGGAAAGCCGCCCGAAATGGGATGAAGCGGTCATGGAATATGTGATTTTTCTTGAAGATAAAGAGGAAGAATACCGCTTTGTAAGCATTAATAATAATGGCAGATGTCTGGGATATATGGTATTAAAAGACGAAGGATTATCGGAATCTGTGGTGCAGTACGGCATGACAGATGAGTGTTTTATGTGGTTAATGGGAGAGGAAGGTATCAGGGAAAAAGGCCTGGTTTTTCCTATCGGGGGAAATATACCACATACAATATGCGGATTTATTCCGTTTTAGAAAGGAAACTGTAAAGTAACATTATGTTGGAATTTAAAAGAATTTCCAAAGAAGATAAAGAAGAACTTTTGGAATATACTAAAAAAGCGGATACCAGAAATTGTGAATTTTCTATAGGAAATATATATTTATGGAATAATTGTGAAAATTTGAAATATTGTATTTTTGAAGATATACTTTTATACCGGCTTGTAAGTGGCAAAGATGCCATATATTCCCCTGTGGGACTCCCGGAAGATATTGACGGTTTTATGAAAGCCATAGAGGAAGATGCAAGAGCCAATGGTGAAAATCTCATACTTAACAATCTGTCAGAGGATATGATTCGTATAATTGAGCATCGTTATGTGGGAGAATACAGCTTTGGTTTTGACAGGGACGACAGTGATTATATTTATAAAGTATCTGATTTAATTAATCTTTCCGGAGCAAAATACCATGGCAAGAAGAATCACCTGAACAAGTTTTTCAAAAACTTTGATTTTGTCTATGAAGAGATTACCCCTGAAAATATACCTGAATGCAGGGAAATGAAGAATTGCTGGGCTGCACAGAAGCAGGAAGAGAGCGGTGATTCTTTTGAAGAAGAACTGGAAATTCTGGACGAAGCATTTGACAGTTATGAGGAACTAAGGTTTACCGGTGGCCTGATAAGGATTGATAACAGAGTTGCCGCCTTCACTTTCGGTGAAGCTGTTAACGGGGATACATTTGTGACACACTTTGAAAAAGCATATGAAAACATACCGGGACTCTATCAGGCAATTAACCAGCAGTTTGCCCAAAATGCCCTTAAGGATTACATTTATGTTAACAGAGAAGATGATATGGGAATTGAAGGTATAAGAAGAGCAAAACTGTCATACAGACCTGTAATGATGTGGGATAAATATTGGGCAAAAAAAGTTTTGATATAATAGACTTTTTTTGCTATTATGAATATATAGACATAGGAGAAAAGGCATATATGGTAGATGTAATTATTACTGTAATGAGTATTGCCGCAGCGTATTTTTATACGGCTTTCTGCAGCGGATACGGCAATGGCAGTGTATGGGTTGCCGTTTTGGTTTTCGCTATAGCATTTATTGTATTTTATGTGGGCGCCGCACTCTTATTCTGGATTTTTTGCATCATAGTTTCACTGACAGTGAATAAGAATAAAGAATACAGGCATTCCAGCAGGTTTTTCGGAATTCTTTTCGGACTCATGTGTGAATATGCGGTATATCTTTCCGGAGGCAGGGTACATGTTAAAGGTAAAGAACTTATTCCCAAGAATGAGAAATTCCTTTTTGTATCCAACCATCGTTCTAAATACGATACGATAGTGCAGGTAGGAGAGCTTAAAAGACATCAGATTGCCTTCATCTCCAAGCCAAGCAATTTTAAAATACCTGTAGGAAGCAGATATATGAGAAGATGCAGGTATTTGTGTCTGGACAGGGAAGATTTAAGAAGCGGAACATTGGTAACAAGAACCGCTGCATCCATGATTTCTTCGGGAGAATCAAGTATAGGAGTATATCCTGAGGGAACCAGGAACAAGGAGCTTAAAGACACACTGCTGACTTTTAAACCGGGATGTTTCAAAACAGCTCTTTGGGCCAAGTGTCCGATTGTTGTCTCTGTAATAAGAGGAACAGAACTGATACATAAAAGGTTTCCTTTCCGGAGAAGTAAAATCATATTTGAGATAGTTGAAGTTATACCATATGATACTATTAAAGATATGAAGACTCAGGAAATATCAAATCTCGTAGAAAGCATCATGTTGAAGAGACTGCCATAGAACATAGGAGGAAATGGGTAATGAATTATTTATTGTACAATCCAAATGCCAATAACGGACTTACCATGAAAGACCTGCAGGATATTAAGAACACATTGCTTAATCAGGAATATAAGGAAATCAATCTTCTTGAGATTACTGATTATCAGGAACTTGTTTCAGCTTTTTTACCGGAAGATACAATATATATTATAGGAGGAGACGGAACACTTAATAAGTTCCTGAATCATATCAAAAAACTTGTGATACCCGGGGAGATTTACTACTATCCGGCAGGAACCGGCAATGATTTCATGCATGATGTGGATGAGGAAGGAAAGCTTTACAGGATAAGGCTTAATGATTACATAGATAAGCTTCCTGTAGTGACGGTTAACGGCAAGGAATACAGTTTCCTTAACGGTATCGGATTCGGAATTGACGGTTATTGCTGTGAAGAGGGTGACAGACTTAAAGCAGCCAATCCTAATAAGAAAATTAATTACACTTCAATTGCAATAAAAGGTCTTTTTTACAAATACAAACCGCGTAATGCCAAAATAACTGTGGACGGAGTTACCAAGGAATACAAAAAAGTGTGGCTTGCACCTACAATGTTCGGCAGATATTACGGCGGCGGTATGAAAGTGGCACCGGACCAGGACAGAAATAACATCGAACATACCGTAAGCAGTGTGGTAATGTATGGTACCGGCAAACTCAAAACACTTATAAGATTTCCGAAAATTTTCACCGGAGAACATGTTAAATACACAGACATGGTTGAAATATACAAAGGCCACGAGATTAAGGTGGAATTTGATAAACCATGTGCATTACAGGTGGACGGAGAGACAATTCTCAATGTAACAGAGTATTCGGTAAGGTATAACTGAATAATATAATATAAAAGAATCCCCTGCGTTAAAACGGCACTCGCTAAAGCCACGAAGCCATTTTAACGCAGGGGATTCTTTTATACGGGTCGTGACTCTGTCGGGCTTGCGAAGCGTGCGGGATATCAGTCACCCGTCAGTCTGATATCCCGGAACAGATAGAAAAAAGAACCAATATATGCGTATGTTGGTTCTTTTTCTGCATAAAAAATGACAAAATTCTCATAATAGTCATAAAACCAATAATTGAAAGATATGGGAAGGATAATGCAGAATGGGTAAAATAGGAAAATACAGCATTCTATTTGATAAGCCGCCTGTTATAGTTGAACGCGCATCCATTGTTGGTCAAAAAGAAGGTGAAGGTCCGTTAGGACAGCTTTTTGATACAATAATACAGGACCCAATGGCGGGAAAAAACAACTGGGAAGAGGCGGAAAGTGAGTTCCAGCGGCAGGTAATTCTTACACTTCTAAAAAAGTCGGGACTGGATAAAAAGGATATCAGATACATTTTCTCAGGAGATTTGTTGGGACAGCTTATAGCCACATCTTTCGGACTACAGGAATTCGAGATTCCTCTTTTCGGTCTCTACGGTGCATGTTCAACAATGGGAGAATCAATGTCTCTGGCAGCCATTACAGTGGCGGGAGGTTTTGCGGAAAAAGTAATTGCCATGACATCAAGCCATTTTGCAAGTGCTGAAAAACAGTTCAGATATCCTTTGGAATACGGGAACCAGAGGCCTCTGTCAGCATCGTGGACCGTTACGGGTGCGGGAGGAGTCATAATAGGCACCGGTGATAAAGGAATCGGGATAAAAGGAATTACAACGGGAAAAATAATGGATTATGGTATTCAGGATTCCTTCAACATGGGAGCGGCCATGGCGCCGGCAGCGTGTGAAGTAATTAGCAGCAATTTCAAGGATTTTGAGCGGGAACCTGATTACTATGATGCAATATACACAGGGGATCTGGGGCTTGTGGGCCAGAAAATTCTTTTTGACCTTATGGAATCAAAAGGCTATGACATTAAATCAGTTCATCATGACTGCGGAATCGAGATTTTTGACGGAGAGACTCAGGATACCCATGCGGGAGGCAGCGGATGCGGATGCAGTGCCGCAACATTGTGCGGTCACATTCTAAATGAAATGGAGAAGAAAAATCTTCGTAAAGTTCTGTTTGTCCCTACGGGAGCCCTTTTATCCACAATAAGTTTTAATGAGGGTAAAACAGTGCCCGGGATAGCTCATGGTGTAGTATTGGAAGTAATGGAGTAGGAGAGGAAAAATGAATTATCTGATTACTTTTCTTGTTGGCGGTGCTATTTGTGCGCTGGTACAGATTCTTATGGAAAAAACCAAACTGATGCCCGGCAGAATTATGGTACTTCTGGTGTGCACGGGAGCAGTTTTAAGTGCGGTTGGCGTTTACAAACCCTTTGTGGAGTGGGCGGGAGCAGGAGCTTCTGTTCCTCTTCTGGGATTCGGAAATGTTTTATATCAGGGCGTAAAGGATGCGGTTGATATGGAGGGATTTCTGGGAATTTTTCTCGGAGGCCTGAAAGCCGGGGCGGCAGGGATAAGCGGAGCGCTTGTTTTTGGATATATTGCATCCCTTATTGCCAACCCTATTATGAAAAAATAAATTTATTTTTGCGGAATACTTTCAAAACTTTAAAAAATTACTGGAAATACTGTATGATTTGTAGTACCATATATAGTAATCAAAAAAAGTCAGCGTAGTGATGAATTTATTTCACTTCGTATGCAGATGAAAGGAAGTATTCCCATGGAAAAGAAAAATATTGATTGGTCAAATCTTGGTTTTGGTTATATTAAAACAGATAAAAGATATGTATCCAATTTCAAGGACGGAGCATGGGACGAGGGAACTCTTACTGAAGACGATACAGTACGAATCAGCGAGTGCGCCGGCGTTTTGCAGTATGCTCAGACAGTATTTGAAGGACTTAAGGCCTATACCACAGAGAAAGGACAGGTTGTTATTTTCAGACCTGATCTTAATGCGGACAGACTTGAGCAGTCAGCGTTAAGATTGGAAATGCCTGCGTTCCCAAAAGATAGATTTGTTGATGCGGTTGTTCAGACTGTTAAGGCTAATATGGCATATGTACCTCCATACGGTTCAGGAGCTACTTTGTACATTCGTCCGTATATGTTTGGAAGTAATCCGGTTATCGGAGTTAAACCTGCTGATGAATATCAGTTCAGAGTATTTTGTACTCCTGTAGGTCCTTATTTTAAGGGCGGAGCCAAACCTATAACAATTAAAGTATCTGATTTTGACCGTGCGGCACCTAACGGAACAGGAAACATAAAGGCAGGACTTAACTATGCAATGAGCCTTCATGCGATTGTAACTGCACATAACGAAGGTTTTGCGGAAAATATGTATCTTGATCCTAAGACCAGAACAAAGGTTGAAGAGACCGGCGGCGCTAACTTTATTTTCATAACCAAAGACGGTAAAGTTGTAACACCTAAGTCCAACAGCATTCTTCCTTCAATTACAAGAAGATCGCTTGTATATGTGGCAAAGGAATATCTCGGACTTGAAGTAGAAGAGAGAGAAGTTTATTTTGATGAAGTAAAAGATTTTGCAGAGTGCGGACTTTGCGGAACCGCAGCGGTTATTTCTCCGGTAGGTAAAATAGTTGACCACGGAAAAGAAATTTTATTCCCAAGCGGTATGGACGATATGGGTCCTGTTACAAAGAAACTCTATGATACACTTACAGGTATTCAGATGGGACGCCTTGACGCGCCGGAAGGCTGGATTAAAGTTATTGAGTAATCAGAGAGGTGTTTTGTAATGATAAACCCTGCAAACATGTTTAAATTAAAGAAGTCGTGGGACACCTTCACGGCCAATCATCCTAAGTTTCCTGTTTTTTTAAATGCAGCATCCCAGGGAATGATGCAGGAGGGTACAATTATTGATATAGAAATTACCGCTCCTGACGGCAGAAAAGTTGCAACAAATGTAAAGCTTACGGAATCGGATCTGGAGTTGTTCCGTGAGATTGGCGGAATGAAATAAACAAAAGGCTGTAAATGATTACGGACATCGGAAAGCCACCGATTGCCCTGAATTGTTTACAGCCTTTTATTATTTATTTTTAATCGTATGTGTACTTCTGAGTATCCGTATCTTCTTTACCTGTATTTTCTGTCTCTACGGAAGGCGGTGTGAGACCGCTGTGTTTTGTACATTTGTGGGACAGTATCTCATCGGTAACCGCATATTTGGAATCGGTGACAGAATATTCCTCAAGGTCTATACCCGTAAGGTCTTTGTATATTCTGATTACCGATTTTTTGGAGGATGCAGGACAGTAATCATTGGCTATCATGCCTGAATCCTTACATTCTGTCACTTTCATATGAATATTACATGCCGTGGTTGGTTCGGTTCCGGCTTCAAAATATTCTGTTGTAACACGGCTGCCTCTCGGGTCACAGTCGCAAAGACCGTCAACCGCAAGCAATCCTGAATCTTTACATATTTCCACTTTAACGATATTGGACGGAGCTGCAGGTTCTGAGCAGTCCACACCTTCGTTGGCTTTAAGAAGTACGGCTTTCCATATTTCCAGATATGCATAACCGTATTTCATATCATATTCTCTGTTACTGTCATATCCTGTCCAGATTCCGGCAGTATAATTTCCGGTAAAACCGATTGTCCATTTGTCGTAATTGTTCTGTGTTGTTCCTGACTTGGCGCATACATAAACATTATTAGGGAATGACATTCCCGATAATGTTCCGCTTGTAAGAACCGAATGCATTGCATTGGAAATCAGCCATGCGGTAGATTCCTTAATTATCTGTTTGGCTTCGGTTTCGGTATTGTCAAGAACCACATTGCCGTTATGGTCAAGTACTTTTGTGTAAAGCTTTGGCTCAATATATTGTCCGCCATTGGCAAAAGTGGTGTATGCCGTGGTCATTTCATAGTTGGTTACGCTACAGGTTCCGAGAGCGATAGGGAGATACATATCGGCATCACGGAGTGTTGTAATTCCGAAATTCTTAAGGTATGCAACACCTGTGGAAATTCCGGTGTTCTCAAGAGTCTTTACAGCAGGGACATTTCTGGATTCTGCAAGTGACTGTCGTAAAGAAACATATCCCTTATATTCATCATCATTATTTTTAATAACCTGGCCCGTACTGTATGAGTAAGGAACATCATCAATTACGGTACCAAGAGTATATCCGCATGTATCAAGAGCCGGAGCATATACAACCAGTGGCTTGATGGTTGAACCGGCCTGTCTTTCGGAACTTGTGGCACGGTTAAGAACAAGGCTTTGGGTCTTGTTGCCGCGGCCTCCGATAAGGCAGCGCACATATCCTGTATTATTCTCGATTACAACCAAAGAGGTCTGAGGCTGCAGAGTGTAGGTACAGCTTTCACTGCCGGATACGATAGTTCCTCCTGTCTCCTCAATGGTGTAATTCTTATACTCTTCAATATAGCCGTCGGCTTCTTCTGTGGAAGAAAAGATAAGTTCCTTGCCGGAACCGTATTTCTTCTGCAAATACTGAAGAAGACCGGACTCGGTATAGCTTGAAATATTTCCGTCGGCATCCCGAATCTGGAAACGGCATGTAACCGTATATTCCACATAATTGCCCCAGGTGGCAGGATTGTTAATTATGGTCTCTGCATAATCCTGAAGCTCTGAATCTTCACATGAATATATAGAAAGACCGCCTCTGTATACCAGATTGTATGCCTGAGTATATGTGTATCCTTTCTGTGTCATCAGATCTTCCATAATCTCCTGGATTAAAGCATCCGTAAAATATGAATATGCGGATGATGTGGATGAAGAACTGTTGATATTAAGGATTCTTGAATATACATCGTCGTTAATTGCCTCGTCATATTCGGCCTGGGTAATATATTTCTGCTCAAGCATATTGTTGAGGACTTTAAGACGTCTTTTGGCGTTGTTGTCAGGATGTCTGATCGGATTGTAGTAATATGGACTCTGTGTAATGGCAGCTATTACCGCACATTCCGAAAGAGTAAGCTCCGAAACATCTTTATTAAAGTAATTATGGGCTGCTGACTGGACGCCCAGGTTGTTATTGCCCAGATTAATGGTGTTCAGGTAATTTTCAAGAATTACTTTTTTGTCCTGAACTTCTTCCTCCAGTTTAAGAGCCAGATACTGTTCCTGAATTTTACGCTTAATTCGGTCACCGTTACTGTCTTCGTTCTCTACGGAAAACACGCTGTTCTTAATTAACTGCTGCGTTATTGTGCTGGCACCTTCGGTAAAACGGAAATTGTGGATAATACCCACATATGCAGCACGGAAAATACCTTTGGCATCGATACCGTTGTGTTCATAAAAACGCTCATCCTCAATGGCAACAAATGCATTCTGAAGATTCAAAGGAATCTCATCAATGGTAACATAAATACGGTTGGCACCCGATGCAACCAGGGTTTCCAACTGGACTCCGTTACAGTCATATACAGTGGTTTTGTATTGTGACGGAGTGACATCATTGAGGGTTATTTCCGGTGCTGTCTCGATAATTCCGCTTACGGCACCTGCTCCCATGCTGACAATTCCGATTGTTCCAAAAACCAGAATTACCATGAAAATTTTAAAAATATATACAAATATTTTGGTGGTCATCTTTTTGCTGTGGGAAGAAAGCTCGCGCTGTTTCTTCTTAATACTGTCGCTGCTGTAGTTCATAAGCGCCTCCTTTATGGTATCAGTATATCAAATAAATGCGGATAAATAAAGAAAAAAACCTAAATGTAGGAATTACTTAACAATATGGTAACAAGTATTAACAAAAATGTACCCAAATATGACGGAGTGTATGGCGCATTTTTCGATTTTGTTGTAATATGTAATTTGAATAAAAGAAAAAGAGAGAGAAACATGATAATTATAAAAGAAGGCGGAGAGGGATTTTATGAAGAAAAAAAATCCCGTTTTCTCGCAAAAGTTTTCATTGCGGATAGTGAAGAACAGGTTATAAAATATCTGGAATCAATACGCAAAAAATATTGGGATGCCAGACATAACTGTTATGCTTATGTTCTGGGTGAACATAACGAAATAACAAGATGCAGCGATGATGGGGAACCTGCGGGAACCGCCGGCAAGCCTATTCTTGAGGTGCTCCTTGGGACAGGTGTCCATAACTGTCTGATAGTTGTTACAAGATACTTTGGCGGAACACTTCTTGGAACGGGAGGTCTCGTCAGGGCATATACCCAGGCTGCCAAGGATGCGGTTAATAACAGTCTGCTTGCAGAACTTGTTCCCGGGGTAAAATATTTTATAACAACCGATTATAACGGTGCAGGTAAAATACAATACACCCTCTCGGGTACAGGAGTACAGATAATCAACACCGAATACACGGAAAATGTTAAATTCGAAGTGGCATTGACTAAGGAAAAAGAGCAGGAATTCCGTACCCTGATTACGGAAACCACCAATGGAAAAGCAGAACTTATAAAGGACTGTGAAACAATGATTGAGAAAGAAATATAAAAATGGAGGATTTTAAAATGGGAATTAATTCAATTGATGCAGAGGATGATCAGTTTGCGTATCGTTACGATACACAGCTTCTTATTGACAGAAGAGACAGGGATTTGGATGAGGATGAAATATCAGATTATATTACGGAGCATTTTGAAGGAAACAGCCTGATTGCTGCCGGAGATGAGGATTTGATAAAAATTCATTTTCATACGAATGAGCCATGGAAAATATTGGAATACTGTAATACCGTGGGAGAAATCTACGATATTGTGGTTGAAGATATGATAAGACAGTCCAACGGACTTCAAGGATAATCCGAATTAAGGAGAATGATAATGAATAATCCGATTCGGGATTTATCAAAAAAAGAATGGGCTATTTGGATAGGTTCATTAATTATTGTTACTGTCTCAAATGTTTTATCAGGTGACTTGGATTTATTAACGCTTATGGCAGCATTAATCGGTGTTACCTCTCTGATTTTTGCGGCAAAAGGTAATGTATGGGCACAGATACTGATGATTGTATTTAGTATCCTTTACGGCATTATTTCCTGGCGCTTCAGATACTGGGGAGAAATGGTTACCTATCTTGGAATGACAATGCCTATGGCTATATGGTCAACAATTACATGGCTTAAGAATCCATCAGAAAAAAATGCTAACGAAGTAGCAATTCAAAAGTTGAATTGGAAACAGACAGTGGCACTTGTATTTTCTTGCTTTGCAGTCACGGTGGCGTTCTATTTCCTGCTACGCTTCCTGAATACACCTAATATTATTTTTAGTACAATTTCAATCACAACAAGTTTTCTTGCAGCAGCGCTCACTATGCTTCGTTCGTCGTATTATGCATTGGGATATGCCTCAAATGATATTGTGCTGATTATACTTTGGGTTTTGGCCTCAATGGAAAATCCGAAGTATATCCCGGTGGTTGTCATTTTCTTTATTTTCTTTATTAATGATATGTACGGTTTTATCAGCTGGAAAAAAAGAGAACTGGAACAGAGTAGCGACCGGGTTTTGGAATCGGATAATAAAATGTGATTTGAGGTGTTCATGGGAATACATTTAACGGAATTAAATAAAGACAACTGGCTGGAAGCGGTAAATTTATCGGTTTCGGAAGAACAGAAGAACATTTTCCCCATTCCCAACACCTACTGGTTGGGAATAAGCAGATACGAAGAAAAAACCACTCTTTACGCAATAATGTCCGATGAAATAATAGTTGGTCTTATCGGTCTGGGCTATGACGAGGATGGCATATCGGGTTTTATTAACCCGCTTATGATTGATGCAAAATATCAGGGCAACCGGTATGCCGAACAGGCAATGGAAATGGCAATCAATATTTTGAAAAAAGACTACAATGCAGCCCATATTAATCTCGGACACCGTAAAGAAAATATTGCCGCGGGGAAATTATACGAAAAACTTGGCTTTGAAATAGTGGGAGAAGATGAACAGGACTATTTCAGGACCAAAAAACTGTAACAAGATATAGATTTTGAGAGGAAAAAACATTATGATAATAAGAAAATGGGAGATGGCAGATGCAAAAGATCTGGCAAAAGCACTTTCAAATAAAAAAGTTCAGGATAATCTTCGAGATGGGCTTCCGTATCCTTATACAGAGCAGGATGGAGAGTATTATATAACTTCCATGCTGGAGGCAGATGAAAATGACACTTTTGCCTTTGCCATTATCGTAGACGGAAAAGTAGCCGGCAGTATCGGTGTGTTTCGTCAGGGAAATATCCACAGGCTGACTGCCGAACTGGGATATTATATCGGGGAAGAATACTGGGGCAGAGGAATCATGACAAAAGCGGTAAAACAGATTTGCGAATATGTTTTTGAACATAGCGATATCATCCGCATTTATGCAGAACCTTTTTCATATAATATTGCATCCTGCCGCGTGCTTGAGAAAGCAGGTTTTCAATATGAAGGCACATTGAGAAATAATGCCATAAAAAACGGCAAAGTTCTTGACATGAAAATGTATTCACTGCTAAAAAGCACAAATTGAGTTACGGAAAAAACAGGAGGCATATTTCAATATGAAAAACAGTATATGCAGGGCAGACTACGAGGATTTGTCTGAATTTTTCAATTGCAATACCTTTCATATCAGAGTGAAGCAGAATTATTTGGGAATAAGGACATTCCGCCATTGAAGCAGACATTGGAAGAAGTCATAGACGAATATAATGAGGGCATTATTCTGAAAATGGTGGATGAGAATAGGAAAATAATTGGTTCAATCCGGGCGAAAGATAAGGACAAAACGGTATATATAGGAAAGCTTATGGTTCATCCTGAATATAGACATAATGGGTATGGCACAAAGCTTCTCACGGAAATTGAGCAGTATTTTCCGGGAAAAAGATACGAACTTTTTACAAGTACACGAAGTACAAATAATATCCGGTTATATCAAAGAATGGGATATAAGATATTTAAGCAAAAAGCTGTCAATGATGATTTACAGTTTGTGTATTTGGAAAAAGAATAAATTTCCAATTTTATATCTACGAAGAGTAGAATCCGCAGAAATTCACCATTTTCTACGCTGCGTGGGTGTTATTAGGAATGATAATGATTGATAATTGACTCAGAAAGGAGGAAACCGGATGGATCAGATATTAATTGGAAAGTTTATCGCAGAGGAAAGAAAACGAAAAGGGTATACCCAAAAGCAACTTTCTGAGAAACTTGGAATCAGCGATAAAACAGTTTCAAAATGGGAACGGGGGGATTGAGATATAATAGTGACAAGCTTAAGAAAGCCTTATAAACGGGGCGTTT
>JBJENE010000022.1:0-64698 GCA_051880035.1 Butyrivibrio sp.
AGTCGTCTTCATTTCATTTGAAGCCTTTTGCGCCGCCTGTTCTGACAACAACATATTTTGTGCAATTTCAAAAGTTTTTGGAATAAAATCTTCCGGATTATCTATTCCGTTTTCAAAGCAGTCTCTGAAAACTTCCGTAACCAGTCCGGATGCCACTTCTCCTCTTCCGTGCCCTCCAAGTCCGTCACATAAGACAAAACAATAGTACTCTCCGTTTTCCAAAATAATGCAGGAATCCTCGTTTACTTCCCGACCTCCTACATTGGTATATGCAAAGCTTGTAATCATTTTTTCCCTCCGGTAATCCAATTTCAGAATTTTCTTCCGTCTCCGCCATGTCCATATTCTGAATATGATATATCATTCCATCCAAGAATATTTCCGACATTTTTTTCAAGACTATTTTCCGCATTATCATAGTTCTCACATGCCATGCTTAAAATGCGTTCAAGAATATACAGATTATCTTCAATATTTTCAATGCGTCTCTCTATTTTTTTAATATCATTATCTATATTGTCCGTATTGGATATCCTGCTATCAAGATTGCATCTGGTCGAATCTATTTTTCTTCTTACATCTTCAAAATTATATATTCTTACGCTTTTGATTTTAGGAATAACAGATGTGATACCCAAAACATTTATACTTATTTTAGACATATTCTTTACCCTCCCTGGTTATTTCTGTTTTTGCAATATGGACACCTTGACAGCCCTGCATCAAATTCGTTGTGACATTTTTTGCAGAAGACTGCTCCGTTTCCCTTCGTGGTTACTTTTTTATGTACTGCTCTGTTTCTAAATAAAAAGATAGAAAACACTATAACCAAAACAACTAATATTCCAATGATACAAAAACAAAATATTTTCCAGTCAAAATTAATGCCGTGACTGTTGGAGACATCTGCTGCGGTTGTTATATATTCATAATCAAAATTCATCACATTCTCCTCCCTTATATCCGGTTACATATATGTAACTGACATCTGCGAATGTAATTACATCTTTATTTTCAAGTTTTATCTTTACACCCGGTTGTATCATCTTCCCATTCAGATATGTATGATTAGTAGAATTGCAATCCTGAAGATAATGTATTCCGTTATGAAAAATAATCTGGGCATGATTTCTGCTTACATGATTTCCGTTAACAACTATATCTGAAGATTCATTCTTCCCTATTGTGGAAACTTTATTATTAAGTCTGATATGTTGATTGGTATCAGATTTGATAAGAAAGCATTTATCGCTCGTACTATCCGCATTTCCTCCTGACAGCTTTTTCAACAAAGCAGAATAATCATACATGGAAAAATTTATCATATTACTAAAATAACTTATGTACTGCTTAACATATTCATGGGATTCTGCGTTGCTGAAAACACACCAAAAAGGAAGATTTTTCAAATACCCGATAGTCTCATCACTTCTATCAGAATATATAAGGGGAATGTATATGTATTTTATGTTTCCGTTTACTTCATTAACAAATATTTTGTCTTCGTCCAATATCAGATTCACATTCTGCATGAATTTTTTCTTCAACTCGGTACTAATTTTAAGGAAACTGTATATTACATCCAGAAATTCTTTCTTTTTAATACCTTTTTTCAAATATGAATTGAGTGATGCATATCCTGATGTGTCATATATTAGAATTGTCCTGCCCTTTTTATATACAATATCCGGTGCAAATAATTCTGGAATTTCTCTTCTTTTAAGATTTTCCAATTCTCTTGAATTAACTTTTACATTAGCCTGAAATTCAACATTAATTCCGTTTGCGGTTTCATGAATCTTATAGTTTTTTCCCATTTTGTTCCTCTTACGCTATATCCATTTCTTGAACCAGTCTAACAATGACTTTTGACTGCTCTTTTTGCTCTCTACCTGCTTAACAGTTGTTTTCTTAGCGGTTTGGGAATTTGTACCCTGGGTTACCTCTGTTTCCACAATTGTTACCACAGGCTGTTGTACTACGGGCTCAGGCTCAGACACTTTAACTGTCTGAGCCTCTGCCTGCGCAGCTGCCTTTGCGGCTGCAAGCTTTTGAAGCCTTAACTCTTCCTCTTCTTTTCTGATTTCCTCGTTTCTTATTTGTGTAGCAGTCAATTCTATTTTAGAAGCAATACTATTAAGCTCTGATACAGCTAAATCAATCTCATCATTTATTCTTTGGATTAATTCGGGTATTTCAGCCACTATACCTTGATTCCAATGATCATATATAGTGCTTCTCATCGTCCCAACACTGTTCTTATACCTTGATACAGTTTCTGCATGTGACCTTAATTCCGATGCTCTCTGTTTTGCACTTCCAACATCTAATGCCATACTTACTCCTTTTATTCATAAACAATAACTCCGCAAATGCAGGAATAATTTCCGTCATTTGTAGTTGCCGTAACATTGGCGCTACCCACACCGACTGCAACAAGTTTTCCATCTTTCACCGTGACAACATCCTTATTATCAGATGTCCATTTTATATCACTTTCATCATAACCTTCCGGATAATTTTCTATCACAAGTGTTTCTGTACTGCCTTTTTCCAGATTAACAGCCAGCTTATTCAACAACAGATAATCCCCACCTTCGTACTCTGTTTCTTCTTCATCCAATATTTCTATTGTTATTTTTCTCTCAAAAATGACCTTTTCATACCCATCCTCACCAAAAAACGGTATATATTTTCCAATAGTTTTGCCATTCTTAATACTATCCTTTGATATTATTTCAGCTGACAATTTAAGCCCCAGCTTACCAAGAACATTTCCCTTAGTTTCGTTAACCTCCAATGTTATAAGCGGGAAATATATTCCCCCTTCTCCTTTAATTTTATATGTTTCAGTATATACCAGAGAATTATCTGTCCTTTCTACGTCACAGCTTTCTACGCAGGAAGCTCCAATCTCTAATCCGGCTCCTGCTTTAATACGGACTGACAACACATCAAATCCAAGGACATAAATTGCGGCTCCCGCTGCAGCTCCTACCTCTAATTCAAGTTTAGCCTCTACTTCATTTTCCACTGTTGTGTTATTCGTTTTCTTTGGAGCAGCACCCTTTTTACATTCAATTTTATTATCAACTTTTATTGATGTTTTTATAGAAAGTTCGCCATTAGCTTCAAAGTAAACAAAAAACTGTACATTAATGGTTAATGTAGGAATTGTGGTAGGGAAAATAAGCTCACCAACCTTATATTCTCCGCTTAAATTACCTTTAACCTTTAATGAACTCTCGATTGTTCCTGTTACCCTTACCGTTGCTTTTTTAAAATCAAAGATATTTGTTTTGCCAAATAATGTACCAAACTGTACATCAGGGGTTATGGCAAAGTCTTTGATCGCAACTTTACCGGTAATACTCCATCCTTTTTTAAAATTTCCTCTTGGTGCAAATGCCATTCTGGCATCGGCACGCCTTAATGCTTTTTCCAACTCGTCCTCTTTAAGAATTCCTGACTCATAATCCTTAACGAGAGAGGTTGCTTCATCATCTACTATTCCGCCAAAATCAAAATCTAATTCCTTATTTAGTTCCTTTAAAAATTCATCCGGAGAATTTGCAACCGAAAATTCCATGTTTGATTTCAGGTTATCTGAATTCGTACTGTCTATTGATACACTTCCGTCAGAATCAATACCAATACCAAAGCTGTTACTGCCATTACTGTAACTTTCTGCTAATTCAATCTTTCCTTTACTATTTAATTTCACAGTCAATTCAAAGCTTGACTTATCCTTTTCATCTTCTCCTGCAAGTTTAACAGCACTATCATAAGGATTTTCTGTATTTACACACAATGTTCCGTTTGCATTATCCAAAAGGGATGTTTGGGTATCTTCTGAGAGAGGACTTACCGTTACACCCTCTACCGGAACAAAATAATCATAATCTGCATATCTGGTACCTTGAATATTTATTTCTTCAAATACTTCTTCCATTTCCGGCTGTTTGGTTACCAATGTATATGTACCATCCGGATTTTCTTTCTTTTCTGAAACCTTAACAGCAACCTCGGCATTGATACCATCATTTCCCGGTACGGTTATGATATCTCCGATACCAAGTTCTTTTCCTATGGAATCATCTACTTTGTATTCGTTTTCATCAACATAAACTATATTTTCAGTCTCATTACTGTAGTCTTTTAAATCTTCACTTACAACTAATTCATCAATTACTTCTGTATTTTCTGACAGATAAATTACTTCTGTCGCAATTACCAGATCACTGGCCCTTTGTGCTGTAATCCCTGTATTAAGAGATTTTGCTCTTTCTTCTTCACTTATTAATTCAGCTTTAACGGCATAATCAAGCAAATCATCATTAGTAAGGCCTTCTTCTCCGCCTTTAATTATCATTACGGAAGAACAAACCGCAAATCCCAATGTCGCAGTACTTTCCGGATTAAAGTTTTCCGTGTCTGTTGATATTACATTCCATTCATAACAGGATTGAACATATTTAAAAAGATTAGAATCGGCAGATACATCCACAAAGTATGGTTTTTCATTCAGATATTCCGTCATTCCGAACAAATCTCCCACTGTTTCTACCCAGGATGCCCTGGTTATATATTCTTCGTTATTATCAATATTATTTTGAATCTCTTTTGTATTTGAACAGCCTACACAAGAGAATATTATGACTAATGCCATTAATATACTAACTATACGCTTCATAATCTGCCCTCCTGTTATTACATGTTATTTTCTGTCTGTCGCAAGTCTGTTTGCCTGCTTCTCAATACCGGTCTGTGTAGTATCATATGTTTCTGCTGCTTTCTGCAGGTACACACAATAATCGGATAATTTCCTGTACAATGCGTCGAAATCATTCCTGAAACCCTGAAGTTTCTCATTAAACATTCTGGCATCATCGCCACTCCATTTTCCGGACTCAAATATTTCTTCACTCAATGAATATATCTTTTCAAAACTGCTTTTGTAATCTTCTTTGTATACAGCTATTTTTTCTTTTGCTGAATAAATATTATTTGTATTTACTGTTATTGTATTTTTCATATATCCCACCTTTTTCTCTGTGCCGGTTATTTACCGGCACAGAAACATATTTTACTCAAAGTTAAGCATTTTATTAGCCTCATCTGTAAGATTAGTCTCCGTTTCAGAGTACCTTTCTGAAGCCTCCTGAAGATATTTACCGTATTCTTCTACGACCTCTTTATATTTTTCAAAGGTTGTTGTCATAACTCCGTTTATATAACCTACCATCTGTTCCGCAGAATTACTCTGCCATGTGTCATTCAGGTTAAGAATTTCTGTCTTAATGTTTTCGAGTATTTCTTTCATTTTACCTGACTCTTTAACCATCTCATTGCCTTTTCCATTTAACTCATTCCAATCAACTTCAATTTTTGCCATGTTTATCCTCCTTCTATCTGTCTGCTTTCAGGCTTCCTGCCTTAGTTGTAAGATCTTCCTGAACATCACTGTAGCCAGTTACTGCCTTATTAAGAAAGTCAATATAATCCTGCAGTTTTTCTTCCAAATCCTGAAAATCGTTCCTAAATTCATTAAGTTGTTCCCTGTACTTGTCGTTATCAACACCATTCCAGGATGAATCCAATTGCTCAAAAAGTCCATAAACATTTTCGTATGAAGATGAATATTGAACCTTTAATGAATCGATTTTTTGGGACGCTCCTGCAATAGCTTCAGTATCTACTTTAATTATTGTAGTACTCATATAAAACTCCTTTCGTAAATAAAGATTTATATTAATAACAGTTCTGTTCCGTTGGTAATACCCACTTCACTTACTGTCATATTAATATCAAAAGGTTTCCCCATTTTCCCATCACAGAGGATGGAATTTACCGGATTAAAATCCTCATCCGTAAGATTGTCAAATGCCTGGATTAACAGTTGTGTAAGTTCATGTATCTTTAAATTTCCTGAAATACATATTTCAAATGTCCTGCCGCTTCCGGGAACCTTTACAGATACAAAAATTCCTTTCATACAGTCTCTCCTTTCTCATCTGTATCGCATATTATTTTGACTTTGAATGTCTCACCTTCTTTAATAACTAATCCCAAATCGTTTTTCATTGTTCTGGCTTCTCTTAATGTAATATCGCTCTTTAATATGTATTGTTCATCAAATCCATCACCAATCCATATTCCTGTTGAAGTATCACAGCGCTTCTTAAACCATTCTTCCGCAGTATATTTTTTTGCCGAGTTAAAATCATCGCAGATAATAAAATGAACATTATATTCAGGTTCACACTTCGCCGTCATTTCAGCAAATATGCTTCTCCCTTTACTTCCGAGATTATCAAACATTTGACCCGGTTTCTTAATAAAATAAAAATACTGATTATATGAACTGTTATCATGTGTCTTCTTATACTGGTTATTTCTGAGTGCAACCGTATTAAATATTTCAATAAGTTTCTCTTCCGTAATACTCTCTTCAATCATTTCAACTTGTATTCCGTCAACCTGCGATAAAAGCTTTAGAATTCCGCTTACAAACGGCCAAACACGCCTGAAATCCTTGGCAAAAATCGGAGTTACTACATTATTCGTGAAATCAAAAGTTATATCTTCTATTTCAGTTACTTCAATTCCCACAGGAATACTGTCCGGATTCAAAACTGTATTGGTATATCTTTCAGATGTTAGTATTTCAGGAATAACCGCTACAGGTTTCGCCTCTAATCCGATATACTTGTCCGTCCACTGTTCACAGCAGAATTTAACCAGTTCCTGTAATTCTTCATCAGGACATATACGGGCGGTCTGGAACTCATACACATGTTCATTCTTAATAATTCCTCTTCCTGCAAGCTTTGACGGATATACACCCTCTACATTTCCCAGAACCGATACATAATCCGATTTATCGTTCATCTGTAAAACATAATTCTGGGCACAATTCTGGGCTATTCTGTATTTAATTTCATTCCCGGTACTTGCTGTAAATATAAAGAATATTCCGTATTTCGGGCCTTCTCTTGTAAGATATGAAATATCTTCCAATACATCTTCATATAATTCATTCAGCGCGGCAAAATTATTAATTATTACCACCGTATTCTGAATTGGGTGTCCTGTGGATTTAAAATACAGTTCCTGACTTCCTCCCGCTTCGGAAAGAAGTTTCTTATTTGTTTTCAAGGAGTTCTTCAACATTTTCATGAGCCGGACTACCTTTTCACCGTCAGAAGACAGAATCACATCTCCCACTTGAGGGGCTTTTGAAAACATCTGCAGCATTTCTGTTCCGAAATCCATAACATACAGATTAAGATATTCAGGCGAATAATTGTTACATAAATCAAAAATGAATGTTGTTAAAAAGATTTCCTTGCCGCTTACTGCATTACCGTAAATTATTGTATTGCCTTTATCCGTAAGTGAAAGCGTAAGAATATCCTGCTTCTGGTTAAACGGATCATCATATATACCGATTACCGCTTCAATTCCATAACCATCACTTCTTACAAAGTTATACCGGTTAATTACATTCTTCAGATATATTTTCTCAGGTATCTCATCCAGCCATAAAGGTGAAACACTTATATTCTCATCCTTTGCCAGATCCGATAAATAATTTACAATACCTACTATCTGTTTTAATTTCGACTCTTTATTTTTGGCCTTGTTTTCAAGCTTAAGTTCTTTTTGTATTCTTCCAAGATTATCAATTACCTGAATTGAAGGCGTTTCTTTTTTGTCCTGTAAGTCTGTAGGAATATAAGGTGCTCCGCACCATGCCGACTGACCTATATCAAAAAATTCATTAAAGCCAACCTGTAAATAGAAGCGGCCTGTAGCAGACAGTTCAGCAGCATCCGGTCTTTTTATCATATCCATACTGTCGGATTTTTCCTGCACCTTGAGACATACCCTGAATCTACTGTTACTCCATATCTGATCATCTACAACACCACTCGGTTTCTGGGTGGCAAGTATGAGATGTACACCAAGACTTCTACCGATTCGTGCCGCACTTATTAACTGCTGCATAAATTCAGGCTGCTGTGATTTTAATTCCGCAAACTCATCAGAAATAATAAACAAATGCGGAACCGGAACACTCACAACTCCGTCTCTGTAAAGCTTTTGATATTTATAAATATCTATTGTTCCTTCATTAGAAATTTTTCTTGCTTCATTGAAAATGGCCTGTCTTTTCCTAAGTTCACTCTGTATTGAAATTAATGAGCGATTTACGGAAGCTCCGTCGAGGTTTGTAATGGTTCCTGCAAGATGAGGAAGTTTAATTCCTTTTTCTTTATCTTCAAATGCTCCTGCAAGTCCTCCGCCTTTATAATCAATCAATATGAATGCCACTTCATCCGGGTGATAATTAACTGCCATAGACAGAATATATGTAATAATAAACTCACTTTTTCCCGAACCGGTCATTCCGGCCACAAGTCCATGCGGTCCCTGGAATTTTTCGTGTAAATCCAGATAGAACAGATTACCGACCGAATCCACACCTACCGGTGCTTTCAATGTTACAATCGGGTTATTTTCTTTCCACCTTGTAAGGGAATTTAAATGCTCAATCTTGCCAACCTTATACATATCAAGAAATGTAAGCATATTTGGCAGTGCACTTGAACCGGTAGTCAAATCCAGCTTAATATTGCTTAATTTGTGAGCAACTTCACTTTCGGAATACATAAGTCTTAAATCGGCATTAAATTCAAGACACTCACCACTCACATCATTCTTATCATATATTTTTGAATGCTCTGAGTTGATTTCAATTATTTTGGAACAATCTTTTGGAAGATTATGTATTCCATCACTGACATTAATAATTAGAAATCCATACTTTATTCCTTCCGTAGACAATCTTTTCATTGTGTCAGAGTTTTTGGTAAGATTTCTGCTGGCATTAATTATGATGAAATACTGATTAACTTCTTTTCCCTGTTCCTGATTAAATTCATCAATGGTTTTATCTATTAATGAAAATAATTCCTTTGCATCATTTTCATTATTGGCAAAATATCTTATGCTTTTTTCATTGTTCCATATATGTGGAATCCATTTTACAAATTCCCACTCTGAATAGTCATCTTCATCACAAAAGACCATCAGTTTTACTTCATCATAGCTGTGAGTTGCTGCAATTCTTACTATTAAACCCTTTACAAACTGCATAACTTCTTCATGATTTTCACCAATTACTCCGGAAACATTGTTTTCGAGAAGTGAAAATGTTATCGGAACCTGTTTGAGTATTTTCTGTTCATTTACAAGGGCCTGTAAATCGTCCTGCAAAATATCTTCATCAATCGTAAATGTTCTCTCCGGATAAGACAGTTCTGTCCACATAGGAATATCACCTATGCCAACTCGAAGATTAAGGAAATCATCTTGTCCAATGGCACGTTCCCAGAGATTTCTCATAGGAATCATAATTATGTTTTCACAATCTGTTAATGATACATTGTTTTCCGTCAATATTTCAGACTGACTGTTTGCCTCCCTGGTAATCGTATCCCTTACTTCCATCAGATACGCATGATATCTTTCCTGCCTCTTGTTTTCCTGTTTGATTTTATTTTTCTTTTCAGCCCTTTTGGTTAAAATAGGCCACAAAATCATTCCACATAACATTGAGAAAGACATCGCTACTGTAGGAGCAATTGAGGTCCACGCAGCATTTCTGCTAATACCGTTAATGACTGAAAATACTCCGGTAGTAGCAGAGCCTAATCCCATTGTAAGAGACGGACCCATTACCATAGCCATCGGCATACGGTCCCCGTCTTCGCGGGCAGACGGAGGTGAGATTTTAAGTTTAAGAGGCTCTATTTTCTTTTTCAATCTCGGAGAACGATAAAAGAATTCCTCCTTTATATTGCTTTCTCTTACATCATCATCAGAAATATTATCAACTGCATAATCTTTAAGGATATCACTATCCCATACTACCTGATGGTTAGGATTATTTATGCTTATAAAATCATATCCGATTACTATTCTTAATCCCAATATAGAAACCACATCACCCGGAAGTAAGGTTTTTATTCCGGTTCTTCTGTTATTAACATATGTTCCGTTAGTGCTGCCACAATCCTGTACAGTCCACGAATCTCCGTTTTTCTTAATAATGACATGCTTTCCTGAAACAAATTTATTCACATAGCATATCGTATTTGATTCATTTCTTCCAATGGAAATTTCTGTTCCTCCTGAAACATGGAGTCGGTGGAATTCCCTTCCTGAATCTGAATAGCTGTCTGCAAAGAGCAGAGATTTTTCATCATCTTCCGTACGAAGTATGTACACACATTCTGCTTTAATTTCCACAGATTTTATAAGATTATTCCCTGCATCGTAAAACTGTGCCTGTTCATTACTTCTGGCAATCCATTTCCCGTCAACAGCTTCCACGCATATGAGGTCGCGTTGCTTTCCATTGTATACATCCTTAATCCAGTACTGTCCTGTAACCCTGTCAGGCAGGATTGTTTTATTCATTTGTCGATTATTGCTTAATGTTACAATCATATTTTTTCTCTCTTTTTTATACCAAATTTATTTTCCCAATTATTTAATATGTAATTAATTGTAATGTTAATGTAATATTTTGCAGAATTTTACTCTTCTTTGTAGAATCTTACTGTAAATTCACTTCTTCCGATTCTGAAAACATCATCTTCTTTAATTTCTACTGATTCTTTTAATAGTGAATTATTGAGATATGTCAGAGAACCTATTGACGGTACAATTACACATTTACCCTTCTCTTCGTTAAATATTATTGAACAATGATTATCTCTCGTTATCTGGATATCATCTGCTATGCAAATGTCCATGTGATAACCCTTGCCTATCCTGTTAATTCCATCATGCAATGGATATTTTCTTCCAAAATCATCTCCGAAGATACACTCAACAAATGATTTATATAATGTTTTCATTTATGCACCTCTGATTTCTAACCTATATTCATATATTTATTTATTAATTCTGTTACCTCTTTATATTTTGAGCGGCTTATCGGTATAACAGTATCGTTGTATAACAATATATTGTTTTTATTTACTTCTTTTATTTTATCCATATTAACTATGTAACTCTGATGAACCCTTAGAAAATTACTTTTTAGTTGATTTTCAAGAATATCAAGTTTCATATAACAAGCACGTTCTGTATCCTGAAGATGAAAAATAATCTGTCTTTTATCACTTTCTATATAATAAATGTTTCGGGTTTTTAATGTCGTTACTCCCTTATGTCCCGTTCCTATTCTTATTATGTCTGCATCTTCTTCATCTATCATTTTAATGACTTTATATAATGCATCTTTTAAGTAATTTTCCTCAAACGGCTTTATTAAAAAATAAACCGGATTAATTCTGAAAATATCTCTCACTCTGTCTATATAACTGGTCATGAATATCATTTTAATATTTGGACATTCTTCTAGTATTGACTCTGCAACATAAATCCCATTTTGACTTTTTAAACAAATATCCATAAAAACCGCATCAACTGTTCCTTTCGCCTCATCCATAATATATGTAATTAATGAAAACGGATTATCATGAAGGGATACAATTGCCTGATTATCAAGAATATTCAATATCTCAATTTTCAAATTTTCCAGTATTCTCTCATCGTCATCACATATCGCTATATGAATCATATTTTTCCCTCATCTGTATTTTTATTTTTTTATATCAAAAAAAATTTTATTTATGGAAAGTTTGTAATTTCTAGTCGTAAATTTGTAACTTTTTGCACAATTTTGTCAGAACAAAAGAAAAAATAGAATACTATGTAACTCGTAGCATTCTGAATTTTACAATTTCACATATGGTAATATTTTAGAATTTTAGAAAGAATAGATATACAGAAATATATACAATATGCTTATTTTTTCTCCCCATAAATCAAGCCGACCCTGCGGTTAAAATGGCTTCCATTTTAACCACAGGGTCGGCTTAGTAATTATCATTTTACGCATCAAATGTATCTGCCAATGAGGCTCCCGGTGACACCATCGGGAACACTTTGTCGTCTTTTTCAATCTGACAATCTATTAAGCATGGAACATTTAAGGCTATTGCTTCTCTGAGTGCAGGTTCGAACTCTTCTTTTTGGGTTACGCGGAAAGCTTTTGCTCCCATTGCTTCTGCAAGCTTAACATAATCAACCATATCATCAAGAACCGTATTGGAATATCTTTCCCCGTAGAACAGAGTCTGCCACTGACGGACCATACCAAGTACATGATTGTTAATGACAACTTCGATAATCGGAATGTTGTGTCTTGTGGCGGTTGCCAGTTCGTTCATATTCATACGAAAACATCCGTCGCCGGCAATATTTATGACGGTCTTGTCTTTTAAGCCCATCTTGGCTCCGATACAGGCTCCGAGGCCGTAACCCATTGTTCCGAGGCCTCCTGAAGTCAGAAGGGTTCTTGGTTTGCTGTATTTATAATACTGGGCAGCCCACATCTGGTGCTGGCCGACTTCAGTGGTAATAACCGCTTCTCCGTCTGTTACTTCATAGATTTTCTCTACAATGTAAGGACCGGTAAGAATATCATGATTGTATTTGAGCGGATAAAGCTCCTTCATCTGGATGATATGGCGCATCCACTCGTCATGACGGCAGTTATCAAGGTTTTTGTTAAGGGCTTTAAGAATCTCCGTAATGTCTCCAAGTATGTAAGAATCCACACGGACATTTTTGTTAATTTCGGCAGGGTCGATATCAAGCTGGAGAATTTTGGCATTCGGTGCAAACCGGGTTGTATCTCCGGTAACCCTGTCAGAGAATCTGGCACCGACAACTATAAGCAAGTCGCACTCCATAACTCCAAAGTTAGAGGTTTTGGTTCCGTGCATACCAAGCATACCGGTATAATATGGGTCTCTGCCGTCAAAGGCACCTTTGCCCATCAAAGTATCTGCAACAGGTGCGTCAACTTTTTTAACAAATTCGGCAAGTTCTTCGCTGGCTTCTGAAATAACTGCACCGCCGCCTACGAAGATAAAAGGCTTTTGGGATTTCTTAATCATTGATACCGCATTGGCCACCGCATCAGGTGTTATGCCTTCGTTACTGCGGCCTTCCCGTATAGGAACCGCCCTTGTATATTCTGCCAGCTTTGCAGTTACATCCTTAGGGACATCCACAAGTACGGGACCCGGTCTTCCGGATCTTGCAATATGAAAGGCTTCCCTGATGGTGTCTGCAAGTTTATTTACATCTTTAACAATGAAGTTATGTTTGGTAATAGGAAGAGTTACTCCTACTATATCAATTTCCTGGAAACTGTCTTTGCCAAGAAGAGGAAGAGTAACATTACATGTGATTGCCACCATTGGAACCGAATCCATATAAGCCGTAGCAATACCTGTAACCAGATTGGTTGCTCCCGGTCCGGAAGTTGCAAAACATACTCCTACTTTCCCTGTAGCTCTTGCATAACCGTCTGCCGCATGGGCAGCGCCCTGCTCATGGGATGTTAAGATATGTGTTATTTCATCAGAATGTTTATAGAGTTCATCATAAACATTTAATATTGATCCTCCCGGGTACCCGAAAACAGTATCTACTCCCTGTTCTTTAAGGCATTCAATAATTATCTGTGAACCTGTAAGCTGCATTGTTACTATCTCCTAATTTTCATTAACTATTTTATCTCTAATACCGCACCTTTATCTGCAGAGGTTACCATCTTTGCATAACGGGCAAGATATCCTTTGGTAACCTTTGGCTCTCTAGGCTGCCATTTGGCTTTTCTCTGTGCAAGTTCTTCATCGCTTAAATCAACATTAATTGTATTGGCCGGAATATCGATTTTAATGATATCGCCTTCCTCGATAAAGGCAATCGGTCCGCCAACTGCCGCCTCAGGAGAAACATGTCCTATTGATGCTCCTCTTGATGCTCCGGAGAAACGACCGTCTGTTATTAATGCCACACTTGCTCCGAGTCCCATTCCTGCAATGGCTGATGTAGGGTTGAGCATTTCACGCATTCCCGGGCCACCCTTAGGGCCTTCATAACGGATAACAACCACATCTCCTGCAACGATTTTACCGCCCTTAATTGCAGCAATTGCCTCTTCCTCGCAGTCAAACACTCTTGCCGGGCCCTCATGTACAAGCATCTCAGGAACTACTGCCGAACGCTTAACAACACAGGAATCAGGAGCAATGTTACCGCGGAGAACCGCAATACCGCCTGTCACACTGTATGGGTTGTCAATAGGTCTTATAATATCAGGATTCTTATTGATGCATCCTTCAATGTTCTCTCCAACTGTCTTTCCTGTAGCTGTAATTAAATCGGTATACAGGAGATTTTTCTTGGAAAGTTCGTTCATAACCGCATATATTCCGCCTGCTTCGTTAAGCTCTTCCATGTAATTGTGTCCTGCAGGTGCAAGATGACAAAGGTTAGGAGTTCTGGCGCTTATTTCATTGGCAATATCCAGATTTAATTCTACTCCGGCTTCCTTTGCGATTGCAGGAAGATGAAGCATGGTGTTGGTTGAACAGCCAAGTGCCATATCCACCGTTAATGCATTCATAAATGCCTTTTCGGTCATTATGTCAAGAGGTCTGATATTTTTCTCAAGTAATTCCATTACTTTCATACCGGCATGCTTTGCAAGCTTAATTCTGTCTGAATATACGGCAGGAATAGTTCCGTTGCCTTTAAGTCCCATTCCGATTGCTTCGGTAAGACAATTCATACTGTTGGCAGTATACATTCCTGAACAGGAGCCGCATGTAGGGCATGCTTTATTCTCATACTCATCCAGCTCTTCCTCTGTAATCTTACCTGCGGTGTATGCTCCTACAGCTTCAAACATGCTTGAAAGACTGGTTTTACAACCTTTGACATGTCCTGCCAACATCGGACCTCCGCTTACAAATACGGTAGGGATGTTAAGTCTTGCTGCTGCCATCAAAAGGCCCGGTACATTTTTGTCACAGTTAGGCACCATGACAAGTGCATCAAACTGGTGTGCGGTTGCAAGACATTCAGTTGAGTCTGCAATCAAATCTCTTGTCACGAGAGAATATTTCATTCCCACATGACCCATTGCAATACCGTCACATACAGCAATTGCAGGAACTACAACAGGAGTTCCGCCTGCCATTGCCACACCAAGCTTTACTGCTTCTACTATTTTATCCAGGTTCATATGTCCCGGAATTATTTCACTTTGGGAACTTACGATTCCTACAAGAGGCTTTGACATTTCTTCCTTGGTAAAGCCTAAAGCATTAAATAATGATCTGTGAGGAGCCTGCTGTACTCCCGCCTTAACTGCATCACTTTTCATATCATATCCTCCATACAATAAATTATATTCTTTCAGCGATTAAGTCGCCCATTTTGTCTGTTCCAACCAAGGTCATGCCTTCTGACATAATGTCGGTTGTACGATATCCCTCTTTTAAAACCTGCTGTACGGCATTTTCAATTGCGTCTGCCGCATCATCCAGATCAAGGGAATATCTGAGCATCATTGCTGCTGATAAAATTGTGGCAATCGGATTTGCGATATTCTTGCCTGCAATATCAGGAGCAGAGCCGTGTGAAGGCTCGTAAAGTCCCAGTTTGGTACTTCCCAGGCTGGCGCTTGAAAGCATTCCTATTGAGCCTGTAATCATGCTTGCTTCATCTGATAAAATATCACCGAACATATTCTCAGTTAAAATAACATCAAACTGTCCCGGATTCATAACAAGCTGCATTGCGCAGTTATCTACAAGCATGTCTGTATATGTAACCTCAGGATAATCTGCAGCAACTTCTTTAACAATCTTTCTCCAGAGCCTTGAAGAATCAAGTACATTGGCCTTATCGACGCTTGTTACGATTTTACGGCGCTTCATTGCAATATCAAAAGCCTTTATGGCAATTCTTCTGATTTCGTTTTCATTATATGTAAGTGTATCAACAGCTGTAAGTACACCGTCTATTTCTTCGGTGTGTCTTTCGCCGAAATAGAGACCTCCGGTAAGTTCTCTCATGATAACCATATCAAATCCGTCCCCGATAATCTCTGTCTTAAGCGGGCAGGCATCTTTAAGCTCATTATAAAGATATGCCGGTCTCATGTTAACAAACAGCTCAAGGTCTTTTCTGATTTTGAGAAGTCCTGCTTCCGGTCTGAGATTCGGTGCCACATCATACCATTTGGAGTTACCTACATTTCCGCCTACGGCTCCCAGAAGGACTGCGTCTCCTGATTTGGCAATTTCTACGGCTTCCTCAGTAAGGGGAACCCCGTACTTATCGATTGAGCATCCGCCCATTAAAATTTTAGTATAATCCAGCTTGTATCCGAATTTGTCTCCTGCAGCATCCAGAACCTTCATGGCTTCCGTTACTATTTCAGGACCGATTCCGTCTCCCGGAATGACTGTTATTTTGTAATTACTCATTTTTGTATACCTCTTCTATTCTCCTGTACAATGCCTTAAAACAGGCTATTACATTAAATTTTATAACATTGACGGTAAAAAAACAAGACATCAATTCCATCTTTGTCATTATACTTGATAAATCAGATTTAAAAAATGATGTCTTTTATGTTTTTTTATTGATAAATTTTTAACTAATATAATTATATGTTGATATTTATACCGCTTTTGCCTGCTGCCGTTCTTGTAACCACAAGCTGTTTATCTATGCGGTTTTTAAGTTCGGACACATGGGAAATGATTCCCACAAGCCTGTTTCCTTCGGTAAGACCGTTAAGAACTTTCATTGCCTGATTAAGAGATTCTTCGTCCAGAGTACCGAATCCCTCATCAATAAAAAGTGTATCAAGTTTTATTCCGCCTGACATTTCCTGTACTTCATCAGCCATTCCCAGAGCCAGTGAAAGAGATGCCATAAAAGCTTCACCGCCGGAAAGTGTTCTCACACTTCTTTCGGAACCGTTATAATGGTCGATTACATTCAGTTCCAGACCTGTCTGCTCTTTCAGATTCCTTGCCTCGTTACACCTTTTTAATTCGTATCTGCCCTGGCTCATCTTCAGAAATCTTCTGTTGGCTCTGATAATTATATGTTCAAAATAATTTATCTGGACATATGTCTCAAGTGTAATTCTGGCTTTACCGGATTTGGACAGATTTCCGTTGGCGGTATCCGCAACAGCTTTTATCTGTATCCACTTTTCTTCCGTCGCAGTTATTTTCTCACTGCACTCTTTAATCCGCTCTAATGTTTTCTTATTGAAAGTATTTGCAGACACCACCTGTTCCTTCTGCTCCCTTAACTTTCTCTTATCAGTCCGTACCCTTTCAATTTCTTTGGTAAGGAAATCCATGTCAGGTATTTCTTTGCCGTGAAGCTCTTTATCAAGGGATTCCTTTCTGTTTTTGGCAACGGCAAGCTGCTCTTCGCATTGTTTCAGTGATATGTTTATTCTGTTATTTTCTTTTTCAATCCGCTCTGCCTTTTTCTCCATGCTTAAAATATTCTGCATGGCTTCTTCTTCACTGCCGTATTTAAGTAATTTGCAAATCCTGTCATTCTCTGCCCTAAGACTTTTAAGTTCGGTCTCAAGGCGGGTTTTATTAACTTCCGTTTCATGCAGTCTGTCCACAAGTAAGTCAATGTTTTTCCTGATAACAGGAATTTGCTTTTCGATATATTCTGCTCTCTCAACCTGCAAATTAACGTAAGAAATCTTCGAAGTAATTTCATCAGAAGCCTTTATAACATCTTCTATATATCTGCGCACCTCCTGCCCGGCTGACTCCATATCGGAAAGTTTTTTTGTAAGGTTTGCGGTATCATCTATCAATGCCATCTTGTCTTTAAGGATATTTAAGGAATTATCTGCCTTAACGCCCAGTTCTCCCGCTTTCCTGCTGGACTCGTTCTGAATTTTTTCTGCTTCCTGCAGAAGTTTTTTGGCTTTATCCACAGTTTCCTTATCCGGAGCGTCGGTATGAAGCGGCATAGGATGCGGATGATGAATTGAGCCGCACACCGGGCAAGGCTGCCCGTCTGTGAGTGTCTGTGCCAGTATCCCTGCCTGGGCATCAAGAAAATCCTGCATTATCTTTTCCGTTGATGCTCTTTGGATTTTGCAGACCTTTGAGGCCTTCAGATAATCGTTTTGTGCATTTAAAAGTTCTTTTTGAAGCACCATATGGTGTTTAATCAGAGACTCTGCTTCTCTAAGAAGTTTTAATTTATTGTCCGTCAATACTTTCTCTTTTTCAAGCTCCGCCAGGGTTTCGTGACAGTCTTTTATTTCTTCTTTTTCTTTTTGCAATTCTTCTGACTGTTGTTCGGATTTTTTAATTGCCCCGGTATCCTCTTCATGCCTTTTACACAGCATGTTATATTTATTTTCTTTGTCAGATATATCCTTTCTGAGCTTTTTGGCTTCCGCATAATTGTTAAGATTCTTTTTTTCTTCTTCGATTGTTACTTTAAGTCCGGCAATACCTTCGTATTCGTCACGGATGTTTTCATAATCCTTTAAAAGTCCGTTTTGCTTTATGGTAAGCACTTCTATGTCATTTTCTGTATTCTTAAGTTCTTTAAATGCTTTAATAAGTCTCTCTGCCGCATTTTCTTTTATATTAAGTTCATCAAATACCGCATCGGTTTCTGTTATTTTGGATTCAATTCCTGTTTCAGACAAGTTATCAGATTCGATTATGCATTCTGCGAGCCTGATAATTTCTAATATATTTAAGCCTGTATTTTCGTCGGTAACTTTTTTCCATTCTTCATAAAATTCACTTTGGCTGTCACACATGATATTTCTGACACCGTTTGCTATAATGTCCCTATATCCCCTAAGTTCATCTTCAAGAACTTTTAATTTTTCTTTTATCTTAATCTGAAAAGTCTGGAAAACACCTGTGTTAAAAATTTCACGAAAAATCTTACTTCTCTCATCTGTTTTGGAAAAAAGAAGTTTCAGGAAATCCCCCTGGGCTATCATTGCAATCTGGCAAAAATGTGAACGGTCCACACCTATAAGCTCTGTTATGGCTTTAATTGTCTTCTCGGCACCCTCTATAACCCTTCCGTCAGGATATGAAAGTATTGCATCCGCGCTCTCTATTACCGTTCCCTCGCCTCTTTTTTTGGGTCTCTCGTAAGCGGGATTCCTGTGAATACGGTATGTATTGCCCTGATATTCAAATTCCATTTCCACATAAGTTTCCACAGACGGGTCTGCATATTTACTTCTTAACATTCCCGCTTCCCTTCCGTTTCCGCTGGCTTCCCCGAAAAGCGCAAATGTTATCGCATCAAAAATTGTGGTCTTGCCCGAACCCGTATCTCCTGTTATAAGATAAAGTCCGCTTTCGCCTAACTTCTCAAAAGGAATAACTGTTTTACCTGCATATGGTCCGAATGCAGATATTTCCATATATACAGGTCTCATTCCTTATCCTCCTCTATGCTTAAAAATATATCCTCTGCCAGTTTTCTTTGCTCCTCTGTCATGGCTTTGTTATTCTGAAGTTCAAACAACTCCTCTAAAAGCATCAGCCCTGACTTATGTTCTGTTTCACCGGTATATCCGATTTCATTGTTATGGCCTGTCCTTGTATTTTCGTAATCAAGCCTCATGATATTCGGGTAAAAAAGTCTTAATTTGCCCATTGCATCCGGTACATCTTCCTCATCGGTAAGCGTTATGTGCATATAGTCATCCGTATGCAGTCTTTCATAAAAATCCTTGGCCGTTATCTGTATATATGTACCTTTTATTTCAACCATATCCCTTAAAGGCTTAAGTGGAATTGTATATACCTCCACATTTCCCTTCTCCTTAATATCCGCTATAGTAACTGATTTTACATGAGAAGCCTCGGAAAAAGAATATTTGACCGGACTCCCGCAGTACCTTACGGTATTCCTTCCCACAGACTGGGCACGATGTATATGTCCGAGTGCCACATAATCAAATCCGTCAAAAATGCCTCCGTCCACAATATCCGTACCGCCTACATATGCTTCCTCCGATTCGGATATGTCTGCTCCGGCTACAAACTGATGGGCAAGAATCACATTCCTTTCATCGTAGTCCGGCTGTATATTCCCTATTACCGTCTTAACGGCATCATTAGCTGAGAGAATATCCGTTTCAGGAAAATACTGCCTCACATATGCCGGCTTTAAAAAGGGCATCAGATAAAAATTAATCACACCGTAATCATCATTCAATGATATTTTTTCAATATTGCCACGGTAAACCGGAGAGACATAAAAGTTTCCCGCTGCCATTATTTTACTTCCGAAAGCAATTCTTTCGGCAGAGTCATGGTTACCGCTTATTATAAAAACTTTTCTGCTGCTTTCAAAAATTCCGGATAAAAAGGAATCAAAAAGTTCCACCGCTTCTCCCTGTGGTACGGATTTATCATAAATATCCCCGGAAATAAGCACTGCTTCTATCTTTTCGGAATTAATTATTTCACTTATCTCCTGCAATATATATTTCTGGTCTTCCAACATGGAAAAGCCGTTTACTTTTTTCCCAAGATGTAAATCGGATAAATGTATGAGTTTCACTCCTCTATGCCTCCGCCTGTTTTCTTTTATGCTCATTATAGCAGAAAAACCCTCTTTCCGCCATCCGGAAAAGAGGGTTCCTTGTTAACAAAATCTTAATGATATACAGATTAAGCCTCTGCTTTCTCAACTTCAACAATTGCGGCTTTCTGCATAGGAATACGGCAGTTTTTGTTGCTTCCGAATTCTACGATTACAGTATCTTCTGTGATATCAATAACAACACCGTAGAAACCGCTTGTGGTAAGAACGCTGTCGCCAACCTCCATGGAATTAAGTAATTCCTGCTGTTTCTTCTGCTGCTTCTTCTGTGGTCTGATTGCAATGAAGTACATTAATACCGCAAAGAATGCAATATATGCTACAATCATAATAATCTGCTGTGTTGTTCCTGATGCTGCTAAAATCATATTACTTCCTCCTTAAATGCACCTTCTGTACCAATAGTGCTCTAGTTATTGCTTTGGAGATTTTCCAAAGTCTTCTTTTTGAATTCACCATATCGGTTTTCTTCTATTGCCAACCTTATTTCTTCCATCAGGTGATTGTAGAAATACAGGTTGTGCAGAACGCAGAGACGCATTCCCAACATCTCTTTGGCCTTTAACAGATGCCTTATATATGCCCTGCTGTAATTACGGCATGCCGGGCACTGGCAGCCTTCTTCAATAGGAGATGTATCTTTCTCAAAATGAGCATTAAAAAGATTTAACTTGCCATAGTGAGTATAGACATGTCCATGCCTTCCGTTCCTCGTAGGGTATACACAGTCGAAAAAGTCTATTCCCCTGTCAACGGCTTCAAGAATATTGGCAGGTGTACCTACTCCCATAAGGTAGGTAGGCTTATTGACCGGAAGATAAGGCACAACCGAATCAAGTATACGATACATTTCCTCATGTGTCTCTCCTACAGCCAGACCTCCCACGGCATATCCGTCCAAGTCCAGCCCGGCAATATCCTTTGCATGTCTGATACGGATATCATCATACACACCGCCCTGATTAATTCCAAATAAAAGCTGGTGCGGATTAACTGTATCCGGCAATGAATTAAGTCTTGCCATCTCATTCTTACATCTTACAAGCCAACGAGTTGTTCTGTCAACTGATTTTTCAACATATTCTCTCGGTGACGGATTCTTAATACATTCATCAAATGCCATCGCAATCGTAGAACCAAGGTTTGACTGAATCTGCATGCTTTCTTCCGGACCCATAAAAATTTTATGACCGTCAATATGTGAATTGAAATGCACGCCTTCTTCTTTAATTTTCCTGAGTCCCGCAAGGGAAAACACCTGGAATCCGCCTGAATCCGTAAGGACCGGTCTGTCCCAGTTCATGAATTTATGGATGCCTCCCAGTTCCTTAATTAAATTATCACCGGGTCTGACATGCAGATGGTAGGTGTTGGACAATTCCACCTGACACCCTATTTCTTTAAGGTCAGTAGTGGCCACGGCCCCTTTAATTGCGGCTGCCGTTCCTACATTCATAAAAACCGGAGTCTGTATTGTTCCATGGACGGTTTGAAGTTCTGCTCTTTTGGCCTTTCCGTCCATATTTAAAATCTTATACATATTAAAATTCCTACTTCTTATAAACTTTTCGCACATTGTCAATTACTGAGGTTATATTTTCCAACAGTAAATCAACAATGGTACATGCAGTCATTGCTTCTACCACAACTACAGCTCTCGGGACTATCATAGGATCATGTCTGCCTTTAATGGCAATCTGCATTTCATTACCGTCTCTTCCTACCGTATGCTGAAGAGATGAAATTGACGGCGTAGGCTTAATTGCCGCACGGAATACCAGTTCACTTCCGTCACTTATTCCTCCGAGAACACCGCCGGAATGATTGGTACGCTTGCAGATTCTGCCGTCATTAATATAAAATTCGTCGTTATTTTCGCTTCCCATGGTCTCAGCTACCATAAAGCCGTCTCCCACTTCAAAGCCTTTTACTGCACCTATTGACATAATTGCCTTGGCAAGACAGGCATCCAGTTTATCAAATACAGGCTCGCCAAGTCCTGCCGGAAGCCCTTTCACCGAACATTCAATAATACCTCCAAGGGAATCCTGCTTTGAAATTGCATCATCCGCATGTGCTTTAATAGCCTCGGCAGCATCTTTATCAGGAATTGCAAACGGATTGTTATCCCGCTCTGACATATCAAAACGGTCATAATCAATTCCTATTCCTCCGATGCACTGTGAATATGCATCCACACTTATTCCAAGCTCTTCAAGGACTTTAACTGCGACGGCACCTGCTGCCACTCTTCCTATTGTCTCTCTTCCCGATGAACGGCCGCCTCCTCTGTAATCCCTGAAACCATATTTCATATCAAAAGTATAGTCAGCATGTCCCGGACGGTACATCTGGGCAATATCGGTATAATCCCCTGAACGCTGGTCTTCATTCATCACAACAATTGAAATAGGTGTGCCTGTAGTCTTACCCTCAAACACTCCCGACATAATTCTTGCCATGTCTTTTTCATTGCGTTTGGTGGTATATTTGGATTGTCCCGGTTTTCTGCGGTCCAGATATTTCTGGATATCTTCTTCGCAAAGCGGTATTCCGGCGGGGCATCCGTCAATTACTACCCCAAGACCGGCTCCGTGGGATTCTCCCCATGTAGTTATTCTAAATAGTTTACCAAATGATGATCCTGCCATGATGCTTTCCTCTCACTTCTGATATTAAAGTCTGCATCCGCATCCTTCACAGAAAACAGCATCAGATGCTGTAACTAACATTCCGCACTGAGGGCATCTTCTTTCAGCAGGCTGCTCCGGTACAGGCTGTTCTGCTACAGGCTGCTGTACTACAGGCTGTTCTGCTGCAGGCTGTTCTGCTACAGGCTGCTGTACTACAGGCTGTTCTACTACAGGTTGCTGTACTACAGGCTGTTCTACAGGTGCCGGTTCATCAAATTTGGTTCCGCATACATTACAGAATTTCTGTCCCGGCTGGATTATATTACCGCACTTGGAGCAACGGCTTGCTCCGTCAGTTGCGTATGTATGAGGAAGTCTTGTACCACATACGGAACAGAATGATGAATTAACCGAATTCTCTGCCTTACAGTTGGTACATACAACAATTCCGTTAAGGAATTTAATTCTTGTCTGCATGTTCTCAATCTGATCCTGGTTTGCCTTCAGATCATTAAACATCTGTACATATTCCTCAGAAGGATTTTCCGCATTCTGGTTGTAAAACATTCTTCCTATTGCAGTAAATATTTCATTGGATCTTGTCATACATACCTGAATGTTTCTTGAAAGATCATTAATCTCCCTATCATTAACATTTTTCATAAGTAAACCTCCTATTTACACTTAAACTTACTTTCTAGTATAACTTTTCTGTTACCTAAGGTCAATCTTTTTAGCTGAATATTCCGCCTAAAATTCCACCCAGCACACATATTATCATGGAAATTCCTGCTTTTTTAATATCTTCATAAAAGCCATGATTTGCAATAAATGATACAACTGACAAAATTATAAAATACAAAGCACCTATCATGGCACCGTTTAATAATCTTTTTTCACCCTTCTTTTTGGCATAAATAAGCCCTGAAACAATAGTTGACACTCCGTATATTACCAGAATAAATATTCTGACGGGATTTTCCCCTAACTCCAGCTTATACATGGCAAATGCTGCCACCAGAAGCAATATGCCGGAAATTGCGTAAGCAACCAGCAAAACCTTCAAAACCAGTAAAATCTTTTTACCCATTATACCCTCCAAAATACAGTATCTTTTATTTGTACTCTCTGGTATAATGTATATTCGCAAGGAGAAAGGATATTCCCCACAAAGATTTTTTACTTCAAGGAGATTTCACAATGGAACTTAAGGTATGGAAAGGCCGTCCTGTTACAAAAGAACGCCGTCTTCCCAAAGAAGAACGCACATACGATTTATTGGACGAATTGAATATTGAATATGAAAGAGTTGACCACGAACCGGCTATGACCATGGATGCCTGCGACGATATAATTAATGCATTTCATACGCCTATATGCAAAAATCTTTTCTTGTGTAATGCAGGTAAAACAGACTTTTATTTACTCGTCATGCCGGGGGATAAGAAATTTAAAACGAAAATCGTGTCAAGTCAGCTGGGTGTTTCCAGACTTTCCTTCGCTCCCGAAGAATATCTTCTGGATTTTCTTGATATTACTCCCGGCTCCGTAAGCATTATGGGACTTATGAATGATAAGGATAACCGGGTTAAGCTTTTGGTAGATCGTGAAATTCTTAACGATGAGTATTTTGCCTGTCATCCGTGCATAAATACTTCATCGATAAAGCTTCGCACATCGGATGTTTTCGGACCTTTTCTGGAGAAAATACACCACGAAGCGGTATATGTAGATTTGGTTGTTTCGGATTCATGATAATCAATATTCCGGGAACATGGCTCGGATGGTGGTCTGATGAAGCATTTGCACCAAGTCATATTATGATTTCATATAGAAATGCAAAATAATATTTGCGCTCTTTCGGACGATTTTTTACAGCCCCTTATATTTTACCTTTTATTCACTACTTCTCCCTGTTTCTTATAGATGCTTCCCTTCGGAACATAACCTCTGACACTTGAAAGCGGATATATGTTGGTATTGGAACCTACAACGGTGCCCGGATTCAGAATTGAGCCGCATCCTACTTCTACCATATCCCCGAGAACTGCTCCCATTTTCTTAAGACCGGTAGGGATAACCTCAGATTCCGTCTTAACTTCCACAAGAGTTTTATCGGATTTAACATTGGATGTAATTGACCCTGCACCCATATGGGATTTAAATCCGAGAATTGAGTCCCCCACATAGTTATAATGAGGTACCTGGACTTTATTAAAAAGAACCACATTCTTAAGCTCGGTGGAATTTCCTACTACCGCACCTTTTCCCACAATGGCACTTCCTCTTATAAAAGCACAATGGCGCACTTCTGCATCTTTATCAATTATGCAGGGACCCGTAATGCTTGCAGTAGGAGCCACGGTTGCAGACTTTGCAATCCAGATATTCTCTCCCACAAGGTCATATTCTTCCTTCGGAAGATTTTTTCCCAATCCGATTATAAAATCCTTAATATCCGGAAGGACCTCCCAAGGATATGTGGCATTGGCAAAAAGTTCCTTTGCGATCGTTTCATTCAAATCAAATAATTCAGGAACTGTTAATCCGTTCATATTTTATTTCCTCCTTATTCAACCGTAACCGACTTGGCAAGATTACGAGGCTGATCTACATCATTTCCTCTGAGAATTGATGTGTAATACGCAATAAGCTGAAGCGGCACGGATGCAACAATCGGCATAAGTAAAGGATCCGTCTCAGGAACTCTTATAATATAATCTGCAACATCCTCCCCAACAAGCGCATTCTTTCCGCATACAAGAACGACTTTGGCGCCACGGGCCTTAACTTCTTTAATATTGCTTACAATCTTTTCAAACAAGTCAGTCTGTGTGGCAACGGCAATTACAGGAGTCTGGTCGGTTATAAGTGCAATAGGGCCGTGTTTAAGTTCTCCCGCAGCATACGCCTCAGAATGTATATAGGAAATTTCTTTAAGCTTCAGTGAACCTTCCATGCTGAGGGCATAATCCAGGCCTCTTCCTATATAGAGCATGCTTTCAGCATTCATTATTCTTGATGCCGCAAGCTGGGATTCCTGTTTATCCTTAAGGCATTCCTCAATAACCTCCGGTATTCCGGTAAGCAATGACACATATTCCATGCATTTTTCTTTGGAAATAATTCCCTTTGCATATGCCAGCTTAAAAGCAAACAGATACATCATGGAAATCTGGACCGTAAATGCCTTGGTGGATGCCACGGAAATTTCCGGTCCTGCATGGGTATACATTACCATATCCGCTTCACGCGCAATTGATGAGCCTTTAACATTGACAAGTGCAAGTGTTTTGGCTCCTTTTTCCTTTGAAATCTTCAACGCTTCCTTGGTATCCGCAGTCTCACCCGACTGGGAAATAAGGATAACCAGATCCCCCTCCTGTACAAGAGGATTCCTGTATCTGAATTCAGAAGCCATGTCTACAACAACAGGGACTCTGGCAATTTTTTCGATTACATATTTTCCTACCACACCTGCATGCATTGCAGTTCCGCAGGCAACGATATAGATGTTTCTATATGATGAAATCAACTCATCTGTAAGACCGCATTCGCTAAAATCAGGCATACCGTCCTTAATTCTCGGTGTAATTGTGGTGCGTATTGCTGTAGGCTGTTCATGAATTTCCTTAAGCATGAAATGCTCATATCCGCCCTTCATTGCAGCATCCGCATCCCAGTCAGCTACCTGGACTTCTTTATGGACAGGTTCTTCATGGACATCACAGACAGAAACATCTTTGTCGGTAATTACCGCAATTTCATCCTGTTCAAGCAGATAATATTTTCTTGTATAGTTAAGAATTGCCGGAACATCAGATGCGATAAAATTCTCTCCGTCGCCAAGTCCTATAATAAGAGGACTGTCTTTACGAACAGCATAAATCCTGTCCGGATAATCCCTGAACACAATTCCAAGAGCGTAGGAGCCTTCAATCTCCCCGATTACCTTTGCAATTGTCGCAACCGGATTTCCGTCATAATAATAATCCAGAAGCTTTGCAACCGTCTCGGTATCCGTCTGGCTGACAAAACTATATCCCTGATTAACAAGAAATTCTTTTATTTTGGCATAATTCTCAATAATTCCGTTATGTACTATTGAAACTCTTTTATTGCCGTGAGGATGGGAATTGATATCGGACGGTTCCCCGTGCGTTGCCCATCTTGTATGTCCTATTCCGCAGTGTCCCTCAGGTTTTCCTTCGGTTTTCATCCGCTCAACAAGATTGTTAAGTTTTCCCTGACATTTTTCGACTTTAATTTTATTATTTTCAAAAACGGCAATTCCTGCAGAATCGTATCCGCGGTATTCAAGTTTTCTGAGTGCGTCCACCAGAACATCGGCACAATCCCGATGTCCCACATATCCGACTATTCCACACATATTTCTGCCTCCTTTATAAGCAGTATCGTAAGATATTTTTACTGTTTAGTTTTATAGTATGCTGATACTCTGTCAAAATACTCCTTAAGATTATACTCGTTATTCATAGACTTTACAAGGTTAGTATTTCTGACAATAAATGTCTCCAGCTTTTCAAGATATTCTTCTTTGGTTATGCTTCCGTCCGCAACAAGGGATAAACCCTTTTCCCAACTGGCTGTAAGTTTGGGATCCAGAAGCCTTGTAATTGAACAGTTTACAGTATCATATACTATCTCTCCCAGCTGTGAAGGGGTTATAATCTGGGTTTTGGAATTAAGCTTAATATATTCCTTGGTTATAAGCTTTTTGAGGATTTCCGCCCTTGTGGCACTTGTTCCTATTCCGCTTCCCTTAATCTGGGCTCTTAACTCTTCATCTTCAATAAGCTGACCTGCATTTTCCATTGCAAGAATCATGGAACCCGAATTATATCTTTTGGGAGGAGTGGTTTCTCCTTCTTTAATTGAAAATCCGTTACAGTTAAGGATATCTCCTTTTTTAATTTTCTTAAGCTTCTCCAGAAAAACGGTATCGCATCCGATACTTTCGTCCTGGCTACCGTCTTTAGCATCTTCCTTGGATTCGGTCTGGGAATTATCCTTTTTGTAGGACAGAACCTTAAGATAACCTTCCTCTGCCAGAACTTTAAAGTTGGCAAAGAAGCTTTCGTTATTCCGGTTTATAACAACTGCAACCTTTTTGTATACCGCAGCAGGATAAAATATACTTAAAAACCTTCTTACAATGGCAAAATATATGCTTTTGCCGGCAGATGAAATGCTTTTAAGGTTAGCAAATCCCTGACCTGTAGGAATTATGGCATAATGGTCGGTAATCTGCTTGTCATTAACATATCTTGTCTTGGCGATTCCTTTATATGTCTCTTTTTCAAAAATCTCATCCACAAAAGGCTTGTATTCGGAAAGATTTTTAAGTCCGCCCAGATTCCTGTGGATTTCCTTTGCCACCGCCGTAGATAAAACCCTGGCATCTGTTCTCGGATATGTTACTAGCTTTTTCTCATAGAGCTCCTGGGTATATCTGAGTGTTTCGTCAGGATTCAGTTTAAAAAATCTTGAACAGTCATTCTGAAGCTCCGCCAGATTGTAAAGTAAAGGCGGCTGTTTCTTTTCATTTTTGTGTTCAATGCTCTGTACAGTAAAATTGACAGGCTCCGGTTCCTCCATAAAAGATATCAATTCGGAGGCATGTCGCATTTCCTTAAATCCGTTTTCCTTGTAAAGATATGGTGATTCAAAATATTTGGAACCTTCAACCGCTCTCCACTCGGCATCGAATTTGCGGTCTTCCTCATCAAGGGAAATATCCGCAATCACACGATAAAAAGGTGTCTTAACAAAATCCCTGATTTCTCTTTCCCTTCTTACCACCATTCCGAGAACGCATGTCATTACCCGTCCCACAGCAATGGGAACCGGCTTCTCACTTTTCATAAGGGATGAAACGGTTCTGCCGTACTTAAGGGTAAGCACTCTTGAAAAATTAATACCCATAAGATAGTCTTCTTTGGCCCTTAAATAGGCGGCATCCGAAAGGGAATCATACTCCGAAAGGTCTTTTGCTTCCTGTACGCCTCTTTTTATTTCCTCTTCGGTCTGTGAATCAATCCAGACACGCTTTCTTTTTTTGCCGGAAACTCCGGACATCTGCTCAACAAGCCGGTAGATATATTCTCCTTCTCTTCCCGAGTCGGTGCAGACATAAATCGTGTCCACATCCTCCCTGTTTAGAAGTCCTGAGACAATTTTAAACTGTTTTTTAACTGATTCTATAACCTCATATTTCCATTCCTTCGGAATAAAAGGCAGTGTATCCATACGCCATTTTTTCAGTGCCTCGTCATATTTTTCAGGATAACTCATTGTAACAAGATGTCCTACGCACCATGTGAAAACCGAATCATCCGATTCGGAATAACCGTCGTGCTTTGAAGAGGACTGTCCCAATGCTTTCATAAATTCCTGCGCAACACTGGGTTTTTCGGCAATATATAAACTCTTTGACATAAAATTTCTCTTTCTACAAATCTTCTATTCTGATTCTTACAAGATCATCGTCCTGTATTGACATGATTTCTTCAGAAAATCCCCGGGATGAAAACAGATAATACTGCCCTGCATTAATTCCCGCCAGATTTACATTCTCCTTAAGGGTCTCTAAATCTTTCAATGTCACCGGTTCATTGCCTGTATATGCCTGACCGACAATTCCGTTACCGGCTTCATCTTCAAAAATAAGATGTATATCCCCTGTTTTACCGTACCAGCGTCCTTTTCTCTCCACATTATACTTAAGCCTGCCCATTGAAGACATTATTTCCAGGAACTCTCCCGCAACTTTGATAAATGCTTCCTGCATATATTCATCAAATCCCGGTGCAATGTATCTGTCATAAAATTCTTCCGGTGCAATGCTGTTAAGCAGGCCTGCATAAGGATATACGAACCTGAACCAGAAATTAATAAAATCATCCTTGATTCTGTAAAGTCCTTTTCTTGTCAGCTCATTACCTCCGGCATCATATGAAAAGACTTTTTCCACAATCTCACGCTCAATAAGGTTTTTGAGGTAAACACTTATTTTGTCTCTGCCAAATCCCGTATATTCATGTATTTCATTAAGCTTCTGCAGTCCTGTGGCAATGCATTTAAGTATCGTATTATATACAGAACTTTCACGGAATTCATCCTTTATAAAGTTTTCCGCTTCATTCCTGAAAATTCCGTCATTGCGAAGAAAAAGTCTGCATATATTATCCCTGATGCTTTCATTGGGATTCCATCTGTTAAGGTATAACGGAACCCCTCCCGTGACTCCGTAGCAATGCAGAATCATGGTTGTGCTGCATTTAGGATACAGACTGACCATATCAGAATAATTAAACTCTTTAAGCTTTATAAAGGCGTTAATGGCCATTGCTGACATACCAATGGTTTTGACCATTGAATTTTCAATCCAGGAGACGGATGAACTGGTAAGAATAACCATTACCTTTAACCCGGGATTTTTCGTTCTGACAAATGCCGCCACTGCTTCCATAAAGCTGTCATCGACTTTAACAATATGCTGAAAATCTTCAATTACCAGTAAAAGTCTGTTGCCGGCTGCTGTTGTAAGACCGGAAAAAATCCCCTGATAACCGGAAGCTTCCTTGTAATCCGGAAACTGTTCTTTAATAACGCGGTTAAAGCTGTTAATCATCTCAAAGGCCACTGAAGGAGCAGCATGGAAATATATGTGGCTTTTATCTTTGATAAATTCTTTAATCAGTTCCGTCTTTCCGATTCCGTAGCGGCCGTACAATACGGAAAGATTGTTTTTATCCGATTCATAATAACCGGTTAATGTATTAAGCTGTTCCTCTCTTCCTATCATTATGTCACCCATCTTCCGTTATATTATTTGGATTCATCCAGTGTAAGCAGATATGCAGGTATGAATTTCTCCATAAAAAAATCAACTTCCGGCATATGCATGTCTTTTATAATTGTTACAATGGATTCTCCCGCTTTCTCAAAATCACAATTGCCCATTCTCTGCTCTTCAATGCATTTGATATATGCCGAAATCTTATCTGCTGCCTTTACAAATTTCCACAGTTCCCTTTCTTTTGGAGTATCTGCAAGAATGGAGTCATATATCGGTTGCATTTCCTCCGGGAGGCCTTTTAAAAGCTCGTCCTTGGCTACCGATTCAACTTCCTTATAAGCTTCCCTGATTACAGGATTATAATATTTAACCGGAGTAGGCATATCACCGGTAATTATTTCGGTAGCATCATGGTACATTCCCATAAGAGCAAGTCTGTCAGCATTTATGGTGCCGTTAAAATATGTATTATTAATTACACCTAATGCATGGGCTATCATTGCTACATCAAGGCTGTGCTCACTTATATTCTCGTTAAGTGTGTTTCGCATCAATCCCCACCGGTTGATGTATTTCATACGCGACATCATCGCAAAAAAATGATTATCTCTCATACCAATCCTCTTATTCCATTACCGAAAAATGATATACCGTACAGTAGTTGAACTGCTCTCCTGCCTTAACTACAGGCGAAGGAAACTGCGGCTGGTTAATCGCATCAGGATAAAACTGTGTTTCAAAGGCAACTCCGCATCTCGGATGATATACTGCGCCGTCTTTACCCGGATTCTTCTCATTAATGAAATTACCTGTATACATCTGAAGGCCCGGCAAATCAGTAAAAATGTCCATAACCCTTCCTGTTTTCTCACATACAACCTTTGCAACAAGCTCTACACTCTCGCCATTGGTCTTAAGACAGAAATTATGGTCGTAACCGCCGCATCTGTTAAGAGGTTCGTACTCTGCGTCAATCTCGTCTCCGATGCGCTTAAGCTGTCTGAAATCAAGAGGAGTGCCGCTTACATCTCTTATTTCTCCTGTGGTAACCACTCCGTCGGCACCGAAAGTAAATCCTTCCGCATCAATCCAGACAAGTTCGTCCTCAATGCTTCCTGATTTATGTCCGCCCAGATTGAAATATGAATGATTGGTCATATTTACAATTGTATCGGCATCACTTACACCGTTATATTCGATTACTACGGAATCATCCTCCGTAAGTACATAAGAAACACTTATATTAAGATTACCTGGCATTCCCTGGTCCCCATCCGGACTGAAAAGAGAAAATTCAACTCCCTGTCCTTCTTCATCGTCAATAATCTCGCCCTTCCAGAGTCTTGTATAGTAAGAATCAGGACCGCTGTGAAGATTGTGTCCGGAATCATTATCCGCAAGATTGTATTCTATACCATTCAATACAAAACGGTGTTTGCATATACGGTTGGCATTTCTTCCCACGGTAGCACCGAATGCATCATAGCTTTCGGTCTCGTAATGGTCTCCGCTGTCAAGACCCAGAACCACATCATCCATATTGCCATCCTTGTCAGCCACAATCATTGACACCCAGATAGCTCCCATATCCGTAAGTTTAAGTACTGTGTTGTTCCTGTTGGTAATTGTATATAACTTAATTTCCTTTCCATCTTTCGTTGTTCCGTAAGGTTCTACTTTAATTGACATGTTATTTTCTCCTTTTATTTTGTTAAATCATAATTTAAATTTATTTTATCAAAATTATGTTCCAAATGCAATGAAAACAAGACAAAATACAGCACCGTATTCTTAATGAACACAGTGCTGTATGTTTGTTTTATGTCTCGCTGATTATCTGGTATACATCAATCTTGAACTGGTCCCCCGGACTCATTCCGATGAATTTGCATCCGTAAAGGATTTCATCCGAATTTTCGATTTTTTCCATTCTTACAATCTGAATTACCACATTAAATGTCTCTTTGGTCCATATAACCACATCTGCGTCATAATATGAACTAAGAGGCAGATTCTCCACTGTACGGAACGCCATTCCGCCTTTAGATATATTAACAACGGTAACATCAAAGGCATCTTCATTCAGTTCATAAGCAGCCTTTCCGCTTTTAATGGACTTAAGTTTAATGGTGGCATTAATTCCGATTCGCTTTGCCCATCTTTTTTCTGTTGCTCCGCTTCCGAATGTACTTTCCATATATACCCTCCTAACTTTATCAAAACAGTTATTTTATAAACATGGCATCACCAAAACTAAAGAAGCGGTACCGCTCCTTTACGGCCTCATTATATGCTGCCATTATATTGTCCCTGCCGGCAAGAGCCGATACAAGCATAAGCAATGTAGACTCAGGAAGATGGAAGTTGGTAATAAGACAGTCTATAGCCTTAAACTTATATCCCGGATAAATAAATATATCCGTATCGCCACAGGCTGCAGGAATTGTTCCGTCCGAAAGTGCAGCCGACTCAAGTGTTCTGCAGCTTGTTGTTCCCACAGAAATTATTCTTCCGCCGTTCTGCCTTGCCATGTTGATTTTATCTGCTTCCGACTGTTCTATGCAAAAATACTCTGAATGCATATGGTGTGTTTCGATTTTGTTGACTTTGACCGGTCTGAATGTTCCAAGTCCCACATGCAGTGTTACGGTAGCAATAACAACACCTTTTTCCCTGATTCTCTGCAGAAGTTCTTTTGTAAAATGAAGTCCGGCAGTAGGAGCCGCCGCAGAGCCTTCGTGTCTGGCATACACAGTCTGATATCTGTTTTTATCCTGAAGCTTATGTGTAATATAAGGAGGAAGAGGCATCTGTCCAAGTCTGTCCAGAATTTCCTCAAAAATCCCGTCATAAGTAAATCTTATAAGACGGTTTCCGTCCTCAACCACATCAACAATCTCTCCCGTAAGCACTCCTTCACCGAATTCTATAACAGCACCCGGTCTTGCTTTTTTACCCGGCTTAACAAGGCATTCCCAAGTATCATTCTCCATCCTCTTTAATAATAGCACTTCTATCGCGGCTTGGGTATCTTTTTTTACGCCGAGTAGCCTTGCAGGTATAACTTTAGTATCATTTAATACAAGGCAATCCCCCGGATTAAGGTAATCAATGATATCTGAAAATATTTTATGCTCAAATTCACCGGTATTTTTGTCAAGAACAAGAAGCCTTGATGATGCTCTGTCCTCTAACGGGGCCTGAGCTATAAGTTCCTGTGGAAGCTCATAAAAAAATTCTTTTAATTCCATATTTTGAATATATTCCTTTTCTTTTCAATACAGACATTGATAGTTCTACTGACGCAGAACAGCTCCGAGAGATTTAAGCTCTGTAAGTATTTTGTCCATAAGCTCATTTACTTCTGTATCGGCAAGGGTTCTGTCCTTGGCACGGAATACAAGACTGAAAGCAACTGACTTTTTACCTTCTCCAACCTGCTCGCCTTCGTATATATCAAATAAGGTACAATTTTCCAGAAGTTTTCCACCCTTCTTTTCAATTGCATTTTCCAGGGTTCCCACAGTAACATCTTTATCCACAACCATACTGATATCTCTTGTGGATGCAGGGAATTTGGCAATTCCTTCGTATTTCTTATCGAAGTCTGACATTTCAACCACATAAGGCATATCAATTACGGCAATCTGTACTCTTTCACCGATATTATAGTTATCGGCAACCTGAGGATGAATTTCACCCAGATATCCTATTACGGTATCATTGTATACAATATCGGCCTGTCTTCCCGGATGTAAAAATGTCTTAGGAGACGAGGTATCATATACGAGCTTTTTGTTCATTCCGACTTTTTCGAAGAACTCTTCCACAACACCCTTCATAGTAAAGAAATCACCGTCTCCGTACATTCCCAGAGTAAACTGGGTTCTCTCGTCCGGAAGTTCTGTAAGAGGAAGGCTCTTTGGAATATAAATATTGCCTATTTCATACAGTCTGACATTTTTGTTTTTTCTGTTGTAATTGGTTGACAAAGAAGTAAGCATACCGTTAAGAGACTGGGTCTTCATAATACTGAAATCCTGTCCCAGCGGGTTCATGATTTCTACCGTCTCACGAAGCTTTGAATCCTCAGGAATCAACAGCTTATCAAAGGCCTTCGGGCTTTCAAAAGAGTAATTCATGGCCTGGGAGAATCCGCAGAACTGTGCAACCTCTCTTGCAACCGACTCAACAGTCAGCTTGTATGAAAGTTTTCCGAAAGTAGACTCTCCTGAAGGAAGTGTTACAGGAATTTTATCATATCCGTAAAATCTTGCAACTTCCTCAGCAAGGTCACATGATCTTAATAAATCCTGTCTGAATGATGGAATCTTAATCATTCCGGTGGTCTTATCATAATCAAGCTCAAGCATCTTGAAATATGAAAGCATCTCTTCTTCAGATACATTTGTTCCAAGAAGCTTGTTATATTTATCAGGTTCAAAAGGCAGGCTCTTAGCTTCAGGTTTTACAGGGAAAACATCCACCATACCGCCCACAACTTCACCTGCACCAAGTTCTTCGATTAACTGGCAGGCTCTGTTAATTGCAGCTTCCGCATTATACGGATCAAGACCTTTTTCAAATTTACCTGACGCATCGGTTCTTAAACCTATTTTTTTGGCAGAAAGTCTTATATTGGTTCCGTCAAAACATGCAGCTTCAAACAACATTGTTTTAACATTGTCTGTAATTTTGGAGTTTTCTCCACCCATAATTCCAGCAATACCTACTGCTTTTTCGCCATCGCAAATCATCAGTACGGATGAGTCAAGTGTTCTTTCCTGTCCGTCAAGTGTCTGGAATGTTTCGTTATCTTTTGCCCTTCTTACGACAATTTTGTGGTCAGCAATTGTATCGTAATCATAGGCATGCATCGGCTGTCCGTATTCTTCCATTACATAGTTGGTAATATCAACTATATTATTAATAGGTCTTATTCCGCTTGCCGCAAGTCTTCTCTGCATCCATTCAGGTGAAGGACCGATTTTAATATTTTTAACCATTCTTGCGCAGTATCTCGGGCAGAGAGCGGTATCCTGCACTTCAACTTTAATCATTGAATTGACATCTTCGTCATTTCCTGTTTTAGTAACAACAGGCGGAACAAACGGTTTTCTGAAAGTTGCAGCCGCCTCTCTTGCAATTCCCAAAACGCTGTAGCAGTCAACTCTGTTGGATGTAATTTCATATTCAAAAACCACATCATGAAGTCCCAGTGCTTCTACCGCATCGGAACCAACAACCGCATCCGGTCCCATATCATAGAGTCCGCTTTCCGGAGCATCAGGGTAAAAATCCTTTGATGAACCCAGCTCTTCAATTGAGCACATCATTCCGTTGGATATAACACCTCTTAATTTACCTTTTTTGATTTTAATTCCGCCCGGAGTCTTTGATCCGTCATGTCCTCCGGCAACTCTTCCTCCGTCAAGGCATACCGGAGTTTTCATTCCTTCGTAAACATTAGGTGCGCCTGTTACAATCTGAATAATCTCCGTTCCGATATTGACCTGGCATACCACCAGTTTATCCGCATCAGGATGTCTTTCTATTTTTTCAACCTGACCAACAACGATTTTTTCAAGATCTGCATCAAGACATTCAAATCCTTCAACCTTTGTTCCTGTCAGTGTCATTGCATCCGTATATTCCTGTGCCGTACACGAAAGTTCAGGCACATATGCTTTAATCCATGATAATGCTGTATTCATAAATCTTTTCCTTTCTATACTTATTAGAACTGATTCAAAAATCTGATGTCATTTTCATATAAAAGTCTCATGTCATCAATTTCATATTTCAAAAGGGCAATTCTTTCAAGTCCGATACCGAAAGCAAATCCTGTATATTCCTCAGGATTGATTCCGCTCATTTCAAGAACATGAGGATGAACCATTCCGCAGCCGAGAATTTCTATCCAGCCTGAATTTTTACAGAAACGGCATCCCTTACCTTTACATTTGAAGCATGAAACATCCATTTCGGCACTAGGTTCCGTAAACGGAAAATGATGAGGTCTGAATTTAACCTTTGTATCTTCACCGAAAAGTTCTTTTGCAAATACTGCCAGTGTTCCTTTCAAGTCGGCAAAAGTAATATTTTTGTCTATTACAAGACCCTCTACCTGATGGAAGGACGGTGAATGTGTTGCATCAACTTCATCTGAACGGAAAACCCTGCCCGGTGCAATCATTCTGATAGGCATGCGGCCTTTTTCCATCTCATGCACCTGTACTGATGAAGTCTGGGTTCTGAGTACGATTTTATTGTTAATATAGAATGTATCCTGTTCGTCCTTGGCAGGATGGTTAGCAGGAATATTAAGTGCCTCAAAGTTATAGTAATCATATTCAACTTCAGGGCCTTCAACAACCTCATAACCCATTCCTATAAATATTTTTTCAACTTCTTCAAGAGCGACAATATTAGGATGCGAATGTCCTATGGCATTTCTCTTTGCCGGAAGAGTAACATCAATTACCTCTTTCTTTAACTGTGCTTCTCTTTTTGCCTGTGCAAGTTTATTTCTTACTTCTTCAAGCTTTTCTTCTATAATGCTTCTGGTCTCATTGACCATGGCTCCGATTTTAGGACGGTCTTCTGCCGAAACATCCTTCATTCCTTTTAATACTTCAGTTAATTCACCTTTTTTGCCAAGATATGCAACACGGATTTCATTAAGCTTATCAAGAGTATCTGATTCTCCTATCCGTGCAAGCGCTTTTTCTCTGATGGCCTGTAACTTTTCTTTCATAATCAACTTCCTTTCTGTTAAATAACAAAGCCGGACAAGTCCGCCTCTAACCCCCTAAATCCCTCAATCCTTGAGGGACTTGCCACGCTTTGCGAGCCGCGCACGGTCAGCTTTAGCTGACATTTTCCTATCGTGCGAGTGCCAATCCTTAGCGGAGCGTTTTTTATTTAACAGGAAATTCCTGTTAAATAAAAAAACCTCATCCCAACAAAGGGACGAGGTTAATCGCGGTACCACCCTGATTCCTGTCATAATGACAGGCACTTATAACTGCGTAACGTGCATCTGCGTCATTTCCTACTTGCATATGCTTTCAAAAATGCAGCTCCGACATGAATTTCATCATCCGCCGTAACTTAAGCAGGCTCTCAGCCGGTGACCCGCTCTCTCTGAAAGAATATCCGGACAACTACTATGTGTCTTCATCGCCTTTAATTATTTTGCTTTCTATATAATAACACATAAAAAATTAAAGTCAATAAAAATTCATATTTTACTTTTGCATATACTAAAATATAGTAAGTATCTTAAGGACCTTACCATGAAAAAATTTATCTCTTTGCTGATTGCATTTATTACATCCGTTACCTTCATTTATGTCCCTGTAAATGCCACAGAACCTGAAATTCAGGCTCCGTCTGCCATTCTTATGGAAGCCTCCACAGGTAATATCATTTATGAGAAGAATGCTGATGAAAAACTCCGTCCTGCCAGCATAACCAAAATCATGACATTAATTCTGATTTTTGACGCCATATCAGAAGGGAAAATCAAATATACAGACAATGTAACCGTTTCAGAACATGCCGCTTCAATGGGCGGAAGCCAGGTTTTTCTTGAAGAAGGTGAAGTACAGACAGTAGAAACCATGATTAAATGCATTGCCATTGCCAGCGCCAATGATGCCTGCGTCGCAATGGCGGAGCATATATGCAGTTCGGAGCAGGCATTTGTTGACCGGATGAATTCCAGGGCAAAAGAGTTAGGCATGACTAACACAAATTTTGTCAACTGCTGCGGACTGGACGCTGACGAACATATGACAACCGCAAGAGATGTTGCAATTATGTCCAGAGAGCTCATTTCAAAATATCCAAAAATCCATGATTATTCAACAATATGGATGGACACAATTACGCATGTTACGAGAAAAGGTCAGTCAGATTTCACACTCACAAATACAAATAAACTTATCAAGCAGTATGAATGGGCAACCGGACTGAAAACAGGCTCCACAAGCCTTGCCAAATTCTGCCTTTCTGCTACTGCTAACCGTAACGGAATTGAACTGATTTCGGTGGTTATGGCATCTCCCGACAGTAAAACAAGAGTATCCGACTCCATCACTTTACTCAACTACGGCTATGGGCTTTGCCACCTCTATAAAGATGACTCACCGCCAAAGCTTGATGACCTTCCGCTTAAAGGAAATATCGCAGGAAAAGTCTCCTGTGAATATGCCAATGTTTTTTCTCATCTTTTTCTGGAAGATTATGATGTGAATCTTATTACAAAAGATTTTGAATATATTTCCGACCTGACGGCCCCGTTGGAAAAAGGTGATACTCTGGGGCAGCTTATCTACAGCTACAACGGCTCTGTAATAGGAACGGTTGATATAGTTGCCGCCGAGTCTGTAGAGAAGTCCTCTTTCGGCGATTATTTTCATAAAATGTTTCTTGGACTCCTTTGCAGTTAGCAATAAAATAACAGGAACTGCCTCTCTTTATTAAAGTCCGGTAGTTCCTGTTTTGAAATAATAATGATTGTACTGCTTTATGTCTTTCAGAAAGAAGTTTTGATTCTTATTCCTCTTTCATTGTAATTCTGTGAAATATATCATCCGTAGTATTTATCTTAATATTGCGCTCCGCAATATTTTCATAGCTTCTCATATTCATGATGCTCTTATAAGCAGGACGGATTATCTTATCCACATTAATAAGCTCTTCTATTCTGTGGGCACTCCATCCTACGATTCTTGCAATAGCAAAAATCGGAGTATAAAGTTCCGTAGGAATATCAAGCATGCTGTATACGAAGCCGCTGTAAAAGTCCACATTGGCACTTACACCTTTGTAAATTCTGCATGATTCCGCAATAACTTCAGGTGCAATACGCTCAATCATGGAATAGAGTTCAAACTCATCGGAATGATGTTTCTCTGTGGCAAGCTGCTCAACAAAGCCCTTAAAAATAGTGGCACGCGGGTCAGAAATGGAATATACCGCATGACCCATACCATAAATAAGTCCGGTATGGTCAAACGCCTCCTTATTAAGAATCTTCTTAAGATATGCCCTTACTTCATCTTCATCCTTCAGGTCACGGACATTGGATTTTAAATCTTCCATCATCCTTACAACCTTAATGTTGGCACCACCATGTTTAGGTCCTTTAAGTGATGAAAGTGCTGCTGCCACAACCGAATATGTATCCGATCCCGAAGAAGTAACAACTCTTGTTGTAAATGTTGAATTATTGCCTCCGCCGTGCTCCATATGAAGAACAAGCGCAGCATCCAGTACCTTGGCCTCAGTCTCTGTAAATTTCTTATCAGGGCGAAGCATTCTGAGAATATTTTCTGCGAATGAAAGCTTATTGTCGGGACGATGGATATAGAGACTGTCATCTCTTTCATAATGGTTATATGCCTGATATCCGTACACAGCCATCATAGGGAAAACGCTTATTAACATAAGACACTGTCTGAGTACATTATCAATTGACAAATCCGAAACATTATTATCATATGATGCCAATGTAAGAACACTCTTGGTAAGTGAATTCATTATGTCCACGCTCGGCGCTTTCATAATAACATCCCTGGTAAAATTAGTAGGCAGTCTCCGGCTTGCATTAAGAACATCCTTAAACTCCGCAAGCTGGGAAACGGTAGGAAGTTCTCCGAAAAGCAGAAGAAATGCTATCTCCTCGAATCCGAACCTGTTCTCGGAACAGAATCCTCTTACCAGATCAAAAATATTATATCCCCGATAATAAAGTTCTCCGTCGCAAGGAACATTCTTCCCGTTCTCTTCCTTTGATGAAATAATAAGTGAAATATTAGTTAATCCGGAAAGAACACCCTTTCCGTTTTTATCTCGTAATCCTCTTTTAACACCGTATTCATCGTAAAGTCCTGAATCAATTCTCTGATTCTCCTGGCACTGTTTTGCATATCTGGATGTAAAGTCCGAAATGTCATTTTTATTCATGTTCATGTTAGGCCCTCCTTTTTGCCGATGATAATATAAAATTCCCAATAGGTTTTCATTCTAACATAAAAAGGGCCATAAATGTAAAAATTAATAAAAATTTAACAGAAATTTATTAATTTATGCAATATTATTTCCGGTGTACAAACTGTAATATTTTCCTTTTTTCTCAATTAACTGCTCATGAGTTCCGCGTTCAATAATCCTTCCCTGCTCGAGAACAATGATACAATCGCTGTTACGCACGGTGGATAATCTGTGGGCTATTACAAATGTTGTTCTGCCCTTCATAAGCTTATCCATACCATCCTGGACTATTTTTTCGGTTCTGGTATCAATCGAAGAGGTTGCCTCATCAAGAATCAGCACAGGAGGGTCTGCTATGGCAGCTCTTGCGATAGCAAGAAGCTGCCTCTGTCCCTGGCTTAAATTGGCTCCGTCACCTGTAATCATGGTATTGTATCCGTCAGGGAGCCTCTTAATAAATCCGTCCGCATTGGCAAGTTTGGCTGCCGCATATACATCTTCATCTGTTGCGTCAAGTTTTCCGTAACGGATGTTATCCATAACCGTTCCCGTAAAAAGATGTGTATCCTGTAATACAATTCCTAACGATTTTCTCAAATCCGCTTTTTTAATCTTATTAATATTAATTCCGTCATATCTGATTTTACCGTCCTGTATGTCATAGAAGCGGTTTATAAGGTTGGTAATTGTGGTTTTTCCTGCACCGGTAGACCCTACAAAAGCAATTTTCTGCCCCGGTGTTGCAAACAAATCAACATTATGAAGAACAATTTTTTCTTCGTTATATCCAAAATCCACATCATCAAATACCACATCTCCGGTAAGTTCTATATAATCCGTCACGCCGGTATCTTTATGAAAATGTTTCCATGCCCACATACCTGTACGCTCTTTGGATTCTTCGATTTTACCATCCGTCTTTCTGGCATTCACAAGTGTGACATATCCTTCGTCCGTTTCCGGTTTTTCATCCAGAAGCCTGAATATTCTGTCTCCTCCGGCAAGAGCCATAATTATACTGTTAAACTGCATACTTATCTGGTTTATAGGCATATTAAGACTCTTACTGAATGTTAAAAAGCTGACAAGACCTCCCAGTGTAAGTCCGGCAAATCCGTTCATTGCGAAAAGGCCTCCGAATACGGCAACAACCACATAGCTGACATTACCGAGCTGGGCATTTATAGGTCCTATGATGTTACCGTATCTGTTAGCATTATAGGCGCTGTAAAAAAGTTTATCGTTAATTTCCTTAAATTCTTCTTTACACTTTTTCTCATGGCAGAATACCTTAACAACCTTCTGTCCCTGCATCATTTCTTCAATATATCCGTTAACGGTACCTATATCTTTCTGCTGCGCCACGAAATATTTACCGGATAGGCCGGATACTTTTTTGGTACATATCAACATAACACCTACCATAACAAGGGATATGGCTGTAAGTAACGGACTTATTACAATCATGCTGTACAGAATTCCCACAATGGTAACTGCGCTGTTTATAAGCTGTGGAATACTCTGGCTTATCATCTGTCTGAGCGTATCCACATCATTGGTATATATTGACATTATGTCTCCGTGGGAATGTGTGTCAAAATACCTGATTGGTAATGTTTCCATATGAAGAAACATTTCATCTCTTATACTCTTTAGCGTATCCTGTGTAACATATGCCATTATCCTTGTATTTCCGTAAGATGCGGCAATTCCCAGTGCATAGAAGCATGCAACACGGATTATTTCATTTCGAAGATATGTATAATCCGGATTGGCATCGGTTAAAAGAGGTTTAATAAAATCATCAATAAGAGTTTTAATAAACATTGTACCCTGTAATGTTGCAAATACATTAACGATTATGCATATCACAACAACTATGCAAAGAAACATGTGTTTCTTTAATATATATCCCATAATACGCTTGAAAACCTGTAACGGATTTTCAACTGTAGGCTTAACTCCTCTTGGTCCGCGCATTACAATGCACCTCCTTCCGATTTATTTTCATCGAAGTCACCGCTTCCTCCGCCGGTCTGGGATTCATACACATCCCTGTAGATTTCATTATTATTAATTAACTCATCATGAGTACCGATTCCGTTAATTTTTCCGTTGTCCATTACAATGATTCTGTCCGCATTGCAGACACTGGAAATTCTTTGTGCAATAATAATCTTGGTGGTATTTGGTATTTCAGTCGCAAATGCCTTTCTGATTCTGGCATCCGTTGCAGTATCCACAGCACTTGTGCTGTCATCGAGAATAAGTATTTTAGGTTTTTTAAGTAATGCCCTGGCAATACAGAGTCTCTGTTTCTGTCCTCCCGATACATTGCTTCCGCCCTGTTCAATGTGGGTATTATATCCGTCAGGGAATTTTTCGATAAATTCATCTGCGCAGGCAAGTTTACAGGCTCTTATACACTCTTCCTCAGTAGCATCCTCGTCTCCCCATCTGAGATTTTCCAATATACTTCCGGAGAAAAGAACATTCTTCTGAAGAACTACACTTACCTGGTTTCTTAAGGTGGTAAGATCATATTCCCTTACATCTTTGCCACCTACCTTGACACTTCCGCCTGTAACATCATAAAGTCTGCTGATTAGGTTTACGAGACTTGACTTGGAACTTCCGGTTCCTCCGATGATTCCTATGGTCTCTCCTGAACGGATATTCAGGTTAATATCATTAAGTACCATTTCCCCGCTGTTGTTTTTGTAGCAGAAATCCACATGTTCAAAGGTAATGCTTCCGTCAGCCACTTCATATTCAGGGTCTTTCGGATTAACTATATCCGCTTTCTCATTAAGTACTTCTGCGATACGCTCTGCACTTGCCATACTCATTGAAACCATCACAAAGCACATGGAAAGCATCATAAGGCTTCCGAGAATGCTCTGGCAGTATGTAAGTAAACTTGTAAGATTACCGGTTGTAAGTACAGTCTGGTGCGAACCTACTACAAGCTTGGCTCCGAACCAGCTTACCATCAGCATACATCCGTAAATTGCAATCATCATTGCCGGATTGTTTTTGGCAAGGGTTTTTTCAGCGCTGTATAAAAGCTTATATATTTTAAAGCTGGCCTTTTTAAATTTATCCTTTTCGTAATCTTCTCTTACATATGCCTTAACAACACGGATGGCAGAAACATTTTCCTGAACGCTTGCATTGAGTTCATCATACATAGGAAATGCCTTTTTGAAATACTTGTGTGCCGAAAGCATAATGATTACCAACACAATTGAGAGAAGAATTACCGCTCCCAGATAAATAAATGCAATTCTGGCACTGACGATAAATGACATTGCCATAGCACATATAAGTGTCGCCGGTGCTCTCATACATATTCTTAAAAGCATCTGATACGCATTCTGGACATTAGTTACATCTGTCGTAAGTCTTGTAACAAGTCCCGCCGTGCTGTACTTATCAATGTTTGAAAAACTGAATGTCTGAATATTGTTAAACATTCCTTCACGAAGATTTTTGGCAAAGCCGGCTGACGCCTTCGCACCGTATTTTCCGCCCATAAGGCCGGCCATGAGTCCTAAAACGGCGGCGACTAACATAACGCCTCCCATAATCAGGATATGCCTCATATCGCCTTCCCCGTTGTTGGCTTCAATTCCGTTATCAACCAGTGAGGCCATAAGATACGGCACAATTATTTCCATCAAAACTTCAAAAATCATAAAGAAAGGTGTAACTACAGACGCTGCTTTATATTCTTTTATGTATTTACTTAGTGTCTTTATCATGACATATCCTCCATGTTACTTTCTTTTTTAATGTTTGTTTTAATTTTATCTACAATTCTGTAAAAACATTCCCGTTCTTCTTCGGTAATTCCCTGTTCATATACCTCGTGAAGTCTGTCAATAACTTTTATTGTCTCTTTGTGAACTTCTATTCCCTTCGGGGTAAGACTAATCTGCTTAAGTCTTGCATCCTCCTTATCCGTCACCCTGGTCAGATATCCTTTTTGTTCCATAAGTTTTAAAACATTTGTAACAGTGGATTTTGCAATACTGAAGGTATTTTCAATATCTTTCTGATAAATTTTCCGGTTATGATGTTCGTAAAGATATCCCATAATCCATCCGTGCATTACTGTTACTTCATCAAACCCTGCCAATGCAAGACTGGCTTTAATGTTTCTCATTATCAGATTATTAATTTTTTTAAACGCAAAACATATAGAGTCCTCTTTATTCATATTTCCTCCTATAAAAAATCTGTTCACACGGCATTTCGGCTTTAAAATCGTTCGCTATCGAACAGTTAGTTCAGAAACTATTTTATACCCATATAATTATATGTCAATACTTTTTATCTTATTTATGCAAAAAAACAGAGCCTTAATCCGTTAAAGATTTCAGACTCTGTTATAAATAAATATCTTATCTGCATGAATTACGGTATTGTACCGGTGTCATGTCAAACATCTTTTTGAACTGCCTGTTGAAATGCTCTACATTAGGATAACCTACCGAAATTGCAATATTCTCAACAGTCATGTTGCCGTTTTTAAGAAGTACTTTGGCTTTCTTCATCCTGATATTTGCCACATGTTCTCCGAAAGTCTTACCTGACTTATCTTTAATATATTTGGAGATATACGGCTCTGACAGGTGGAATTTGGCTGCAAGACCTTCAAGTGTAATGTACTGGTAGTTAGACTGTATGAAATTAAGTATTGTCATAAGTCTGTCATCCTTACCTGACTCCTCTTTGCTGATAGGAGGAAGCTTGTTGACCGCAACGGTCAGCGCATGAATTGAAGCTCTTATAATATCCTCATCAATTCCTGCTCCCCAATACATCTTTCCTTCAAATGTGATTCCCACATATGCCATGGCCTTTGATGATGAGCCCTGGGAAAGTGCATGCTCCTCATATACGGAAAGTTCATAACTTATACCAAAATACTGTTTGATTGTATTGCTTACGGCATCAAGACGGCCGTTACCGTTGGCATCCACAATGGTTTTCTTCTCACCGCATGCTATTGTTGCCTCTGCCATGATTCCGTCATTTTGTTTGAAATGACATTCGGCAATCTGGAAATACGGTGTATTCTCTATGTAGTTATTTTCAAAAATTTCATATACCCACTGAGGTGAAAGTTCCTTATGCTCTTCGTCGGATACCTGTTTTACGGCATATCCTACCTCTTCACGCATCTTTTCAGGAAGTGAAATGCTGAAATTCTGCTTAAGGATATAGCTTACGCCGCCTTTTCCCGACTGGCTGTTGATACGGATAACATCCGCATCATATGTTCTTCCCACATCCACAGGGTCAATCGGAAGATACGGCACGGTCCAGTGCTCACATTTTTTCTCTTCACGCCAAGCCATACCTTTGGCAATAGCATCCTGATGCGAACCGGAAAATGCAGAGAATACCAGATCTCCTGCATACGGCTGTCTTTCATATACATGCATTCTTGTAAGTCTTTCGTATGTCTCACGGATTTCAGGCATATTTCCGAACTCAAGTCCCGGGTCGATACCATGTGAAAACATATTCATGGCAAGTGTAATAATATCTACATTACCGGTACGCTCTCCGTTTCCGAAAAGTGTGCCTTCTATTCTGTCCGCTCCTGCAAGAAGACCCAGTTCCGCATCGCTTACTCCGGTTCCTCTGTCATTGTGCGGATGAAGACTTAAAATAACATTATCTCTGTATTTAAGGTTTTTGCTCACATACTCAATCTGGGTGGCAAAAACATGAGGCATTGCAGTCTCAACTGTTGCAGGTATATTAATTATTGCCTTATTGGATTCTTCAGGCTGCCATACATCAAGTACTGCATTACATACATCCACCGCATACTCAACTTCCGTTCCATGGAAACTTTCAGGACTGTATTCAAAAGAGAAATTACCGTCTGTCTCTGCGGCAAGCTCCTTTAAAAGTTTAGCACCTTCCACTGCAAGCTTTTTAATTTCGGCTTTGTCTTTTTTGAACACCTGCTCTCTTTGCGCAACGGATGTAGAGTTATAAAGATGTATTACCGCCCTTGGAGCCCCTTTAACGGCTTCAAAAGTTTTCTTAATAATATGTTCCCTGGCCTGTGTCAGAACCTGTACCGTAACATCATCCGGAATCATATCCCTTTCAATGAGAGTTCTCATGAAAAGATACTCTGTCTCAGATGCGGCAGGGAAACCTACTTCTATCTCCTTAAAACCTATGTCTACCAGCATACGGAAAAATTCTATTTTCTCTTCAAGGCTCATAGGTTCAATCAGTGCCTGATTTCCATCCCTTAAATCTACCGAACACCAGATAGGCGGTTTATCTATATAGTCCTTTTTTACCCAGTCATACTCGCACACAGGCGGCATAAAATATTGTCTTATGTACTTTTCTGCGTTTTTCATAAATTGCCTCCTAAAATCACTTGGCTTATACTAACATAATTACAGTGATTTTAAAATGATTAAATTTAATCATTTATATTGATTTATTTTATTCTATATTTTTAAACTGGGCTTCATAAAGGTCATGATAAATGCCGCCTGCGGCAATAAGTTCATCATGATTTCCGGCTTCAAGAATTCCTCCGTTGTCAATTACAAATATTTTATCGGCGTTCTTAATTGTGGAAAGTCTATGTGCAATGACAAATGAAGTTCTTCCAGAAAGAAGGGATTCTATACCCTGCTGCACAAGAATTTCCGTATGTGTATCAATACTTGAGGTTGCCTCATCAAGTATAAGGATTCTCGGGTCGGAAACCATTGTTCTGGCAAATGCCAGAAGCTGTCTCTGTCCGATTGAAAGGCCGGCTCCGCGTTCACTGATCTGGGTATCATATCCCTTTTCCATTTTCATAATGAAACCATGGGCATTTACCGCCTTGGCTGCCGCCTCAATTTCTTCATCCGTGGCATCAAGCCTTCCGTATCTGATGTTTTCACGGATTGTTCCGGAAAACAGGAAATTATCCTGTGTCATAACACCCATCTGTTTTCTTAAGCTTTTGATAGTTACTTTGTTAAGGTCATGTCCGTCAACGGTAATACTGCCTGAAACCGCATTATAGAAACGGCTTATAAGACTCACTATAGTTGTCTTGCCGGCACCCGTAGGTCCAACCAGTGCAATTGTTTCTCCCGGATTTACCGTAAAACTTACATCATGTAAAACAAAGGTTTCCGGCTCATCAGGATATGAAAACGAAACATGGGAGAATTCCACTTTGCCTTTAATTTCAGGCAGTTCATAAGCATCCTGCGCATCACATACATCTGCCGGTGTATCGAGAATTTCAAACACCCTTTCTGCCGCCGACATATTTGTAACAAGCTTGTTATAATATGAAGCAAGATTTCGTATAGGTCCCCAGAACATTGAAAGGTAGATGGCAAATGCCGTGTATGTACCTACTCCTACCTTATCCACGCCAAGAACCTTTATTCCTATAAAATAGAGCAGAAAAGAACCGATTCCCCATGTAATTTCTATCGTCGGACTGAATATATCCGCAATAAGTATCGCATCTATAAAAGACTTTCTGTGTTCATTAACAAGCTTTGAAAATTCCTCCTGTGACTCCTCCTGCGCATTAAAGCTCTGCACAATTCCGATTCCCGAGAAATCCTCATGTACAAACGCCGATATATTGGAGGCTTTTTTACGGTGAATCTGCCATTTTTTGTGAGCAATGATTTCCGCAAAGTAAATACCAAGAACGATAAACGGAATGGCCGCCACAGCCGACAATGTCAGCCATGGGTTAATGCACACCATCATAACAAGTACAACCACAACCGTAAGTAAATCCGGCAGAAGCTGTGTTACCGTACTGTGAATAACATCTTTAAGGGAATTGACATCACCTATAACCCTGGCCAGTATTTTTCCGGTAGGTCTGCTGTCAAAAAAGCTGAAGCTTAATGTCTGTATGTGTGTGTAAAGCTCATCCCTTATGGATAAAAGTACATTGTTTGATACATTGGCCATTGTTTTCATCCAGAATCTTGCACTGAACATATAAATCAGGCTTAATACAAGAGAAATTCCCACTACAATAACAAGACCGGTCCAATTTGAATCCGCTATTTCCACATCAATTGCGTGACGCAGTAAAAGAGGATTTATAATGGAAATCCCCAGGGATAAAAACATACAAAGTAAAACCATTATAATCTGTTTTTTGTATCTGAACATATATCGAAACAGTCTGAAGACAACTTTAACTTTCACTGACTCTTTCTGTTCTTCGTCTTCTTTAACTGAATTTATTGACATATAAGTTCCTCCTTTCCGATTGCCTCAAGAGCCTTATGGTAATCTCCGTACTGAGCTTCATATGTAGAGTAATATAAACCTTTTTTCTCAAGAAGTTCTTTGTGGGTTCCACGCTCCGCAATCTTTCCTTCATCAAGAACAATTATTTCATCTGCGTTCCTTACCGATGAGATTCTGTGGGCAATAATTATCTTGCTCATATCCTTTTTCTCGGCAAGTGCCTTCTGTATTTCATGTTCTGTTTCCATATCCAGGGCAGAAGTCGAATCATCAAGGACAAGTATTTCTGCGTCTTTTGCAAGTGCTCTTGCGATGCTTAAACGCTGTTTCTGTCCTCCCGAAAGACCTACGCCCCTTTCTCCTATAACCGTATCGTAACCTTTGCCTAACTTCTCCACGAACTCGGCTGCATGGGCTGTTTCCACGGCATTTTTTACCCTGTTGTTACTCATCTTTTTGCGGTTACCAAGCTTTATATTTTCACTTATTGTATCCGAAAAAAGAAATACATCCTGTGTTACTACCGCAGTACAACCTCTTACTGTCTTCAAAGTCAATTTTCTTATGTCGTTTCCGTCAATCTTTACTGCTCCGTCCGTAACGTCATAAAATCTTCCCAACAGGTTTACTATTGTACTTTTACCGGAACCGGTAACTCCCATTATTCCCAGAGTTTTTCCTTTCGGAAGTGTAAATGATATATCATCCAGAATTGTTTTTCCGTCCAGTGCAAATGATACATGGTCAAACATAAGATTTCCCTCCGGATTATCTAATGTTATTGCGTCCGGTGCATCTTCTATCTCAGGCTTTTCTGCCAGGATTTTATTAATCTTTTTGTTGGATGCAAATCCCGCAGCCAAAGCATTGGTAAGCCATCCTAAGTTTTCCATAGGCCATACGATGTTGCTTGCATACTGTATAAAAGCTGTAAGAACACCGAGGGTAATGTTTCCCTTAATTACTCCGTAGCCTCCCACAAGCAGTACTACAAGCTGCATAACCTTAGGAATAAAAGACATACATGGTTCATATTTGGCAAGAATTTCTGCCTGTTCAACATTAAGTTCGGCGTATTTCTCGTTATTTTTTCGGAATTTTTCCAATTCATATTCTTCTCTGGAAAAAGACTTTACCGTTCTTACTCCGGAAAGATTCTCCTGTACCACGGTATTTAAAACCGCATTCTGTTCACTGATGTTGTCATATACTTTATCAAGCTTTTTCTCAAGTTTTACGGCAAGAAATCCTATAATCGGAAGTACCGCAATAGGAATAAGGCTTAACTGCCAGTTCAGCTTAAGCATACAGATTATGACGCCTATCATGTAGCCTGTTGCTTCTATAATGAGCATTCCGACAAATCCGAACACATCCCAGATACGGTCCACATCATCCTTAACTCTTGCCATAAGCTCTCCGGTATTATTATTATGAAAATAATTTCTGGACAACTTCTGTATATGGTTAAAAAGGTTTTTTCTGGACATGCTGGCTACCGTACATCCGGCAGTATCCGCGTTAATCTCCTTAATATACTGACTCGCCGCCCTTCCGAAACCGATTATCAGTATACATATAAGATTTCTCCATAAAAGGTCAATATTCCCACCAATGATTACATCATCCACTATTGACATTGTAATCATCGGAAACCACACATCAAAAGCCACACTGGCTACAAGTGAAACACCACCCAATAAATATCTCCACCAGTTCCTGGCGGCATATCTGCCCAGTGGATTTTTATTAACATTTCTCTTCTTCATCCAATATCCTCCCTATATCCGTGTCAAAGCCCTGAAACTAAATAAGACAGAAAAAGAGCCTCAGAGCGCAAAAAACCCGGTCCATTAATATCATAGACCGGGTCAGTTACTCTCTAAGGCTCTATAAATCTTATAGATAATGTCTTACAAAATATAACCGAGGCAGGCTATGACACATAAATTATCGTTATAATGTTCTAATCCATTAACAGTTCTTAAATTAAACATATTTCCTACCTCCTTAATCATTATAGTATTATCTGAACCAATAATGTCTTTCTCTAAATTACTACTACACAGAGCAATTGTCAACCCATATTTTTACAATTAGCTCTGCATTTGTGATGTATACAGGTTATAATACTCACCTTTTAGTGCCATTAACTGTTCATGGGTTCCCGATTCGGTAATTCTTCCGTCTCCGATTACCATGATTTTATCACAGTTACGGATAGTGGACAGCCTGTGGGCAATTATGAACGAAGTCCTTCCTTTCAAGAGCTCATTAAGGCCTTTCTGTAAATCCCTTTCGGTCTGAACATCAATACTTGATGTAGCTTCGTCAAGCACCAGTATCTTAGGTGATGAAATAAGCGTTCTGGCAAAAGAGATAAGCTGTCTCTGTCCTTGTGAAAGCGTACTTCCCCTTTCATTTACAGGAGTATCATACCCTTCATCCATATTGTTTATAAAACGGTCGGCACATACTGCAGAAGCTGCCTTTTTAACCTCCGCGTCAGTGGCATCAAGCCTTCCGTACCGGATATTGTCTCCAATGCTCCCTGTAAAAAGGAAGCTGTCCTGAAGCATAATTCCCATCTGGGATCTGAGTGAATTAAGTGTTACTTTGGAAATATCAACTCCGTCTATCAGTATTTCTCCGCTGTCAAGATTATAAAACCTTGACAAAAGATTCACAATCGTCGACTTGCCCGCTCCTGTCTGTCCGACCAAAGCCACGCTTTCCCCTGCTTTAACCTCAAAGCTTACATTTTTAAGTACAGGCTTGCCCGGTTCATAAGAAAATGTCACATTATTAAAGGTTACATCTCCCTTAATTTCAGGCATAATACCTGCATCGGGTGCGTCATCCACATCTACAGGTTCATCCATTGTTTCAAAAATCCGCTCAAGATATGCAATATTATTTATAAAATCATTATACAGATTCGATAGGTTCATTATAGGCATCCAGAAGCGGAATGCGTATGTTGACATGGAAAGTATCACACCCACAGGAACAGCCATAGGACCAAGTACCAGAAGTCCCACAAGATAAATTGCACCACGCACCCATACAGCTATGTTATCAACCGCCGGCCATACCACATTGGAGATGCCCACAGCCTTCATCCAGCTCTTTCTGTGCTTATCGGAAAGTCTGTCAAAAATCTCCGCATTTTCTTTTTCCCTTGCAAAAATCTTAGTAACTTTTACGCCTGTAAGATTTTCCTGGAGATAAGCGTTAAGGTTGGAACTTTTGTTGGAAACATCCTGCCATGCTTTTCTCTGGTATTTTTTAATAATAATCATTACAAGTGCAAATACAGGAAGTCCTGCAAGTATTACAAATGACAGTTTTACATTCATTGAAAACATAAAAAACAGAATGAAAACCATATTTATGACTTCCAGAATCACATTCAGAAGACCGTTTGAAAGCATATTTGAAACGGAATTCACATAGTTTACAACACGGATAAGTATTTTCCCCTGAGGTCTGTCGTCATAATATGAAAACGGCAGTTTCTGCAGATGGGCAAATAAATCCTTTCGTATATCATAGATTATTGACTGTCCCATATCGGTAATTATCCGGGAACGGATTGTGGCAAACATTATACTGACCGCATAGCACAAAATAACTCCTGCCACCATAAATAAAAGTCCGCTTATATTTTTATCCGGTATGTATACATCAAGAGCCTTTTCCGTCAGTATTGGAGTGAACAATTCCGCACCGGATGCAATTCCCGATAGCAAAAGGGCTGTAATCAGCTTTCCTTTATATTTTGCAACATATTTTCCTGCGCGCTTAAGATGCTTTATATTGAAAGGTGTTTCAAGACTTTCATCTACATCATATGTATTTCTTGCCATTATGCACCCACCCCGCTTTCCGGTACATTGCCGTTTTGAAGTGCAAAAACATTGTAATAATATCCTCTGTTCTTCAATAACTCATCATGTGTTCCCATCTCGGTAATTTCACCATGTTCAAGAATTATTATTTTATCCGCTTCCCTTGTTGAAGATATTCTCTGCGCAATAATAATCTTTGTACAAGGGAAATCCAGTTTTTTCAAATTATCCTGAATGTATTTTTCGGTCTCCATATCAACTGCGGATGTGGTATCATCTAAGATAAGTATAGACGGTTTTATGGCTAATGCCCTGGCAAGGGCAATCCTCTGCTTCTGTCCTCCGGAAAGCCCTACTCCTCTTTCACCTACCACAGTATCAAACTGATCCGGCATTCTTTTCACGAAATCGGTAACCGCCGCAACACCGGCAAATACATGTACCGTTTTCTCAGGCATCTTGGAATTGCCGTAAGCAATGTTACCGTCAATGGTATCCGAATACAGAAGTACATCCTGTGTTGCCATGCCGATATTTTTTCTCAAGTCCTCAAAACGGTAGTTTTTCACATCCGTTCCGTCCACAAGTATCTGCCCCGATGACGGCTCATAAAAATGAGGAATCAGGTTAATAAGGGAGGTTTTACCGCTTCCTGTTTCACCCATTATTGCTACGGTCTCTCCCGGTTTCACACAAAAGCTTATATCCTTAAGAACATCCTTGTTCTCATATGCAAAACTTACATTTTTAAATTCTATTTCCCCTTTAAGTCTTCCGTTAACTTTAACCGGATTTTCACACTCCTTCATTGACGGCTCCGCATAATATATTTCCATTACCTTTTTGGAGGCTGAAACAAATCGCTGGAATTCATTTAAAACTGAACCCAGGTTGCGCATAGGACTTGAAATCGACCATACAAGCCCTGAAAATGCCGCATATTCACCAAATGTAATTCTTCCGGATATTATAAACAATCCCCCCGCCAGAAGAAGAATCACATTAAGTCCGTTGGCACATCCCTCCACAAAAGGAAAATATTTAAGCCACATAAATGCTGTCTTTTTGTTGGTTTCCGAATAATCCCTGCTCTTTTTATCGAACTGCTCTTTCTCATATTCTTCCCTGGCAAAAGCTTTAACAACTTTATTGCCTGAAATGTTTTCCTGGGCGGCAGTGTTCATTTTGGACAGACTCTCTCTTAATTCTCCGTGAAGAGGCGCCACATTTTTGCGGAATAATGACATTATAAAGAAAATCACCGGGCACAAGATAATCATGCATACCGCCATCAGCGGGTCCAGATAGAAAAAGTATGCCGCCGTTGCCAGAAAAAGTACCAGACATTCAATTAACATTCTGATAACCCACGCCGCCATATGACGGATTGCATCCAGATCTCCCGTAAGTCTTGTCATCAAATCACCTGTACGGTATCTGTCATAATACTCCATGCTCTGACTTTCCACATTACGGAAAAGATGGGTACGCATTTTATAAATCATGTGCTGGGAAGCCTTTTCATAAGACATGTTTCCCACATATACAATGACGGTACGCACAAAAGTGCAGATAATCATTCCCACGACAAGCATAATAAGAAGATTTTTCTTAGTCAGAAGATTATGTACCGCATTCTCTCCCGTCAGAAATGTGTCTACAATATTCTGTGAAAAAACGGGTACAACAAGCTGCATGATATTTGCAATAACCGTACAGCTTATTGCAAATATATAAAGCGCATGTTTTCCCCTCATATTGTACCAAAGCCATTCGAATTGTTTTTTCATTGTCCCGCTCCTTGTAATCAAGATTAACATATATTATAATCTGATTATATATATTGAAAATGTGTTTTTTTCATTAAAACATGTAAAATATTCGGAATTGAGGTATTATTATGGAACACTTGGTAAGATTCGATATTTCAACCATGCCGACAACTCTTTACGCAGACTACGGAAGTTGCCGTAAACCCATTCTTCATGTGGACAGAACCGCCGATCACGATGTGCTTCTTTTAATACTCACCGGGTGCATGCCGGTAGTTGAAGACGGTACGGAATACTTTCTTAAAGCCGGTGATGTTTTCTTTCTGAAAAAAGGAATACACCACTGGGGGCGTACTCCTTTTGCCGAAAATACTTCCTGGTTTTTTATACATTTCAGACATGCCGAAGTAAGTGATGACCTTCCTGAAATATCTCCTGATTTTTACCACAAAAAAAGCGTACACTGCACGGAAAACGACTACAAAAGGGCACTCACGCTTCCCAAGCATCTCCACAATATGCTAAACTCCGACCTTACGGATAAATTTAAAAAAATGGTGGAGCTTTTCAACTCCCAAAACCCATATCTTATTGCCTACCTGAACACATGCCTTCATGAACTTCTTGTGGATATATATATGACGTATCATACGACAACAGGTTCCGATACCGGTGCGGAGCGCACCCGGAAAATGTATCGTTTTCTTTCCATGCATGTCAATGAGCCTTTTTCCACTGAAGCAATTGAAAAACATATGGAATTAAGCTACAAGCACCTGTGTGAAATATTCAAAAAAAATACCGGAACCACTCTGCATCAGTGCCATACAAATCTTAAAATGGAACGGGCAATCAGACTTTTATGTACCACGGAAATGAACATATCGGAAATAAGCGAATACCTTGGATATTCAGACCCGCTTTATTTCAGCAATGTTTTCAAAAAAAACACCGGTATGTCCCCAAGGGCATACCGGCAAAACTATTCTTCCGTATTGTAATCCGCATATTCGATTTTTCTCATAAGAGATGTAGGCGCCAGCACCCTGGAATCGGTATTGCTGCCGTCAGAATAACCATAATAACTTATGCTGTCCGCCAAAAAGAAGTAAGAGTCTATATTCATGTCTACAGGATTCATAAGTACATCCCTGCCCAACATGAATAATGCGTGGAATCTGTTAGTATCATCATTGGTTACATCGACGAAATACCACAGACCTTCTATCTGTACCACATTCCAGGCATGTTCTGAATTGATTACCACTTCGCACTCTATTCCCATGGCATTAAGAAGTTTCTTATATGCTTTGGCATATCCTTCGCAGACCGCACTCCTGTCAACAAGGGCACCGTATGCAGTATGTAAAATATGTGCATCTGTACCGGTTGCATATTCCGTACGCTCACATAAAAAATCGTGTGCTGCCAGTGCTTTCTCGTAATCGGTTCCCGTAAAGTTCTTCACTGCATCACTTATGATACCGTCAACCTGTTCTCTCTGCTGACCGTTTTCATATGAATAGTAATAAACCGCATATACCGAAAAATCATTGACTTCATTACATATATCCTGAATTTTGCGAATCATGAAGATTGCCATTCCGTCAGCATAATACTTCTGGTAGTCAAATCCCAGCTTCTGATACAGATAGGAATCCCTTGCCATTATATCCTTGGGATTATTGGTTGAGGATGCAAGTTTTCTTGCGGCATCCAGTCCTTCGACCAGTGCATTATATCTTCCGGGCTCAGTCATTATATACAATACATTCTTCTTACCGTTCTTAAGGCTCAAAACCTCATCCGTACAGAACTTTTTAAGTTTATCATCAGAATCTATGTAAGTATATCCCTTATTCTTAAGGTATGTAAAATAATCAAAACTGCTCTGTTCAACCTTTATGGTGGTAAATGAGAAATCAGTAGACTCCAAATCGTCCTTGGAAATTTCCGACTTAACTTCTCCCGTAGTAGTCTCCTCAACTGTCTGTTCTTCAGTATGGGAATGTTCAGCTCTTGTAGTCTCTGTGACAGTGGTTGTCGGTGTCTCCGTACGGCTCTCCGTACTTACAGCTTCCGCGCTGTCACTTTCCGTAACCGAGGTAATCGACTCCTGTGATTCTTCCTCACTCTGAGTCGCTGTGCTTGCGGGAACGGTTCTCGACTCAGTATCGTCAAGAGTCTGCATCACAGTGGCTACAGTAGGATCTGTCTCCTTTCCACCGTGATGGCTGGCACATGCCACGGTAAAAATCAATCCTACCAGACCAACTGCTACTGCAGCGGTAATTATATATTTTTTATTTTTCATTTAAAATCCTCTATATATATCCGGTAAAACCGGGCGACAATAATCTATAAGTTAAAAAGTAAAACTTGAAAAATCAGCATAATATTTTATACTTAATGTAAGTATAACACTAAATATAATTACATTCCATAGCAAAATTTTACAATTTTTTTAAAAATATATTAAATATAGAGGTAAACATGATGAGAACCGTTGATTTGCATGTACACTCAAATAAATCTGACGGAACCCTTTCTCCTACAGAACTGGTCCGCCTTGCAGCTAAAATAAACCTGTCAGCTTTTGCCCTTACTGACCATGATACAACTGCCGGAATTAAAGAAGCAGTCGATGCCGGTAAAGAGTACGGAGTAGAGGTTATTCCGGGAATAGAAATCAGTACATTTTACAAAGACAAAGAAATTCATATTGTGGGACTGTGCCTTGATTATACGAACCGGGATTTTTTAAAGGCAATCGGAGACGAAAAAGAGCGTCGTGACGAAAGAAATCTTTTGATGGCAGAGAAGTTTTGCGAGAACGGTTTTCCCGTTACCATGGATGAAATGTATGAGATGTTTCCGGACAGCATAATTACAAGAGCGCATTTTGCCTCTTTTCTGACCAAAAAGGGATATGTTAAAGATAACAATGAAGCTTTTGACAAATACCTTGGAGATGGGAAACCCTTATATGTTCCCAAAGACAAAAAAAGCCCTTCCCAGGCTATTGAAATAATTAAATCGGCAGGAGGCGCATCTATTCTTGCGCACCCTCTGTTATACCATCTTACAGGCGGTGAACTTAATAATCTGTGTAAGGAACTGGCACAGGCAGGCCTTGCCGGCATTGAATCCATGTATTCCACATACAAAGGTTTTGATGAACTGACGGTAAGAAAGCTTGCAAGAGAATACGGACTTCTGGAGTCGGGCGGGTCTGATTTCCACGGCGCGCAAAAGCCCCATATCCGCCTGGGAGACGGCATGGGAAACCTTATGATTTCCTATGACTATCTCCGGCAGATAAAGGAATATGTTAATTATTCTCCATTGGAATAAATACTCTTGCGTTATCCTGACTGACCCGGTCTTTTCTGGCAAGATTAATTGCTTCTTCACAAAATACTTTCTGCGAAATAATCTTTTCAGCTCCGGCACTGCGGGCATGTTTTCCGTAAGTGCCGTCGTTTTTCAGGAACCGGCTCTTAATATTATCTGAAAGCTGCACATCAAGTACATGTCTTACCTGACTCTTTAATTCGCTGTCTTCAACAGGGAAAAGTATTTCCACACGCCTGTCAAGGTTTCTTGGCATCCAGTCACAGCTTCCCATATATATTTCTTCCTGTCCGTTATTTCCGAAACAGAATATTCTGCTGTGCTCCAGAAATGTTCCTACAATGGAGCGGACTTCTATGTTATCACTTACTCCTTTTATACCCGGTACAAGGCAGCATATTCCTCTTACAATAAGCTGTATCTTAACGCCTGCTGCCGACGCATCATATAAAGCCTGAATAATCCCTTTGTCGCAGAGGGAATTCATCTTGGCAATAATATAGGCTTTCCTGCCCTCTGCAGCGTATTCCGTTTCGCGCTTAATAAGATACATAAACCTGTTACGAAGCCATATCGGTGCCAGAGATAATTTATTCCAGCCAAGAGGCTCGGAGTATCCTGAGAGCATGTTAAATACCGCAGTTGCATCCTCACCGATTGCCTGTCTGCATGTAAACATACCAAGGTCGGTATAAAGTTTGGCGGTTGAGTCATTGTAATTACCCGTTCCCAGATGAACATATCTTATGATTCCGTCGTCTTCCCTGCGGACAACAAGTGTGATTTTACAATGTGTTTTAAGGCCCACAAGACCGTATATTACATGACATCCTGCCTGCTCAAGTTTTCTCGCCCAGATTATGTTATTTTCTTCGTCAAACCGGGCCTTTAACTCAACGAGAACCGAAACCTGTTTACCGTTTTCCGCAGCCTCTGCAAGTGCGGCAATAATCGGAGAATTTCCGCTGACACGATATAGTGTCTGCTTGATTGCCAGAACCTTAGGGTCTTTGGAAGCCTGGCGGACAAAATCCACTACAGGATCAAATGTCTGGTACGGATGATGCATGAGAATATCGCCCTGTTTTATTTCCTCGAATATGTTCTCTCCCGGTTTCACAGCCGGAACAGGCTGAGGTGTGTACGGCTTTTCCTTAAGCTGTTCAAACCCTTTAAGCCCGTACAGTTTCATGAGGAATGTAAGGTCAAGAGGACCGTTTATTTCGTATACAGCCTCATCCTGGACTTTCAGTTCCTTCTTAAGAATCTTGAGAAGTCTTCTGTCCATTTTGTCGGCAGTTTCAAGACGGATAACTTCACCCCACTGTCTCTTCTTAATCTGCTTCTCGATTTCACTTAAAAGATCGGAAGCCTCATCCTCTTCTATATCCAGATCCGCATTACGCATAACACGGTACGGTGCATATGTTACTATGTCATAATTAAGAAAAAGTCTGTCAAGATAATGCTCAATAATTCCTTCAAGAAGAATTACAAATCTCATTTCGCCTTCCTTCGGAATCTCCACAAATCTCGGGAGTCCCTGAGGAACCTGAACCGTGGCGAACTCAAGCTCTGAGTCCTTATTCTTTTTCTTAAGAAGTGCCGCAATATTAAGAGACTTGTTCCTGATTAACGGGAACGGTCTGGATGAATCCACAGCCATAGGTGTAAGTACCGGATACACATCATCCATAAAATATCTGTCACAAAAATCTTTCTGCTCTTTATTCAGACTCTCAAAATCACTTATTACCGTAAGTCCGTTATTCTTTAAGAGAGGAAGAAGCGATCTGTTATATGTGGAATACTGCATATTCACAAACTCATGAGTCCTATTTGAAATCTCTTCAAGCTGTTTTTCAGGTTTCATTCCGGCTATGTCTTTTTTCTCATATCCGGCATGCACCATGTCTTTAAGCGATGCAACCCTAATCATAAAAAACTCATCATAGTTTGAGGAGGTGATACTTAAAAATTTAAGTCTTTCAAACAGCGGATTGGATTTATCCCTGGCTTCATCAAGAATTCTTCTGTTAAATTCAATCCATGATAGTTCCCTGTTAAAAAAATATTCATATCCGTATTCTTTAATTTCTTCTGACATCCTAAACCTCCTTAGCTCCTTTTCTGTACAATAACCGGCTTAATACCGTATACTTCTTCAAAAAGTCCAACCTTATCATTTATCATACCTTTTTCCAGTGTGATATCTTCATATGTTCCCGTGGTAATCAAAAGTGTCCTGTCTTTAATAAGATATTTCATATTCTTGAATTTCTGCTTGTGTCCCCTGTCTAAAGCATTGCTGACTTTAATAATAGCCGTAAGCTTTGAAATGGTAAGAAATACCTCAGGAGTAAAGCCGACTGACAATTCGCCGTCTGCATTAAATTCCGTGGTGGTATACTTTACGATATTGGCAACCATTTTTCTCTCAAGATGGGAAAGACCTATTATTTCCGTAGACATAATAATGTTGTATGAGCACTCCTCCGGATGAAGCATACTGATATACTGTCCGCAGTCATGCAGAATACAGGCAATCTGCAGAAGCAGCCTTTCTCTCTTGCCAAGACCGTGAATCTTTTTCATTGTATCAAATATCTCAAGGGCATTTTTCTCAACAAACTTAACATGCTCCTTGTTCCATGAATATCGTTTGGAAATGTTTTTCGCTGCGGCAATAATATCAGCGTTAAAGTCGTGGTCAAATCCGCCGGCCTTCTTCTCTTTTCTGGCATATCCGGCGACAAGTCCGTCACACAGCCTTACTCCCGGAATCCACAATGTATCCGCTCCCGTGGCATCAAGAAGCTTTTTGTAAATCATTGCGCTCGGTACCAGCATGGATGCCTGCTCCTTGGATATTCCCAGAGCCTCTGCCGCATTACCGGACAGATAAAGCTTATAATATATCTGCATAAATTCATCTTTGGTAAAGTATTCCTTGGTTCTGTCCGTACGGATTCTGTTCAGAATCCAGTTAATGCTGTCTCCCACCGCAATAAGGCATTCGATTTTTCTGTCTTTAATAAAAAGATGCTTGAGGCAGTCCACATCCGTATCGATATATTCTTCCATAATTGAAAGATTATTGGATACGGTTTTATCCATGTGATCCAATACTTCATTCACACGAAGTGCTCCAAGGCGTACATTCTGTGTGGTAATAAGAGAACCGTTGTCAAAAAGCGAAATCTGAGAACTTCCTGAACCCACATCTGCCATTGCGGCACCTTTTTCAATGAGGGAATTGAAGCCTTCCTTCTTGGAAGCAACAGCCTCATACATTATAAGTCTCTGTTCCGAATTGCTTAATATCTCGACCTTTAATCCCGTTCTCACCTTAATTCTGTCAATAATACTGTTGGCATTTTTGGCCTCTCTTATTGCACTGGTGGCTATTGCCCTGTAATTTCTCACTTCATATGTCTTCATTATTTTGACAAAATCAAAGAGCACATCACACAGTTCATCTATAAGACCGTAACTGATTGCATTCTGGTTATAGGTATCCCTTCCCAAAGGGATAATATGTCTTAAATGATCTAACTGTGAAATGCCTTTTCCGGTTATTTCATAAATAACCATTTCAACTTCATATGAACCTACATCGATTGCAGCAAATGTTGAAACTGCCATATCCTCACCTCGCCTTATTCATATATGCTTTGTAAATAATTAATAAACTGCTGCGCCGTTCTTCCGGACAAGCCACCGTGGGACAACTCCCATTTATTGGCCTCAAGGAGAAGAGTTTCCTCATCCAGGTCAATTCCGTTCTTCTTAGCCAGCCCTTTTACTATTTCAGAAAACTGCTTTTTGTCCGGTGAACCATAGTAAATTGACACACCAAATCTGGCTGAAAGCGACAGTTTTTCCTGAACCGTATCCCTTGAATGAAGATCATCATCTCTTTCTTCCTTGTCGGAGAATTTCTCTCTTACCAGATGTCTTCTGTTGGATGTGGCATAGATAAGCACATTGTCAGGTTTCTTTTCAAGCCCGCCTTCTATAACAGCCTTTAAATACTTATATTCTATCTCAAATTCCTCAAAGGAAAGATCGTCCATATAAATAATGAATTTGTAATTGCGGTCTTTAATCTGGTTAATTATCCCTGACAAATCCTGGAACTGATGCTTGTACACTTCAATCATTCTCAGTCCTCTGTCATAATATTCATTAAGAATTGCTTTAATGCTTGAGGATTTACCGGTGCCGCTGTCGCCGAACAAAAGAACATTGTTGGCCTTCTTTCCGAGAATAAATGCTTCCGTGTTATCGGTAAGTTTCTTTTTCTGGATTTCATATCCTATCAAATCGCTAAGATATATATGTTCCACACTGATGACCGGTTCAATAAGAACATTTCCGTCCTTATCGTGTACAGGTCTGAAAGCCTTAAACATTCCGAATTTACCCACTCCGGTTTCTTTATAAAAATCACATACCATACGGAAAAACTGCTCTGCTGATACAGCCCCTGAAAGTGATTCGGAAAGTCTTATAATTCCGTCCCTGATTCTTTTGTTAAAATATCTGGCTTCTTCGTTATTGTTATGAAAATCACAAAGCATTGAAAGGCATGTACCGTAATGTTCATCGTATCCGTTAAGATCAGTTAAAAACATGGAGCGGAATAATTCCATATCATGTAATGCGGCTCTGTTAATTCCTCCGTCCATATATCCTTTTCTCTCACAGGATACACTGAATGCATTTTCATTACAGGCAATTATATATGCCAGATAATCCTGCCACAGATTTCCTTTAAATCCCATTTTCTCGGATACACTAAGAATATGGGCAACACAGGCTGCCGCTTTGGCTCTGATTTCATCAACCGGCAGTCCGGACCTGTTCTCTGTATCAAATGTGATTCGTGTCATTATGTCCCAGATTTCTTTTTCCTCAGGTTCCCTGTAAAGTAAAAATTCTGCCATATGTATATTCTTCTTTCTTCTAGTAATTTCCAAGTAATTTCATGGTATTGGATTCCTCCGAAATACCCCTTAATGCGTTTCTGACTCCCGGTTCCGCAAGGTTACCGTCAAAGTCCACGAAAAATCTGAATTCCCAGTTATGCTCGGCTATCGGCCTGGATTCAATCTTGGTCATGTTAAGCCCGTTAAACATAATATGGGAAATGGCATTGTAAAGACTTCCCGCCTTATGAACAATTTCAAAACATATGCTTACCTTTGAAGCATTTCTGACGAACGCACGCTTTTTACTGACAATGACAAATCTTGTGGTATTGGCTGAGGATGAATTAATACCACTGCACAGAATTTCAAGTCCGTATTCCTTTGCACAATTGGCGGAGCCTATGGCTGCCTGCGTACAGTCATTTTCAAGTGCTATTTTACGTGCGCTCATTGCAGTGTTTGGATATTCCTCTTTTATCCAGTCCTTATGCTCATCAAGATATTTTCTGCACTGCATAAGGGCCTGGGGATGGGAGTATACTTTCCTTATCTGCTCAATCTTAGTTCCCGGTTTGACCAGAAGACAATGATCAACCTTGACAAAAGTCTCTCCCACAATATAGTTATTATATTCCTGAAGCAAATCATATGTATCGCTTACCATTCCTGCCGAAGAATTATCTATAGGAATTACCGCATAGTCGGCTTCCAGATTACTGACGGCCTCCATGGCATCCCTGAAGCTGTCCACATTTATTATTTCAACAGATTCATCAAAATAATTAAGAACCGCCTCATGGCTGTATGCACCGGGAACGCCCTGATATACTACTTTTACTCCTGTTCTCGGAATCTCATCAATCAGGTCGTACTTTTCAAGCTTGGAGTCTCCTGCGCGCTGCTCCAGTTTTCCGTACTGTAATTTACGGCTCATTGCCATAATCTGTGTAAAAAGTTCTTCCACACATCTTTTATTAAATTCGTCTTCCGTAGCGGCAACAAGACTTTCTATCTTGGCATCTTCTCTCTCTTTATCAAAAACCGGTTTGCCTGTTGCAAGTTTGTAATCAGCTACATTGGATGCAACCGACATTCTTTTTTCAAATAATTCTACAATCTGTTGGTCAATCTCGTCGATACGGCGTCTTGATTCCTGTAAGTCTACAAACATTTCTATCCTCCATAATGGGCATTTCCTTGTCCTTTTCGGACTCGCAAACACGCACTTCGTGCTCCCATGCCTGCTTTCGCAGGCTGTTTGCTCGCGTACATTATAGCACACTATAGCATACTTTTGTAAATTATTATGAGAATTTCTGTATATTCTGCTTGAAAAAAAAGTAAAATTAAAAGATAATATTATAAGAAACTCATGAGGTAAATATTAATGAAAAAGGCCATAAGCTTCATTATACCCGCATTGATAATTCTTATCGCCGTGGGAATATATCTTACAAATTATTTTTCAAG
>JBJENE010000023.1:0-16052 GCA_051880035.1 Butyrivibrio sp.
AGCTAACTAGGGACCACCTGCATAGCAGGTGGTTTATTTTTATTGCCAATACAAACAAATAAGCCTGAATCTACCAATACGATAAATTCAGGCTTATAAGCTCCCCGAGTAGGGCTCGAACCTACAACAACTCGGTTAACAGCCGAGTGCTCTACCATTGAGCTATCAGGGATTATTTCGACAGTGATAATACTACCACAGAAGAAATAAGATTGCAAGACTTAATTGAGGAAAAATTTCCTACAAAAAAAACCACAGGCATATCAACCTGTGGTTTTACTAAAAATCTTTATTTATCTTACAGATTAGCTTTAGCGGTCTCTGCAAGTTTTGCGAATGCAGCTGCATCGTTTACTGCGAGTTCAGCAAGCATCTTTCTGTTCATTTCAACTCCTGCTGTCTTAAGACCGTACATGAATTTGCTGTATGAAAGACCGTTAATTCTTGCTGCCGCATTAATTCTGGCAATCCATAACTGTCTCATCTGTCTCTTTCTCTGTTTTCTGCCTGCATATGCTGATGTTAAAGCTCTCATTACAGACTGTTTTGCAATTCTATACTGTTTAGATCTGGCTCCTCTGTAACCTTTTGCCAGCTTTAATGTTCTGTTATGTCTTTTTTTAGCGTTTAAAGCGCCTTTAACTCTTGCCATGTTTCGTCATCCTCCTTCAAACCACAAATTACATATATGGTAAAATTTTCTTCATATTCTTTACATTTGTTGAATCAACAAGAGCTGATTTTCTAAGATTTCTCTTTCTCTTTGTTGTCTTCTTTGTTAAGATGTGGCTCTTGTAAGCCTTCATTCTCTTTAACTGGCCTGTTCCTGTCTTTTTAAAGCGCTTTGCAGCAGCTCTGCTTGTCTTCATTTTTGGCATGATAAAAATCCTCCTTAAAAAAATAACAAAATAATTTAATGCTTTTCAGCTAAAACCATTGCCATGTTTCTGCCTTCGACTTTAGCCGGTTTCTCAACAACTGCACAATCAGCAAGTTTTTCAGCAAAATCATCTAAAATATGCTTGCTTGATGTCATGTGAGCCATTTCACGACCTCTGAATCTAAGTGTAACTTTTACTTTATTACCCTTTTCCAAAAACTTTCTTGCAGCACTAATCTTGGTGTTTAAATCGTTGGTCTCAATATTAGGAGACAGACGAACTTCCTTAATTTCTACTACTTTCTGTTTTTTCTTAGCTTCTTTTTCTTTTCTGGCAAGCTCGTATCTGTACTTACCGTAATCTACGATTTTACATACAGGCGGCTGTGCATTCGGAGCAATTTTAACAAGATCAAGTTCCGCATCCCTTGCTAATTTCATTGCATCCTTGGCAGACATTACGCCAATCATTTCTCCGTTCTCGCCAATTACTCGAACTTCCCTATCCCTGATTTGTTCATTAATCATTAAGTCGCTAATGGTAGTGCACCTCCAAAATAAAATATGCGGATAGAAAACTATCCGCACAAAACAACACAATATATGTGTAACTGTCTTATAATTAACCCGGGTCACTTATGTGCCAGGGTGAGAGCGGATACTCTTCTTCTCACAACTTCTACAATATATCATTTGCAATAATGTATGTCAAGGACTTTTTTGGGTTAAAATCAAATTAGTCTGTAAAACATCATTGCTATACTTAAAAAGCCATGATATTATATATCATATTATGGTAGTTTATGTCAACTAAGGAGGCTTTATTAATGAAAAAATTTGTCATATCCACTGACACCACATGTGATTTACCGCTTGATTACTGTCGTGACAATGGTATTGAAATCCATTCTCTATTCTATCGCTTTGGAGAGACGGAAGTTTATGGTGGCAACAATCTTCTGGACCCAAAGGTATTCTACGACAGAATGCGCAACGGCGAAATGCCTACCACAATGGCGGTTAATCCTGAAGATTCCAAGGTAATTTTCGAAAAACAGATATCCGAAGGATACGATATTCTTCACATTGCATTTTCATCAGGCTTAAGCAGCTCTTACCAAAGCGTTTCAATCGCAGCCAACGAGGTAATGGAAGAACATCCGGGTTCAAGAATTGTTGTAATTGATTCTTTATCCGCATCCCTTGGTGAAGGTCTTTTAGTATACAAGGCAGTAAATTATAAAAATCAGGGTCATTCAATGGATGAGACCATCGAATATATTAATGAACTTATGCTTCATATTTCTCATCAGTTTACTGTAGATGACTTATTCCATCTCCACAGAGGCGGTCGTGTATCCAAGGCAACGGCTCTTATCGGAACAATTATAGGAATCAAACCGCTACTTCATGTAGACAACGAGGGACATCTTATCGCAACAGGCAAGACAAGAGGTCGTAAGAAATCCCTTGTTGCATTAGTTGACAGAATGGTTGAATCAATGGGTTCAAGAGAAAATGATATTGTCATGATAAGTCACGGCGACTGTATTGAAGATGCTGAATTCGTAGCATCATTAGTAAGAGAACGGACTTCTATAGAGAATATACTTATTAATGTTGTCTGCCCTACAGTCGGCGCACATTCCGGTCCCGGAACACTCGCCCTGTTTTTTAAAGCAGATGTAAGATAAAAAAATTGGTGCAGTAGATTAACTTTTACTGCACCGTTTTTTTATTTTATAATCTCAAATCCTTTATAATACTTGAACAAGACTTTGGCCAGAATACGGTCTCTGGAAACATTTCCCCAATACCTTGAATCATATGAATAATTACGATTATCTCCCATCATAAAATATTCATCTTCTCCCAGTATATATTCTTTGTTATTCTGAATAGTATCAGCCTTTGGGACTTCATTAAGATAATCCTCCTGAAGCTTATACGGGTCTCCGCCATCAGCAGGCGTTATCCATACTTCTCCGGCTTTAATTGTAATCGTCTCACCCGGAAGACCGATAACACGCTTTACAAAAAGCTTATCATAATACTCTGGTGTAGGATCAGGGCATTTAAAAATTACTATATCGCCCCTCTTTGGATCGCTGAAGTAATATGTCATTCTAAGTCCGATTAATCTGTCTTTAACATTAATTGTAGAGACCATTGAAGAAGTAGGTACTTCTGCGTTAATAATTACAAATCTGCAAAGAAGGAATGCAACTCCGATTCCGATAGCAATAACAATCAGATACTCCATCAAAACTCTCAATGGTGTCTTGGCTTTCTCGGCTTCTTCTTTTTTGGCTTTTTTCTCCGCCTTTTTCTTCTTTTTTATTTCACTTGGACTAAGTTCTTCTTCATCTTCCATTTCCGAAACAAGTCTGATAATTTCTTCATCTTCATCGTTTTTATTAATCATATCATACACCTTTCGAAATACAGGGCAGCTTACGCTGCCCTATCTTCAATTATTTAAAATATTTTACACCTGATTCAAATATCTGTAAATCCTGCTCACCATATATATTCATGGCAACAGCATCGCCTTTTCTTTCAGCATGAGCCATTTTACCGAAAATTCTTCCGTCAGGGCTTGTTATACCTTCAATTGAAAGATATGAACCGTTAGGGTTCCACTCTTCGTCCATTGTAGGATTTCCATCCAAATCCACATACTGGGTTGCAACCATTCCCTGGTCAAAAAGTTTCTGAAGCCACTCATCATCTGCTACAAAACGGCCTTCTCCGTGTGAAGCAGGGTTACAGTATACTCCGCCAAGTTCTGCACCCTGAAGCCAAGGTGATTTATTGGAAACAACCTTTGTGTAAACCATTTTGGAAACATGACGTCCGATGGTATTCATTGTAAGTGTTGGAGAGTCTTTTTTCTGTTCTGTAATCTTTCCGTACGGAACAAGACCAAGCTTAATAAGAGCCTGGAATCCGTTACATATACCAAGAGCCAGTCCGTCCCTTTCATTGAGAAGTTTTTCAACAGCTTCCTTGATTGCGGCATTTCTGAATGCCGTTGCAAAGAATTTAGCTGAACCGTCAGGTTCATCACCTGCTGAGAATCCACCAGGGAACATAATAATCTGAGCTTCATTAATGGATTTTTCAAATTCCTTAACCGAATCTCTAATATCTTCGGCTGTAAGGTTTTTAAATACCTTGGTGATTACATTTGCTCCGGCCTTCTCAAATGCCTTTGTACTGTCATATTCGCAGTTAGTACCAGGAAATACCGGAATAAACACTGTAGGCTTGGCAACTTTATTTTTACATACATAAATGTTGTCAGCTTTGTAAACAGGAGTATCAACTTTCTGTCCACCTTTAACGGCAACTGTTGGGAATACCTTCTCCAACGGTTTTTTCCATGCGTTTAATGCTTCTGAAACTTCAATTACGGTATTACCGTATGTGAATTGCGAATCATCTGTTACCTGACCGATAACTCTGTGTGCAAACTTTATGGAATCAAGCTTTGAAGCATCAACTTCTGCAATAATACATCCGTACATCGGTGCAAACAGTGTCTCAGGCTCAATGCCTTCATCAATGTTCACACCAAGCATATTTCCGAATGCCATCTTGCTCACTGCCGCAACAATACCTTTTGCGTCAAGTGTATATGCACTGACTATTGTCCTGTCGGCAACAGCCTTTGAAATATTCGAATACAAATCCATTACCTTATCATATACAGGTACATCATATTCATCTCTCTCTATTTCAAAAAGAACAAGTGCATTGCCGGCTTTCTTTAATTCAGGAGTTATAATATCATTGTAACTTGCAGTATCAACCGCAAATGATACAAGTGTATTAGGAACATCCATATCATTAAATGTTCCTGACATGCTGTCCTTACCGCCTATAGAAGGAAGTCCGAATCCCATCTGGGCCTCAAATGCACCTAAGAGTGCCTTCATAGGTTCTCCCCATCTGGTTGCATCTTCGGTCATTCTTCTGAAATATTCCTGATAGGTGAATCTGATTTTTTTGAAATCTCCACCGGCACATACTATCTTAGCCATTGATTCAACTACGGCATAAATTGCACCATGGTATGCACTCCATGATGAAAGATAAGGATCATATCCGTAACTCATCATTGTAACCATGTCCGTTTTACCTTTTAATACAGGAAGTTTGGCAACCATGGTCTGTACTTCGGTAAGCTGGTATTTACCACCGTACGGCATAAACACTGAACCGGCTCCGATGGAACCGTCAAACATCTCAACAAGACCCTTCTGTGAACATACATTAAGATCTGAAAGAGTTGAAAGCCACATTTTCTTAACATCATCCACCTTAGGAGCTTTGAAAAGATTTTCTTCCTTGTCAGGCATCAATACCACTACATCAGTCTCCTGATGGGCTCCGTTGGTATCAAGAAAAGCTCTGCTTATATTAACAATTTCCTTACCTCTCCATTCAAGAACCAGTCTCTTTTCCTCTGTTACCACAGCAACTTCAACTGCTTCAAGATTCTCTTCGTTGGAATATTTAAGGAATGCATCAACATCTTTAGGGTCTACAACAACTGCCATTCTCTCCTGTGATTCTGATATGGCAAGTTCGGTTCCGTCAAGTCCCGCATATTTCTTAGGAACTTTATCAAGTGACACTCTGAGTCCGTCTGCAAGCTCACCTATTGCAACTGACACTCCTCCGGCACCAAAGTCATTACATTTTTTGATAATTCTGCTGACCTCAGGTCTTCTGAACAGTCTCTGAATTTTTCTTTCGGTAGGTGCATTTCCCTTCTGAACTTCTGCACCACATGTATCAATTGATTTCTCTGTATGAGCTTTGGAGGAACCTGTTGCACCGCCGCATCCGTCGCGTCCGGTTCTTCCACCCAAAAGAATAATGATATCTCCCGGGTCGGAGGTTTCCCTTATAACATCTTTTCTTGGTGCGGCCCCCATAACTGCTCCGATTTCCATTCTCTTGGCAGCATAGTTAGGATGATAAATTTCTTTAACATATCCGGTGGCAAGTCCAATCTGGTTACCATATGAACTGTATCCGTGAGCTGCCTCTCTTACGATTTTCTTCTGAGGAAGTTTTCCTGCCATTGTCTTATCAAGCGACAATGTAGGATCAGCGGCACCTGTAACACGCATTGCCTGGTATACATATGTACGACCTGAAAGCGGATCTCTTATTGCTCCACCGAGACATGTTGCGGCACCACCGAAAGGTTCGATTTCTGTAGGGTGGTTATGTGTTTCATTTTTAAAATTAACAAGCCATTCTTCCGTAACACCGTCAATTGTTACCGGAACAACAATACTGCATGCGTTAATCTCGTCAGAAACTTCCATATCCTGAAGTTTGCCGTCTTTTTTTAACTTTTTCATTGCCATAAGGGCGATATCCATAAGGCAGACAAATTTGTCATCCCTGCCTGCATATACATCTGAAAATGTATTTTTATAATCTTCAAATGCCTTTTCGATTGGCTCTTTATAAAATCCGTCTTCGAATTTAATATTCTTTAACTCTGTAGAAAATGTTGTATGACGGCAATGATCTGACCAGTATGTATCAAGAACCCTGATTTCAGTCATTGTAGGATTACGCTTCTCTTCTCCCGCAAAATATGACTGAATATGAAGGAAATCCTTAAATGTCATTGCAAGCCCAAGAGAATCATACAATTTCTTTAATTCTTCCTGCGGCATATCTTTAAATCCGTCAAAAACAATTACATCATTCGGTTCCGGAAATACCGTTACAAGAGTATCCGGCTTTGCCATATCAGCCTCTCTTGAATCAACAGGGTTAATACAGAAATTCTTAATACTGTCAAGCTCATCACCGGTAAGAGTTCCTTCTATTACATAAACCACTGCTGTCTTAATTACAGGATTTTCATCCTTGTTAAGAAGCTTGACACACTGGATTGCACTGTCCGCTCTCTGGTCAAACTGTCCCGGAAGGAATTCTACTCCGAATATATATTCATTATCCCTATGTTCAAAGTCCTCTTCGTAAAGAATATCTACAGGTGGCTCTGAAAATACGGTTACAAGCGCTTTACGGTATGTCTCCTCAGATATGTTTTCAATATCATATCTGATAAGTACTCGCACACCGGACACTGTGCTTATATGCAGATAGCTGCTGATTTCTTCGCTAAGCTCTTTTGCCTTAACTGCAAATGCCGGCATTTTTTCTGAATAAACTCTTTTTACGTTGCTCATTAGCTTCTCCTTCTTTGTCCTTTTGACATCTCTTATTCATGTAATCTTCTGATTACTTTATATACAACTGCATCCTCCATTACTGTAGGTGCCGTGTGTGCAAAAAACACCAATCCTTCTGTAGGCGAAATTACCTGACTGTCAACTTCACCACTGTATGGATTAATAATTTCTCCTATAATGTCTCCTCTGTATACAGGTTCTCCCGGCTCTCTTAACCTTCTGTAAAGTCCCGCCGTTCCTGACTGAATGGAAACAAGGTCATCTTCATTAATAACTTCTGCTATATATCCGCTGTGATTATTGTATTTAATAATACCCATTCTTGTCAAAAATCTTAAGATAGATGCCACTGCCTGTCTGGCAGAAACATCGTCAATATAATCACTGCACTGGGTATACAAAGAAAATGCACTTGTGCCGTCCATCTGCCAGTTGTAATTAAGTGTAGTCGTATCCATAGGCTTTGGCTTACGGATAACCACAAAAGGCAGACCAAACAGATTCGCAAGGCTTGGATTCTGGAATCCGGTCTCCATCATACGCACATGAGGGACAAATTTACCTGGCATATAGAAACTGGTAAGCTGGATTCCGTAGGCATATCCTTTAATAATATTAAGTATTTCCGCTGCAATCTGCTGTGTCGTATCACCATTAATATATCCCGGAAATCTTCTGTTAATATCTGAATCATCCAAAGGCCAGAATCTTCTGTCAATATTGGTAGCATACTGGTTAAGACATGGAATAACCATTATTTGTTTGTTGCTTGCAATTTGTCCGTGTTCTTCAAGTTTCTTAAGGGTTTTGATAATCTGTGAACAAATATATGTCTGTTGGTATTCATTCCCTCTTAAAGAACCTACAATACAGGCAGCCCTTTCACCGTGTCCGAATCTGAAACCTGTTATTTTAAATTCCTCGCGGTAAATTCCTTCAAGCGTATATAAGGTCTCCTTATACATTGGAAACACCTCCTCCGCTTCCGCATACGCGGGCCATAATTGCTCCTTTATACACAACGGGATGCTCCCTCAGTGTAAGCAGGAATCCGTCCTTAGGGGATATTATTTCTTCAAGAATCTCTCCCGTAAGAGGATTGACTATTTTACCGATATGACTTCCCTTCTTAATATGGACTCCCAAATCCTGAACCTCCAGAATAAAAAGTCCTGAACGGTTGGCATGTATTGCAGATACATCACCCTTTTGGGCAACAATAGGTTCCTTCACATCCTCAACATCTCCATCCCATATACCCAGTTCTTTCATAAGTCTGAATATACCATCCAGGGTCTGTCTTGCATACTCTCTTGTAATTCTTGAGCCCGCTCCCATTTCAACAACTATGGACGGAACACCGAACATATTGAGGCAGTTAGCCAGTGATGACTCCAGATATGCCGCTGATGACAATGCCCAGATAATGTCTGCATTGAGAAGTTTGGCATACGGAAGTAGCTGTTCATAAAACTCGGGACTCAGACGAACCTGAGGAACTTCCTTGATAAAAATATTAGAAGAATGTACATCAACGCACATGTCACTTCCAATGATATCCTGTGTAATTTTGTATGCAATATGTTCTGCCATGGCACCGGAATCAGTTCCCGGAAATACACGGTTCATATCCAGGTCGTTCATTGGAATGCCACGGCTTCCGGTATCTATTCCCAAAGGATTAATGGACGGATATACATCAACTATTCCCTTGAGATGCTCAGGTTCTTCCTTAATACGCTCAATTAGCTTATAACATACATATTGTCCGTTAAGCTCGTCTCCGTGGGTTCCGGTAACTATGGATATTCTCTTAGTATCTTTATCGATACTCTTAGGCTCCAACCGGTTTTTCTTTACCACAAGACATTCTTCAACGGGCATTTGTAAAGAAACTATTTCTTCAATCATTATTGTTGCTCCTTTAATGTTCTCATATCACTCTGCGGACTGAAAACATTCTCCGTTACATTATAAAGCATCCTATTCCAAAAATCCAGTACTTCTTCCCCAACATTCTGATTTGTAATAACTTTGTAGTTACTCCATTCCGCCGGAAACAACTCAAGGTATTGTCTGGTAAGGAATCTGTCATCCAGAAGTGCGATTATTCCTTTGTCTTCATCAGTTCTTATTACTCTTCCCGCTGCCTGAAGAACTTTATTCATTCCGGGATATACATATGCATATTCATATCCACACTGTTCTTTGTCATCATAATACATTCTCAGAAGCTGGCTTGCAGTATTAATTGACGGCAGTCCCGTTCCAACAATAATCACTCCGATAAGGCTGTCATTTTTTAAATCGATTCCTTCCGAGAAAACCCCTCCCAGAACACAAAATCCCAGTAATGTACTTTCCGATTCGTGCCGGCTAAACCTTTCAAGGAACATTTCCTTGTCTTCCTCCGTCATATTACAATGCTGCATAATGATTTCTATATTTTCATCTTCACAGTCAAAATCCGTCTCCATACTCTTATATACTTCTTCCATATATTTGTATGAAGGAAAAAAGACAATATAATTTCCCTTTCTTGAAGATATAATCTCCTTGATATAACTTTTTATTTTGGCATATTCCGTTTCATTCCTTCTGGTATAACGGCTTGTAACATCCTTGCCCACAAGGATAAGCCTTTTATCGGTATCGAAAGGCGAGTGTGCGTAGATTGCATAATCCTGTCTGTCTCCGCTTAACAGCTCCTTATAATAATTGATTGGAAGAAGAGTTGCGGAGAAAAATACTCCGTTACGCCCTTTGGAAAGCCGCTCTGAAATATTTCCGGATGGATTCACGCAAAACAGTCTCAGCATAAATCCATTATCCGTATGTTCATTATAGATAATATAGTTTTCATCATGTTCTTCGTACATCTGATTAAAGTGAGATACATCAAAGAAAAATTCCACAACTTCTTTCATGTAAGAAAAATCCCTATGATTCTCCGTAAACTTAGCCAGCTGTTCTCCCAGTCTTTCCATTTCCAGGGCAAAATCATCCACAGTATCTAACACCCGGTACTCATCTTCACACTCTCTTTTCATTGCAAGCATCTTACGGTTACATCGTTCCAATGATGAGACAAGACGCTTATCAAATCCTGCCACAAGTTTCTTGATTTCAAGAAACTGTTCCTTATAAATGACTGCACTGTACATTTCCCTTGCACGGTCCACAAGATTGTGAGCCTCATCAATAAGAAATACATATGAAGCTTTGGCTCCTTCCGAAAAAAATCTCTTAAGGAAAACATGCGGATCGAAGACATAATTATAATCGCATATTACCCCATCCATCCAGTATGATATATCAAGACTTAATTCAAAAGGACATACCATATGCTTTCCTGCATATTCTTCTATGACTGCTCTGGAAATCACATCTTCATTGGTAATAATATCAAAAACAGCGTCGTTCACCCTGTCGAAATGCCCCTTTGCGTACGGACATGCAAGCGGATTACATTCCGGACCCGTATCAGACTCCAGAAGGCATATCTTATCCTTAGCTGTAATCGTAATTGTTTTCATGGCAAGCCCGCCATCCCTTAATACGGCAAATGCTTCCTCTGCCGCTGTCCGTGTAATTGTTTTGGCTGTAAGATAGAAAATCTTGTCCCCTATTCCTTCTCCCACTGCCATTACAGACGGATACACAGTTGAGATAGTCTTTCCGACTCCTGTCGGAGCCTGGATAAAAAGATTTCTCCCAAGCTTAATTGATTTATATACACTTACTGCCAGGTCTCTCTGGCCGTCTCTGTATTCAAAAGGGAATTTAAGCCCTGATATGGAAAGATTACGCTCGTTCTTATGTTCATAAAGAAAATCTCCCCATTTTCTCAGTTCGCCGATAAGTTCATCAAACCAATTTGACAGTTCTTCAAAGCTTAATATTTCCCTGAAAAATCTGGTATTATCCGTATCAAGATTAACATATGTCATTCTTATGCCTATCCGGTCAAGGTTATTTTGTAAAGCATATATGTACGCATAACACATAGCCTGCGCTCTGTGAACAGGTACGGCTTTGGTAAAAAATCTTACATCTCCATATGTTCCCTTAATCTCATCAATAGTCAGAATCTCATCTTCCGAAAATATTCCGTCAGCTCTTCCTTCAATGACAATTATATATTTATCTGCCTCTATCCGGAGCTTAAGCGGTACTTCCGAAGCATAATCAGGTCCCATTGCTTTCTGTATGCGTCTGTGAGCCCTGCTTCCGGCTTCCATTGCGGTTTTCTCCGAAATTCCTCCGAATCTGCTGTCAAGATCCCCGCTCCTGCATAAAAATTCAACAAGATTTCGTACTGATAATTTTAATACATCATTAACGATATCAAACATCTGTATATCTCCGGTCAGAAAATTCTATATGAATATTATAACCCATTATTATCTATTTGCGCAAATCCATATAATCACGGAATCTGAGCGGCATATTCTGCTGCTGAAGTTTTGGATTATGCCTGGCCTCAATGGCTATTGTCTTTTCAAATGTTTCCCACAATTCTATTATCTCTGTTTCGCTGTCTTCTATCTTAAGCTGCTCTATTATCTCCCGGTCAACCGATGTAATGAAATAGTCCCGGCAGGAATAATGAACTGCCGCCTTATTCCTGTTCATATCAACAATCATAAAATTCTCACGCATGAATCTGTCGGAAAAGAAATCCGCCATCGGAATAAGAATATCATTATTGGGATTATACTTTGCCATCAGATATTTTCCCTGCTGTCTGAATCTTATAAATCCACGAAAATGCATAAGCTCACGTTTCACATTCCTGTAAAGCTCAAAAACCTTCAGCACATAATGATTTTTAAGGTCATTTACCACATCTGCGCCTATCTTAATTCCTCTTCGAATAAACTGGAGTACAGCATTACCTCTGTCAGGATCGGTTGAACAGCATGCAAAGAAAACCATTTCATAAGCATATGAGGAAATTCTTCTGATAACAGTCCGCCTCACCCTTTCTGCTTTGGAAAAGTCAGTCACCACCTCATGATATTCCCCGAAAAGAACCATATTATCATTGGGGGTTACAGAAATCTCCGAGGTCTTAATATCTATTTCCCATGCGTCGAACACTGCCGTAAGAATTCCTTCCGGAGTCCCGTCACATTTACATATAACCATTATGAGTCACACTCCTTTACCTGCAATTAAGCTGTTACCGTGCATTATTTCCTGCTTAACGGAGTCCGGTAAAATATCCTGATATGCATCACCGTCAAAAAAAGACAGTTGCCTGTATGTCAGTTCGCTTCCGATATGATTTCTTATCCTGTTATCAGAATCCAGAAGATTTCGCACAATATAGTCTTCATCCAGTCTGGTACGATACATCATCCTGCCGCAGCATGTAATAAAATAAAGGGCACGTTTAAGAACAACTCCCATTTTCTTAATGTCCTCAAACCCAAGTACTGCCGTCTTTCTGGCTTTTACAATTCTCCTGGCCGAATTGGTACCAATCCCCGGCACTTTAAGCAATGTATAATAATCCGCTTTATTAATCTCTACAGGAAAGATTTCAAGATGTCTGACTGCCCAGTCACATTTAGGATCAATAAGAACATTAAAATTAGGCTTGTCCGGCGAAAGCAGATCCCCCGCAGTAAATCCGTAAAATCTTAAAAGCCAGTCTGCCTGATAAAGCCTGTGTTCACGGAGCAGAGGCGTACTTCCGTCAATCCCCGGCAATGTCTCATCTTTATTAACATTAACAAATGCAGAATAAAAAACACGCTTAAGATCATACTGCCTGTACAATGCTTCCGAAACCGTGATTATCTGGTAATCGCTTTCATCGGTGGCTCCAACTATCATCTGCGTACTTTGTCCGGCAGGTACAAAGCGGCTCTTGTCGGACCTGCGTACAGATAATTCCCTGCTCTCTGTCACTGCCGGCATGGTCTCTTTCATACCGATACGGTTCACAGACATGCTTCGTCTGTCCTCAAGCATAAGTCTGTCCCCTGTGATTCCCTGCTTAATCTGCTGCATGGGAGTAAGTATGGTCTTACGGCTTTTGTGAGGAGCCAGTGCTTTAAGTCCTTCTGTAGTAGGCAGTTCAAGATTCACACTCATCCTGTCCACATACCATCCGATAAGTTCTATAATCGCCGGGTCCGCCCCCGGGATTCCCTTTACATGTATATATCCTCCGAAATGATATATTTCCCTAAGCATCTTCACAGTCTCATAAAGAAGTCCCATGGTATGGGTAGGATTCTTTACAACTCCCGAACTTAAAAATAAACCTTCTATATAATTCCTCCTGTAAAATTCCATGGTAAGAGTACACACCTCCTCCGGGGTAAATGATGTTCTTACCACATCATTGGAAGCACGGTTCATACAGTATTTGCAGTCAAAAACACATTCATTGGAAAATAATATTTTAAGAAGGGAAATGCACCTTCCGTCGGCCGCAAAACTGTGGCATATCCCGCAATTAATTGTATTTCCTATTCCGCTGCCGTCGTTCCCCCTTTGGGAGCCGCTGGAGGTACATGCCACATCATATTTGGCAGCATCAGTTAAAATCTCAAGCTTCTGCATTATGGAAAGGTCTTCACAAATATGCATATAATCCTCCTTTACCAATCGAACATTTGTTTGTTTTTATTATAGCACATATGTTCGATTTGTAAACAGGTATTTTCCGGAAATGCAAATATTTTTCCTTGAAGTATACATGAAAGAATTATATATTATAATTATAAATCCGCTTTTTATGGCAAAGGAGGACCTTCTATATGGGAAAAATTATTGGTACAATAGTTCTGGGTATAATAGCAGCCGCATGCTTCGTATTCAGCTTTCTTCAATTTAAAGAAAAAGGATTTTTATTTAATAATGCTTATATTTACGCTTCCGAAAAAGAGCGCGAAACAATGAATAAAAAACCGTATTATAAGCAATCGGGAATAGTATTTGTGCTGATAGGAATTATTTTTCTGATTAATGCGGTTGACATGATGCTTCAAACAAAATGGTTATTCTATCTGATAATAGCAGTTGCCGTAATTACCGTATTCTATGCGGTTATTTCGTCGATTATAACAGACCAAAGAAAGAATAAAACATGAGTATAATGCGAGCCGGAAGGTTGACAAATAAGAAGTTTGCGAGGTGTTTTGAATGAACAGAACAATAGCAAGGATTGGTGCTATAATAGTAACAATTACGGTATTATTATTTGCTGTCTGCATGCTGATCCCATTTGACTTTGGAAGCTATTTTGTATGTATGTTATTGCCAATAGGCTATATAATGATGATTGCCGGCTTTTGTCATGAAAGTGATGAGAACCATAGAGTAGCTGCAAATGTCGGTATGATATTTGCTTCGGTTTATGCTGTTTTGGTATTGCTCGTGTATTTTGCCCAGACAACTGCTGTAAGATTGGGCTCGCTTGGCGAACAAGCCATGCAGATACTTAACTATTCAAAAGGTGGTTTGTTTTTTAGTTATGACTTGCTTGGTTATGGTATGATGGCTCTTTCAACTTTTTTCGTAGGACTTACAATAAATGCGAAAACAAAAGCAGATAAGTGGCTAAAGTATCTAATGATGATTCACGGAATATTCTTTTGGGGATGTTTTATTATGCCAATGACAGGAGTATTCAGTTCTATGGCAAACGGAGAAACAAACATTGGCGGAGTTATTGCGCTCGAATTTTGGTGCGCCTATTTTACTCCTGTCGGTATTCTGTCAATTATTTATTTTAGTAGAAAATAAAACATATAACCACCCATTTTCAGAATATAGTATTACCGCCCCTAACCGAAAGGAGATATTTATGTTACCAACAATAGAAGAAGCCAAAAAGGAATTGGAAATTGCAGGACAACTAAATCCGGGACCATGGACTAAACACTCCATGAATGTAGGAATTGCTGCAAGAAATATAGCACAGAAGGTACCGGGGATGGATGAGAATAAGGCGTACATTGTCGGAATGCTTCATGACATCGGAAGGCGTGTTGGAATTGTTAATATTCCCAAACATGTTTACGAGGGATACAAATATGCCATGATTCAGGGATGGGATGAAGTCGCCAGAGTGTGTATGACTCATTCTTACCCGCTTATGAAAGACGAGTTTAATTACAATCCTACGACAGAAGAAGAAAAAGCAATAAAAGACTATATTATCAATTGTCAGGCGGACGATTATGATAAATTGATTCAGATTTGTGATTCACTGGCAACGGATTATGGATTTGTGATTTTGGAAAAGCGTTTTGTGGATGTAACCCGCAGATATGGGATTATGGAAACATATATACAAGGTTGGGAAATCACCTTTCAAAACAAAGAATATTTTGAAGAAAAAATGGGATGTTCCCTGTATGATGTGTTACCTGACATCGGAAGAACAACATTACTGTGTCCGCCACCATGGAAACCTAATCAAAACAAATAGACAACTGGCAATCGGTGGAAGTTTACCCCCCCATAACCAAAAGGAGATATTTATGTTTGAACAGGACTATATCATGAGACTCGTCAAAGAAATGATACGAATGCTTTTAAAACTGCTTTTTAATATAGATACCGAATCTCCTTCGACCGATTTAATGGAGAATGTTGAACAACGGGCATTTCTTAATGAATTGCTGGATATGATTGATAAAGGTAAAATTAACGAAGCGGAGAATCTGCTGTTTGATCCGGAAAATACTATCAAAAAAGATAATCTTAAAACTGCATTATTATTTTACTCCTATCTTAATGAAAAGGATGATGATTTTCTCGAAGCCAATAATTACAGCCGTGATGAAATCCGTTCAGGAATAAAAGAGATTGCCGGAGAATGCGGCATGGATGGTATAGCGGGAATGTTTCTGGAAGAAATGTAAAATCAGGACTACCGGCTTAGCCGGTAGTTTGCTCTGCGGCTATAAGCCGCTATT
>JBJENE010000024.1:0-15834 GCA_051880035.1 Butyrivibrio sp.
GACCGTGAAAGACATGGCGTATGAAGCCGGAGAAAAGGCGGGAAGAGAAGCCGGTAAAGTTATGGCATTTCATGAGGTCGGTTTATCTGTAAGCGATATAGCAGAGAGGGTTGGAGTTACGGAAGATGAGGTGCGAGAGATAATAGGTGAAGTAAGATAAAGGAATCCCCTGCGTTCAAATAACACTCGCTGAAGCTGTGAATGCAACCTCTCAAATAGAAATAACACTCGCTAAAGCCACGAAGTCATTTCTATTTGAGAGGTTGTTTCATTGTATGGGAGATGGAAACGAAGCCATTTTAACCATAGGAGATTTTTTATTCAATAGGGAGGACCCCTCAATCAGAAGGCTTAGTGTCCTTTTGTCCTGAGAGAAACTGGATTACGAGTAAAAAGCAGGAATCCCAAATGTTCATCGTAGTTTTTGGGTATGGATAACGATTGAAAAATTGAAATTTGATTTTTTTGCTCGTAATTCGAGCCCCAAAACTACGATTAAGAAATAGAAAATCGGGTTTCTTGCGCGTAACCTGAGCCCTGAAACTACGATTAAGAAATAGAAAATTAGGTTCCTTGCGCGTAACATGAGTTTTGGAACTACGATAAATAAATGGGAAAATGAGCTTTTTGCTCGTAATTCGAGCCCATGGAACCTCCCCCCCAATAAGAAATGTCCCTCGCCCACAGGAAAGACACCCCCAATCAGAAATGACTTCGTGCCCCTCGTCCCCCAGGGAAAGCTTCCCCAATCAGAAATAATTTTCTTCCCCTTCGTCCCACAGTGAAACAACCTCTCAAGCAAAAATGACTTCGTGGCGTAAGCGAGTGTCATTTTTGCTTGAGGGGTTGTATTCATTCATGACTATTCTTGCATAATCGTTTTCTATCGTGTATACTTAACTAAATAAGCAGTATTTTGGAGGTATTATGGATAGCTGGAGAAAAGAACTGAAACCGGATATTAAACCCGTAAGGTGTTCTGTCTGCGGTGGGACTCTGACATACAAAAGTCATGGCGCATATGTTTGTGAAGAATGCGGCAATATGGAATATGATGACTTTGGCAAAATAAGAGCATATATAGATGAGAATGGTCCTACGCCTGCAGCAGTAATATCGGCAGCTACGGGAGTACCGATTCAGAAGATAAATAACTACCTGAGGGAAGGCCGAGTTGAAATACCGGAGGGCTCGAATATATACATAAAATGTGAGAACTGCGGACAGGATATAAGGTTTGGAAGATATTGTCCGGAATGTGCCGCCAAGCTTAGTAAGAATCTTAGCGGTGTGTTTGAAGCGGGGGAAATTCCTAAGAAAAGTTCGGCTAAAACAGGAAGAATGCGTTTCATAAGCAGGGACAAATAGATATCCGCGTATTTTGTGGAGGAAGAAATATGGCAAAGTATAATATTAAAATTAAAGGTATTATTAAGTGCAATGATAAATTCCTTATTATTAAGAAATGGTATGATGACAGGATAGAAGAGCCGTACCAGTGGGAATTTCTCGATACTGAGCTGGCGGACGGGGAGACACCTGAGATGACCTGCTTAAGGTATATTCTGGAGAGTACGGGAATATACGCCGAAATCAGCAGAATGCCTTATACATGGGTCTACAGCCTTGGAGATAATCATTATCTGGGAATGGCTTTTTTGTGTGAGGTTTCTGATGAACTTGTTATTCTTTCGGAAGATTTGCATGACTATAAATGGGTTAAGGCAGATGAACTTGAAAAGTATCTTAATAATAAACCCATGCTTAATGATATGAAAAATGCCGGAGTAATATAATTTTTCATACAAGCATTACATATTTAAATACAAGAGGAGACTGCAATGGGAATATTAATTAAAAACGGACGAGTTTTGGACCCGGCATCCGGTAAAGACGGTATTTTTGATGTTTTGGTTAAGGATGGAATGATTTTTTCGGTAGATAAAAACATTCCTGAATCAGACAACGAAATAATAGACGCTGCCGGATGCTTTGTTATGCCGGGACTTGTGGATTTGCATGTGCATTTCAGGGAACCGGGATTTGAATATAAGGAGACAATTAAGACCGGGTCCGCGGCAGCCGCAAAAGGCGGAGTGACCACGGTTTTACCTATGCCCAATACAAGACCTGTTGTTGACTCTGTCACAATGGTTAATAAAGTTAATGAAATAGTTAAAAGAGATGCAATAGTAAATGTGCTTCAGGTTGCAAGTGTAACGATGGGACAGGAAGGGCTTGTGCCTACGGATATTCATGCTCTTCATGATGCAGGAGTTGTAGCGATAAGCGAGGACGGAAAGTCTGTTATGAATTCTTTGGTATACAGAGAAGCAATGACTGCGGCAGCAGACTGTAACATGACGGTACTTGCCCATTGTGAGGATAAAAATCTTGTGGACAAAGGTGCACTTAATGAGGGCGCCAAGGCCAAAGAGCTTGGAGTAAGGGGTATTACCAATGCCGTTGAGGACATTATTACGGCAAGGGATATTCTTCTTGCCAAAGAAACAGGATGCAGGCTTCATCTTTGCCACTGTTCTACCAAAGACAGCGTTAAAATGATTAAAGCCGCAAAGGATGAAGGCCTTAAGGTTACCGGAGAGGTATGTCCTCACCATTTTACATTGTGTGACGAGGATATTCCGGGTGATAATGCGGACTATAAAATGAATCCGCCTTTACGGAGCAGGGAGGATATGGAAGCTCTGAGAGAAGGATTGAGAACCGGAATTATGGATGTTATTTCCACTGACCATGCTCCTCATTCGGAGGAAGAAAAGGCAAAACCGATTGCAGATGCACCGTTTGGAATAACCGGACTTGAGACAAGCCTTTGTCTGACCTATACCGAGCTGGTATGTAAAGGCGTTCTGACACCGATGCAGATGGTTGAAAAAATGAGTTACAATCCGGCAAGAATAATAGGAATCGACAGAGGAACGCTGATGCCCGGTGCGGTTGCCGACATAATCGTCATGGATCCGGCAAGAGAATATGTGATTGACAGAAATAAATTTGTATCAAAAGGTCGAAATACACCGTTTGACGGCCGGAAGGTTAAGGGAGAAGTATTGCTTACAATGGTAGGCGGCAAAATTGTATATCGAAAGGACGAGAATTAAGATGATTAACAAACTTATTGAGAAAATTCAGAAAACAAATGCACCTGTTGTAGTAGGTCTTGACCCGATGCTCTCATATATACCTGAGCACATTCTTAATAAAGCGTTTAAGGAGTACGGAGAGACTCTTGAAGGTGCTGCAGCTGCAATTTTTGAATATAACAAAGGCATTGTAGATGCTATCTGTGATATTGTTCCTGCGGTAAAACCTCAGATTGCCATGTATGAACAGTTTGGAATCGAAGGACTTAAGGCTTTTCAGAAAACAGTTGATTACTGCAAGTCCAAGGGCCTTGTTGTAATCGGTGATATCAAAAGAGGTGATATCGGTTCCACATCCGCTGCATATGCGGTAGGCCACCTTGGCAAGGTTACGGTAGGAAGCAGGACTTACAGTGCTTTTGACGAAGATTTTGTAACGGTTAATCCATATCTGGGTACGGACGGAATTAAGCCGTTTGTGGATGTATGTAAGGAACAGAACAAAGGTATTTTTATTCTCGTTAAGACCTCAAATCCTTCAAGCGGGGAATTCCAGGACAGAATGATTGACAATAGACCATTGTACGAACTTGTCGGAGAGAAGGTAGCCGCATGGGGCGAAGAATGTATGGGCAGTTCCTACAGTAATGTAGGTGCTGTTGTAGGTGCCACATATCCTGAACAGGGTAAAATTTTAAGAAAAATCATGCCTAAAACCTTCATTCTTGTACCGGGATACGGCGCACAGGGCGGACAGGGCAAGGATCTCGTTCATTATTTTAACGAAGACGGATTAGGAGCAATAGTAAACAGCTCAAGAGGCATTATCTGTGCATATAAGCAGGATAAATATTCACAGTACGGCAGCCTTAATTATGCAGATGCATCAAGACAGGCGGCAATAGATATGATTGAAGATATTAATACAGCAAGAGGATAAATAAAATGAAATTTGACGAAACAGCTAAAGTAATCAGTCAGGAGTTTATCGGTGACGGAATTTGTGATATGTGGATTGACACATGCAACATTGCCGAAAAGGCAGTACCGGGACAGTTCATATCCGTATATACCAAGGATTCTTCAAAACTTCTTCCAAGACCGATAAGCATCTGTGAGACGGACGGTCAGAGACTTCGTATAGTATACAGGATAGTGGGTGGAGGAACCACGGAATTCTCAGGATATAAGGCAGGAGACAGCATTCATATTCTGGGACCTTTAGGTAACGGATTTCCATTGGATAAAGGCACACATCCCATTCTTATAGGCGGAGGAATCGGAATCCCTCCTATGCTTGAACTGGCCAAAAGAATTTACGGTGACAAGGATATTGTTGTGGGATACCGTAATAAAGATACATTTCTTGATAAAGAGCTTAAAGTGTACGGCGACATTACAATTGCTACTGATGACGGCAGCCTTGGAACCCACGGAACGGTAATTGACGCAATTAAAGAAAATAATATTAAAGGTGATGTTATTTTTGCCTGCGGTCCTACTCCGATGCTTCGCGCCGTTAAGGAATATGCCAAAGAGAATGGAATTGAAGCATGGATTTCGCTGGAAGAAAAAATGGCATGCGGAATAGGTGCCTGTCTTGCCTGCGTATGCAATTCAACAGAAATTGATGACCATTCAATGGTGCATAACAAGCGAATCTGTAAGGACGGTCCCGTATTTAACGCCAAGGAGGTTGAACTTTAATGAATACAAAAGTTAATCTGGCAGGAGTGGAACTGAAAAACCCTGTTATGACAGCTTCGGGAACATTCGGTTCCGGAATGGAATACAGTGAGTTTGTGGATTTGAATAAACTGGGCGCGGTTGTTACAAAAGGTGTTGCCAATGTTCCATGGCCCGGAAACCCGACTCCGAGAATTGCGGAAACTTACGGAGGAATGATTAATGCCATAGGCCTTCAGAATCCGGGAATAGATGTTTTCTGTAAAAGGGATATTCCTTTTCTTAAAAAGTACGATACCCGAATAATAGTTAATGTGTGCGGTAAGTCAGAAAAGGATTATCTTGAGGTTGTTGAAAGGCTTTCAAATGAACCTGTTGACCTGCTTGAAATAAATATTTCCTGTCCAAATGTTAAAGAGGGCGGAATAGCATTCGGTCAATGTGCATCCAATGTGGAAAAGATAACTTCCTCAATCAAAAAAATTGCCAGACAGCCGGTTATCATGAAGCTTAGCCCTAATGTAACGGACATCACCGAGATGGCAAGGGCGGCAGAGGCGGGAGGAGCGGATATAGTTTCTCTTATTAATACGCTTACAGGAATGAAAATCGACATTAACCGCCAGACTTTTGCGGTAGCCAATAAGACCGGCGGGCTCTCAGGACCTGCGGTAAAACCGGTAGCCGTTAGAATGGTATATCAGGTGGCAAATGCAGTTAAAATTCCTATAATCGGTATGGGAGGAATTGCATCGGCAGAGGATGCCCTGGAATTTATTCTTGCAGGAGCAACTGCGGTATCCGTTGGAACTGCCAACTTCCATAATCCAAGAACTACACTGGAAGTAATCGAAGGAATTGAAAAATACATGATTCAAAAAGGTGTGGAAGATATTAACAGTTTAATCGGAATTGTAAAATAAGAACTTATATTAGAATATGAAAAGAAATAAAAAGATTATTATATCCGTATGCGTTACCCTGATGCTTGTTTTGGCGGCAGCAGGGTTGTTTACGGTTATATACAGAAAAAACATTACACAAAAAATAAAAGATTTTCCGCAGGAAACAAACGAAGACGGAATCGTTGTTGATATGTCTGGAAATCCGTATTATAACAAAAAACAGCTTGGATATTCATATCCCAATCCCAAAACAATAAAATACTACTCTGACATTACCGGTACTTACAGACATGCCATGGTATTTCTTCCGGCGGGATATGATGAGGATAAAGAATATCCTGTTTTGTATCTTCTCCATGGTCTTGACGGAAGCCACAGGACATGGAAAAACAAATCCGCCGATATAATTTTGCAGAATCTTTATTATTTTGAAGATGTACCAGAAATGATAGTAGTCTGCCCCAACAGTGCGGTTAATGAAGAAGAAAATACGGACGGATTAAGCATAACTGAGAAAATAGGTGCTTATGATTTGACGGCAAAGGATCTGGTGGAAAATCTCATGCCGTATATTAACAGCCATTATTCTGTTAAAACAGGCAGGGAAAATACTGCCATAGCCGGAAACTCTATGGGAGGGCGTAATACAATGTACGCTGCATTTACATATCCTGAACTTTTCGGATATGTGGGAGTATTTTCGGCGGCCAATGTACTCACTGATGAGAGGTACGCAGGAGTAATGTATCCTCTTCTTGATGAACTGAAGGTTACGGAAGATTTTAATCTGATTATGCTCTGTGTGGGCAGAAGCGATAATGTGTGCGGAGAAGTAACCTACCGCCTTCATGATGCCATGAACGAAGCAGGTATAGAACATATCTTCTATGATACCGAAGGCGGACATCAGAATACGGTATGGCAGAATGCATTATATAATTTTACAAAAAAACTGTGGAAATAGTCAGGATTTTGTGTCCTTTTTGTATCGTAACATATGTTACAATCTTAAAAAGCTGAGTCTTATGGGGATTAAAGACAGGAGGCTCATATGTTTACAGATGCTAAAATAGATGAAAATGAACTTAACTCAAAACTTCAGAGAAAGTTATTATGGTTTCTGGTTATTACCGGATGTATTGCGAATATGGTGGGATTTATCACAAATGCAGTTTTATTCGGAATGACCGTTCCCACCATTGTATGCGGGATATGTGCCGCTATCATGGTATTATGCGGTGTTGCGGGAATAAGGTTTCACAGACAGAAGCTTGCCGCAACGATAATGGTTCTGATTCTTGCATTGGGAGAATTTCCTTTCCTGTTCTATGTATACGGTTCTGATATGGGCGTGTATCTTATATTGGGGATTATTGCACTTGCCATATATTTTCCGAGACCGTATCATGTAGGGGCCATAATTTTTACTGTCATACTTGATGTGGCGGTGATGATTACATCATATTTTTATCCGGTTGCAATAGAAGATATAAGCAAGGAAAGCGCCTTGGGAGCCATGGTGTGCTCATATGTTATTGTTGCCGTTTCGGTGGCGGTTATGCTTTGCAATCTGATTAAACAATATATTATGCAGCATAGGAGCATTATTGAAGTAAGTAAGAAGTTACAGTATTCGGCAGAGAGGGATGCCCTTACCGGGGCGTATAACAGAGGATATCTTGTCGGAATACTTAATAAGTGGACCGGCACGGAGCATAAGCATTTCCTGGCAGCATTACTTGATATTGATAATTTTAAAGTAATAAATGATACATACGGACATGTCTACGGGGATGAAGTACTGACAGAACTGGTTCGCTTAATGCAACAGGAAATATCAGAAAAAGGAATCGCAGCCCGTTACGGCGGAGAAGAGTTTATGTTGCTTTTTGAAAAACCGGATCAGAAAGAAGCCGGAGAAATCCTTAATAATATCAGGTCCGGATTAAAGAAATATTCCATGGAGACCAAGCAGATAGAGATAACATTCAGTGTGGGCGTGGCAGAATATTGTACGGATACCAGAATAGATGAGATTTTCCGTAAAGCAGACAAGAAACTGTATCAGGCCAAGAACGACGGAAAAGACAGAGTGGTATTCTAAAAACCGGGATAAAATAATGGGACTGTAAAAAACAGCATTGAGACAAGGCATCTGTTCATGAAAGTGGACCGATGCTTTTTTTGTCTAACAGGAAATTCCTCCGAATTTCCTGTTAAACAAAAAAACGCTCCGCTAAGGATGAGCACTCGCACGATAGGAAAATGTCAGCTAAAGCTGACCGTGCTCGGCTCGCAAAGCGGAGCAAGTCCCTCAAGGATTGAGGGATTTAGGGAGTTAGAGGCGGACTTGTCCGCTTTGTTATGCGCCTGGCGGCGCATGTCACTAATGGATGAAAGTTCCTAATCCGCCCTAGCAGTGGGAAGGATATAGCCAAGACCAAGGGTGTCCTTTACTCGATTTTCAAAACCGCCCCAAAAGTAAAGTTTCGAAAGTGGCGGTGAAGACAGGCTTTTTGTGGTTTACCGCTGTTTTGATGTATGGTTTATGTGTTGTATTTTTTAAAAATTGCACAAAGTAGTTGCTTTTTGTACTACTTTAAGCTAAAATTAAAAAGAATTTTCTAAAAATACACATAATATTACGAAAATATAATACTTTGTGCAAAAATCGAAAATAAGAGGCGATGTATAATGAAGCATTACGAAAAATTATTGAAAAAAGGATGTTTTTCGAGAGAGCAATTAATAGAAATAGTGGGAACAGCAGATGCAGCGAATAGAATTATTTTTACTTATCAGGCGAAAGGTCTTATTGAAAAAGTAAAAAGAGATTTTTACGTGGTAATCAGCTTAGAAACAAAGCAGCCGGTGCTTTCTCGTTATCAAATAGGTTCCAATTTGTTTTCGGATGCCTGTATCACACATCATAGTGCTTTTGAGGTCTATGGTTATGGAAGTCAGGTGCTCTATGAATGTTTTGTAGCAACAGATAAGAGATTTTCGGACTTTGAATATGATGGAGTGGTATACCGTCGGGTAGAACGTAAGCCTGAGATAGAAATAATACAGCAAGGTAATATGCGTATAACATCTGTGGAACAGACAGTGGTAGATAGCATTAGGGATTTTGAAAAGATAGCAGGGCTGGAAGAAGTTATAAGATGCATGATGCTGGTTCCGGGCTTAAATGAACAGAAGGTGCTGGCATGTCTTGCCAGAAATGATAATGGTTTTTTGTATCAAAAGTGTGGATACATTTTCGAGGAATTGAAAGAGGAATTTCAGTTTTCGGCTGATTTTTTTGCAGAGTGTGAGGCACATTCTTCTGATGCAAGAAAATATTTGATGAAAAAATCGCAGGATACAGTGTATTGCGAACGATGGAAACTTTATGTGCCGCCATCATTAAAAGGACTAATAGGGATAAAGGGGAATAAGTAAGAGGGATACCCTCCAAATCTTTTAATTGACTGAAGCGAAAGCGTTGAAACAGTTGAAATAATCAAGGGGTTATGGTAGTATAAATGGGATTGATGCTTCCTTATCCAAGCTACATTGATAATTAAGCCATATTTAAGAAAAACGGCGATTAAGCCCGTAAATACAGGAGGTTTTAGATAACAATGGAACAATATAAGCAGGAATTTATCGAGTTTATGGTAGACTGTAAGGTACTTAAATTCGGTGATTTTGTTACCAAGAGCGGAAGAAAGACACCTTTTTTTATCAATACCGGATTCTACAGAACCGGCGCACAGCTTAAGAAATTAGGCGAATATTATGCTACGGCGATTAAAGAGAAGTACGGAACGGATTTTGATATTCTTTTCGGACCGGCATACAAGGGAATCCCTCTTTCAGTAACAGCTACGGCAGCTTTATATGAGAAATACGGTGCCGATATAGGATATTGCTCCAACCGTAAGGAAGTTAAGGACCACGGCGATAAAGGTATCCTTTTGGGAAGCCCTATTGAGGACGGTAATAAAGTAGTTATTATAGAAGATGTTACTACGGCAGGAACTTCAATTGAGGAGACCATGCCTATTATTAAAGCACAGGGTGATGTACAGGTTATCGGAATGGTTGTATCGGTTGACAGAATGGAAAGAGGACAGGGCGAGAAGAGTGCACTCTGTGAAATTCAGGAGAAATACGGAATACAGACAACGGCAATCGTTACCATGGCAGAAGTTATTGAGCATCTGTATAATCGTCCGTATAAGGGACAGATTATTATTGATGACACAATCAAAGCGGCCATTGATAATTATTATGCACAGTATGGTGCCAAATAGATTGTAAGCAGGGGGCAGACCTTTTTGTGAATAAACAGAAAAACCACAGAATAATAAGCTGTATATTTTTTACCGTATATTTATGTGTTCTGGTATATTTTTTGTTTTTTGCCGAGAATATGGGAAGAATTGCGGTAAGCAGGGATTACAGGTATAATCTGGTTCCGTTTCGGGAAATATACCGCTTTATTAAGTACAGGGAGATTATCGGGGTCAAGGGCGTTCTCCTTAATCTTGTGGGAAATGTGGCGGCATTTATTCCTTTTGGATTGTTTATTATACCTGTTTTCGGATACAGGATTAAGGTATATGAAGCGGTACTGCTGATATTTGATGTGTCTCTTTTTGTAGAGATTGTTCAGCTTGTAACAAGGGTAGGAAGTATGGATGTGGATGATATTTTACTTAATACCATTGGCGGAACGGCGGGCGTATTAATGTATTTTGGCTATAAGGCAATTGAAAGGAAACGGTATTGCAGTGAAACATAAATATAAGTTTTCCACCAAAAAACATAGTGTAGGAGGAACCATATCGTCAATTATGGCGGTTTCTGCAGTTGCGCTGTTTGTAAGGGCTGTATATTTGTCTTTTAAGGCTGCGGGTGAGGGCGGAACCCTTATCGGCGCATTGGCTTTAAGTGCTCTTGCAGTTGCATTTTTCGGGCTTGTTATCGGCTTATTGAGTTATAAAGAATCAGACAGATATTATACATTTTCGTTTATAGGCAGCCTCAGTAACGGCATTATGCTGGTACTTATGGTTATGCTTCTGATTGTAGGAATATAAAATTAATAACAGAAAGGATTACAAAAATGGCAAAAGTAGGAATTGTAATGGGAAGTGACTCAGACCTTGAGGTTATGAGTAAAGCAGCAGAGATGCTGGAGAAATTCGGAATAGACTATGAACTTACCGTAATTTCGGCACATCGTATGCCTGATGTGTTCTTCGATTATGCTAAGAAGGCAGAGGAGAAAGGATTTAAGGTAATTATTGCCGGTGCGGGCGGAGCTGCTCATCTTCCGGGAATGTGCGCTGCGATTTTCCCAATGCCTGTTATAGGTGTCCCTATTCATACAAAATCTCTTGGAGGAGTTGATTCGCTTTATTCAATCGTGCAGATGCCAAGCGGCATTCCTGTGGCAACGGTGGCAATTAACGGAGGCGCTAATGCGGGTATTCTTGCCGCTAAGATTCTTGCCACATCAGATGCTGATATCCTTGATAAAATTAAGGCATATAAAGATGAGTTAAAAGACGGTGTTATGAAGAAAAAAGACAAAATCGAAACCGTCGGATACAAAAAATACATGGAGGAAAAATAATATGGATTACAAAAAAGCAGGAGTTGATATCGAAGCCGGATACAAGTCTGTGGAACTTATGAAGGAATATGTTAAAGGTACCATGAGACCTGAAGTAATGGGCGGTATCGGAGGATTTTCGGGAGCATTTTCCATGAATGCGATTAAGAACATGGAGAACCCTGTTTTATTATCCGGAACTGACGGATGCGGCACAAAGGTTAAATTGGCTTTTATCATGGACAAGCACGATACTATTGGTATCGACTGTGTTGCCATGTGTGTAAATGATGTTGCATGTGCCGGTGGTGAACCTTTATTTTTCCTTGACTATATAGCATGCGGCAAAAATTATCCTGAGAAGATAGCTACAATCGTTAAAGGTGTGGCAGAAGGATGTAAAATGGCAGGAGCTGCCCTGGTAGGCGGAGAGACCGCAGAGCATCCGGGACTTATGCCTGCTGATGAATATGACCTTGCGGGATTTGCCGTAGGTGTGGTTGACGAAAAAGACCTTATTACCGGAAAAGATATTAAGGACGGAGACATTCTCGTGGGAATCAAATCATCAGGTGTTCATTCCAACGGTTTTTCACTTGTAAGAAAAGTATTCTCCATGACGGAAGAGTCTTTAAATACATATTATGACGCTCTTGGAACAACACTTGGCGAGGCACTTCTTACCCCTACCAAAATATATGTAAAAGCATTGAAATCCGTTAAGGATTCAGGCGTTACAATCAAAGGCTGCAGCCATATCACCGGAGGCGGATTCTATGAGAATATACCAAGAATGCTGCCGGAGGGAATTTGTGCAGAGGTCCATAAAGACAGCTATGAAATCCCACCTATTTTCAAGATGCTTGCAGAGGATGGAAATATTGCGGAAGAAATGATGTATAACACTTTTAATATGGGCGTAGGCATGGTTCTTGCAGTAGATTCGGCCGATGCGGACAAGACAGTTGAGGCTGTTAATGCTGCAGGAGAAGAAGCATTTATTCTCGGCAAGGCAGTTGCAGGTAAGAAGGGTGTTACAATATGTTAAAAATAGTTGTTATGGTATCCGGAGGCGGTACCAATTTACAGGCAATAATGGATTCCATTGATAACGGAACAATACGCAATACGGAAATAGTGGCTGTAATAAGCAATAAGCCGGATGCATACGCCTTAAAGCGTGCCGAGGGCAAGAATATTCCGGCAGAGTGCATTTCACCTAAGTCATATGAGACAAGGGAGCTTTTCAATGAAGCCCTGTTAGAAGGTGTCAGAAAATACAGTCCTGACTTAATAGTTCTTGCAGGATTTCTGGTTGCAATTCCGCCTCAGATGGTTAAGGCTTATCCTGAAAGAATAATTAATATTCATCCGTCACTTATTCCGTCTTTTTGCGGAAAAGGTTTTTACGGCCTGAAGGTTCATGAAGCCGCACTGGCCAAAGGAGTCAAGGTTACGGGTGCAACGGTACATTATGTGGATGAAGGCATGGATACCGGCAGAATTATTTTTCAGAAACCTGTCATGGTTGAAGAGGGAGATACCCCCGAAACCTTACAGCGCCGTGTTATGGAACAGGCAGAATGGATTATCCTGCCTAAGGCGATTGATATGATTGCAAACGGAGGAAATTAGAATGAAAGTATTAATAGTTGGAAGCGGCGGAAGAGAACATGCAATAGCATATGCCTGTTCTAAAAGCTCCAGGGTTGATAAAATCTACTGCGCACCGGGCAATGCCGGAATTGCACAGTTGGCGGAATGCGTACCGATTGGTGCAATGGAATTTGATAAACTTGTTACATTTGCTAAAGAAAAAGCCATAGATTTAACAGTAATCGGAATGGATGATCCGCTTGTGGGCGGCGTTGTGGATGTTTTCGAAAAAGAAGGGCTGAGAGTATTCGGACCTCGCAAAAATGCGGCAATTCTTGAAGGCTCCAAAGCGTTTTCAAAGGATTTAATGAAGAAATACAACATTCCTACAGCAGCTTACGAGACATTTACCTCTCCGGAAGAGGCTTTAAAATATCTTGAGACATCCGAATATCCGATTGTTCTTAAAGCAGACGGTCTTGCTTTGGGCAAAGGCGTACTTATATGCAACACCAAGGAAGAGGCAAAAGAAGGCGTTAAAACCCTTATGATGGACAAGCAGTTCGGAGATGCGGGAAATACCATAGTTATCGAAGAATTTATGACCGGAAGGGAAGTATCCGTACTTTCTTTTGTTGACGGCAATACAATTAAGATTATGTCATCCGCTCAGGACCACAAGCGTGCCAAAGATGGTGACCAGGGTCTTAATACAGGCGGAATGGGTAACTTCTCACCAAGTCCGTTCTATACAGAAGAAGTTGATGATTTCTGTAAGAAATATATCTATCAGGCAACGGTGGATGCAATGAAAGCCGAGGGAAGACCTTTTAAGGGGGTTATTTTCTTCGGACTTATGCTTACACCAAAGGGACCTAGGGTTCTTGAGTATAATGCCAGATTCGGAGACCCGGAGGCACAGGTTGTACTTCCGAGAATGAAGAATGATATAATCGATGTTTTTGAGGCATGCATTGACGGTACACTTGATAAGATTGACCTTCAGTTTGAAGACAATGCCTGTGTATGTGTTGTGCTGGCATCTGACGGATATCCTGTGGCATATGAAAAAGGAAAACTCATTACCGGACTTGAGAACTTTGAAGGTAAGGACGGATATTACTGTTTCCATGCAGGAACCAAGCTTACAGACGAAGGCATCGTGACTAACGGCGGCAGAGTTCTTGGAATCACAGCCAAGGGAGCCACTCTTAAAGAAGCAAGAGCCAATGCCTATGAAGCCGTAAAATGGGTGGATTTTGAAAACAAATACATGCGTACCGATATCGGTAAGGCGATAGATGAAGCGTAAGAAGTAATATATGATTAATAAAACCTCTGAGAATATTGTGTTCTCAGAGGTTTTTTATCGTAAGAATCAAATTAATATGAATTGCTTGACTATAAATCGTCAATCCTGTCTGCAAGAATTTTGACAACAGAAATGAAACGCTTAATCTGGCGCTTATCACTGTGGCTTAGAGTAGCCTGAATAGCCGGAATGATGTTTTCATCAGATGCAAGTGAGTCAAACATAAGTGAGTCCATACTCACATTAAGTGCCTGTGCAATCCGAAAAATAGTCTCAAGAGAAGGAACTCTGGTGCCGCGTTCTATATGCCCTATATGAGCAGTTGAAAGTTCACAGAGCTCGCCTAACTGCTCCTGAGTCATATGCTGTTGTGTACGTGATTTTCTAATCCGCATCCCCAGTGCAGTATAGTCGATTTCTTTTTCCATAGAATACCTCTCTTCCTCTTGATTATATGTAAGTTTGTACAAAAAACAAATTAATTATAAGCATTATTTGTTGACTAAAAGCATTATATAATGCTACAATTTGAGTAAATTGAAAAAGTGTGTATTGATGGCTAATGTACTGTAGCCTGTGTATATTTTCAATTGGAATATTAATGCTCACAAAGGAAGAAAAAAACAATGTACGAGGAGGATTAATCATGAAAAAAATTGTGAGACATATTTTGGCGGTAATGATGTGTGTTCTGTTGGTTGCAGTCTCATTACAGATCACGGTAGAAAGCGTAGAAGCTTCGACAAGTGGGGATTGGGAGTATACTGTTCTTGAGGATGGAACAATTGAGATTAATGGCTACAATGGTGATGATACTGTAGTATCTGTTCCTGATAAGATTGACGGAAAAAATGTTACAAGCATAGGAAATAAGGCATTTCGTAGTTGTTTGAATTTGATAAGTATAGAATTGCCTGCAAGCGTGACAAATATAGGAGATTATGCGTTTTATTACTGTAAAAGTTTGGCAAGTATAGAATTGCCTGATGGATTGATAAGCATAGGAAATTATGCGTTTTATTACTGTATAAGTTTGACAAGCATTGAATTACCTGAAGAAGTAGAATCTATTAGAGGAACCGCATTTTATTGTTGTTACTATCTTGAAAACATAGATGTGTCCGAAGAAAACCGATACTATTCAGCCAGTGATGGAGTTCTATATAATAAAGATATGACAAAACTAATATTATGTCCGAACGCAAAGACAACAGTGAATATAATTGCGGATGTGACTCAAATAGGAGATATTGCGTTTTGTAATTGTGAAAATTTGTCAAGTATAGAGCTTCCTAATGGATTGACAAGCATAGGATATTCTGCGTTTAGCGGATGTAAAAATTTGACAAACATAGAATTGTCTGATGGTGTGACTAATATAGGAGATTATGCGTTTAGCGGGTGTAAAAATTTGACAAATATAGAATTGTCTGATGGATTAACAAGCATAGGGGATTATGCATTTCAATTTTGTGAAAAAATAACAAGCATAGAGTTGCCTGCAGGTGTGACAAGTATAGGTAAGGGGATATTTCAATTTTGCGAAAGCTTGGCAAGAATAGAGTTGTATGGTGGTGTAACAAGCATAGGTAATTTTGCGTTTGAACGTACGGGATTGAC
>JBJENE010000025.1:0-60773 GCA_051880035.1 Butyrivibrio sp.
TGGAGACATTTTTATAAAACTTGGTCGTTATCGTGAGAATAAAGGACTTGATAAGAATGGTCGCAGAAGTTCAGAGTATAATATCATTGACTGTATGCGAATTGAAGTTAATCCTAACAAGCACTTTGATACTAAAGAATGGCTCTGCATGATGTCGCTTGTTGAAGCCTATGCAGCTGACGGATTTATTGATAAGTACGACTATGCTGTTGATATCCCTTTACCGCCGGATAAGGTTGTGGTAACCAAGACCAGGAAGACACCCGGACTTTATAACGGAACCAGATACTTCGGCAAGCGTAATCAACACGGCTTTGTGAAGATTTATGATAAATATACAGAGCGACTCCGGGAAGCCAAGCTCATTGCAAAGAAGTTCGATATACATTTTTCTCCGGAAGATTACTATTACTGCACACGAGTTGAGACAACTCTTAAGAATAACCAGAAATATTCCGGAATTGAATATGCTGTGATTTCTTCTGAGATTTCTGAATCTATGGATTCCCTTACTCCTACAGCCCGGATGTATGTGGAGCTCCTCCAGGATATAGTGCGTTTAGGCGGAGACCCTGAACCGCATCTCCAGCGGATGAATTATCGCACGAGAGTAGCAGTAGAGCCTTTTATCCACGGCAGCTTAGTATATGTTCCTTTCAGGGATGATATCTTACGCAGCCTTCTGGATGAGCTTGCAGTAGTTTTTCATGTTAAGGATATTCATTTTTCTATTGCTGATGCCATGGATATGGAGTATGAGAGCAGTGATTTTGTTTCTGCAGATGATGATTTTATTCCCTTTTCCGACAGTGATTTATTACCGGATATTGAATACTAAATGTATGTCAAGGGGCATACGCCTTCAGGGCAACCCTTGACATACTCAGAGTTAAATATGCTTGTATCCGGTGGTAACAGCTTTGTCTGTTACCTCTTGATTATAATTTTTTTCTTGTAGCGTCTAATCCGCTTAAATTTAAAGTTTTGTTTTATATGTGCAATATTCATCAAATTTTAGCCCCCTTATGTAAGGGGGTGCGGGGGATATTTTAATCTTACCTTTCTCGTTTAATCATCAGATTTGTTGCTTCGAACAGAGGGATTTTAAGGGGGAACAGTTCCCCCTTTTTATCTTTTGTTTTTATAAATATCCCTTTATTCTTGCGTATTTTGTCCATATCGGGCATTTTTGTAAATTCCGATATTTTATTAATTCGTAAAAAAAAAATTAAAATACGGCTTGACAAACCGTATTTTATGATATATTTTGAATTTAAGGAAATTGATTTTCCGTTATATCGTATGGAATTGGTGTATTAAACAAGTTTGAGTGAAGAGGAGCTGCAGAAGCTCTAAAAAAATAGCGGTATCTGTAATTTCGCTAAACTCAGGTTTAACGAAGAATAAAGCGTAAAAATCAGTAAAAACAACCTTAACTTGCCGGTTCCGGTATTTACCGGTATGTTTGTATTTGTATGGTTTAATTTATGCATTGTTATTTTCTTACGATTTTTCCCTGGTAAAGTTTTTTAGCAAGCATGTTTATTCCAAACGATTTCTGGATTGCTTTTATTTTATTTAATTCATTTTCTGTAATAATTGATGCACATACAGCGTCTTCACCGTTTCGTCCGCATCGGCCGGCTCTGTGAAGATAATCTATAGGTTTATCAGGTAAACCTATATTAATTATTGTATCTATATCTTTAAAATCCAATCCGCGTGCCGCAATATCCGAACATATCAGATAATTGATTTTTTTATTACGAAAACCATCTATAATCTGTCGGCGGCTGTTTTTATCACAATCTGCATGAATACATTTCGCATTGTAATTGTGATAAATCAATTTCTGTGTAATTTCTTCAGTATCATATTTAGAATCAGAAAAAATCATGGCCTGCCTGCATTTTAACGCATTAATTACTTTTCTGGTCATTTCTATGCGTTCTCTGCGTTCTACGACAAAATACAAATGCTGTATATTTGATGGAATTGTCATCTTTTCATTTGTGAAAATATTAACGAATTCTGCATTTGTAAGGCATTCTGCATTTCTCTTTGTTTTATCAGTAATTGAAGCTGAATATAGCATAATCTGTATGTCCCGGTAAAAACATTTTCTAAGGGCCATAACGCCTTCCATATTTTCATTTGTAAGTATCTTGTCAGCTTCATCTATAATAAAGGTTTTAACCTGGTATGCCGGAAGTCTTTTTTCTTTAATTAGTTCATATATGCGCTGGTATGTTCCTACAACAATGTTAGGCTTACTTTTCAATGTCTCTAACTGGCGCTTTTTATTAACACCGCCAAAAAGTGCCGCAGCCGTTACCGGAATTCCTGAATTGTTGGAAATCATGTTAATCTGGCTGCATATTTGTATACAAAGTTCTTTTGAAGGGGCAAGAACAACTGCATATAGTGATTTTTCATCTGCATTTTTCATTATTACAGGCAAAAGATATGCAAATGTCTTACCGGTTCCCGTTCCTGAACATCCGATAATATTATGACCTGAAAATGCAGGCTCAAGGCTCTTTTCCTGTATTGATGTAAGTTTATTAATCCCAAGTTTGGCAAGCCCGTCTGTTAATCTTCTATCTAAATCCATAAATTTCTCACCTTTACTTTTATTTTAATATCAATTATACTATAAACCGAATAAAATTCATACAGAAAAAACGGAAAATCCGATGTAACAAATTAGGATTAAATCCGGACTTAAAAATAAAAAGATACGATGGAATGGTATGTTTATGGAATTACAAAGACTATATAGTTACTGCCGTAAAGCGGTTGACGAATACAACATGATTCAGGACGGTGATAAGATTGCCATAGGTATATCAGGCGGAAAAGACAGCACTACTCTCCTGTATGCACTTGCCGGACTGAGGAAATTTTATCCAAAAAAATTTGATATTGTTGCAATTACGGTTCATCTTGGAATAAAAGAAATGGATTTTTCTCCAATTAAAAAGCTATGTGAAGAGTTAGATGTAAATTATCATATTGTAGATACTGCAATATATGAAACTGTTTTTGAAATAAGAAAAGAAACAAATCCATGTTCATTGTGTGCAAAAATGAGAAAAGGTGCATTTAATGAACTGGCCAAAAAACTGGGATGTAATAAAATTGCTTACGCCCACCATATGGACGATCTGGTGGAAACCCTTTATATGTCACTGATTTTCGAAGGCAGAATACACACTTTCTCTCCTGTATCCTATCTCGACCGCACGGAACTTACACTTATAAGACCGTTAATGTTTGTTCCGGAAGCTGACATAATAGGATTTCAAAACAAATATAATATTCCAATAATAAAAAACCTGTGTCCGGCTGACGGATATACAAAAAGACAATATATTAAAGATTTACTTAAATCCCTTCAAAAAGAAAATCCATGTATAAAAGAACGGGCATTTACTGCAATACTAAATGCCGGCTTTAAGGACTGGCCTGAAAGGATTCCGAGAATAAGATAATTGTAAAAGTAAAAAAATATGATAAATACAATACATTTTATAAAATCAGTAAGTTACGGTCACAATTGTGACCGTACTTCTGATTCAGGGCTGTTATATACAGCCTCTTTATAATAATTCACCGGATTAACCCGGCAGTTTAAGGGGTGGCAAAAAATAAAATAATCTAGTCTTCGGAAACATCACTTGAATAATATGCAATAACAAGATTCTGTCCTGCATAAAGATATTCAGATGAAAGTCCGTTAATTTCAATTAGCTTATCCATATAGTCATTAATATCATCATAATGATTATAGTCCATATATTTCTTGGAAATGCTCCAAAGAGATTCTCCCTCGCACACGGCGTAATTGGTATAATAAAGATGTTCTTCGGCGGTCGTGTTCCTGTTATCAGCCTTAACTATAACACTTCCAAGAATAAAACTTACACACATAACTACCATTAATATTGATAAAATAAACATCTTATTGGATTTAAATGATTTCTTCTTAATTAAAGCTGTCATAACTTCTACCTCCCGGTTAATTAATCTCTATATCTTTGATAAATAAAACATAAATCATTACAAGTGCAATATAATGTATTTACAAGTCGAATCTTTGTTCGATATATGTATAATATCATTCGAACATCCGTTTGTCAACATAAAAATCGAACATTTTTTCGGAACTTTTGTTTGCTTTTTTCAAATCCATATGTTATACTTTAAACATAATAAACGACAGGAGGTATTTATTGTTATGGCAAACGGACGCATCACTGCCAAACAACAGGAAATTTTAGAATTTATGAAGCAGCAGATTCTTGCGAAAGGGTATCCGCCTTCAGTAAGAGAGATTTGCGAAGCAGTCAGACTTAAATCCACCTCTAGTGTACATGCTCATCTTGAGACTCTTGAAAAGAACGGATATATAAGAAGAGATCCGACCAAACCACGTGCAATTGAGATTACGGATGATGAATTTGGTCTTACCAGAAGAGAAATGGTCAATGTCCCTATCGTAGGAACAGTTGCCGCCGGTCAGCCGTTACTTGCAACCGAGAATATTATGGACTACTATCCGGTTCCTGCCAACCTTCTCCCTAATGCTGAAATTTTTATGCTTAAGGTAAAAGGCGACAGCATGGTTAATATGGGAATTTATGATGGTGATTTTATTATGTCGCAGAGACAGAGCACAGCCCATAACGGAGATGTTGTTGTGGCTCTTGTAGATGATTCTGCTACTGTTAAGAGATTTTACAAAGAAGACGGTCACTACAGACTTCAGCCGGAGAACGATTTCATGGATCCTATTATTGTGGAACATTGTGAAGTTCTTGGCAAAGTCATTGGACTTATCCGAATGAATATCATTTAATTTATGTATCAGGAACGCCCCGGTACATATAATATCCGGGGCGTAATATACTTCCTATTCTTTTTTTATACTTGTTCCGAGAACATCCGATACTTCCGAGATTGTTATGAATGCGCTTTTATCTATTTCATTTATTATTCTCTTTATTTTCCCAATCTGGAACCTGTTTGCCACAAAATAAATCGCGCATTTATTTTCTTTCGAAAAATACCCCCTTGCTTCAAGCTGTGTTATTCCTCTTCCGAATTCCATTGAAAGAGCCCTGCAGATTTCCTCTTCCATGGAGGTTATTATCATTACGGATTTGGCTTTGTCAAAACCTTCTACAATGAAATCCACCGCTTTAATTGCAATACTGTATGTAATAATCGAATACAGAGGAAGCTGCCAGCTTCTAAAAACTATTCCGATGCATATGTACAGGATAACATTATAAATCATTACAAATGTTCCTACGGTTATTCCAACCCTTTTGGCAAATATAACCGCCAGTACTTCTATTCCGTCTATAGCTCCGCCGAACCGGATGGTAAGTCCGCTTCCGACACCTGATATCAACCCTCCGAATACAGCACATAGAAGTAAATCATTTCCGGCAAATGGCGAGCTGTCCGCCACATTAACAGGCAGCACATCCGTAATTATCAATGAAGCAAGCGCATAAATCAGAACGCTCCACACGGAATATATCGTAAACAGAATCCCCTGTTTTTTCATACCGAATATAAATACGGGAATATTTATTATTACCAGGAAAAAAGACAACGACAAATAATCCGGCGTAAGCTGTGACAGCATCATGGAAGTTCCAGAGATTCCGCTGTCGTATAAGTTGACCGGAGCCAGGAACATGGTTACACCCACTGCATTAATACATCCTGCTGCAAAAAGCAACAGAAAATTAACCGGTTTAATTTTTTTCAGCTCATGCATTTGTCTTAGAAAATATACTTTGATATTTTTCATTAATTCTCACCTGCTGTTATACCATGTCTGTTTTGTTTCAATAAATCTTTGTACAGTTCATTGACAGTTCTGCCAAGTATAGGATGATATGCATAAGGAGCAATTTCGTTAAGGGGCTCCAACACAAATAACCTGTTAGCCATATCCTCATGGGGAACAATAAGCTTTTCATTATGAATTATGCATTCATCATAGAAGATAATGTCCAGATCCAGTGTTCTTGGACCCCAGTGTATCTCTCTTACCCTGCCCGCTTCTGCTTCAATACGATTTAATTCTTTAAGCAGGTCCGGGGGAGAAAGTCTTGTTAAAACAAGAACACAGCCATTAAGGAAATCATCCTGTTCCACACCCCCGTAAGGTTTGGTGGAAAGAATCCGGGACTGTTTTAGAAGTTTTATTCCCGGTGTGTCGCCAAGGCTTTTAAGTCCTTTTTCAATATATTCCTCACGGTTTCCCATGTTGGAACCGAAAGCAATATATGCCTTGTGCCAGCTTCTTGTAATTGAAACCGCAACGGTATCCAAAGGGAGTCCGATTGGTGCTTCCGGTTTATCTATTCTTAGTTCCACGGATTGTATCAGAGGACTGTACTCCAGAATATATGCAGAAAGATTCTCGGCAACGGCTTCAATAAGATTGTATCTGTTATTTTTCATAAAACAGGTTATTGCTTCACACAATGCCGCATAATTAACAGAATCGTTCAAATCATCGGTTTTCCCCGGTACAGACGCATCAATACCTATAATTGCGGATACATAAAAATTCTGTCCGTTTATTTTTTCTTCTTCATATACACCATGATTACAAAAAACCTTCAGTCTGCTAATAATTATTTTATCCATCCGATTCACCGTTTCTATGCATTCATTATCGCCTCAGTCATTTTTACAGCCCGGTAATTTTCTTTTATGTCATGTACTCTTAAAAACATGCATCTGTTAAGCGTACCTATTACAGAAGTTGCAACAGTTCCCTCTACCCTGTCATCCTTAGGCAAATCCAGAGTCAGACCGATTACGGATTTACGGGATGTGCCTAACAACACCGGATATCCCAAATTGGTAAAATCATTAAGATGCTTTAGTACAAGAAGATTATGTTCCAAAGTTTTACCGAATCCCACTCCCGGGTCCAGAATGATTTTATCGCTTTCTATTCCTGCCTCTGCGGCAAATCTTAAGCTTTCTTTCATATCAGTAATATAATCCGATAAAAAATCAGTATAATCAGTATTGTTTCTGTTATGCATAAGGCAGCATGGAAGCTTGGAATCAGAAATAATCCTTGCCATATCAGAATCATATTTCAGACCCCAGATATCATTAATCAGATCAGCTCCGCTTTCTATTCCTGCCTGTGCAACTTTACTTTTATAAGTATCAAGTGAAACGGGAACATCGGTTTCTTTTTTTATCAGCTCGATTACAGGACATACTCTTTCAATTTCTTCTTCGTCTGAAATCATTGTATACCCCGGTCTTGTTGATTCTCCTCCCACATCTATAATTTCTGCACCTTCCCGAATCATTTCAAGGGCATGTATAAGTGCTTTTTCTTTATTATTATATCTGCCTCCGTCGGAAAAAGAATCGGGAGTAACATTTAAAATTCCCATAATATGGGTATGGTCTGTTGAAAAATTTTTTCCGCCTATTAACATTTCTTTCCCACCCCCGACATTCCGATAAAAGCATCTCTAAGCTCTTTATTCTCTGCAAAAACGCCTCTGGAAGCACTGGTTACGGTACAGCTTCCCGGCTTTTTGATTCCTCTCATGGTCATACACATATGTTCAGCCTCAATTATTACCATTGCTCCTTTGGCACCTAGATTTTCCATTAAAGCTTCGGCAATCTGAACTGTCATTCTCTCCTGTAACTGAGGGCGTCTTGCATATACCTCAACAGTTCTGGCCAGTTTGCTTAAGCCTGCCACTTTTCCATTTGGAACATATGCAATATGGGCTTTACCGTAAAAAGGAAGGAAATGATGTTCACACATGGAGTAAAATGTGATATCTTTTTCGATAACCATGTCCGTGTCTCCGGCAGTAAAAGTTCTTTGTAAATGGGTACCGGCATCTTCTTCCATTCCGGCAAAAATTTCTTCGTACATTCTTGCTATACGGTCAGGAGTATCAATAAGACCTTCTCTTTCGCCATCCTCGCCGATACCTTCAATTATAAGTTTCACGCCCTGCTTTATTTTTTCTTTATCAATCATTCCGATTACCTTCACATTCTTTAATCAAACTATGGATTTCTCCCAGATGGGATAAGGAACCGCAGGCAGTTATTACATCATCATAATCTGCACTCTTATATGCTCCGTCTACGGCATCCCTGATATTATCATAAGAAGAAACAGATATATCATAATCTTTTTTTATATATTCTGCAAGTTTTTCTGCCGGAAGTGCCCTTTTATTACCGGGTGTATTAATTGTTATTACTTTTTTGGCATGAGGCATAAGACATTTAATAATTTTGTCATAAGCCTTGTCTTTAAATACACCAATGATAAAAATTATCTTTTTATCCGGATAACACAGTTTCAGGCTTTCTATAAGAGCCTTTGCTCCGGCCTCATTGTGAGCTCCGTCAATAACGAAATCAGGATTGCGGCCTATTATCTGGAACCTTCCAAACCATTTTGTATCCAAAAGACCGTTTCGAATATTTTCCTCCGAAATATTAAATTTATGCCCATCAGAGATTGATTTTGCCGCCTCTATTGCAAGTATGGCATTTTCAGGCTGATATGCACCTAAAAGACCTGTTTTATATTGTCCGTTGTCGTATTCGAAAACAAGCTTGTTTTCAATTCTGTCATAATGAATACCGGTTATATCGGATTTCTTAACAAATACGGGCCTGATTTTGCATTCCTGTGCCTTTCGTTCAAAGACACTGTTAATTTCTTCATCATAACAGCATATTAACGAAGCACCGGGCTTAATTATTCCGGCTTTATGTGATGCGATTTCTACTTTGGTATTGCCGAGGAATCCCGTATGATCTATGTCGACGGATGTAATAATTGAACAGATTACGGTGGAAATTATATTGGTTGCGTCAAGGTCACCGCCCATTCCGCATTCAACAATACAGATGTCACATTTTTTTTCGTAAAAATACAGAAATGATACGGCCGTTTCAATCTCAAATCTTGTAGGATGGACAAATCCGTCCCTTACCATTTCTTCGCAATGTTTTTTTACGCGTGTTACGAGTCCTGCAAAAGTATCCGCATCAATGTTACTGTTATTAAATCTGATTATTTCAAGCGGTTCCTTTACGGCAGGGGAAGAATATCTTCCCACCGAATATCCGGCTTTTAAAAGTATTTCCGATAAAAAAGCTCCGGTCGAACCTTTTCCGTTAGTCCCTGCAATATGTACAAAGACCAGCGAATTCTGCGGATTTAAAAGTCTCTTCATAAGTTCTTTTATTGTATCAAGTCCCGGAACACTTCCAAGTTTATTTAATGAATCCAGATACTCTTCTGTTTCACGATAATCCATTATAAATCCCCGATTTCAATATTTTTTCCGTCACGCCATATTCTCTCAAGATCATAGAAAAGTCTGTCTTCCTTTGAAAATATATGAACTATTACATTCCCATAGTCCATAAGAATCCAGTTGGCAGAATTATATCCTTCTATTCTTCCTGCAGGCAGATTGTTTTTAACCATTATTTCATCAACAGAATCTGCGATTGCCTGTACCTGGTTAACATTATTTCCGTTGGCTATAATAAAATAATCTGCAATTACGGACACACCGGAAATATCTATGATTCGGATATTTTCGCCCTTTTTGTCCTCAATTGCAGCATATAATTCTTTAACAAGTTTCTTTGTGTCCATTTTATACCTCTCTGTTTTTAATCAGATTATAATAAAAATCTCTTGTCTGTACAGTCATTTCGTCGATTAATTTTTTTCTTCCGCACAGATAATTAAGTGTATCATCCGCAATTTTGTATACACACATATCTAAATCGGAAAAAGCCAGCTTTCTAAGATAAGAAAGGTTTGGCTGCTTGTCGCGTCCCGGCTCAATATAGTCTGCAACAAATATTATTTTACCGATAAGATTCATATCCGGTTTGCCTGTTGTATGCCACTTTATGGCTTCAAGAATATCCGGATCATCTACATCAAAATCTCTCTCGGCATAGTAGGCTCCCAGTTTTCCATGAAGAAGAAGCGGACTCTTTCTCTCGCTTTCGGTAACGGGAATTCCCTTTTTAATGCATTTTTCAAGCATTTCTTCATCCCCTGTACATTTGGCATAATCATGAAGAAGTCCTGCAGTCAAGGCTTTCTCAATATATTCCTCCGATTCATCCTCCGGCGCATGTACCATGGCAAGTGAGGTTGCGGTATATGCCACTCCCATAGTATGGGTATATCTGCTTTCGTTAACTTTTTTCCTAAGTTTGGTTTTTATTTTTTCAAAATCGTACCGTGACATTTATGTTTCCTCCGATAATCATAATGTCTGAATTCACTTATACAATCCGTTATTTTGTATATAATCGAATACGGCATCCGGAATGCAGTCAGGCTTAATATCTCTTGAAAGTTGTTCTCTTACCAGAGTAGAACTTATAGGGGTATCAGGCATATGAAGAATATGGCAGACACCGTTATATTTTGCTTCATAGAAATGTGCTTTTAATTCCAGTTCGGAAAGTTCCACATCATTTCTTGCCGCACACGCAATATGTGCCTTTTGGAAAATTATTTCGGGATGATACCAGTTTTCCAGCGCAAGGAACGAATCTGCTCCCAGAATAAAGACCATATTGTCATATTTTTCTTTAAGAATCGTAAGCGTTCTTGCCGTATAAGAGGCGCCCTTCATTTGGATTTCAATATCAGATATCTCGTATTCCTCATGTCCATCTGTTGCAAGTTCCAGCATTCGTATACGGTGATACTCATCTGTTATATTGCGTTCCTGCTTGTGGGGAGGAATATATGCAGGTATAAATATTACTTTTTCCAAATCCAGTTCCTTATATGCACATTCTGCAAGACTCAGATGTGCATTATGAACGGGATCAAATGTTCCGCCAAGAATTCCGCAGGCTGTTCCCATACAATCATCCCTATCTTCCGGCTTTTGGAAGCACTATTTTGCGTTTGTTTGCATCCTTTGCTTCTTTGTAAAGCACGATTTTTTTACCTATTACCTGTACAAGCTGTGCTCTTGTTCTTTCAGCCAGCATAACTCCCAATTCCTTAGGGTCATCCGCGCAGTTTTGAAGTACACTTACTTTAATTAATTCTCTTTTTTCCAAAGCTTCCGATACTGCCGCAACAAACTCCGGAGTAATTGAGCTCTTTCCGCACTGGAAAACAGGCTCAATATTCATGGCAAGACCCTTTAAATATGCTCTCTGCTTTGTTGTCATAACTGTTTCCTTTCTGATAACTATTTATAATAGTCAAATTCCAAATCACCAAGATATACGGTATCGCCTTCTTCAATACCAAGTTCTTCAAGTTTATCGAGAATACCCTGTTCTTTCATAAATTTCTGGAAAAATGCAAAACCTTTTTCGTCGTCAAGATTGGTATATCCAAGCATACGATCCACTCTTTCCCCTTCAATAACAAAAGCATGTTCATCAGCCTTATATACCTCAATAGGTTCCGTTTTGTCATACATTTCCTCAGGGAAATATTCTCTCTCATATATGATAGGCTCCGGATCAAGGCTGTCTAACATATTTCTCACTGCATATAAAAGCTCTTTAAGTCCTTTTTTGGTAGCCGCAGAAATTGGAAATACCTTGATTCCTTTAGGTTCAAATTCATCCTTAAGCTTTTGGACAGGATCGTCATCCTCTGAAAAGATTAAATCCGTCTTATTGGCTGCAATAACCTGTGGGCGGTTAAGAAGTTCCGGGTTATAGTTTTTAAGTTCTTCATTAATCTTATTAATGTCGTCAATCGGGTCCCTGCCTTCCGATGAGGCTGCATCCACCATATGAATGATTACCTTGCATCTTTCAATATGACGGAGAAATTCATGTCCGAGTCCCACACCCTGTGACGCACCTTCAATAAGTCCCGGAATATCTGCAATTACATATCCGTCGGCATCCGGAAGGTCTACAACTCCAAGATTCGGATTGAGTGTAGTAAAGTGATAGTTGGCAATCTTCGGTCTTGCATTACTTACCATTGACAGCAATGTGGATTTACCCACATTCGGAAATCCGACAAGTCCCACATCTGCAATTACTTTAAGTTCCAACCGTACCCACAGTTCCTTTGCCTGTTGTCCCGGTTGGGCGTATTTAGGAACCTGCATTGTGGCAGTGGCATAATTTTTGTTGCCTTTACCGCCACGGCCGCCTTTTAAAACAATTTCCCTGTTCCTTCCGTTGGACATATCAGCAATTACTTTACCTGAAGTGTCGTCAATAATTATTGTTCCTTCCGGAACCTTTATTACCAGATCTGCCCCGTCTTTTCCGTGACAGAGCCTTTTTCCGCCTTCTTCGCCGCTTTCGGCTACATATTTTCTCACATGCCGGAATTCATTAAGAGTATTAAGTCCTTTGTCCACCTCAAAAATAATGTCTCCGCCACGGCCGCCATCGCCACCGTCAGGTCCCCCCGCAGCAACAAAAAGCTCCCTTCTAAAGCTTACATGTCCGTCGCCGCCTTTTCCTGATTTTATAAAAATTTTAGCACTGTCTGCAAACATTAAAATTCTCCTTTCAAAAGCCATGAAGCCCTTCTTCTGTTATATACTAATATTATGTAATAGAAGAAAAGCTCCAATTCTAAGGAACTGGAGCTCTTAACCATTTTACTCTTCTGATGCTACCGGATATACAGAAACCTGCTTTTTGTCTCTGCCTTTTCTCTCATACCTTACAATACCGTCAACTGTAGCAAATAATGTATCATCACCGCCACGTCCGACATTAACGCCCGGATGAATCTTTGTTCCGCGCTGTCTGTAAAGAATGTTTCCGGCTAATACGAACTGTCCGTCAGCTCTCTTAGCACCTAATCTCTTAGATTCAGAATCTCTACCGTTCTTGGTAGAACCAACACCTTTTTTATGAGCGAAAAACTGAAGGTTAAGTTTTAACATGAGTGTTACACCTCCTTGACTTTCTTATGCAACCGTTATGCTTTCTTCCTGGAAGAACTGCATTCCCGGTATTTAATCGATACATTTCCGGGATAATTCCGTGAAATTTCTTTAAGTCCCAACTCCAGCGATTTAAAAAGAAGCTGTGTATTCTGGCTTACTTCACCGTCTATCTCGAAATCAATAGTTGCTCTTTTATCATTAATCTTCTCATCATATCTGTCATCTGTTAATGTCTCGATAGAATTAACCGTATTAATGATAAGCGCTGAAACTGAAGCACATACAACATCAGTTCCTCTCACGCCGAAACCGGCATGTCCCTTTGACTGCAGGCCGAATATCAATCCATCCGGTCTTACATAAAAAGTTATCTGCGTCATTGACTATGCTTCCTTAGGCATTGATTTTTTCAATCTTAACCTTAGTATACAGCTGTCTGTGACCGTTTTTCTTGTGGTAACCTGTTTTTCTCTTGTATTTGTAAACAATGACTTTCTTAGCCTTGCCTTCACATACAACAGAAGCTGTTACTGTAGCACCTGCTACTGTAGGATTACCAACAACTACTTCTTTGTCGTTTACAAGAAGAACTTTGTCAAATGTTACAGTTTCACCTGCTGCAACTCCAAGCTTTTCAACCCTGATAACGTCGCCTTCAGATACTTTGTACTGCTTACCACCTGTTGCAATAATTGCGTACATAATTTGGCTTCCTCCTATTATCAATACTCGCCAACTTCGGTGACCGGCAAAACCGGTGCTTTAAAAACCTCATTGTGCGGCACACTAGGACATTGTATAACACCAATGTCTTTTTGTCAATAAAAATTATCGGCAATAATACTAAAATTTCTTATTATTATGGCATTTACCAGACTTTGTCCCCAAGCGGACAATGATTACTGTTTACAAAAGCTCTTGCTTCCACAAGAAAACCGCATTTCAAACATGTTCCCATATTCAGCCATTTGCAGTCCAGACAGACTGCAAGCCGCTTTTCGTATGTCTGTGAATCTGCCGCTTTATTCTGCGGAATCATGCTTTTATAATCATCTATTATTTTCATCCTGTCGGTATCATTTAAATCCCTTATAAGGCATCTTTTGCACTTTATTTTATTATCCGACATGGCATACCACTTCACATACGCTACAGGCAGGAAGCTTAATCACTGCACTGTTTCCCGATACCTGCAATTTGGACTCTGTAGGAACCACTTTGTCAGGATTGTCAAATGTATTACAAGCATGTACCTCATTACAAAGAAGACTTACAAAGGCCTCTCCTTCGAAAGAACAGTCATCCGGCAATTTAATATTAACCTCCATATCGTCCTCCAAAGACAGGTTGGACATGGTAATATTTAACTGTTTTATGCCGTTTTCATCATTGATAACCGAAACGGATTCCGACAGATTAGGTATTACTTCTTTGCCGTCTCCGGCTGTAATATTATTATAGTTATCGAAGTAACTTTTAACCAGTGTTGCTCCCTGATGTTCTTTAAACATTTTGAAAACATGGTATGTAGGTGTTTTTATCATCCTGCTTCCTTCGGTAAGAAGCATTGCCTGTAAAACATTTACCGCCTGGGCAATATTGGCCATGGAAATTCTCTTTGAATATTTATTAAAAATATTAAGGTTTATTGCTGCCACAATGGCATCTCTCATTGTATTCTGCTGGTACAGAAATCCCGGATTTGTTCCCGGCTCCACATCATACCAGGTACCCCATTCATCCACAATAAGGTCTATATCATGATTCGGGTCATGTTTTTCCATAATTGCAATATGACCTTTTATCATTTCTTCGATTTTGAGAGCTTTCCTTATTGTTTCATAATATTCCGGTTCATCAAAATCGGTAGAACTGCCTTTATGTTCCCAGTCTCCCGGCAAAGTATAATAATGAAGGCTGATTCCTTTTGCATGCCAGTTGTTAAGCCTTTTCATTATTTCTTCTGTCCAGTTATAATCATCCGAATTGGGACCGCATGCTATTTTATAAAGTTCATTCCCTGAATAATTCTTACAGAACTGCTGGTACTTTCTGTATTCCGATGCATAATAATCCGGAAACATGCTTCCGCCGCATCCCCAGCTTTCATTTCCGATTCCAAGATATTTTACTTTCCACGGTTTTTCATGTCCGTTCTTTTTACGAAGAACGGCAAAATCGGAATCGCCTTCTGCGGTCATATATTCAATCCATTCGGCCGCTTCTTTAACCGTTCCGCTTCCCATATTTACGGCAATATACGGTTCACAACCGATCAGTTCACATAACTCCATAAATTCATGGGTTCCGAAACTGTTATCTTCCACAGTTCCGCCCCAGTTAGTATTTACCATTTTTCTTCTGTTCTCTTTGGGACCTATTCCGTCCATCCAGTGATATTCATCGGCGAAACAGCCTCCCGGCCATCTAAGTACAGGAACCTTGATTTCTTTAAGTGCATCAACAACATCCGTTCTGATTCCGTGTATATTCGGAATATCGGAGTCTTCTCCTACATAAATGCCTTCGTAAATACATCTTCCCAGATGCTCGGAAAACTGTCCGTAAATCTCCGGCGAAATTCTGCTTATTTCTTCATTTGGATTAATTCTCAGTTCTGCCTTCTTCATATAAAGCCTCCTGTTTCTTTTTTATAACCGCCTTTTCCCTTAAGGACTTTTTTATTTTTTTTCTGGTAATCTCTGCCAGACCAAGCTTTGTAAAATCCACAAATTTGGCCGGTACAATATCGGATAAAAGAAGTTTCTTTATATATTCGGAAAGTTCTTTGATATTTTCCTTTTTTTCCATGCTTATAAAATCCACTATAATCATACCGGAAATGTTACGAAGCATAAGCTGTCTTGAAATTTCTTTGGCAGCTTCCATATTAATCTTTAGAAAGGTTTTTTCTTTGTCCTTGCCATTGCCGTCAAATTTGCCCGTATTTACATCTATTACAGTAAGAGCCTCAGTTGGTTCAATAATTAAATATCCGCCCGATTTGAGCCACACACGGGGCTTTAAGGCATCCTGTAATTTAGATTCCATACTGTACGCTTTAACAAGCGGATAATCCGAATCTTCATAAAGCCGTACCGAATGAGCAGGAAATTTCAGGGTAATCTCATCATATAAGTTTTGTATGTCTGTAATTATTTCATCTTTCTCACAAAGTCTGTATGAGGTAATGTCCTTAATAACCGGTGACTCTGATTTTTTCATAAGGGTAAAAGCCGTACGCATGGCGGCTTTGGTTACAAGGTCCTTGTATTCACTTACAAGCTGCGTCAGTTCCTCTGTCAGTTCACAGTCAGAAGCATCCGCCGAATCGGTACGCATTACAAAACCGTAATCCTCACCGGTGTAAGGCAATGCAATTTCTTTCAGGCGGCTTATTTTTTCCTCTGATGTAATCTTTTTAGATACGCCAACACAAAATCCTTTGCCACGGCTTAAAGCAGCGTATTTTCCCGAAAGATTTATATTACAGGAAACAACCGGAGCTTTGGTTTTCAGGGCTTCTTTTTTAACCTGGACCAAAACAAGGTCTCCCTGACATAATTTATTGTTATTTTTGTTGTTTAGAAAAATAGGATTCTGATTTTCAATAAGTGAAAAATAACATGCGTTTCCCGGTGCGGTTTCCACAAATGCAGCATTTATGTTCGGAACAATATCTTTAACCCTGCCTACATAAATATTATCAAGAACATCCTCTTCATTCTTTTCATAAAGCTCAATTACAATTTCCTTATTGTCCTCAAAAAGCATTGACAGGACTTTACCGCAATATTGGGTAATAACTAATTTTTTCATAAGAACCCTCTGTTATCTGCGTGCCAGCTCCTTAAAAAAACATGATTTTGCGCCTGTGTGGCATGCTGCACCTATCTGACGGACTTTTGCAAGAATTGTGTCATTATCACAATCCAGTGAAAGGCTTTTTACATATTGAAAATGCCCGCTTGTGAGTCCTTTTATCCATAATTCCCTGCGGCTTCTGCTATAATATGTCATCTTGCCCGTTTCAATAGTCATATTGTAAGATTCTTCATTCATATATGCCACCATAAGAACTTCATTTGTCATATAATCCTGAACAACCACCGGGATAAGACCGTCGGAGTTTAATTTAAATTCGGAAAAAGGAATTGCGCTTTCCATAGGACAGTTTTCAAATTCTTCTACTGCTTTGGCAATATCCACCCGCTTCTCATAAATTGCTTTTCCGACTATGGCGCCTTTAATGCCGGCATTTTTAAGATTTCTTAAATCCTCCGGAGAAGAAACTCCTCCGGAAGCAATGATATTTAAACCTGTTTTTTCGGTAAGTTCTTTTGTCATCTCCACATTAGGACCCATAAGCATTCCGTCCTTGGATATGTCCGTATAAACGATTGATTTAACGCCCATATCTTTCATTGTCATGCAGAGTGAAAGTGCCGTACAGTCAGAAACCTGTTCCCAGCCTTCAATCGCCACCATTCCGTTTTTGGCATCGACACCGGCTACTATTCTTTCCGCTCCGAACCGCTCTACGGCTTCTTTAACAAATTCCGGATTTTTAACGGCTTTGGTACCTATAATGACTCTGTATATTCCATAGGAAAGAACCCTTTCTATATCTTCAAGGCTTCTTATTCCTCCTCCCAGCTCGCATGGAATCGTTACGGAATTAACAATCTTTTTAATTGTGGCTTCATTAACCGAATGGCCTTTCTGGGCGCCATCCAAATCTACAAGGTGAATAAAAGTTGCTCCGTTTTGCTCAAAATATTGTGCAACCTTCCACGGCTCTTCGCAGTATACGGTTACATCCTTAAATTCTCCCTGTTTTAACCGGACGCATTTTCCGTCCTTTAAATCTATGGCAGGATAAAGCTGCATTTTAAAGTGCTCCTTTCGTGGACGGAAGTCCCTGTACTCTTGAATCTATGGTTACGGCCTCATCAAGGGCTCTGGCAAAAGCCTTAAACATTGCTTCAATAATATGATGTGCATTTTCTCCATACATTTCTTTCAGATGAAGATTTATTCCGGCAGAATATGAAACGGCATAAAAGAATTCCTTAACCATTTCGGTGTCAAAATATCCCACTCTTTCAGAATTGAATTGTCCGTCAAATACAAGATACGGTCTGCCTGACAAATCAACGGCACAAAGCACAAGAGTTTCATCCATAGGAAGCATAAAAGAACCGAATCTTTTAATTGATTTTTTATCACCTAAGGCTTTTTTAATTGCTTCGCCGAGGACAATACCCGTGTCTTCCACCGTATGGTGGCAGTCCACATGCAAATCGCCTTTTACTTTGACTGTCATGTCAAAAAGGCCGTGTCTGGCAAAACTGGTAAGCATATGGTCAAAAAAACCTATTCCCGTATCTACGGATGATTTTCCCGTTCCGTCAAGTTCAAGTATGATTTCTATATCTGTTTCACCTGTTTTTCTGTTAACTTTTGCACATCTTCCCATATATTAATCTCCTACTTTTCAAATCTGACTTTAATTGAATTGGCATGAGCCGTCAGACCCTCTGCCTTGGCAAATTTCTCTATATCTTCATGTATTTCGTAAAGTGCTTCCCTTGAGTATGAAATAATACTTGATTTTTTAATAAAATCATCCACCTCAAGCGGTGAAAAGAATTTGGCTGTTCCGTTGGTCGGAAGCACATGATTAGGTCCTGCAAAATAATCTCCCAACGGCTCTGATGAGTATTCCCCGAGGAAAATTGCTCCGGCATTTCTTATTCCGGTCATTGTCTTAAAAGGATCCTTTGTAACTATTTCAAGATGCTCGGATGCAATTTCATTAACCACGTCTACGGCTTCTTCCATATCTTTTGCAATCAGAATATATCCGTAATTCTGAATGGATTTTTCCATAATTTCTTTTCTGGAAAGTTTGTTTAAAAATCCGTCGATTTCTTCGGAGACTTTTTTGGCAAGTTCTTTTGATGTGGTAACAAGGATTGCGGAAGCAAGCTCGTCATGTTCTGCCTGTGAAAGCAGATCTGCTGCAACAAATCTTGGATTTGCCGTTTCATCTGCAAGAACCATTATTTCACTCGGTCCTGCTATGGAATCGATTCCCACCTGACCGTAAACTGCTTTTTTGGCAAGTGCCACATATATGTTGCCCGGGCCCACTATTTTGTCAACCTTCGGAACAGATTCCGTACCATATGCCATAGCAGCAATCGCCTGGGCTCCTCCGACTTTATATATAACATCAACACCGGCTTCTTTGGCAGCCACAAGGGTTCCGCAATATATGTGTCCGTCTTTACCCGGAGGTGTACACATAATAATCTGTGACACGCCGGCAACCTTAGCAGGTATTACATTCATAAGAACAGATGAAGGATATGCAGCTTTTCCGCCCGGAACATATACGCCTACCTTCTCTAAAGGTGTAATTTTCTGACCCAATATGGTTCCTTTCGGATTGGCGTCAAACCAGCTGTTTCTTTTCTGTTTTGCATGGTAATCCCTGATATTTACAAGTGCCTTTCTGATTACTTTAACAAGTTCATCATCAATTTCCTCATATGCCCTGTCAATTTCATCCTGAGTGACCATAATGTTTTTTGCATTAAGATCATATCCGTCAAATTTCTTTGTATATTCAAATACAGCTTCGTCTCTTTTTTGTTTGATTTCTTCTATAATTGAATTGACTCTTCCTTCATATTCTCCGTAACTGTTGGGACTTCTTTTAAGAAGATTCGTAAGTATATCCTTTTTGGTATCTTCATTAAGTTCAAGTATTCTCATAAATATACCTCCTATTGTTCATCTCTTTTTCTCAAACGGTTAATTATATCCATGATTCTTTCGTTTTCCATTTTCATGCTTACCTGATTGACCACCATTCTTGCAGATAAGTCACATACTTCTTCAAGAACCTGTAAACCGTTTTCCCTGAGGGTTGCACCAGTCTCCACTATATCCACTATAACTTCTGAAAGTCCCACTATCGGAGCCAGCTCCACGGAACCGTTAAGCTTTATTATTTCCACTGTCTGATGTTTCACATTATAAAAATAGTCCTTGGCAATATGCGGATATTTGGAAGCGACCCTTATAAGTTCATGATTCTGTAAAAGTCCTCTTGCGCTTTCCGGTCCGCACACACACATCCTGCACTTTCCGATGCCTAAATCATATACTTCGTAAAGTTTTCTGCCTTCTTCAAGAAGTGTGTCCCTTCCGACAATTCCTATATCTGCGGCCCCGTATTCAACATATGTAGGCACATCTGATGCCTTTGCCAGGAAAAATTTGAATCCCAGCTCTTCATTGACAAAAATAAGCTTTCTTGTCTTCTCGTCCTTCATTTCTTCACAGGTGATTCCTATTTCTTCAAGAATCTCCATTGCCTTTTTGGCCAGTCTTCCTTTGGCCAACGCAAAAGTAATATATCTCATTATTTAATACCATACCTTTCAAGCACATTGCTATCAACTTTGATAACTTCCTCATATTTTTCATCAGAAAACATCATGCCTTCCGTAAGAAGTGTTGCAGTAACTCCTGAGTTTCTAAAGAAAGCTGCAAGCTTAACAGCGTCATATAAATTTTCTTCTTTATATATGATGAGTTTTCCTTTATCCTGCACCGGAAGTGAGATTTTCTGTCTTTTAATTGCCTGATGAAGTAAATCTATTGTAATACAGAAACCGATTGATGCTTTCTGCTTTCCGAACTGACCGATAAGCTTGTCATATCGTCCGCCTTTCGCAACCGGTTCACCCACATCATATGTATAAGCGGAAAAAATAACGCCTGTATAATAATCAAGTTCACTTAACATACCGAGATCAAATGTAACATATTTATCGAATCCGTAGGCTTTAAGCAGCTCAAAAACTTTTTCAAGATGTTTTATTGCATTTAATGCATCTTCATTATTGGTCATGGCTCTGGCTTTATCAAGAAGTTCAACTCCGCCGAACATCTGAGGCATCATATAAAACACCTCTCCCATATTTCTTGGAATATTTTCATTCTGAAGAATTTCTTCAACCCTGAAAATATTTTTATCCCTGATAATTGCCCTGAGTTCATTTTCTCCTTCGGCACTTAATCCCGCTTCTTTGACAATTCCTTTAAAAAAGCCCACATGTCCCACTTCAACCTGAAATTCCGTAAGACCCGTACTTAAAATTGATTCGATTAAAAGCGCAATCATTTCGCCGTCCGCAGCTACGGAATTATCACCTATAAGCTCTGCTCCCGCCTGGGTTACTTCCTTTAAACGCCCCTGGTATCTTGAGTTGTTAATAAATGTATTTCCTACATAACAAAGTCTTACAGGCGTCTTCTCATTTTCAAAATATTTGGCTGCACATCTTGCAATGGAAGGTGTCATATCCGGTCTTAAAACAAGTGTGTTTCCTTCCCTGTCAAAGAATTTAAACATGTTCTTGGATGCTACGGATCCTCTTTCTTTATTGAATATATCAAAAAATTCAAACGAAGGGGTCTGAATATCGTTGTATCCGTACATTTTAATAACATTATGAAGTCTTTCCTGTATTAAAAGCTTTTCCTCACATTCTCCGTTATAAATATCACGAACGCCTTCCGGTGTATGTAATAATCCTGTTTCCATATTATTCTCCTGTCTTTCAACGCTTTACCATGGTAAATTGCTAATCTGGTAGCATGTGAAAATATATCATATTATTTTATATATGTCAATCCCTGCCCTCCAAATCTCTTCCAAGCATTTCCAGATAATGAACCGGAACCCCGTTCTTGGAAGAAATCCTGTAGGAATGGTCAATTTCTTCGTATTTAAAGTGCTTTATTCCGCCGCCGGCTGCCCTGTCTGCAAACTTTTCAATATCTTTAAACGGAATGTAATATTTTTCATCCCGGTGAGTATAGTACAAAAGTATAAAAGAAATTCCGTCCTGTTTTTCAAAATCCCTCATAAACGAAAGCTGATGCTCATGAAGATTCTGAAGGGAGAAATTATCACTGTGGCATTCCTTTGCATCAAAACATACGGGAACTCCCTGAACTACGCCAATGTAATCCACCGTACTTTTTCTGTCAAAATAAGCAAGTGTTATATGTCTTGATTCTTTATCAATATTAATGGGAGTAATCGGGGTCGGAACCTTCTGAATCAGCGCAAGTCCTTTGTTCCGGTATATTTCGTTACTCATATTAATCATTTCTTCCAGAACGGAACCTCTAAGCCCTCTCGTTTCAGCCATTATATAACTCCTTAAAATACTTTTTAAATCTGTCCGGAAATTCTGTTTTAAATTCCTTATGGGACAGGTATGAAAGTTCTCCCTGTATCTGCGGGAAAACCAGACGGTATGAATGAAGCATCTGTTTATTTTCGTTATACTTTTTATTAATATCCGGATTACCGTATTTAGGGTCTCCCAGTACCGGATGCCCTACAGACGCCAGATGTGCTCTTATCTGGTGGGTTTTGCCGGTAATCAGTTTCACATTAAGTAATGTAAGACTTCCTCTTTCATCACTAATCGTTCCCATTGGTTCATATTCGGTATGTATTTCTTCGCTGTCAGGGAAAAAATCAGGCTTAACCGTAACCGAATTGTTCTTTTCATCTTTTCTAAGATAACCTGTAATATATTTTTTATCAGTTATGATACCTGCAACGATTGCAAGATAATATTTGTCAAGACTTCTGTTTCTTATAAGCTCAGATATAACCTGAAGTCCTGCAAGTGACTTGCCTCCTGCCATCATTCCTGTGGTATTCCTATCAAGACGGTTACAAAAAGCAGGTTTAAATGTGACAAGTTCCTTCTCATCAAAACCGTTTTCAAGAAGATACTTTATAAGATATTCATTCATGGATGCCCGGTTTTTGTCTGCCTGTTGGGCAAGAACTCCTTCCGGTTTATCGGCAAGAATAATATTTTCATCCTCATATACAACTTTGAGCGACAATTCTCCTGTATTCATATCTGATATATGGGATATATCTGCTGTGCCCATGAATTTGTCAATTGTTGAATCAGCCATGAAAACACGGACAATATCTTTTTCGCACAGAATCTCATTGCCTTTTGCTTTTTTTCCGTTAAGAACTATGTTTTTGTTTCTCAACTGCTTGTACAAAAGACCGGTTCCGGCATTTTTAAGAAGTTTCAAAAGATATTTGTCGAACCGCTGTCCGGCTTCGTTTTTTCCAATAATAAATTCTCTCATTTCAGACACTCATAATAGAAATTTTTTCATAAATATAGAGAATATGCTCTTTTTGCGAGTCAGTAATCTCTGCATTCTGTCTGGCAAGCTGTACGGCCTTTTTGGTAAACTGCTTTAAATCCGTATAAAGCTTTACCTTAGAATTAAAATCATAGTAATTAAGGAAATTTACTACACCTTTTTCAAAAGCCTGACAGTCTGCTTTTTCATTTTTGGTATAAGCTATTATGTTTTCATTTTTATCAATGACAAGATAAAGTATGGGAAATCTTTTTTCCTGTGCCGTAATCATAAATTCGCAATATAACGGCAAAGGCTCAATATCTTTCTTAAGTTGTTCATATTCGGAAATGTCTGCATTATTTTTCCACGGAACCATAAGATACTGAATCAGGATTTTGGCAACGGGAAGAACTGCAAGTACCGCAAGTATGGTTACATAGTTCTTGGGAGTATCAAAAATTATGTATCCTGCTGCATAAATGGCAACTATAAGAAGAATTCCTGCACATACTCCTATTCCCAGCTTGATTTTTCTGGATTTTAAATATCCCGGATTTCCTTTATAAATTTTTTTCATGTTTTTTCTCCATAATTCTTTATTTAAAAATGTTCATTATGACTTTCTGAGGAAGCACCTTTGTGGCACCTTTGGCAAGTCTCATTGCGACACCGTATATACTCATTTCATTACCTAACGCCGCATCCTTAACAGCCTGCTCCACCACCTTTTCAGGCTGGGACATCATGGACTTTTTGAAGGAAGCGGTCTCATTCTCCCCTTTTGCAACCCGGAAAAATTCCGTATCCACAGGTCCCGGACAAACAGCCGTTACCGTTATCTTGCGGCTTTTAAGTTCAACATTAAGAGCTCTTGAATAACTGAGGACAAATGCCTTAGACGCTGCATATACCGCAAAATTCGGCTGTGGGGAAAAAGCTGCAGCCGACGCAATGTTTATTATTCGGCTGTGACTTGAAATATACGGAAGACAGATTCCCGTAAAATTAATTAAAGCCGTACAGTTTAAATCAACCATTCCGCACTGCTCCTCTACAGGGATTTGGTCGACCCTTCCGATTTTACCGTAACCGGCACAGTTTACCAGAAGCTTTATATCCGGCTTGCTTTCCTCGATATATGCGGCAAACTGGTCCATATCATCCTTTTTTGTTAAATCCATGGCAAATATTCTGACATTAAGCCTTAATTCCTGCTCAAGCTCTGTCATTCTCTCTTTTCTTCTGGCAATCAGCCATATTTCATCAAGCTTGCCATATTTCTTTGAAATCTGTCTTGCAAATTCTCTTCCTATTCCGGAAGATGCACCTGTTACTACTGCAATTTTCATGTGTTACTGCCTCCGATATGTTTTTATATAATTATAGGTTATAACTGTAAAATCTGTGTAAAATCTTTTATATAATAATCAGACATATTTCTTTTAACATTATCCACATCAGCAGAATAATCATCATATACAGCACATACTTTCATTCCTGCGTTTAAACCTGCCATAATGCCTAACGGAATGTCCTCAAAAACAAGACAGTCGCCCGGATTTACACCGCAGTCCTTTGCGCATTTTAAGTATACATCCGGTGCCGGTTTACCTGCTCCCACAAGACATCCGGTTACTATAGTATCAAAATAATCCCTGATTTTCAAAGAGTCCAGACTGCACATGGCAAGTTCCGGGGAATTACTTGTGGCAATTCCTGTCTTAATACGGTTGTCTTTAAGATATTCCAGAAAATCCCTGACCCCTTTTTTGAGAGGAACCTGATATCTGTACTTATCCATCGCCATTTCATTCCAGATTTTTTTAATTTCATCAACAGATTCGGGAAGGGCAAATTCCTTTTTAAAAAATTCGGCAGTCTCCGAAAAACACATTCCTTCGATTTTTTTCTGTAAATCGTCCGGAAGTTTTATTCCTCTGCTTCCAAGAAATTCTATATCTATATCGCGCCACATCCACATGGAGTCCACAATGGTTCCGTCCATATCGAAAAAGCACGCCTTTATTCCTTCTAACATTTTATTCTCCTTTTCCGGTAAGGGCTTCTATTTCCCTGTTGGTAAGTTTTCTGTACTCACCCGGTTTTAAATCATCCGGAAGCTTTATGGGACCCATTGATACTCTCTTAAGATATGTTACCTTGTTGCCAACGGCTTCCATCATTCTTTTAACCTGATGGAACTTACCCTCCCTTATTGTAAGGAATGCCTCTGAGCCGTTTTCCGAAGAAGAAAGTATATTAAGCTCTGCGGGAAGTGCAATAAATCCCTCTTCAACCACAAGCCCGTTTAAAAACATATCCGTGTATTCCCTTTTAAGCTCTCCGTTTGTCCTGACAAAATAAGTCTTATCAATATGCTTTTTTGGAGAAAGCAGATTATGTGCCAGAAGTCCGTCGTTGGTGAGAATCAAAAGTCCTTCCGTATCCTTATCAAGACGCCCTACGGGGAATAAATCCCCTCTTTTGCAGTCTATAAGGTCCATAACTGTTTCTGTATGTTTATCCTCCGTTGCAGAAATCACTCCGGCCGGTTTATTAAGCATATAATATTCATATTCCAGATACTGTATTTCTTCCCCGTCAAAAGTTACATTATCAAGAACGGTATCGGCTTTTTCACCTGAAGATTTTACAGTTCTGCCGTTAATTGAAACCCGGTGTTCTTTTATGTAATTTTTAATGTCGCTGCGGCTTCCGATTCCCATATCCGCCAGAAATTTATCAATTCTTAATTTCATTACATCCATCTCCAACCGGGAAGATATTTATTTTTGATGGTTAAATCGTTTATCTTGCCCCAGCCTAAAGGATAGCCGTCAACCGTAATAAGGACAGTTTTATTATTACCCTTAAGTTCAGAAGGCTCTGCCTCAACCGTCTCCCCTTTAAGATATTTTATTACATTGGGATTATCGGCAGAAAAATTAACCACAGTGGAATAATCTTCCTTCTTAAGGGTCATGGCAAACGCCTGGCTCGGCTCAAAACGATTCTTTTTGATTTCTCCCAAAAGAGTTCCCGTTCTTAAGGTTCTAAGATTCCTTATCATATCGGTATTGTTAATGAAAGGCGGAAGTAAATACACTCTTTCACCCTGTATGACAATTCTTCCCTTGTCAATCTCAATATTAAGTTCCGCAATAAATTCTTCCAACTCTTTCGGAAGTTTTATATTGGTTTTTCTGTTAATATCATATCTTTCATCAGGAAGCTCTCCCTCTTTCTTAAGAAGGCATACAAAATGACCTTCTCCTTTCATTTTGTGAGGGAAAATCCTTACTGCCTCTTCCATGTTGTATGCCCTTGTAAATCCTTCGTAATCAAATATTCTTACAAGGGAAAAATCAGGATGCATAAGAAGGAAATTTCTTATATTATCTTCATTTTCCTTTTGAGAAAAAGTACATGTGGAATAAAGGAGATATCCTCCCGGTTTAAGCATTACGGCTGCACTTTTAAGGATATCAGCCTGTAATCCGGCAAAAAAGTCAGGTCCTTCCGATTCCCAGCTTTTAATAAGCTTTGAATCTTTCCTGAACATTCCTTCTCCCGAACACGGGGCATCCACAAGAATTTTATCAAAAAATTCCGGGAAAACAGATGCCAGTTTATCAGGATACTCACATGTAACAAGTACATTACCGATACCGAAAACTTCTATATTCTTTAAAAGCGCTTTTGCTCTGGACGCACTTACATCATTGGATACCAGAAGTCCTTTTCCGTTAAGTTTTGCACCGAGTTCAGTACTTTTGCCGCCCGGTGCGGCACATAAATCAAGAACCTTATCTCCTTCAGATACCGGAAGAACTTCTGCCGGAGTCATTGCACTTGGTTCCTGAATATAGTAAAGTCCTGCAAAATAATACGGATGCTTTGCCGGTTTATCTTCCTCTTCATAATAAAATCCATTATGTATCCACGGAATAGGCGTAATCCTGAATGGGCAGATTTTAACAAAATCTTCTACTGAGATTTTGGCTGTATTAACCCTGAGACCATACAAACGGGGCTCATTAAAGGATTTTTCGTATAAAGCATATTCGGTTTCTCCAAGAAGCTCTTTCATGGCTTTAATGTATCTGTCAGGTAACTGCATTGTTTCATGTAATCCCTATGGATTTTCTCCTTTTAAATCATTTAAGGCTTTGGGCATGGTATCCCTCGGCTATAATATCTAACTGCTTCGCAAATCTTTTAAGCTGCTCCAGATCATTAAGTTTATATATGGCAAAAAATTCATCCTGAATCTTAATGACTTCTTTTTTGTTGGCAACCTTATACAGGTTCTGGATATTGTTAAGAATCTCTGACACAATGTTGGCCTGTATAATAAATGAACTCTGTGCATCCATTATTTCATCATGTATTGATGACATTTCTTCATCAAGTCTTAAGATGGCTTCTGCTGAAGCATTAAGTCTTTTACGGATATGCTCAGGTATATTATGCCGGTATTTATACTGGAGGGAATGTTCGATAGTTGCCCAGAAATTCATGGCAAGCGTACGAATCTGTATTTCCACAAAAATTTTTCTGGTGCCTTCCATTGTCTCCACATTATATGTAACAATGAGATGATAACTCCTGTAGCCGCTTGCTTTAACATTCTTGATATAATCCTTCTCCTGATGTATCTCCATGTCACTGCGGTTTTTGATTATTTCCACAACCTTATATATATCCTCTACAAACTGACACATTATTCGAAGCCCTGCTATATCCTCAATCTGCTCCGTAATATTTTCTATGGGAATATCTTTTTTCTTACATTTCTCAAGGATGCTTGAAATACTTTTTACCCTTCCCGTTACCGTTTCAATCGGCGAATACATATCCTTGGAACGGTACTCATTAATAATATGATTGAATTTAACAAGTAACTCCTTAACAGCCAGATCATATGGCGTTAAAATTTCTTTCCACAACTGAATTTCCATTACATTACCCCACTTACCACTTTTTTTGGATTTATAATTTCTCAAGTATTCTTATTGTAAGATCATAAACCCTTTTTACAGAATCAATTTTAAGTCTTTCATCAAAAGTATGGATGTCTTCCATATCAGGACCGTATGAAACAATATCAAGGCCCGGTATCTTATCATAAAAGATTCCGCATTCCAATCCTGCATGAATCGTTTCAAACGCTGCCTCTTTGCCAAAAAGCTCTTTATAGGCATCCCCTGCCACTTTTCGGATTTCGGAATCAGGATTATATGTCCATGCCGGATAAGAGCCGGATTCCTTATATTCTCCACCCACAAATCCGATAAGATGGGAAAGCCTTTCGGCTACATCCCGTTTCTTACTTTCAATGGAGCTTCTTACGGAATATACAAGCCGGAAAACTTTATTTTCTATCCTTAGAACTCCCGGATTAAGGGAGGTTTCCACCAGTTCTGCATTGTCGGTATTTCTCGCAAGAACACCGTAAGGAGCATTTCTAAGGATAAAAACTATTTTGTCCCCGTCTTCTTTTATGATGGCTTCATGTATGCCTTCCATGCCTTTCTCGCAGGTTACCGTGGCATTATCTTCCAGTCCCTTATATTCATTGCGAAGCTCATTTTCAACATCTTTACAAATTCTTTTAACCTTATCAAAATCAACTGCGTCAATTACAATTGAAGCAATGCATTTTGCTGAGATTGCGTTGTCAACTTCTCCTCCGCATATATTTGTAAGTCTGTATGAAACTTCTTTGCCTATTCTGTAGAGAACCCTTCCGATACAGACATTGGCAGACGGCTTTCCCGTACCGATTTCAACTCCGGAATGTCCTCCTGTAAGATTGCATACCGAAAGATTAACAAGCAGTCCTTCCACATCATTATACTGTACGGAAAGTGAAAGCTCGGAGCCCATTCCTCCCGCACTTCCCGTAATAAAAATGCCTTCATCCTCCGAATCCATGTTAAGAAGAATTTTACCTTTAAGCGGTGAACAGTCAAGTGCCGTTGCGCCTAAAAGCCCCACCTCTTCGTCAACGGTGAAAACTGCTTCAAGTGCAGGATGATTTAAAGTGTCGTCATCGAGAATTGCAAGCATATACGCCACAGCAATTCCGTCATCTCCTCCCAGAGAGGTTTCCACGGCACTGATATATCCCTGATTTATGGCATCCTCGTCAAGTTTTATGGGTTCGGTTAAAAAATCATGGGAAATCTCAGGTCTTTTGGCACCTACCATATCAATATGGCCCTGCATAATTACTGCCCCGTGATTCTCGTATCCCTTGGAAGCATTCTTAAATACAATTACATTGCCGATTTCATCCCTTATATATTTAAGTCCTTTTCTTTTGGCAAAATTCTCGATATAATCGCTCATTTCTGATGTATGATGTGAAACATGGGGAATATTGCAGATTTCTTCAAAATAAAAGAATACCTTTACAGGTTCAATTCCATCCAAAACTCTTTTCATTGCAGATTAATCCTTTCATAAAAACATACTATTTATATAATGCCATAAATACGGCTAAAAATCAATTACATCGCATAGAATGAATATATGAAAAAATACATATTTCCATTCATTTTATTTATAACAACCGCAATTATGCTCTTAAACCCGACAGCAAGCCTAAGAGGCGCCAAAGACGGGATTCTTTTGTGGTATAACGCCGTCCTTCCGTCACTTCTGCCCTATATGATAATAAGTAATATTGTGATTTTGTCAGGCATATCCGGAGCAATGTCATTAATGGCATATCCTTTTACATATCTGCTTAAAATCCCGTCTTCTGCGGGTTACTGCATTACTTCAGGAATTTTTTTCGGATATCCGGCCTGTGCTTTATCGGCAACCCAGATGTACAGGCGTAAAATTATTGATAAAGATACGGCATGCTTTTGTGCCTGTGCATTTAATAACATAAGTCCGGGATTCCTGTCCGGTTTTATCTGCATCGGTATGTTGGAATCCGCAAAACAGATTCCTGTTATTTTTATACTGTTTTACATAACATTATTATTGTCAACTATAATTATCAGGATAACTCTTTTTTGCAAAAAAATTAATAAATCTGCTCAGACGGCGGTTTCGTATAAAGCCCAAAATTCACATATCCTGGATACTGCTGTTATGAATGCCTTAACTGCAATTGCAAAGCTGTGCGGTTATATCGTTATTTTTTCCATTCTGTGCAGCTTTATTAAACAGATTCCCCTCAAGGGAATATCATTATTATGCGGACTTATTGAGGTAACCTCCGGCTCCACAATAATCTGCCATTTAAATCTTCCTTTGAGAATAAAATATCTTTTTCTTATTCCTGTTCTGTCTTTCGGCGGAATCTCGGGAATATACCAGACCTTCGGTGTGGATGAAGAAAAAATAATTGACCGCAAAAAATACATTATGAGTAAAGTAATTGCAGCTTTCGTAGGATTTGTAATTACATATATATACGGTCGTATTTTTATGTAAAAGCACAAAAACAGACCGAAAACCATGAAAAAGAGCTCAGGTATTGTCTTTTAAATAGTTTCCGGCCTGTTATAAATTCATATTAAAAAATTATTCCTCTTCTCCGGTAGGACCGTCATCATCCATAACTTCCTTAACACCTGCCGCCAGCTCCTGCTCTGCCGCAATTTCTTCCGGTTCAGGTCTTAATTCTTTACGGTTGGAAATAACTATGTTCAAATCCTTATTGAGAGAATTGATAAGGGAATCATATTTGGCTTTATTGTTCTCAAGAGAATGCTCAATAATCATCTGGAGATTGCCCAACATATCATCAGTATACTGGATTGCTCCAAGTCTTATATTGTTGGCATCCTCTGCAGCCTTGTCCACAATGGCCTGAGCCTGTTTCTGTGCCTGTTCGATAACCTCATTGGCCTGCTCGTAAGCTCTCTGCATGATTTCATGCTCATTGATAAGCTCCTCTGTATGTACCTGGGCATCGTGAATCATCTGCTCTGCCTGCATCTTGGCGTCGGCGATAATGGCCTCCCTGTTACTGATTAATCTCTGATACTTCTTAATCTCATCAGGAGTTTTTAAACGAAGTTCCCTGATATATTCAATAACATCCTCTTTATTAACACTGATTTTGGTTCCTGAAAGCGGAATCGGTTTACAGCTGGATATATAATCATCAAGCTCATTAATTATCTCTTCAATCTTACTAATCTTACTACTCATTTTTGCCTCTCCAATCCGTTATTATCCATATCATTACAGGCAATACGCTTTAATATTACCTCATTCTATGTCTTTTATAATATCACTTCATTTTATCTATGACAATAAATTTTTATTTTCTTCTGATAAAAATATGTCTGTTGGTCTTATAAGTTTTTATTTTGTATACCAGGAAACCTGTCCTTTCAATGAAATCCAAATCCAGTTTCAATGAAGCCTCCAGAACAATTATTGTATCTTCGGTAACATTTGACATTCCCGACAGCATTCTGAAAACAGGTTCCTCATAACCGCCTTCATACGGTGGGTCCATAAAAATAATATCAAAATCCGCATGACCTTTAAGTCGGTCCAAAGCATTTATAACATCCGACTCAATAAGTGATGCATCATCGGTAAACTTGGTAAAACGAAGATTTTCCTTAATACAGGCAATGGCGTTTCTGCCATTCTCTACCATTGTGGCATGTGCTGCTCCCCTGCTTAGAGCCTCAATTCCGATAGCTCCGCTTCCCGCAAACAAATCAAGAAATTCCGAACCGTAAACATCATTCTGAAGAACATTAAATAATGTCTCCTTGGTTCTGTCCTGGGTAGGTCTTGTATCCGTTCCCGCCGGAGTTTTCAGAGGCATACTTCTTCTTGTTCCTGCAATAACTCTCATTATTTATACCTCTTTCCTTCCTTTTCCTCATAAAATATCTTACCGTTAACTAACAGTTCTGCCTCGTTATCATGAATATCATATATATTAACACAGCAGTTTCTCTGGAAAATTCCGGACCAGTAATCCTTAATCCCCTGATGATTAAGGGTAATCATTAATGCGCGGTTTAAAGCCCCATGCGCCACAATCATCATACGGTTAATTCGGGAGACATTCTTCATAACCACATTATCAATAAAATCCTTGGCCCTCTCCACAACCTCTTCGTAAGATTCGCCGTTAGGAGCCGGTGTAAACTTTTCGGGTGCCTCGAAAAAAAGAGCAAATTCTTTGGGAAGGCGGCTTACCGGAACACCTTCGAAATCTCCGAAACTCATTTCCACCAGCCTGTCATCTTTAATGATTTCAATATTTCTGTCCCGTCTTAAAATAGAAGCCGTATCATATGCCCTTTTTAACGGACTTGAATATATTACATCAAAATCAATATCTTTAAGGGCATCGGAAGTGATTTCTGCCAGTTCCACTCCGTAATCATTCAGTGCCACATCACTGCGTCCCTGAAGCCTTTTTAAGTTGTTCCAATCGGTTTCACCGTGTCTTATAATATATAATTCCATTTTTGTTCCTTTTCTTAATGTTAAAACTTATAAATTAATTTTACCTGTTTCGCTATTCATATATTCCGTAAGTTTTTTCCTTATGTCCGCATTTTCCGGAAGCGTGAGTCCCGGATCTTTAGAAAGAATCCGGGCAGCAGTATCTGCCGAAAGCTTTAATATTCCTGCATCCGCAAAAATATCGCCCAATTGAAAATCAAAATCACCGCTTTGCCTTGTTCCAAGCATGTCCCCGGGGCCTCTCAGTTTCAAATCCTGTTCGGCAATATAGAAACCGTCATTGCTTTCTTTAAGGATATGAAGTCTCTTCATGGTAATTTCATTCTTAGAATTACTTACGAAGATACAATATGACATGTCGCTTCCCCTTCCCACACGGCCTCTTAACTGATGAAGCCCTGCCAGTCCGAAACGCTCGGCATTTTCTATCATCATAACAGTGGCATTGGGAACGTTAATTCCCACCTCGACAACTGTTGTTGATACGAGTATGTGTATTTCCCCGGCCGCAAACCTTTCCATGATACTGTTTTTCTCGGAAGGTTTCATTTTACCGTGAAGGAAAGCGATTACAGTATCGGGTGGAAATTCTTTTTTAATTTTGCGGGAATACTCCTCAACATTTTCCAGATCCGATTCGTCATCTTCCCTTGCCATTGCACATATTATGTATGCCTGATGACCTTTTTTAAGTTCATTTTTAATAAATCGGTATGCATTAGGTCTGTACGAATCATCTACGATACAGTTTTTAATCGGAAGTCGGTTTAACGGCTTTTCATCTACAATGGAAATATCCAGATCACCGTATAAAATAATCGCTAAAGACCTGGGAATCGGAGTCGCACTCATAACAAGCACATGGGGATTGGCACCTTTTTTGTAAAGAGATTCTCTCTGTTTAACTCCGAAACGGTGCTGCTCATCCGTAACTACAAGTCCGGGATTATTAAAAGATGTTCCATCCGTTATGACCGCATGGGTTCCGATAATAATATCCGCCTCACCCGATGCTGCCATTTCATGGGCTTTTTTCTTGTCTGTAGCACTTAAAGAGCCGGTCATAAGAACGCATTTGTATGGAAGACTGTTTTGCTCAATAATATCCGTTAAAGACGAAAAATGCTGTTTGGCAAGTACCTCGGTGGGAGCCATCAGAACACCCTGATATCCGGCACTGCATGTATCAATAAGTGCAAGAAAAGCAAGAATTGTTTTGCCGGAACCCACATCACCCTGTATAAGTCTGTTCATGGTTCTTGGACCTGACATATCACCTATAAGCTCATCGTATACTCTTTTTTGTGCGTTTGTTAATTCGTAACCCAGATTTGCAAGAATTCTTGCAGATTCAGGGGATTTTTTAACTATATATGAGTTGCTTGCAAGTAAATTTGCATTTTTTAGACTTTTTACAGACATGGTAAAAAGAAAAAATTCATCAAATACAATTCTTTTTCTTGCAGCCTTTAACATTTCTTCATTATGCGGAAAATGAATGGCTCTTATAGCTTCATCCCTGTCTATTAAATTATTTTCCGTAAGAATATCCTGTGGAAGATATTCTTTTGGTGCTTCAAAATAACTTAATGCGGCAAGAACAGCTTTTTTCACCGTATTATTGGTAAGTCCGGCCGTAAGTCTGTATACCGGCTGCATGGAATTCATTTTGTTTCCATATTCGTCGCGGGAATAAATACCCGGTTGTTCCATAAAAACAAGGCTGCCTTTAATTGCAACCTTGCCTCTGAATATATATCTGTATCCTTTTTTTAAATTGCTTTTGAGAAAAGGCATATTAAACCATGTAAGTTTAATGCGCTTCCCAAAATCATCCGCAGCATATACGGAAAGTACCTTATACTTTGAAAGAGTATTTATCTCGCAGGAAGTAATTATGGTACCTTCAAACGCATATGTCTTCTCTTCAGTCATTTCTGAAACGGGAACAGGAGCTTCAAACACATCATATGTCCGCGGAAAAAAAGTTATCAGATCTTCCACCTCATATAATCCCAGCTTGTTAAAAAGCTTCTCCGTCTTGTCGCCTATTCCCTTTAATGCACTTATTTTCATAAAACTTCACACATTTTATTCAACAGAAAGGATATAATAGTAAATCGGCTGTCCACCGTAATTCACTTCAATATCCACATCAGGATACTCTTCTTCCACAGCTGCCGCAAGAGCCTCTGCGTCCTCTTTGGTAACCTCATTTCCGTAATAAATACTGATTAACTCGGAATCTTCATCTACAAGACTTCCAATCATATCCTTTGTAACAGTGGAAATATCCTGTCCTACGGCCATAATTGTCTTATCACCGATACCCATAATATCACCCTGTTTAATTGTTTTATCATCGATTTCCGTATCTCTTACGGCATATGTTACAGAACCGGACTTAACATTGGCAATTTCATCCTGCATTGTGGCAAGATTATCCTCAGGAGTTGCCTCTTCATCATATACTATCATTGCTGATATTCCCTGAGGAACAGTCTTTGTCGGAACAACAATAATATTCTTATCCTCAACAATGCTCTGAGCCTGCTGTGCCGCAAGAATAATATTGGAGTTGTTAGGGAAAATAAAAACATTATCCGCATGAACCTTTTCGATGGCATTTAACATGTCTTCCGTACTAGGATTCATCGTCTGTCCGCCTTCGATTACATAATCTATTCCAAGGCTCTTAAAAATCTCACTTAATCCTTCTCCGGCTGATACTGAAATAAAACCATACTTCTTATTAGGAACATCTTCCTCAACCGGTTCAGGTTCTTTCTCTGCCTGTTCATTAGCAATCTTGGATGCGTTGGCAATTACTCTTTCGTGATGCTCCTCACGCATATTATCAACTTTCATTCTGGTAAGTGAACCAAATGTAAGTCCTTTCTCAAATGCAAGTCCCGGATGATTGGTATGAACATGTACCTTAATTATCTCGTCATCTGCAACAAGCACGATTGAGTCACCGATTGATTCAAGATAAGCCTTAAACTCAGCTTCCTTGGCTTCATTAAACTCTTTCTCAATCATAACGATAAACTCTGTACAATATCCGAATTTAATATCTGCTTCCGTAAGTCCCTGGGCAGAGATTTCGGATGAACCGGAAGATGCTCTTCCCTGACTTTCAACAGCTTCGAAATTAATTTCCTTACCAAGGAGTGCGTCATATGCACCCTTCATAACCTGCATAAGACCCTGTCCGCCTGAATCAACAACGCCTGCCTGCTTAAGAACCGGTAATAATTCCGGAGTCTGCTCCAGAACCACATCACCATGTTTGATGACAAGATCCATAAGCTCTTCAATGTCAGAAATCTTTGGTGCCAGTTCGGCAATCTTTTCTGCCATTCCTCTTGCAACAGTAAGAATCGTGCCTTCCTTAGGCTTCATAACAGCCTTGTATGCTGTCTCTACTGCTTTCTGGGCAGCCATTGCAAGAATCTGTGAATCTAATTTATCATACTCACGAATAACCTTTGTAAATCCTCTTAATAACTGGGAAAGAATAACGCCTGAGTTACCTCTTGCGCCTCTTAATGAGCCGCCTGAGATTGCCTTTGAAAGACTCTCCATTGTAGGATTGTCAAGAGCATTAACCTCCTTGGCTGCTGACATAATCGTCAATGTCATATTCGTTCCCGTATCTCCGTCAGGAACAGGAAAAACATTCAAGTCATTTATCCATTCTTTCTTTGCTTCAAGATTAGCCGCTCCGGCAAGAAAAAGTTTCCTGACTGCCATTGCGTCTATTGTCGTCGTTGCCACTTCTAAATCCTCCTTATTGATCAACAAAAATCCGAAAGATGTTACCTTTCTGTAATAAAACAAAAATCAGATCAGTCGATGATTCTGACGCCTTCAACATAAACATTGATTCGGCCAACTTTCATGCCGGTAAATTCTTCAACTTTATATTTTACATTATGAACAAGATTGTCAGCTACCGTAGAAATACTTACACCATATGCAACAATTACATGAAAATCTATAACGATTTTATTCTTGTCATCATATGAAACTGAAATACCGCGTGTAAGGCTTTCTTTTTTTAATAATTTTACAAATCCGTCCTTAATATTGACAGATGCCATACCAACAATACCAAAACACTCAACAGCTGTTGCGCCTGCATATTTTGCAATTACATCATTATCAATAAGAACTTCTCCGTATTGATTATCCAAATGTCCTTTCATGTGCTGTTCCTCCTAATTACAAGATTTACACAACAATTATACATTATTTTAACATAAAAGAAAACACTATTTTTTGCTTTATAGGACGAAGTTTCCTATAAAGCAAAAAATAAGACCGAAGGGCTTAGAACCCGTCGGTCTATATCTGTCACCATTAAGCTCTTTCAACAGCGCCTGATCTTAAACAAGAAGTACATACATACATCTTTTTAGCCTGGCCATTAACCTTAACCTTTACAGATTTTACATTTGATTTCCACATTTTGTTGGACCTTCTGTGTGAGTGGCTTACCTTAATTCCAAAGTGAGCTCCTTTATCACAAATAGCACATTTAGCCATGTTTGCACCTCCTTTAAGATGATTAAACCATAATCAGGTTCACAACAAAAGTTATGATAGCAGATTATTAATATATTTGCAAGCATTTTTTATAAAATAGTAAATATTTTATATTTATTTGCAATTATCCGCCATAAAAAGATTATAGCCTAAAATCAGAAGAATAAGAATAATGCACACACTTATAAACGTATTACTCAGGAATAATTTTATTATCATACCTATACCGATAAAAAATATAGCAAATCCCAGGATTCTTTTCAATAATATCCCCTCAGTATAATACCCATATTATGTTAATACTATTATATGAAAAAACTGCCGCGATATTCCACGACAGTTTTAATATACATATTATTCTTTGTTAATTGCTTCATTCACAGCTTTGTCCACTTCCGGGTCATTTTTATCGAACTTACTCATAATTTTATCAAAAATGTCAGGAATCATATCTATAATCTTAGTAAGGGAATCCTGATTTTTTACATTTACAAGTCTTGTAATTCCGTCATGAATGACAAGAACTGCGCTTGGGCTCATTTTACCGCCTATTCCGCCTGCTGCTTTGTTCTTATTTTCATTGGTTCCTGCTCCTGCCGCTACACCGAATGACACATCCACAAGAGGCAGTATAATAGTATCGTTCACGGTGACAGGCTCACCTACAACGGTCTTTGCAGAAAGGAAACCGTCCATCCCCTTAAATAATGACGCTACGGTAGCATCAAATTTTGTGTTTTCTGCCATAATTAATAACCTCCTTAACGGCAAAATAATTATATATCAAGCTTTTCAATTATCATATAGATTTTCTCATTCATACAAAGCTTAACATACCATACTATAATCCATAACACACATACCCTGCCCTTGATAAGTCCGTCAAGTTCGAATTTCTTGTTCTCAAAGTCGGGATTAACATATAAATTAAGTCCCAATAATGCAGCCATCGCATACATTGCTCCAAGAAGTTCTCCGGTCTTATCGGGCTCTCCGGTTCCGAATTCAATTATGAATTTCTGTTTTCTCGGCCGGAAATGTTTGAGAAGCTTTTTAATCATCAAAATCAGATATAAAACCGCTTCTTTATTTTCAGGGTCCCTTATCTGGGCCATCACTCTGTTTTTGGTTTCGTTAATATTTTTAATTCCGGCTTTTATTCTATTATATCTGTCTTTAAGCCGTTTGAAAATATTTTTTTTAGGCTTCTTATTCTTTTTATTCCCTGATTTTTTGTTTATATTCAATAAAGCTGTTTTATTAATTTCCGTCTCCGGCCCGGTTTCGGTTACCGGAGCATTTTCTTTTACCGGTGCTTTTGGGGGTTCTTTTATAATTTTTGTTTCCGGTATCTTTTGTGATTTGTTCTTTTGGGCCTTTTTAGCTCTCTTTTTCGCCTTTTTGGCTTTTCTTTTTGCTTTCTTTCTGGCTTTTTTCTCCTCATCATCGTCAAAAAGATTTCTCCAGAGTACTATGGCTTCGCCTTCCGCATTACCGTCCCTGTACAATATATACCCGTGAACAAGGCGGCCGAACGAACCGAATTTAATATCGATGTCCGGTTTGCCATGATATGAAAATTGGCCCTTATATCGAACCGGCATAAACAAAAACCAGCATACAAAGATAAGGAACAGACCCACAATCACGCCGATTGCGATACCTGCAACTTTTAAAATTGTAAGAAAAACTGTTAAAAAAATCATTCCAAAACTCCCGGTACTCTGCAAAGTATCAGCAAAAATATGCCTGCATGTCCATATCGTGGGTTTTGTCGTAAACCTCCTCCACAATACGCTCCACAAGCTCCAGCGCTTCGCCCTTTCCCAATGCAATACCTACAACAGTGTATGATTTATCGACGGTGGAAAAGGTGTTAAGCATGGTCATTTCACATATATCCAGAAGATTTCCCGGTTCTTTTGCCAGTGTCACAACAAAAACACCGGGAATAAACTTTTCATGCTTAACAATCTTTTTTAATCTCTTCTCATCAAGAGATGCCATTTTGCCAAAATACAGTTTTTTACTGAATTTAATCATTACTCATCTCCGGCAATCATCATATGAATAAGCGACATACATGCCTGTTGCTCCGCAGGCTCACTGCATTGACCCAAAGCAACATGTACATATTTTGCAAATTCGTCCATACTGTTAAAAAAGTTAGGCAGATTTCCTATTACTGATGCCATAACTGCTCTTCTGTATAATTTTCCCTTTTGTTCAAACAATTCAGAAAATTCTTTAACAAGCTCCTCAACCGCTTCTGCAATAAATTCTTCTCCTGCAATTTCATGATCATCTTCATTATGTTTAAGAGATGCAAAAGTACTTGCGGACTGTAATTTGCTTATTGTATCAAGAATATCAGCCTTATCTCTTAACTCCGGTTTACTAAACTCTTTTTCGTTAATACTTTTTATTTCATCGAGAGTGCTTTCAGGATAATAAATCATTCCGCCGATTTTCTCCTGAAGGCCCTCAAATTCACTGAATTTCTCTGCCCACTCCGGATCGGGACTGCTTACACCGGAAATCACCCGGCAGCTTTCTCCGATAATATTAAGAAGCTTTTCTTCTTCATTGACATCCGTATATGCTCCGTCGCAAAGCAGTAAAGAGTATATATCATTGATAATCTCCGTAAGAACAACATATATGTCCGCATATTCCATAACCATTGCGGAAACATTATCAAGCTTATCCCTGAACAGCTCATATGCCGCCTTGTCAAAATCTTCATACGGTGCTTCCGACAGTTCTTTGTCAATTTTTTCAAATTCGGCAAATTCTTTTTCAAAACCGTCCGGTCTGTATATTGTTCCTGCCGTCTTAAGCATATAGGAGAAATCTCTTACCGAAAGTTTTTCACTGTCCTTATAAAGAGAAAAAGCATCTTTTATCATATCAAAAAATTTGTTTTTGGACAATCTCATAGGCAGCTGGGATACAACCATGGAAATTTTCATATTTACAACAGAGTTGTCCTTGTCGCTGACTACATAATGAGCAATATCTTTTTCAAATTTGCCGGTATAGTATAAATTGTTAAACTCTGGTTCTTTAAAACGGAACTCAATTCTGTTCAGTATATATTCGTATATCTGAAATTTATCCGTATACGAAGTAAGTATCTCCATAATCCGAATTAAATCATTACGCAGATTTTCTGCCTCATCCCTGTTATCTATTCCGGCTGTTCTATCGGTTATTTTCATCACAAGATTCTGTACCCTGTCAACATAAGGTTTTATGGTATCCTGCTGTTCTTTATTTAAATCGTAAAACATTTCCGAAAAAGTATAATAATTCATTGAAAGACGAAGCATCGCCATCCGGCGGTACAGTGATGTAAGTCCCTTATAATATACGGGAAAATTATCATCAAAGTGTCTGCCTTTTAACAATTCATTAACCGCATTTGTCAGTTCTGCCATATAAAAACTCCTGTTAGTCTTTTAAAATCGGATTAAGGATATCAAAACAGTCAAAAGTTCTGAAGTAGTCCTTCGGTGTCTCTGCTCTTCTAATCAGGCTGAAACTTCCGTCTTCTTTAAGAAGGATTTCTGCCGAACGAAGTTTACCGTTATAATTATATCCCATTGAAAATCCATGGGCACCTGTATCATGGATAAAAAGATAATCACCCATATCAATTTTCGGAAGCATTCTGTCTATGGCAAATTTGTCATTATTTTCACAAAGTGAGCCTGTAACATCATACTTATGGTCACACTTTTCATTTTCTTTACCGAGAACAGTGATATGATGATAAGCTCCGTACATTGCAGGTCTCATAAGATTTACGGCACAGGCATCACAGCCTATGTACTCTTTGTATGTGTGTTTTTCATGAGTTGCCGTTGTTACCAGACCGCCATATGGTCCCATCATAAATCTTCCCATTTCGGTGTAAATTGCCACATCACCCATTCCGTTGGCTGTAAGAACCTCATCATATACCTTGTGAACACCTTCACCTATCTTAAGTATATCGTTTGGCTTTGCATCCGGCTTATACGGAATGCCCACACCGCCTGAAAGATTAATAAACTTAATATCACATCCTGTTTTATCACGCACTTCCACTGCCAGTTCAAAAAGTATTTTGGCAAGCTCAGGATAATAATCATTTGTTACCGTATTACTTGCAAGGAATGCGTGAATTCCGAATTTCTTAGCTCCTTTTGATTTTAAAATCTTAAAGCCCTCAATAAGCTGTTCCTTGGTAAATCCGTATTTTGCATCACCCGGATTATCCATGATTGAGTTGGCAATCTGGAAATATCCTCCCGGGTTAAAACGACAACTTATAGTCTCAGGAATACCTGTCAATTTATCAAGAATTTCAATATGCGTAAAATCGTCAAGGTTAATTGTTGCCCCTATTTTATTAGCATATACAAATTCTTCCGGAGGGGTATCGTTAGACGAAAACATAATTTCTTCGCCTTTGCATCCGATTGCGTGTGAGAGCATAAGTTCTGTCATGGAAGAACAGTCAACACCGCATCCGTACTCTCTTAAAATATTAATAAGGAACGGATTTGGGGTAGCCTTTACGGCAAAATATTCACGAAATCCCGGATTCCATGAAAATGCTTCCTTTACTCTTTTTGCATTCTCTCTGATTCCCTTTTCATCATAGATATGAAAAGGTGTCGGATAGCTCTTTACTATTTCATCAATTTGTTCTTTGGTTACGAATGGTTTCTTTTCCATATTTTTGTCCTTTCATGTCTTATTTATATGCTGCCAAAATTGCGGTACGAACCATATCAAGTGCTTTAACCGCCGCACTTTCACGAATTTTCTGTCTGTTGCCGTTAAAGTTGAATTTTTCGACAATTACTTTATCTTTAACAGAGCATGCAATATATACAAGCCCTTTAGGTTCTTCCTTACTGTCTCCCGGTCCTGCATATCCGGTAACGGCTACTGCCACATCTGAGTCCGCCGTGCATATACATCCTTTTACCATTTCTTTGGCTACTTCTTTGCTTACTGCGGAATATTTTTTAAGGGTATCCCTGTCTACTCCCAGAACTTTTCGCTTAGCCTTATTGGAATAGGTAATAAAACCATGGGTAAAAACATCCGATGCCCCGCTTACATTTACAAGCTTTGCTGCAACAAGTCCGCCGGTACAGGATTCGGCCGTTGAAATTTTAAGGTCATGTTCTTTCAAAAGAGAAATAACTGCGTCCTCCAGATTGTCTGATGCATTGGTGGAATAAACTGCATTTCCAAGCCGTTTTTTAATCTCTTTGGCAACCGGCTTTACCAGTTCTTTGGCTGCATCCTCCGTATCTGCCTTGGCGGTTATCCTTATTTCACAACAGCCTGTTTTCGCATATGTGGCTATTGTAGGATTATTTTGTTTATCAATAATATCAAGAAGCTTCGTCTCAAGAAGGCTTTCACCTATCCCACACTCTTTAATCGTACAGGAAAAAAGACATTCTTTTGAAATATTTTTAAGATAAGGTGAAACATATTCTTCAAACATGGGTATCATTTCATTCGGAGGTCCCGGAAGAAGAATTATGCTGTGTCCGTCTTTCTCAATAATCAATCCCGGAGCCGTTCCGTTACGATTATACATAACTATTGCCCCATCAGGCACAAGAGCCTGTTTGTAATTATTGTCTGTCGGAGTAAAACCGGCCTTCGTAAGATATTTTTCCATAATATCCCTGGCCTTTTCATCTTCATGAAGTGAAAGTCCAAGAGCATTGCACACCGTTTCTTTGGTAAGGTCGTCCTCGGTAGGACCAAGTCCTCCGCCCAGAATAACCACATCTGCCCTTCCTACGGCTTCCTTAAACACTTCCGAAAGTCTTTTGTCATTATCGCCCACTACCGTCTGGGTATACATACTAAGTCCCAGCGCAGCGCATTCTGTGGAAAGATATGCCGCATTGGTATTAACAATATTGCCCAATAACAGCTCTGTTCCCACTGAAATCAGTTCTACAGTCATCATGTCCTCCAAAATCATTACATATCAGATATAACTTTTCTGTTCTTAACAAGATAATCAACAAGTGAAACAATTGATAATGCAAGTGAAATATATATAAATACCTGTTCTGTTATATTTACTGCAGGATAATCAAGATCAATTATCAACAAAAGACACATAATCATCTGAAATACTGTTTTGAATTTACCCCACCAGCTTGCCGCAAGAACAATTCCGCTATCGGATGCCACAAGTCTGAATCCGCTTATAATAAACTCTCTGGCAATAAAAATAACCACAATCCATGCCGGAAGCGATCCCAGCTGTACGAAAACAATAAGTGCAGAACAAACCAGCAGCTTATCTGCAATAGGGTCCATAAATTTGCCAAAATTGGTTATTAGGTTATATTTTCTTGCAATTTTTCCGTCCAGCATATCCGTAAGACTTGCTACCGCAAAAATTCCGAGGGCAATAAATCTTCCGGCTGCTCCGCATAAATCCGTCAGCATAAAAAATATGAAAAACGGAATCAATATTATTCTGAATAAAGTTAATTTGTTTGGTAAATTCATACTTCCAATTCTCCTATTAAATCATATTCCAAAGCTTTTGTTATCCTGACTTTGGCAAAATCGCCGCTCATCAGTTCTTCCTCGCTTTTTATAAAGACATATCCGTCCACATTAGGTGAATCCATGTAAGTTCTTCCCACATACACATCTTCATCGCAGGCTTTTCCTTCAATAATGACTTCAAATACCTGTCCCACAAGTCCGGCTGACTTGTCCATGGAAACCTCCTGCTGAAGAAGCATTAACTCTTCTTTACGGGCTTCCTTTACCTCGTCATCAATCTGGTCTTCCATAGTCCCTGCCACAGTTCCTTCTTCAGGAGAATATGTGAACACTCCGAGTCTGTCAAATTCCATTTCATCCACAAACTGCATAAGCTTTTCATGGTCTTCTTCACTCTCTCCCGGGAATCCGGTAATAAGAGTTGTTCTGATACATATATCGGGAATGGCTTTTCTGAACTTTGAAATAATATTACGAAGTTCTTTTTCCGTAGTCCTTCTTCCCATCCTCTTTAAAATATTATCGGATGCATGCTGTATTGGCATGTCAATATAATGGCATATCTTAGGCTCAGTTTTAATTGTATCTATAAGCTCATCCGTAATCTCTTCCGGATAGCAGTACAAAAGCCTTATCCATTCTATTCCTTTGATTGCACAAAGTCTGTGAAGCAGTTCCGGCAGTTTCTTTTCACCGTATAAATCCCTGCCGTAAAGAGTTGTCTCCTGGGCAACAAGAATCAGTTCCTTAACTCCGTTATCCGCAAGATATTCGGCTTCTTTGACCAGTTGCTCCATCGGTACGCTCCTGTATGAACCTCTGATATACGGAATACTGCAGTAGGTACATCTTTTATCACACCCTTCGGAAATCTTAAGGTATGAGTAATATCCGCCCGTTGTAATTATTCTGTCAGTTTCAGGCCGGCATAACCTATTAATATCACAAAACTCGTTATGAGTTTTCTTTGCAATCACATCATTTACAACATCACATATAGTATCAAATGCCGTCGTTCCAACAATCGCATCAATTTCCGGAATTTCCTGCATTATCTCGTCTTTATATCTTTGTGCAAGACATCCGGTTACAATTAAAGCCTTTAAATTATGTTCTTTATATGATGCTGTCTCAAGTATGCAGTTAATACTCTCTTCTTTGGCGTCATTAATAAATCCGCATGTATTAATTACTGCAATGTCAGCCTCTTCTTCACTGTCTGTAAATTCATATCCATTTTTTCTTAACATTCCCATCATCATTTCGGAATCCACAAGATTTTTGTCACATCCCAATGAGATAAAAAGAATTTTCATACAATATCCTCACAAAAACAAGCAAATATTAATAAGTCCATTTGAAGTTTATTGTAACCTTATTGAAGACAAAAAGCAAGACGCAATCTAAATTGACTGCGTCTTGCATAAAATACATAAAAATTATTCAGCCTCTGTAGCAGCTTCTTCTGCTGTAGTCTCTTCAGTACTGTCTTCAACTGCTGCGGTTGTCTCTTCAGTACTGTCTTCAGCAGCTGCGGTTGTCTCTTCCCCGCTGTCAGCTGCAGTAGTCTCACCTGAAGTCTGGTTTCCGTAAAATGCCTGGTAGTAATTGAACATTACGCTCTCTCCGTATGCATCTCCCTTTTCCCAACCTTTCTTATAAGAAACTACACTTGCAAAGGCGCCTGCCGCAACAAGAATTACTGCAACAATAATTGTAAGGTTACGCATCTGTTTCTTGGTGCTATGTAAAAGGTCACCTTTACTCTTTTTTCTTTTATCAATCTTTTCCTGACTCATAACATCCTCCTATTTCATATGTGACTAAGTTATAATATAGCTTATCAGACAAAATAGGTCAAGTCATTATAAGCAAAAAAGGTTTGAAATCAAGTAATACTTAATTTCAAACCTTCAAAAATCACTTTATTGCTGTCTGTCGGTTTAATCCCTTAGACTTTAAGATTTTTATTTTGCATAATCGGTTACTCTTGACTCTCTTATGACATTAACCTTAATCTGTCCCGGATATTCAAGTTCAGATTCTATCTTCTTTGAAATATCCCTCGCAAGTAATACCATATCAGAATCACTGATAACCTCCGGAACTACCATAATGCGAATCTCGCGTCCCGCCTGAATGGCAAATGACTTCTCTACGCCCTTAAACTCATTCGTAATATCTTCTAACTGTTTTAAACGATTTGTATATGTTTCAAGAGTTTCTCTTCTTGCTCCCGGTCTGGCAGCAGAAATAGCATCTGCAGCCTGAACTATACAGGCAATAAGAGATAATGGTTCAACATCTCCATGATGTGCTTCAACCGCATTAATTACAATCTCTGATTCTTTGTATTTTCTGCACAAATCCGCACCAATCTGAACATGGGATCCTTCCATCTCATGATCGACTGATTTACCAATATCATGTAAAAGTCCGGCTCTCTTTGCGACTCTTACATCGAGACCTATTTCAGCGGCAAAAAGTCCGCTAAGTAATGATACTTCTATAGAATGCTTTAATACATTCTGACCATAACTTGTTCTAAACTTCATCTTACCAAGAAGCTTGACCAATTCCGGATGAATACCGTGAACACCAACCTCAAGGGTAGCTGCTTCACCTTCTTCACGAATCATGGTCTCAACTTCTTTCTGAGCCTTCTCAACCATCTCTTCGATTCTTGCCGGATGAATTCTTCCGTCAATAATCAATTTTTCAAGAGCAATTCTTGCGACTTCTCTCCTTATCGGATCAAAGCCTGATAAAACAACTGCCTCCGGAGTATCATCTATGATAAGGTCCACACCTGTCATTGTCTCCAATGTACGGATGTTACGTCCTTCTCTTCCGATAATTCTACCTTTCATTTCATCGTTAGGAAGCTGGACAACCGAAATAGTTGCTTCAGCAACATGATCTGCAGCGCATCTCTGAATTGCATTAATAATACAATCCTTAGCTTTCTTGTCTGCTTCTTCCTTTGCCTTAACTTCCATCTCTTTAATCATGACAGCAGTTTCATGCTTTACTTCTTCTTCTACAGTTTTTAAAAGATATTCTTTAGCTTGAACGGAGGTAAGTCCTGAGATTCTTTCGAGTTCCTGTACACGCTTAGCACTAAGAGCTTCAACTTCTTGTCTCTTGCGATTTAAGTCTTCTTCCTTACGGGATAAACTATTGTCGCGTTTCTCAACAGCATCTAACTTCTTGTCAAGAGTTTCTTCCTTAGAAAGAACTCTGCGTTCATACTTCTGTATTTCTGCACGTCTCTCTCTGGACTCTTTCTCAAGCTCATTCTTAGTCCTCATGGACTCTTCCTTAGCTTCAAGAAGCATCTCCTTCTTACGCGTCTCTGCCGTCTTCAACGCATCATCTATTATTTCTCTGGCCTTCTCTTCTGCACTTCCAACTTTCTTATCACTAACATTCTTATGATAAGCAGAAGCTATAAACCATGTAATAGAAGCCGCTACAACAAGTGTAATACAAGCTGTTATAACATAAGGTAACACAGGAGCACCTCCTTATTTAGTTTTCATTGTACAAACTACAACATATTAATATTATACTTTTTGGGCTATGATGTCAAGTCAAATTAGGTATCCTAAGCCAAGTATCCGAATATTATGTAAACTATAAAAAGTATGTGTAATGTGGTCTATTCTCCGTCGTTAAAATCCGGATTGCCACATTTCAGACATTCGTTAATATTGCTGGGAGAAAACCCCTTTCTCATCAGGTATGCATAGACTTTCTGCTTAGCCTTGTATTCCATTCCGCAAAATTCCTCCGGTGTGAGGCCTTTTCTTCGCAAAGCAAGAACGATTCCGCTTTCTTCATCAAATTCCATACTGTCCATAACATCTGAAATAATATTCCTTGAAATTCCTTTGGAATAGAGCTTACTCTCTATTTCTCTTCGGCTCTTGTGGTGATTATCCCTTAATGATTCCGCATACAAAGCTGCATATTTGGAATCATTGATGTACCCGTATTCTTTAAAATTATCAATTACCGGATTAATTATCTCCGGGGTATATCCTGCATTAAACAGCTTATTGCGGATATCACTTTCCGTTCTGTCCGTCTTCTCCAGCAGATACAGTATCCGTTCTCCGGCTCTCTTAATAAGAAGTCTTCGTATTGTATCAAGGCATTCTTCAGTTATCTGTGAATCCTTTTCAATATGATATCTTCTTATTTCAGAAAAATACAGCCAGAAAACATACTCTCCATTGATATATACCTTCTGCCGTTTCTTATCGAACGGAATTATATCCGTAACAATATAACTGGTGCTAATGGCATTATCTTCTGTGTGTTCCGGCTGTATCATCTGTTATTCCTCTTCAACAGTTTCGCTGTTATTGTCTATCTCGTAGTATTCTCTGACCTTTAATTCTATCTCATCCATAAGTTCCGGATGTTCCGTAAGGAAAATCTTTGCGTTCTCTCTTCCCTGTCCTATTTTCTCTCCGTTATACGCAAACCAGGCTCCGCTCTTCTGAACAACATTACAATTAACCGCCAGGTCCAGAACATCTCCTTCTTTGGAAATTCCTTTACCAAACATAATATCAAATTCGGCTTCTTTAAACGGTGGCGCAATCTTATTCTTGACAACCTTGATTCTTGTACGGTTACCAACCATCTCACCATTAACCTTAAGAGTCTCTATTCTCCTTACATCCATACGGATGGAAGAATAGAACTTAAGAGCGCGGCCTCCGGTAGTAGTCTCGGGATTACCGAACATTACTCCTACCTTCTCTCTTAACTGGTTAATAAAAATCACGATACAGTTACTCTTACTGATAACAGCCGTAAGCTTTCTGAGTGCCTGTGACATAAGTCTTGCCTGAAGTCCCACATGAGAATCTCCCATATCTCCGTCAATCTCTGCCTTCGGTACAAGAGCAGCAACCGAATCCACAATAATAATATCTACAGCTCCGGAACGCACAAGAGTCTCTGTTATCTCAAGAGCCTGCTCACCGTTATCCGGCTGGGAAATATAAAGTTCATCAATATCAACTCCGATATTCTTGGCATAAGACGGGTCCAATGCATGCTCTGCATCAATGAATCCGGCAATTCCGCCTCTCTTCTGAACCTCTGCAACCATATGTAATGCAACGGTTGTCTTACCGCTTGATTCAGGTCCGTATATCTCAATAATTCTTCCCTTAGGAACTCCTCCCATACCTAATGCAATATCAAGACTTAATGATCCTGTAGGAACTGTCTCAACATTCATTGCGGCAGCAGGGTCTCCCAGTTTCATAACCGCACCCTTTCCAAAATTCTTCTCAATATTGGAAATCGCTGCATCCAATGCTCTGAGTTTATCTTCTTTACCCATAATATGTCTCCTCTTAAATTAATGCGAACAAGTGTTCGTTATCTAATTACAAATATATAATACTTTCTCTTTGGTGTCAACAGATTTTTATAAAAAAATTAAAACATGGCGCATAATTTATTTTAATATTCCCGGACACAGTGTTCAATTAATTATTTATTAAATAAAACAGAATTTTTTATAAAGGAAATCATTAAAAAAACATAAAAAAAAATCCTTAAACCGATATCATTCACCGGATATAAGGATTCTCTTCGGGTTGGGCTGTTCTTGTATAGTGTCATAAGGAATCTTCCTTATTGTATAGGGAGCAGGCGCATTTGATTACGAACTTCATTCGCAGGCGTCTGCGCAGGTCATCAGGGCTCTTCCCACGCTCCGCGCGGGCCCCCTCAGTCATAAGGATTCCTCCCACCTTCGGCGGGTCCCTCCTTGTGACAATACTCATGACAATCATAGCTCGTAGGGGAATCGAACCCCTGTTTCCGCCGTGAGAGGGCGGCGTCTTAACCGCTTGACCAACGAGCCGTATGCATCACACTTGGATATAATATAACACACGAGGAAAAAATGCAAGCATTTTTTTCAAAATCCGAAAAATAATTTAAAGTTCCTTTTGGGCAAAATACGATTCCAAAATTGTTGCCGCATCTTTTATACAGTCAGGACATGGTCTTAATACTTTACCTGTATCCATTCCTTTAAGCTCCCTGCAGATTGTAGAACCGTTGTTTTTACGGAAAACTGCCTCAAGGTTTCTTACTATTTCATATGTGGACGCCTTGGAATCCGGTGCTTCAAGATTTCCCGTACTGTTAGTGTATGCGATTACTGCCGCCATACCGGACACAGCACCACAGGTTCCGTATGTATCCGACATGCCCAGTCCGTTACCCTCAAGCATTTTGAAAATAATCTTTTCATCCAGATTCATAACATCCGCAAACGCACATGCAACTGCCTGTGCACAGTTATATCCTTTACAATGAAGCATGTCAGCTTTATTGGCTCTGCTCTGAATATTATCCATTTTGACCTCCTGTAATCTCAAATACTTCTTCACATAACTTTTTGTATTCCTGCCAGGCAGGAAATTCCGATAAAGATTTGGTTTCCTCAAGTATATTCATATGATACCATTTATGGGCGTCCCTGCTTTTCTGGTTAAACAATTCCCATACCCTGTTGCCCATTACACGATATTTATTCGCTGTGGAACGCATATTGGAAAGCTTGTCCGCAAGTGTAATAATTAAAACAGCCCTGTCCGCATTCTTAAGGTGGTCAATAGTCTCCTGTTTCCGTAAAAACCATGAATCCGAAGCCTTCATGTCGGGGTGTTTATTTTCACTTTCATTTACAACCAGGTCGGCAACCCTGTTACCGAATCGGGTTCTGATATCCTCCTCTGTGTAATCCGTGTCTTCAATAACATCATGTAAAAGCGCAGCAATAATAACATCCTCATCATCAGTCATCATACTGACAATTTCAGATGTTTCCACAGGATGCACTATATACGGAACCTGCGTTCCCTTACGCACGGCTCCCGCATGAGCCGTTTTGGCAAATTCCAGAGCTTCATCATATCTGTGGCTCATATTCCACCTCAACATTCGTTATAATCAGTAACCCATTTTTTCTATAAATTTCTCTACATCAGAAATATGGCTTTCATCAAGTGAATATACATAAATTAATGAATTGTCAACACATGCCAGTCCGTATGCATTTTCATCATCGGATGCAATATATCTTTTATGATATCCTTTCTCGTAAGATGACTCTTTTTTACTTTCCGAATCCAATTTGTCGACAAGAAATGTTTCTTTCATATAGTTATAACCAAGTTCTGTATCTGACTGCTTATCAAAAACATAGTATTCCGCATGAATGCCGTTTCCTTCCGCAAGAACCGCATTATCCATGCTGTTATTTATATCTGATGTAGTTAATCCTTCAGATTCGGCAAAATCACTGAATCCGTCAATAGAATACGGCTCAATTATCTTAGAACATGCCGCAAGCATAATTCCGCATACAATCAATGAAATCACACAAAATATTTTCTTTTTCATAAAATTGCTCCTTTACAGATTTGTTATTCTAATAATAATCCATATACAGGATTGTTGCAAATCATATTTGAAATTTATACAAAATCAAAGAACGATAACTGGTTGCGCTCCGGAAGTCCCTCAAGTATTCCAAGGTCAGCCATTAATGCCGCACTTGTTTTAGGCACCTTGGTCCGGTTGATAAAATCTTCCCTGGACATAAAAGGTCCGTTTTTGGCCGCTTCGTATATTCCGTCCGCAGCAGTCTCTCCCAATCCGTCAATCGATTTAAACGGAGGCAGAAGTTTTCCGTCTATAATCTGGAAATTACGGGAATGAGATCGATATAAATCAATCGGGATAAATTCAAATCCTCTTGCATACATTTCCTGAACAAGACGCATATCTTTAAGCTGACCTTCCTCTTTATTGGAAAGTGTATCCTGCCGTTTCTTGTAGTCAGCTATATAATAATCAAGCTTTTCCTTACCAAAACACATAAGTTCATAGGAAAAATCATCTGCCCTTATGCTGAAGTATGACGCATAATACTCCAACGGAAAGAAAACCTTACAATATGCGATTCTCCATGCCATCATAACATATGCGGCGGCATGTGCCTTAGGGAACATATATTTAATTTTTTTACATGACCATATATACCAGTCGGGAACTCCGGCCTCTGTCATGAGTTTTTCCCATTCCGGAGTAAGGCCTTTTCCTTTGCGGACAGCCTCCATTATTTTAAAGGCAACACCTGCTTCTATTCCCATTCCGATAAGATAAATCATAATATCGTCTCGGGTACAGATAGCGGTTGAAATCGTCGCTTTTCCTTCCTCAATAAGTGTCTGGGCATTTCCTAACCACACATCCGTTCCGTGGGAAAGTCCCGCAATACGCACAAGGTCGGAAAAATGTTTTGGTTTGGTGTCTATGAGCATCTGCATGGCAAAATCAGTACCGAATTCAGGTATTCCAAGACATCCCAGTTTGGTGCCTCCGATATCTTCCGGTTTGATTTTAAGTGCCTCTGTACTACCAAAAAGTGACATAACCTCAGGGCTGTCAAGAGGAATCTGTTTTGGGTCAAGGCCCGTAAGGTCCTGAAGCATACGAATCATAGTCGGATCATCGTGTCCCAAAATATCCAGCTTTAACAGGTTGTGGTCGATGCTGTGGTAATCAAAGTGGGTCGTAATTATGTTACTTGTCATATCGTTGGCCGGATGCTGAATCGGGGTAAAAGAATGAATTTCTTCCCCGTACGGTAATACAATAATACCGCCCGGATGCTGTCCGGTAGAACGCTTGACACCGACTCCGCCAGCAACAATACGATTAATCTCGCATTCTCTTTTATGTATGTTTTTTTCTTTATAATATGACCTTACATATCCGTATACTGTTTTATCCGCAAGGGTGCCTACCGTTCCCGCTTTGAAGGTCTGGCCTTCGCCGAAAATAACTTCTACATAGGCATGGGCTTTTGCCTGGTATTCACCTGAAAAATTAAGGTCAATATCCGGTTCCTTATCACCGTCGAATCCTAAGAATGTTTCGAACGGAATGTCAAATCCCTCTTTTTTAAGCTTTGCTCCGCATTTTGGACAGATTTTATCCGGCATGTCACATCCCGCTCCACCGGCAAATGCTTTTACCTCCTCGGAATCAAAATCGCAATAATAGCATTCCGGGCAGAGATAATGAGGACTTAAAGGATTTACCTCCGTTATTCCCGCCATTGTTGCAACAAACGAAGAACCTACAGAGCCTCTGGAGCCTACAAGATATCCGTCCTCATTGGATTTCCAAACCAGTTTCTGCGCAATTATGTACATAACGGAATATCCGTTGGAAATAATTGATGTCAGTTCCTTTTCAAGACGTTCTGTTACAATATCCGGCAGATTCGGTCCGTACATCTTATGGGCACAGTTGTAGCAGATTTCGCGAAGTGTCTCATCGGAATTCGGAATGACCGGCGGACACTTGTCCGGGCGCACCGGTTCGATTTTATCACACATATCCGCAATTTTGCGTGTGTTGGTAACCACAACCTCATACGCCTTTTCTTCGCCCAGATACATAAATTCGGAAAGCATTTCTTCAGTGGTCCTAAGATACAGAGGTGCCTGCTCATCCGCATCCGTAAATCCCTGGCCCTTCATTATGATTCTCCGGTAAATTTCATCCTCCGGGTTAAGGAAATGCACATCACATGTAGCCACTACAGGTTTATGGAATTTATCTCCCAGACTTACAATCTGTTTATTAATGTTTATCAAATCTTCATTTGACTTAATCTGTGTAAGCTTCACATCATCAATCATGAATTTATTGTTTCCGAGAGGCTGTATTTCCAGATAGTCATAAAAATCCACTATTCCGGCTATTTCCTCATTGGATGCCCTGTGAAGAAGTGACTGGTAAAGTTCACCGGCTTCACATGCAGAACCAAGAATCAGGCCTTCCCTGTGCTTTAAAATCTCACTTTTGGGAATTCGTGGTCTTTTATTATAATAGGTAAGATGCGACATGGAAATAAGTCTGTACAGATTAATTCTGCCTTCCTCGGAAGAAGCAAGTATTATGCCATGATAGGTCTTCGCCTTCCTTATGGCATTAATGTTGAACTCTTCAATTTCATTAATATCATCAAGACAGGTAATTCCTCTGTCTCCCAGCTTTTTAACAAGAGCCGTAAAAATATCTGCACATGCCTGCGCATCATCAACCGCCCTGTGGTGGTTTAAAAGAGAAACGCCAAGCACTTTTGCCACATGGTCAAGGGTAAATTTACCCAAAGCCGGTAAAAGAGCTCTTGAGAGAGCTACGGTATCAACAACCGTACATTCAAATTTTATGTTAAGAACACTGTCCGCTTTTTCTTTGATAAACGAAACATCGAATCCGGCGTTATGGGCTACCATAACCGCATCCTTGCAGAAATCCAGGAATTCAGGAAGTACCTCTTCTATTCCCCTGGCATCTTCCACCATTTTATCGTTAATACCGGTAAGATTCTCAATCTGGAACGGTATCGGCACATGTGGATTTACAAATGTAGAGAACCGTTCCGTTATACGGCCGCCCGATATTTTCACCGCACCGATTTCGATTATATGATCATTCACAGGGGAAAGTCCCGTGGTTTCCAAATCAAAGACCACATATGTATCGTTAAAATCCTGACCTTTTGGATTTTCGATTATGCGTTTCAAATCGTCAACTATGTACGCTTCCACCCCATATATTATTTTAAAATCTTTATTGTCCAACTTGGTATGGAATGCTTCTGTAAAGCCCTGAACCACGCCATGATCGGTAATTGCCACGGCCGGATGTCCCCATGCGCATGCCTGCTTAACAATACTTCCGGCATCGGAAACTCCGTCCAGCTCGCTCATTTTGGTATGGCAGTGAAGCTCCACTCTTTTTTCCAATGCCATATCCATTCTTTTCACACGGAAATCAGGGATTTTCATAATGCCGACAACCGAGCCGATTGTAAGTTCACCTGAGAACCTGTCCAACCCGGTTACACCTTTTACCTTTACAAATGAACCCTTTACTATTTTACCCTTAACTTCATCAAACTGCTCAGGATGCATAAAAATCTTCACACTTATGGAATCCGTATAATCGGTAATGTCAAACATAAAAATATATTTACCGTTTTTCAGTTCCCTGTGGTCTACGGACATAATACATCCTCTGAACGCAATTTCTCCCATTTCCTGTACAACTGTATCTAATGTGATACAATCATCTTCAAACTCTCTGCCGTAAAGAACATCCGGATTATCAGAGCGTCTTGCCATATGGAAAACGCCGCTGCCTTTTTTACCGTACATGTCATTTTTATGTCCTTTAAATCCGGATCTTGTAGGCTTTGTACCGTTTTCGGATGCAGTCTGATTAATCTTTTTATGTTCAGAATCTGATTTATTATCTGAAGAGACTTCTTTATCCGATGTATTCTCTTCTGCATCCGGGGATTCTTCATTATCTGAGCTATGGCGGACACGGTCTGATATTTCATCCACAATTCTGCTTATTTTATATTCGGCTTCTTTACTGTGTCTGCTTTCTTTCGGTTCAACATATTCAGGCTCAATTTCCACATCAAATCCGAATTTATCAAGAAAAATGGAATGAATTAAATCTATAAGTTCCGCAATATATTGTCTGTTAACAAATGTATCATATACACTCATAGATAGATGGTATTCATTATTTCCCGTTTCTTTAAAATCAAGTTCTGCATTTTTTAATATACTGTATTCAATCATGCTTTTTTGTTCCAGTTCATACAGTATACTTTCAAGATACTCATTCATAATCGTCTCCGGCGTATGCAGTGACGAAAGAGAATACCTTTCCATGATAATAACATTCATACCGAAAAAAGGCCTGATCTGGCGCTTGATTTCATTTTCAACATATTTAATGTCCTTACGCCTGATAAGCCTTGTAAATCGGATATATATTTTTACGCATGTTCTTGACGAATTCATGCCGATATGTGTGACAACTGCGTCTGAAAATATTCCGTTAATCTCTTTTTTCAATTCCAATGTAGGAAATGTTTCAAAAAACTTTTTTTCATCCATAACGCATGTCCTTTCATTATAAGGAAGTCAGTCTTTCCAGTTCTTAAGTTCTTCTTCCAATGTGTTTAAAAGTTCTTCTTCGGGTACTTTTTTAATTATTTCTCCTTTTTTAATAAGAAGACCTTCCTTATCTCCCCCGGCGATTCCTATATCTGCCTCTTTGGCCTCTCCCGGACCGTTTACAACGCAGCCCATAACAGCCACTTTAATGTCGAGCGGATATTTCTGCACCATTTCCTCCACTTTGGAAGCAAGGGAAATTAAGTCAATTCTGGTTCTGCCGCAGGTCGGACAGGATACAACCTCTATTCCGCTTTTTCTCAAACCAAGCGTGTTCAGTATCATTTTGGCCGAGCGGATTTCTTCCACAGGGTCTCCTGTAAGGGAAACTCTTATTGTATCTCCTATTCCCTGATTGAGAATAATTCCGAGACCGATTGCAGACTTTATATTTCCGGAATATACCGTTCCCGACTCCGTAATCCCCACATGAAGAGGATATTTGCACTGTCTGGCAATTAATTCATGTGCTTTCACGCACATCATGACATCTGAGGATTTAATGCTTACAACAAGGTTGTCGTATCCCAAATCCTCAATAATATGCACTTTATCAAGCGCACTTTCCACAATTCCTTCCGCCGTAACCCTGTTGCCGTATTTCTCTATAAGTTCTTTTTCGAGGGAACCGCTGTTCACGCCTATTCTGATAGGAATATTTCTTTCTTTGGCGCAATCCGTAACAGCTTTGATTTTATCACGGCTTCCGATATTACCCGGATTTATACGGATTTTATCGGCACCGTTTTCGATTGCTGCCACAGCCATCTTATAATCAAAATGAATGTCTGCCACAATAGGAATGTGTATCTGTTTTTTAATTTCTTTTATGGCTTTTGCCGCCTCAATCGTAGGAACGGTGGAACGGATAATCTCACAGCCCGCTGCTTCAAGGCGAAGAATCTGTTCTACAGTGGCTTTTACATCTTCAGTCCTGGTATTTGTCATGGACTGGATTAAAACCGGATTGCCTCCGCCTATTACTCTGTTTCCAATTGTAACTGTCTTTGTATTATCCCTGAACATTCGATTCCTCCGATGTTAAAATAATTTTCTTATATCATTAAAGAGTACCGCAACCATTATAATCATTAAAAGAACAATTCCTACAAAGTGTACCATTCCTTCTTTATCTCTCGGAACAGGTTTTCTCCTTACGGCTTCTATTATAAGGAACATAAGCCTGCCTCCGTCAAGTGCAGGAATCGGCAGGAGGTTCATCACTCCCAGGTTTGCACTTATCATGATGCTCCAGTTTACAAGATTTAAGAATACATACATTGCCCCATCGCTTTTGCTTTCATCTACCACATCTCCGATGGCTGTTACTATTCCCACAGGTCCTGCCACATCATTTACCGATGCCTTTCCGGTAAAAAGGAATTTAAAGCTCTTAAATACTGTTTCTATCCAATATCCCACTTCTTTAAATGAATATTTGATTGTTTCCCACGGTGTACCGTGCACTCTTGCGGCTGACATATACATTCCCATATCGTAATATGCATCATTCATTACTTTTTCAGGGGTAAAAGTAAATGTCATTTCTTCTCCGTCTCTTTCAACTACAACGGTAAGTTCCCTTCCTGCGCTTTGCTGGACGGCACCGGAAACTTCATCCGTAATATTAATTTCTATTCCGTTAATACTTAAAATTCTGTCGCCTTTTTGTAAACCGGCTTTTTCGGCAGGTGTATCTTCAATTACGGAATACAGTGTAGGCGTATCGGCATTCATCTGTACACCCATCTGGTATACTTCCTGCTCAGCAATATATTCGGGAACAAGAGTGGTTGTATATTTCTTTCCGTCTCTTTCATAGGTAATATCCATTACCTCGCCCTCATGTTCAATCAGATACAGGCTGTAATCACCGTAAAAATTTATATTTTTACCATTAATTTTAACAATATGGTCTCCGGCCTCAAATCCGGCATCATATGCGGCTGAGTTATTATTAACACTGTAAACAACGCAAGGATCATATCCTGCTTTACCGATTAAAATAACAGCCAGCACAAAAGCAAATATGAAATTAAACAGCGGACCGGCAACAATTATTGCCATACGCTTCCATACTGATTTGCTGTTAAACGACCCTTCGGAATTATCGTCTTCTTCCTCGCCTAACATTCTGCAGGAGCCTCCGAAAAAGAACAGTTTAATACTGTACATGGTTCCCTTTCTGGTGAACTTCAAAATACGGGGACCCATTCCAAGAGAAAACTCCGTAACAACAACTCCGCTTGCCTTAGCTATAATAAAGTGACCTAATTCATGAACAATAATAATTACACTAAGGACTAAAAATGCCAACAAATATTTCATATATTCCCTTTCTTCTTAACGCCTTGGCGTCATATATCAAATATATTATTTCAATCTGCCAAGAAGTTCATACACTTCCCTTTCGGTACCAAGTATGTGTTCAACATCCGGATTCTCTATATATTGTATGCGTTCCATGGCTGTCTCAATCATATTAGTAATATCAAGGAATCCGATTTCCCTGTTTAAAAAGCGGGCAACCGCAAATTCATTGGCTGCATTAAAGATTACAGGCATGTTTCCGCCTTTTCTTCCCGCCTCGTATGCCAGCCTTAATCCGGCAAAATTTTCCAAATCCGGCGCTTCAAATGTAATTCTTGCAAGTTTGAAAAAATCAAGTCTTTCGCTTTCAAGATACTTTCTGTCCGGGTAATAAAGCGCATACTGAATAGGAAGTCTCATGTCGGGACATCCAAGCTGGGCAATAATACTTCCGTCCACAAACTGAACCATCGAATGAATTACGCTCTGAGGCTGTACAATAACAGTCACATCATCAATATCAACATCAAAAAGCCATCTGGCTTCCATTACTTCCAGCCCTTTGTTAACCATTGTAGCGGAATCGATGGTAATTTTGCGCCCCATCGCCCAATTCGGATGTTTCAAAGCATCTTCTACTTTAACATCCTTCATCTGCTCTCTTGTAAATCCTCTGAACGGACCGCCGGAAGCAGTCAGAAGAATTTTATCTATTGTGGAAGGATTTTCCCCGTTAAGCGACTGGAAAATTGCACTGTGCTCACTGTCCACCGGAAGAATTTTCACTCCGTATTCCTTTGACAAAGGCATAATGATATGACCTGCCGTAACAAGTGTTTCTTTATTGGCAAGTGCAATATCATGTCCTGTCTTAATTGCTTCAATTGTTGGAATAATTCCAACCATTCCGACAATTGCAGTAACTACAATCTCCGCCTCGGAAACTGTGGCTACTCTTATAAGACCTTCCATTCCATAACATATTTCATATTCTAAATCATTTGTAATAAGTTTCAAATCAGATATGGATTTCTCTTCTGCAACACAAACAAGCTTTGGCCGGAATTCTCTAATCTGTTCCGCCAAAGCTTTAATATTATGACCTGCTGCAATGGCAACAACTTCAATATCGCCATGTTTTCTAACCACATCCAATGTCTGGGTTCCTATTGAGCCTGTGGAACCAAGAATTGATATTTTTTTCATATTTATCACCCTGCCGCCTCTTAAAATAAGTGTAATACCAATGCTCCGATATATACAATAGGCGCCACAAAAATAACACTGTCAAACCTATCCAGAATGCCTCCGTGTCCCGGAATAAGATTACTGTAATCTTTAATGTCAAAATTACGCTTAATTGCAGATGCCGCCAGGTCTCCGAATATGGAAATAAATGCACCCGCAGCACAGATTGCGGCAAACTTACCTGCAATACTTATGTCAAGGATATTTCCAAGTACAATTCCGTAAATCATTCCGATTAAAGCAGCTCCCACTATTCCTCCGATAGCGCCTTCAACGGATTTCTTCGGACTTAAATGCGGAACAAGTTTATGCTTTCCAAGGGTAACACCTGTAAAATAAGCAAATGTATCGGCTATCCATGAACATACAAAAACAAGTATAAATACAAAAATACCATTATCCATTATACGGATTTTATATAGATATGATATAGGTATTGCCACATAAAAAATACCAAGCATGGCAAAAGCCGCCTGTTTGGCGTTTTTGGTTTTAAAGCTGCATACATAAGTGAACATAATAAGTATTCCGCATGCTACACAGAAATACTGCATATATTCCATTTTGTCAAACCATAAAAGACAATAATATGAAAGCGCGAGGCCATAGCCCACGATACCAAGTGCACTTTTATGAATTCCTACCACACGGTAAAGTTCGAAAAGACCCGTTCCCGTGATAAGCAGTGCCAATAGGAACATTGTAATCCGTCCGCCTGCTACAGCACCAAAAAGTATTGCAGTAAGAACTGCACCACTTATGATTCTTGTACGCATACTATTCCTCCTTTACACCGCCAAAGCGTCTTTCTCTTTTATTGTATCTTTCTACGGCTTCAATTAATCTGTCTTTATTGAATTCCGGCCACAAAACATCAGGAAAATCAAATTCGGAATATGCACACTGCCAAAGAAGGAAATTAGATATTCGTTTTTCGCCGCTTGTTCTGATTATCAGGTCAGGATCCGGGATTCCTGCCGTGTCAAGATATGAAGAAAACATTGCTTCATCAATACTATCCGGGTCAAGTCCCTTTTCAATGATATCTTTAGTCATCTTACGCATGGCACGGACCATCTCATCCCTGCCGCCGTAATTAAGCGCGACCTGAAAAACAAGACCTGTATTATCTTTGGTCGCCTCTTCAAGGTCACTTATTCTTTGAATTATATCATCGTCAAGCCGGTCAGTTTTACCAATGATTCTGACTTTCATGTTGTTTTTGTTGGCTCTTTTAATACAATCCTTCAGATAATTACGAAGGATTTTCATAAGACCGTCAACCTCGCTCTTGGAGCGGGACCAGTTTTCGGTAGAGAATACATATACCGTAAGATATTTTATTCCAAGCTTGTTGCAATACTCAGTAATCTCACGA
>JBJENE010000026.1:0-59998 GCA_051880035.1 Butyrivibrio sp.
TCACAAAGTGGTGTTCTCTTCTCATTTAATCCGAATAAAATTTTACGCTAGCAAACTGCATTTCACTCCCCCGGAATGACATTTCACGGCGTAGTCTTTTTTTCACCCTCAGGGAAAATATAATGAAGTCAGTAATAATCCGGCAAAGGAAAGGAGGATATATATGACGATTGCACTATGTTGTGATAATCCAAAAAGCAGCGAGTCAATTACAAGACAGTTGTCTAAGCTTTGCCATGTTACGACGGAATCCTACTATAATATTTTCGATTTTATTGCAAAGGTAAGCGGCTGTCCTGATACGATTATGCTGATTGCACAGACAGGAGCGCTCAGCACCGAAACCGCGATGGCGGCAAGAGAACATAATCCGAAAGGAAAGCTGCTTTGGTTTTCTGATCTGGATTTTGCACTTTTGTCCTTCCGGCTGAAGGCAACATATTTTGGACTGCTGCCAATAGAGGATGACAAGTTGAAAACAGCGCTCAGCTACTGCAAAATTCCTATAATTGGCGAAAATGGTTAGACGGTAAGATTACCGCAAGCGTATGTTAATAAAGCGGAGGAAAATGAAATGGAACAAATTGAAAAAAAGAAACGATCAAAAGACGAAATTTTAGAAATCCTGGTTGTTGTACTGCTCGGCCTTACAGCCCTTTTGACTGCCTGGGCGACCTGGATCGGTTCGCTGCATGGTGGCAATCAGGCCACCAATTACGCAAAGAGCAGCAACATTTCGGCAGACGGAAATTCACGTTGGAATCAGGCTGCACAGGAGCTTACTGCGGATATGCAGCTATGGAATACCATCAGCGAACTACGAATCGAGTATTCATTTGCTGAAGAAAAGAATGATACCACAGAGATGGAGCGTATCGAATGGAAACTGAATCAAATCTATGCGGACAATGTCAGCGAAAATCTTCAGGAAGCTATCGACTGGGCAGACGAGCAGGAAGAGTACGCTTCCCCATTTGAAATGGAAGGATATGTTGAAAGCTATTTTGCTGATGCACAGGCTGTTCTGGACGAGGCACAGGCCACCCTTGAACAGGGACAGAAGGATAATGCTCACGGAGATGCGTTTGGTCTGGTAACCGTTATTTATTCTATTGTGCTCTTTTTACTTGGTATTGCAGGCTCGTTCAAAAGTACAACAAACAAGATGGTGGTTATCATCATCGGCATTGTAGGTTTGATTGCCGCAAGTATATATATGCTGACATTGCCTTTACCTACCGGTTTTTCGCTGTCCTCATATTTCGGCAAATAAATATTGGGAAAGCCGTACCGGCGGGAACACGAAGAAATATCTAAAAAGTAATGTACACAATCTCTAATAATTACATTTTTTTTACTACATCAAAAATGAGATAGTAGATGTATAAAATATTATCCGAGGAGGGATGTACATGAAATTCAGAAGGCTGATATCAGCTTTTCTTGCGGTGATGATGGTAGTTACATCATTATCGTTTGCCCCGAAAAAAGTGCTGGCATCTGAAGATGTTCAGACAAATTTTACATCAATTAAGTATGATGTTACAGTTTCGGGTGTAACAACTGAGACATCGTTTGACTTCTATGTTACTACAGGTTCAAGCTGGACCAACCAGAAGAAGACGATTAACCTCAATGGAGACGGAGTATATTCTATCGAGTATACTTTCTCCAATCTTGCTGGAATGAGGAATATGGGATGGGTCGACACCATTGAAGGCTCTTCCATGCAGGTAAAAGTTGATAAACTTACAATCAACGGAACATATGAACTTACATATGATAAGACGATGGATGCAGGCTCAACATCGACCAATGGTATGGATAACATTTGGGGCGGGTTAGCAGATGGAACCAAAATAGCAACATCTGACAAAGCTTATGTTAAGTTCGTTGATAACGGAGACAATGACTTGTTCAAGTTTTATGTTATTCCACAGACAGGTCCCGAGGCTCCGGATACCAGCAATATGACAGCTGCCAACGCACTTAAAGTGAGCGGCGATATGCTTGTATCAGACAGTTCTTCGCACACATCAGATGAGGAATATAATGGATATATCCAGTCTAATACTGATGCTGTTTTCCTTGCGGCAAAGTATCTCCGCATTAAGTATACAGTGGACGGAACTGCTGAAGATACGGTAAAAGTATTTAATTTCCAGCCATATACCAGTGGATTTGGAGGATGGAATGATAATATTTATACAATTGGAGATTCCATCTATGATTCTGCAACAGAAACATACACGGTTTATGTACCTGTAGCAGACATAAAAGCTTCTCTTGACGGTACCGTATACGGAATAAACACTTCATTCTGCCAGGCGGATCCTAAGATTACTATTACATCATATGAGACTCTTACGGAAAATGTATCCGATTCAGATGTTTTGAGTGAACCACAGCTTTTATTTACCGTAACCGAAGAAGACCTTCTCGAAGAGGGCTTAAGCGCTTCAGACTGGAATACCGCAAGTAAATGTACGGTTTATGTTAAATTTACTGATGGCGGAGACTGGTCAACCGTTAATGCAATGGTTAAGCTGGGTCCTGACGGAAGCGACGGACAGCCGGTAGGAAAAGCTTCAAGTAAATACCTTGTCGGTAAAAATACACAGACGGGTAAGACCGGTGCCGCAATTCAGGATAATCTGGTAGGCAAGGCCGGAACAGGCAATTATGCATTCCCTGAAGTTAATCTTAACAAATCCATGCAGGATGGTTCTACATGGGATAGCGAATATCTTAACTATTTTACACTTACAGTAAGAGCATTTACCAAAAATACCGATTGTCAACTTCTCGGAATTAAGTTCAATAACGGAAAGGTTTATCCACAAGGCTTTAGGGTACCTGTTGTTGAAGCAGCTACTTATGATGTGGAAGAGACAAATTATAAAGACAGACTTGAATATGCACTTACATTTATAGAAGGCATGGATTCATCCAAGTATGAGGCTGATTCATGGGAAGCCTTTGAAGGCATCGTATCTGCCGCAAAAAATGTTTATGACAGTGCATCTTCAACAGAAGAAAATTATAAGTCAGCACATGCTTCGCTTGAAGAAGCGAAGGCAAATCTTAAGTTTGTCATGAGTGATGATGATTCGGGAGCACTTCCTTTCAGGGATCTTGATAAGGATGCCATTGTATATGAAATGGGAGTGGGAACCAACTTAGGTAATACTATGGACGGACATTCAGGTTTTACACCATCTGAAACTGCATGGCAGTCTGTGGTAACAACCAAAGAGTATATTAAAGCATTACATGATGCAGGTTATAACACAGTCAGAATCCCTGTAACATGGGGAAATATGATTGATACGGATAACGGTTATACAATTAATGAAAAATGGATGAACCGTGTTCAGGAAATAGTTGATTACTGCGTATCACAGGATATGTACGCAATCATTAATATCCATCATGACGGTGCTGAACAGAGCGGATGGCTTCTTGTGGCATCAGAAGAAATTGATGATGTATATTACCAGTTTGAGTGCGTATGGCGTAATATTGCAGAACGCTTTAAAGATTATGATGAACATCTTATTTTTGAATCAATGAATGAAATAACATCTATGGAAGGTGATATGAAGAATAGTTCTGACGCTATCAAATATGACACTCCAATTATCATGAATCTTAACCAGATTTTTGTAAATGTTGTTCGTTCCACAGGTTCAAATAACAGATATCGTTATCTGGCAGCAGTAGCACATTATGCTAATAACGGAAGCAATGCGGAATTTGCACTTCCTACGGATTCATATAACAGTGATCCTAAGTTAATGTTTGCTGCACATATTTATAAATCTTCAACAAATACCACATGGACATACCAGCAGGTATATGAAGTTGTAGACGGCCTTAAGAGAATGTATAACAAGTTTGATGTTCCTATGTACCTCGGTGAGTACGGAACAAGAACTTACGAACAGGCCGGAACAGAGTCAGGATACAATGATGTTGCAAGAGCATATTTCAGTGAAATAGTTGGCAGAGCATGCCAGGTTGCCGGAATTGTTCCTGTTGTATGGGATCAGGGATACGGCTCAAATGGTGCTTATGAAACAGGTCTCTTCTCTTATTGGGACAGAGCAACCTGCAAGCCTTTATTCAAGACCATTGTAGATGCTATGATGAGAGGTACATACCTTGAACCTTCAGATAGTAACCTTTCATGGAACTTCACTGATATAACAGAAGGTGTTACAGTTACACCAATTACAGATATTACTCCATCCAAAACACAGGTTATCATGAATCTTGGTGCCAACGAAACAATTACTGCAACGGTAACACCTGAGAATACCAATGATGTTGTTCTTTGGAGTACCGCTAATGAAAAAGTTGCAACAGTTACAAGAGGAATTATCCGTGCAAGAGGAATAGGAACCACTACTGTTTATGCATACTCACAGAACGGAGAAGTTAAGAAGGCAATTCAGGTTATTGTTAAACCTGTAACAACAGAAGTTCCTGCTACTGCAATTGTAACCGATGCAAATGAGTACACAGTTATTGTTAATAAAAATATTACACTTGAACCAACACTTGAACCTGCAAACAGTACCGATGATTTGACATATGCTTCAACCAATGAAGCAATTGCTACAGTTAATGCTAAAGGTAAAGTTACAGGTATCGCAGAAGGTTCCGCTTATGTTGTTATTACAGCATCAAGTGGTGTTACAAAGAGAGTAAGAATCGTTGTTAAGAGCGCAGAAAATCTTGATTCAATTAATCTTGGACTTCATGTACTTTATAATGATTCATCAAAGAATTATTGGGGTTGTGAAACAGGTGAACCTGTTAAAGTAACAGGTAACGGAACATATACCGTTTCATTCAGCATTGCTGAAGACCTTTCAACAGCAGGTGTAAATGCCGGAATAACCAATATGCAGAAACTTACCGCTATCTACATCAAAGATTTGGATGTTACCAACGGTGAAGCTACAAAGAGTCCGTTAGAATCTGCAGATATTGTTTACGATTCAGTAGTTGTAAACGGAACACCGCTTACAATTATTCCACACGAGGCTTCAGGTGCGGTTAAGTCAGGAGTTTTTGATTCCGGCAAACCAATCAACGCCTGGGACGGCTCAGTAGTTGAGGAAGTAACTGCATCAGACCATTGTGCAACATTTACCACAATCAGCAATCCTACAACAATTGAAGTTACATTTACCCTTTCCAATGTTAAGTTTATTGAAACAGTTGCTCCGGATACGAAACCGGCACAGTCAATTAACGCAGTGGGAAGCAAGAATGTTTCAATTGAAAATGTCGGAGATACGGCAGAAATCGAAGTAGTTGTTACGCCGGCAGATACTGATTCTTTAGTTTCATTTGTATCAGACGATGCATCAATTGCCATGGTTGACAGTGATTCATTCACAGTTGACAGTGAAGGAAAAGTAAAAGCAACTATATACGCAGTAAGCGAAGGCGAAACACACGTAACTGCAATGACCGATAATGGAAAAGAAGTTGTATTTAAGGTAGTTGTCGGACCGAGCCAGTTCTGGATGGATGTTGACAACGAAATCGCAGATGCAGCAGATGGAGATGTTATCGAAATCGATGCAAAAGATAATACACTTGTTCCGGCATACATTTTTGAGTCACTTAAAGGTAAAGACATTACAGTTAAGATTGAAATAGCCGAAGGCATTGTATGGACCATCAACGGTAAAGACATTACCACTGATGAATTTGAAGACATGGATCTCTTTGTAATTTTCGATTCGGATTACATTGGAGAAGATGCTCTGGAAGGGCTTAAAGGCGATTTGTTACAGTTCAGAATAGTATATTCAGGAGACCTTGGATTCACGGGAACACTTTCATTCAATCTTGGAGAAGATTATGCAGGAAAAGAAGTTAAGTTATATTACTATAATCCTGAAACAAACGAGCTTGAACTTTATAGCGATTCAGTTGTAGGAAAAGACGGTGTTGTTTCATTCGAAATGACTCATGCTTCTGACTGGGTAATGGAATTTAAGAATGAAGATATCCATGCAGGTGATGCAGGAAAAGTTCTGATTTATATCGGAATAATTGCAATCCCTGTGGCAGCGGCAGCGTTCTGCTTCATAAGAAAAAGAAAAGCTGCAAAAGTAAATTAAAAGCGTTCTGACGCATAAAAAAGCAGAGCTGTAAAAATGTTCAATCGGGCATTTTTACAGCTCTGTCTATATTATAACACAATAAATTTTCTGCCCAAACACTTATTTATTCCGGGATTTGGAAGAAACCCCTGATGAATTGCCGAATGTAATACAGTAAACGCACAAAATAAGAGCCCGAAAAAACAATGAGAAAGATATTTGATGCCGTCAGTACTTAGACTGCGTCTTTTGCAGTCTTAGTACTGCTACGAGCATCAACTAAGCGAAAGCGCTCTTTCGAATGTTTTTTACGGACTCTCTTTTACTCAACATCTGATGTGCAGTGAGGGCACTTTGTTGCATCAATGTGGATTTCTGATTTGCAGTAAGGGCAAATCTTTGTGGTAGGAGCTGCAGGCTCTTCTTCCTTTTTCTTCTTGCCGATGCTTTTTAAACCGTTAACTGCTTTAACAACCATGAACAGGCAGAGGGCTGTAATAAAGAAAGTAATAAGAGCATTGATGAAGTTACCGAAGTTAAATCCCGGTCCGATACCGTTAAGAGCGGCGAAGCCTCCCTCAGGAACCAGGAAACCGATGATAGGTGTAAAGATGTCTCCTACAAGTGAAGAAACGATTGCGGTGAATGCAGCACCTATAATCATACCAATTGCTAAATCAAGGACATTGCCTCTGGAAATAAAGTCTTTAAACTCTTTTAAAATTTTTTTCATTAGTGCCTCCTATAAGATAATTATATTTGTATGAAACATGTATCGGAACAGTTTGTGAAAAAATAAACTATTCCGGTAAAAATTATTGCTCTTCGCTGTCATTTTCCGGAGGAAGGATAACTGCGTGGACTTTGGTAATACGGTTCTTGTCACATTCGGTGACTTTAAGATGTACATTACCTATTGTGACCTCATCGCCTGTCTGCGGCAGACGGTCAAGGTGTTTTATTATGAGACCGCTTATGGAGTCATAATCGGCATCATCTTCATCCTCCTTAGGAAGGTCAAGGATGTCCTCCAGATCATTAAGCCTTGTTGTACCGGATATCATATATTCGGTTTCATTTATCTGTGTGACCTCATCCTCCTCGTCCTCGTCGTACTCATCACGAATCTCACCTACAATCTCCTCAAGCAGGTCCTCAAGGGTAATCATACCTACGGTGGAGCCGTATTCGTCTACGATAATGGAAAAATTGTTTGAGGTCTTTTTAAGCTCGTCAAGAAGCTCGGAAATATGTTTGTACTCAAAAGTGTAGTACGGTTTTCTAAGTATATCTCTTACCGAGAAGTTATCTTTCTCGCATAAAAGAAGGTCTTTTACATTTATGATTCCGATAACATTGTCCACGGAACCCTCATAAACCGGGAGCCTGGTATATTTGTCTTCCCTGAAAACTTCAACAATCTCGTCATAAGTGCTGTCAACGGAAATGCATGTCATATCTATACGGGGAATCATTATATCTTTGGCATGAGAGTCGCTGAAATCAAAAACATTGTTAATCATTTCGTGCTCATCATTTTCGATAACTCCCTCTTCATGGCCTACATCAACCATTGTACGAAGTTCATATTCCGTAATGGCAGCCTGATGCCTGTTGGGATTAAATCCCAGAATAAAAAGAACACCATGAGCCAGCTTGTTGATGATAAAAATAACCGGTGTCAGAACGGTCATAAGTGCAAAAATAATTACACTGTAAACAGGGGCAATTTTGTCCGCGTATGTGGTAGCGATTGTCTTAGGAGCAATTTCTCCGAAAATAAGAACAATAAATGTCAGTACGCCTGTAGTAATACTTACTGCCGCATTTCCCCACATATCCATGGCAAGAGTGGTTGCCAGGGAGGAAGCGGCGATATTTACCAGGTTATTGCCGATAAGAATGGCACTTAACATTTTACTTGAGTCAGATGTTATTTTTAAAACTCTGGCTGCCCGTTTGCTGCCTTCTTCTGACAGAGAGCGCATACGGATCTGGTTTACCGATACAAAAGCTGTTTCTGCAGATGAAAAAAATGCAGACAGTGCAATTAATGCAATTAATGCGATAATTCGAATCACGACACTGGGGTCCAAAAAATCAACTCCTTTTTGAATAATATATCCTAAATAATAACATCAAAGAGTGAATATTTCAATATTTTTCATGTAAATGCGAAAAGCGGTGAAAAATAGTTTGTATGAGTATGAATTGTGATGTAAAATGATATGTATAATTTATAAAGGATGTGAATTAATATGTATATAATCGCAGGACTCGGGAATCCCGATTTAAAATATCACAAGACAAGGCATAATATAGGTTTCAGGGTTCTGGATGCCCTTGCCAAAAGGCATGGAATTTCATTGGATGATAAGAAACATAAAGGACTTTCCGGTAAAGGAACTATTAACGGTGAGAAAGTAATTCTGGTAAAGCCTATGACATATATGAATCTCAGCGGAGAATGTATAAGGGCGGTTGCCGATTTTTACAAAGTGAATCCTGAGAATATAATTATTATTTTCGATGATATAAGTCTTGAGGTGGGAAGGTTAAGAATCCGTAAAAAAGGAAGTGCAGGCGGACATAACGGAATTAAGAGTATAATTGCCCATCTTGGAACGGAGAATTTTCCGAGATTGAAATTCGGAGTGGGAGGAAAGCCTGAAGGAATGGATCTGGCGGATTATGTTCTGGGCAGGTTTTCAAGACAGGAGGAAGAGGTTATAGACAAGGCAGCCGATAATGCCTGTGATGCGGTGGAATGCATGATTACCGAAGGCTGTGACAGCGCTATGAACAGATTTAACGGGTAGGGAATATGAACATTTTTGAACAGCCGGTGGAAGAACTGGCATATTACAACGACATAAAGGATTGTTTTAAGAAAATAGGTAAAGTTCCGGTGGCTTTTGGCTGCGTTGACCAGCAGAAGCCTCATTTTGTCTCTGCAGCCGGCAAAAATTTCAGGCAGAAGCTTATAATTACCCACAATGAAATTAAGGCAAGAGAACTGTATGAAGATTTCAGGGCGTCAGACAGGAATACCTTTTATTATCCGGCAAGGGACTTTATTTTTTACAGTGCCGACATACACGGTAATGAGATTGTAAGGGAAAGGCTTGAAGTTATCTCAAGACTTACAAGAGGCGATGATATCACTGTAATTACCACGGTTGACGGATGCATGGATAAGTTAATGACACCGGATACTTTTATCAGGCATACCATAACCATAAGAACCGGACAGGAACTGGATGTTAAAGAACTGACAAAAGAACTGGTTAATATAGGATATGAAAATACCTCTCAGACAGAGATGCCGGGACAGTTTGCTGTCAGGGGCGGAATTATTGATATATATTCCTTTACGGGAGAGAATCCGTGCAGAATCGAGCTTTGGGACACGGAAGTGGATTCAATGCGCCTTTTTGATGCCGAAAGCCAGCGTTCGGTGGAAAATATTGAAGAAATAAATATTTTTCCTGCAACAGAGATGATTCTTTGGGACTATCTTTCGGAGGGAATTAAGGCGATAGAGGCAGAGACTGCCAGATATGAAAAAAAACTTACGAAAGACGGAAAGCTGCCTGAAGCCGCAAGAATACACGGCAATCTGGAAGAACTTAAGGAAAAGCTGTTTGTATTTCAGGATTTTAGCGGATGTGACAGCTATATTACATTTTTTGCGAAAAATACCGTCTCTTTTATTGACTTTTTTGACAGGGAGGAGACTCTTTTTATACTGGATGAGCCTAACCGCATAGATGAGAAAATCCGTGTGGTGGAGACGGAATTTCGTGAGAGCATGATTCACAGGCTGGAAAAGGGGTATATTCTGCCTTCCCAGACGGATGTACTTTTCTCCACCGGAGAGCTTTTTGCCAAGCTTGGAGCCAGACATGTATTGGCTGTATGCGCACTTGACTGTAAGCTTTCGCTTCTTGAAGCCGCCGGACATTTTAATATATCTGCCAAAGGAATCGGTTCATATAACAGTTCTTTTGAAACACTTGTAAAGGATATAGAGGCGTGGAAAAAGAAAAAATACCGCATGCTGGTGGTTTCACCTTCTGAAACCAGAGCCAGACGACTTGCTTCGGATTTGAGGGATAACGGCGTAACGGCAATTTATTCCGATAACAAGGAAAGGATTCCGGTGCCGGGTGAAGTTATGACCACTTGCGGCAAGATTAGAAAAGGATATGAATATCCGGACATCAGATATGTTATTATTGCGGAAAATGATATTTTCGGGGTAACAAAGAAGGAAAAACGACGCAAAAAAAATTATGACGGAAAGGCTGTTGCCAGCTTTTCGGAACTTAATATAGGCGATTATGTAATTCATGAAAATCATGGTCTGGGAATCTACCGTGGAATTGAGAAAATAGAAGTAGATAAAACCGAAAAGGATTACATCAAGATTGAGTATGCCGGAGGCGGAAATCTCTATATTCTGGCAACCCAGCTTGATTTGATTCAGAAATATGCGGATTCCGAGGCGAAGAAGCCTAAACTTAATAAACTTGGTTCTCCTGAGTGGAACAAAACGAAAACCAGAGTCCGTGGTGCCGTAAGACAGGTGGCGGATGAGCTGGTACGCCTGTATGCAATAAGGCAGCAGAAGGAAGGTTTTGTATTCAGCGAGGATACTCCGTGGCAGCGGGAATTTGAAGAATTGTTTCCTTTTGAAGAGACTGAGGATCAGCTTGAAGCCATAGAGGATACCAAAAAAGATATGCAGAGCCGTAAAATCATGGACCGTCTTATATGCGGGGATGTGGGCTTTGGTAAAACAGAAGTGGCATTAAGAGCCGCGTTTAAGGCAATTCAGGACAATAAGCAGGTGGCTTACCTTGTTCCTACAACAATTCTTGCCAAACAGCATTTTACCACTTTTGACAGCCGTATGAAGGATTTCGGCGTTAATGTCCGCATGCTTTCAAGATTCTGCACACCTAAGGAAATAAAGGACACAATCGCAGGGCTGAAAAGCGGAATTGTGGATGTAGTAGTGGGAACACACAGAATTTTATCCAAGGATGTGGTTTTTAAGGACCTGGGACTGCTGATAGTTGATGAAGAGCAGCGCTTCGGTGTAACTCATAAAGAAAAAATAAAACAGCTTAAGGAGACGGTGGATGTAATTACACTTACCGCAACTCCGATTCCGAGAACACTGCATATGAGCCTTATCGGTGTCAGGGATATGAGCGTACTGGAAGAGCCTCCCGTAGACAGGCTTCCTATCCAGACATTCGTCACGGAATATGACGAAGAGATGATAAGGGATGCGGTTAACAGGGAGTTAGCAAGAGGCGGGCAGGTATATTATGTATATAACAGGGTACAGGGTATTGAGGAGGCAGCGGCTTCAATAAGCAGACTTGTTCCCGAAGCCAATGTTTCATATGCCCACGGACAGATGAAAGAGAGGGAGCTGGAGCAGATTATGGTGGATTTCATCAACGGAGAAATTGATGTACTGGTTTCCACCACTATTATTGAAACAGGCCTTGATATTCCGAATGTAAACACTATTATCATACATGATTCCGACAAGTTCGGACTTTCACAGCTCTATCAGTTAAGGGGTCGTGTGGGCCGTTCGGGCAGAATGGCATATGCTTTTCTGTTGTACAAAAGGGACAAAGCTTTGAGAGAAGTTGCAGAAAAGCGTTTAAGTGCGATAAAGGAATTTACGGAACTTGGTTCGGGCTTTAAAATTGCAATGAAAGACCTGGAAATAAGAGGAGCCGGAAATCTTCTTGGCGAGGAACAGCACGGCCATATGGAATCGGTAGGATATGATCTGTACTGTAAGATGCTTAATGAGGCGGTGGAAGACCTTAAAGGAATATCCCACGGAGAAGATTTTGAAACGGTGGTTGACATTGATGTGGATGCGTTTGTTCCTGCCACATATATAAGAAGTGAAAGCAAGAAACTTGAAATATATAAGAGAATTGCTTCCATTTGTACAGAGGAAGAACTTTCCGATATGACTGATGAACTGATAGACCGCTTTGGGGATATTCCGAAATCAGCCATGAATCTTATGAAGATAGCACTTTTAAAATCTGTCGCACATAATGCTTATATTATGGAAATAAAAGCCGGACGAAAAGATATGAAAATTAAAATGTATCCGAAGGCACATATAAATCCGGCGAAAATTCCTGACCTTGTAAGAACCAAGGGCAGCAGGATGAGGTTCACTAACGGTGAAGTTCCGTATTTCACATATTATTTTTCAAAAGAAGAAATAAAAAATACGGAAACATATATGGAATGTATTTCAGGGGTTGTAGGTGAAATATCAAACTTGAAAGAAGAGGCATAACGATATGAAAATTCTTGTTATTTTTACGGGAGGAACAATAGGAAGTACACTTTCCGGGGAATTTATTTCACCGGATGCGGATAAACCCTACAGACTTATTGAACTTTATAAGGAAAAAACAGACAGCAGAATTCTTATGGATACAATAGAGCCTTATACGATTCTAAGTGAAAATGCAGACTGTGTAACCTATGAGAAGCTGTATGAATGCGTCAAAGAGAATTTGAATAAGGATTATGACGGAATCATTATTACCCACGGAAGTGATACTCTCCAATATACGGCTGCAATGCTTAGTTATGTACTGGGTAACGATACAATTCCCATAATGCTTGTAGCATCCAATTATGTGCTGGAGGATGCCCGCTCAAACGGACTTGATAATTTTACGCATGCAGTGGATTTTATTGAAAATCATTACGGCAGAGGAGTTTTTGTACCTTATGTGAATGCCGGGGAGGAGTGTGTTGTTCACAGAGGCAACAGACTGATGCCGCACCTGCCTTACAGTGACCTGCTTTACAGCATTGATAATGAACCATACGGCAGATATGATAAAGACAGATTTATATATAATGACACAATAAGCATTCCGGATGGGGATGAAGATATTTATGAGTTTCCGAAGAATGTAAATGAAAAGTCCGGGATTTTAAGCCTTCATGTATGTCCGGGAATGATTTTTCCGGAAATACCGGATGGCACCAAAGCCATACTTCTTACTTCGTATCACAGCGGAACACTGTGTACGGCTTCCGAAGATTTCAAAGCTTTTATGGAGAAAGCGGTGAAAAATAAGATTCCCGTATTTCTTACGGGAGCGGTGCCCGGTCCTGATTATGAAAGCTGCAGTGTATATGACAGCCTGGGAATAAAAGTGCTGCCTAAGATATCTCCTGTTGCAGCATATATAAGACTTTGGCTTGAGACACACACGGAAAAACCCCTTGGAATGGAGAAATCCGTTGCCGGAGATTACTCTTCATCCCAAAGGGTGTAATCTCTTTGAAACAGTTCCTCACAAAACTGTGCCTTCAGTACATCCCAGGGAACTTTGGCGAGAAGCTTTTCGTGAATAAAAGCTTTACTCTTTTGTCTGTATCGCGGCATGTGGTTAATTGCCAGCATATGGTCCAGTTCTATTCTCCATGCCCATGACAGCTGGTTTTTGGGAGCGCATTTGGTGTTAATGCCGGCAGGCCTTTGTTCTTCTATTATTATCTCTTTGTTGTCTTCGTAAATGCATATAATTCCCCACGAGTCGGGAACGTGTGCGGCAGCATGTTTCGCATGTCTTATACCAACCACCAGATAGTTACGGTCACAGAATTTGTTATAATTGCGGACCTGCTTTTGAAGGCGTTCGTATGTGTCGGCACTGCTTTTTATTTCTATTCCTACAATTTCGCCGGGAAGAACCATAATCATGTCGGCTCTTGCCCTTCCCATAGTCTTTTCTTCAATTATGCGGCACTTGCCGAAGCGGTCTTCCAGATAATAAAAAAGCGGCTCTCTTATATCTTTATCGTATAACATGATTTTCCTCAAATATATTTTTAGTGTTTTTTTAACTTGCAAATTCGCACTTCGTGGTTCCTTGCCTGCTGCTGCAGGCAGTCTGTCTTCGTATATTATAGCACAGAATGGCAGGGACAGGAAATATATATGTTTATTTCATCTTCTTTACTTTAAAGTGTAAAACTTTTACTTGACAAAGTGAAGTAAAGGTAATAAACTGTAAATCAATCAGTTATTTACAGGAGGAAAAATGATGAAAGAGATATCAAAGCTTATGGGTTACCGTTCAGATATCCGTGTTGTTGATGCGACACTCAGGGATGGAGGACTTGTAAACGATTTTTATTTTACCGATGAATTTGTGAAAGATTTATATGCAGCCAATATTAAGGCCGGCGTTGATTATATGGAATTTGGATATAAGGCTTCTAAGGAACTTTTTGATGTTGATAAGTTCGGAAAGTGGAAATTCTGTAATGATGATGATATTCGCGCCATTGTCGGAGATAATGACACCGCACTTAAGATTGCTGTTATGGCGGATGTGGGACGTTGCGATTATAAGACGGATATTGTGAACAGAGCCGACAGCCCTATTGACCTTATACGGGTAGCAACATACCTCAATACGATTCCTGCTGCGGTTCAGATGATTGAGGATGCAGCAGATAAAGGATATGAGGTAAGCTGTAACATTATGGCAATTTCCAATGCGCAGGAGTCAGATTTGGCGGTTGCTTTGGATGAACTGGGTAAATCACCTGTGGATGTAATCTACATTGTTGACAGCTATGGTGCATTGTATCCTGAGCAGATTGCCAGAATCGCAGATACATATATGGAGTTTGCAGCCAAATATAACAAAAAAGTCGGAATACATGCCCATAATAACCAGCAGCTGGCATTTGCAAATACTATTGAGGCAGTAGGAGACGGCGTGGATTTCCTTGATGCAACATATTCATCAATGGGAAGAGGTGCCGGCAACTGTGCAATGGAACTTCTTCTGGGATTCTTAAAGAATCCTAAGTACAGTGTATATCCTGCAATTCAGTTTGTTGAGAAGAACATGAACAAATTAAAAGAACAGGGTATTGTATGGGGATATGACCTTCAGTACCTTATGACAGGACTTTTAAACCAGCACCCAAGAACAGCAATTGATTTCACCAAAAAAGGAAGAAACGACTATGCTGATTTCTATAAGGAAGTAGTTGCACTGGATTAACAGATGAATATATGATGACAGGACGCCTGCACCGGGGAGTAACCGGAGCAGGCGTTTTTTTGAATACCCTGTTAATTAAAAAACGCTCCGATATGGGGCGCTGACCTGCTTTAAAAGAAATAATAGTATACTAGTATACATGGAAAATGAAGCTTATGCCGGCATGATGTTCAATATGGGCTTTTTTGTGCAATAAAATGTATAAAAGAATGAAATTTTGAAAAGCTATTATAAGAAAATAATTGCAGGAGGAAATTATGAAAAAGAAAATTTTGGCCTTTATACTGTGCTTTGTTACGGCGGCGGCTGTGTTGACCGGCTGCGGCAGAAACAGCGGAAACGGTGAAGGCTCTGTATATTATCTTAATTTTAAACCGGAGCAGGATGCGGCATGGAAAAAGCTGGCGAAACTCTATGGTGAAGAAACGGGAGTAAAAGTAACTGTAGTGACGGCTGCATCGGGAGAGTATGAAACCACTCTTATGAGTGAAATGGGAAAAAGCAGTGCGCCTACACTTTTTCAGGTTAACGGTCCGGTAGGGTTAAATAACTGGAAGGACTATTGCTACGATCTTTCAGACACTGCGGTATATAGAGAGCTTTCGGATGACAGTTATGCTTTAAAAAACGGAGATAAGGTTGATGCAATTGCATATGTAATAGAGTCATACGGACTTATTACCAATAAAACACTTCTTGAAAAAGCAGGACATTCGGTGGATGAGATTAAGTCGTTTGACGATTTGAAAAGGGTTGCCGAAAGTATTACAGAGCGTTCTGATGAACTGGGATTCGCTGCTTTTGCATCTTCCGGAATGGACAGTTCCTCTGACTGGAGATTTGTATCCCATCTGGCAGGAGTGGCGGTGTATTATGAGTACCTTGATAATAATATTTCCTACAGCGAAGCAATACAGGGAAAATATCTGGATAATTTCAGGGCTGTGTGGGATCTTTATATCAATAACAGCACCTGCAGGCCGGGTGAAATTACAGCAAAAACAGTTGATGATGCCCGTAACGAATTTCTTGCCGGAAAGGCAGTATTTTATCAGAATGGTTCCTGGGAATATTCGGCACTTACCGGCAATAACGGGTTTTCCGAGGATGAGCTTGTAATGCTTCCGATATATATAGGGGCACCGGGGGAGGAGAACCAGGGACTCTGTACGGGAACAGAAAATTACTGGTGTGTCAATAAAGACGCAGATGAAGCTGATATTCATGCTACTCTGGATTTTATGTACTGGTGTGTAACATCAGAAACCGGGACACGAGTTATGGCAGAAGAGATGGGTTTTGTTATTCCTTTTAAAAACAAAGTCGCATCCGAAAATATTTTTGTAAAACAGAATGATGAATATATTGCCGAAAGTAGGACTCCGGTGACATGGGCGTTTACAACCATGCCGTCATTAGCATGGAAAAATACTTTCGGTTCCGCACTTACGGCATACGCTGCCAATCCGGGAGACAAAACCTGGCAGGCAGTTGAGAGAGCGTTTATTGATAACTGGGAGAAAGAATATAATCTTGCCAATGAATAATTAAGGAGGTTCACAATGGAAAAAGCCCTAAGACGGTACTGGCCGGTTTTTTTACTTCCTACACTTGCAGCATTTATTATCGGATTTATAGTTCCTTTCGGGGAAGGCCTGTATCTTTCGTTCTGCCGTTTTACCACGGTTAAAAACGCAGAATGGATAGGCTTTGACAATTATATAAGGGCATTTACGGATGATCCATATCCTTTTTCCGACTCATTTTGGTTTACGGTGGCTTTTGCCGCCTTATCGGTAATATTGATTAATGTGTTTGCATTTCTGCTTGCAGTTTTGCTTACGCAGGGGCTTAAAGGAACCAATATTTTCAGAACGGTATTCTTTATGCCTAATCTTATCGGTGGTATAGTTTTAGGCTATATCTGGAATATCCTTATTAACGGAGTATTGTCAATTGCCGGAAAACCCCTTCTTGCCCTTAATGCTCCGGCAGGATACTGGGGTCTTATTATCCTTATGTGCTGGCAGCAGATAGGTTATATGATGATTATTTATATAGCAGGACTGCAAAGTGTTCCCGACGCAGTGGTGGAAGCAGCCAGAATTGACGGCGCTTCTTCCGTAAGAACTCTTGTAAGCGTTAAACTTCCAATGGTAATGACCTCCGTTACAATATGTATTTTTCTTACGCTGACTAACTCCTTTAAGCTGTTCGACCAGAATCTGGCTCTTACCGCAGGGGAACCGAATCATGCGACGGAAATGCTGGCGCTTAACATTTACAATACCTTCTATTCCAGGGCAGGTGCCCAGTGGAAAGGATTGGGACAGGCCAAAGCGGTTCTTTTTTGCATCCTGATTGTTATAATCTCGGGAATACAGCTTAAAGCTACAAGAAGCAGGGAGGTGCAGCATTAATGAAAAAAAGACACGGATTCCGGATATTTCTTACCGTAATACTTTCTGTTGTTTCGATTATCTATGTTTATCCGGTCATAATGATTTTGTATAATTCACTGAAAAAGGAAAGTGCAATTTCAACAAATACCGCCTTTTTACTTCCTGATAGTGAAACATTTGCCGGAATATCCAACTATATTACTGCCATCATGTCACAGGGCTTCTTAAAAAGTCTTGGCATAAGCTTATTAATAACCGTCACCTCGGTTGCCGCCATACTTTTTTTTACTTCGATGTGCGCATGGTACATTACAAGGAAAAAAGGTTTTTTTTCAAATACCCTGTATTATCTTTTTGTAATTTCCATGGTCGTTCCGTTCCAGATGGTTATGTTTACCTTATCCCAGACGGCGGACACCTTAAGACTGAACTCGCCCTGGAATATCTGGATAATCTATCTGGGATTCGGAGCGGGCCTTGCAGTATTCATGTTTTCCGGCTTCTTAAAATCAGTTCCCCTGGAAATAGAGGAAGCGTCCCTGATTGACGGATGTAACCCTCTTCAGACTTTTTTCAGGGTGGTTCTTCCGATTCTTAAGCCCACAATGATTTCTGTGGGCATTCTGGAAGCGATGTGGGTCTGGAATGACTATCTCCTGCCGACTCTGGTACTGGACATTAAAAAATACAAAACAATTCCCATGTTAATACAGTATTTTAGGGGAAGTTACGGCAGTGTGGAACTGGGGGCCATGATGTCATGTATTATTCTGACAATTATACCTGTGGCAATTGTCTATCTCCTGGGACAGAAACACATTATTAAGGGAGTAGCGGCTGGAGCGGTTAAGGGGTAAAACACAAATCTGCCGAAAAAAGAGCGTTTGCACTCAGTTGATGCCGTAACAGTACTAAGGCTGCAAAGGACGCAGCCTAAGGACTGACGGCATCAAAACTCTTTTTTCGGCAGGTTTGTGTTTTTTCGGGAGGCCGCATTTCATGCGACTTAAGGACTGATGGTGGCAAATACCTTTTCACCGGAAGGTTTGTGTTTTTTTGGGAGAGAGGACGGCATCAAAACTCTTTTTTCGGCAGGTTTGTTTTCTGATGCTTGATTTTTTGGGACATTGGAGTACAATACGGAATAAAAGAAAAATTAACGGGAGATGAGACTGATGAACAAAGATTTAACGGTGGGCAGACCCGGTACGGTTCTCTGGAAATTTTGTCTGCCTCTTTTTGGAAGCGTTGTCTTTCAGCAGATGTACAATATTGCGGACAGCCTTATTGCAGGAAAGTTTATCGGGGAAAATGCACTTGCGGCAGTGGGCAACAGTTATGAAATAACACTGATTTTTCTGGCATTTGCTTTTGGGTGTAACATTGGCTGTTCCGTAGTGGTTTCAAGCTTTTTCGGGGCGGGTAATTACCGTGATATGAAAACCTCCGTGTATACCTCCATGATAGCCAGCAGTGTGGTCTGTGTTGTGCTGATGGCGATTGGAATTTCGTGCGGCGGGCTTTTGCTCGATGTGATTAAAACGCCGGGAGAAATATTTGATGACTCCTGCCTTTATCTTAACATATACATATGGGGTCTTCCGTTTTTGTTTTTTTACAATATTTCGACAGGAATTTTTTCGGCAATGGGAGATTCCAAAACGCCGTTTATTTTCCTAAGCTGTTCTTCGGTGGCAAATATTCTGGCAGATATACTTTTTGTCAAAGTGTTTAATATGGGCGTGGCAGGGGTTGCCTGGGCCACATTTATCTGTCAGGGCATAAGCTGCATTCTCTCCATGGCAGCCGTGTTCAAAAGATTACATAAAATACAGGCAGGTAAAAACATTCCTGTCTTTTCCGGAATGCTTTTGAAAAAATTTATGGTTATTGCCATACCGAGCATACTGCAGCAGAGTTTTATTTCTGTGGGAAACATAATAATTCAGGGTGTAATTAATGGTTTTGGTTCCGGAGTAATTGCAGGATATTCGGCAGCGGTGAAATTGAACAATCTTGTCATAACTTCTTTTACGACCCTTGCTAACGGAATATCAAATTATACGGGGCAGAATATGGGCGCCGGACTTTTGCCGAGAATAAAAGAAGGGTTTAAGGCCGGGGTAAAAATGGTATGGATTATCTGTGTCCCTATTGTGATTTTATATCTGACTTTGGGAAGTGAACTTATAAAATTCTTTATGGACGAGCCTTCGGCAAAAGCAATCAGTTCAGGCACGCTTTTCCTGAGAGTGGTTACGCCGTTTTACTTTGTTGTCTCTGTAAAACTTGTGGCGGATGGAATTTTAAGGGGAGCAGGACTGATGAAACAGTTCATGATAGGTACGTTTACCGATTTGATTTTGAGAGTTGTTCTCGCAATTGTTTTGTCCCGTGGTCTGGGATATATGGGAATCTGGTGTGCATGGCCTGTGGGATGGAGTGTGGCAATGATTTTGTCTTTGATTTTTTATCACCGCGGACCGTGGAGAAATAAAAACACAAATATGCCGTAATAAAGGACACTCTCGTTTAGTTGCCGCCGTAGCGGTACCAGGGCTGCAAAGGACGCAGCCTAAGTACCGACGGCGGCAAATACCTTTCTTCCGGCATATTTGTGTTGCTGCGGGAGATGTGGCAGTGTTGAACCTTTATGCCGGTCAATTGTCATTGAAGTATTGATATGGATGTGTGTTAAATGATATAATTATAAAAAGAGGTTAAAGGAGGGTTTCGTATGAAAAAGTTAAAAGCAAAATGTATACCGGTTATGCTTGTTGCTATGATGATGTTTGTATTGACGGCCTGCAGCTCGGGTGATATATCAAATGGAACAGTGCCGCCGTCATATGATTATGAAAACGATTCGGGCATTAAGGGCGAGACTAATACTATTGCGGATGAACGAAAGATTATAGAGACAATAAGTCTTACAATTCAGACCAGGGAGTTTGATGAGCTTCTGGATGAAATTGAGGCACAGGTTAACGAACTTGGCGGATATATAGAATCAAGTTCTGTTTCCGGAAGGGAATTCGGCTCAAGTACCAACAGACATGCAAGCCTTGAAGTCAGGATTCCTTCGGCTGTAAGTGATGAATTCACTGCTTACATATCAGAAAACAGTGCGGTTGTAAGCCGAAATGTAACAACGGAGGATATAACTCTTAAATATGTTGATATGGAGAGCCGTGTAAATGCGCTTGAAGCAGAGAAAACTGCACTTGAAGCAATACTTGAACAGGCTTCGACCGTGAGTGAGGTAATTGAAGTAAGGGATAAACTTACAAGCGTTATTTACGAGATTGAATCTTATAAATCACAGCTTAAAACTTATGACAATCTGGTTGAGTATACAACCATAACAATGGATATTGAAGAGGTTGAAAAAATTGTTGTAACAGAAGAAAAAGGGACCTGGGAACGTATCGGAACCAATCTTGTGAACAATTTTGTCAAGGTATGGAAAGGTCTCAGGGAAATATTTATATTCTTTGTAAGCACAATTCCGTTTATGCTTCCTTTCGGAGTGTCAGCAGCGGTGGCTCTTATAATTATCCATCTGGTGCGTAAAGCCAAAAGGAAAAAGCGTAACTGATTGTGAAAAAGTAAAGCAAAACGATTAAAAAGGCCGTGAGAAAGCTCACATAAAGAGCTTTCTCACGGTCTTTATAAAATTGCGCTTACCTGATACATCTCATTGTCAGATATTTTACATATTACCGAAAGCCTTGGTTCCATTATTGAGGCCAGTTCGTCTTCGCTCATCAGACCTATGGAGACGGAGCTTGCGGCACCGCGGTGGTGGCTGTCTATTTTGCTGCGGCTCATTCCGTGAGCCACGGTTAAAGTTCCGCCCGGCTTTAACTGACGGGAAAGGATGTTAATTAGTCCTTTAGGGTCATCGAAGTGAGGGAAGGCGTTATAAATCATGATACAGTCGAATTTCCGGTCAAAATTCATTTCCATGACATCATCGCATATAATGCGGATGGGACAGGCGGTGGTGCTGTCAAATTTTTGTTTTGCAATTCTGACCATTTCCGGGGAAATGTCCACAGCAGTAAGGGAGCGGACTTTTTTGTAAAAATAATAGGGAAAAAGTACGCCCGTTCCGCATGCCACATCAAGGATATCTTTGCCTTCTGCCACTCCGGCATTTGTAAAAATTTTTTCTATGATTCTGTCGTCCTTTATCATTCCGGCATCCCAAGAGGGAGCCAGGCGGTTAAAGAAATCTTTTATTTCCTGTTTGTTCATTGTTTTTTACCCTTGTATCGTGATGGAATAAGTCCGGCTTTCATTAAGGCAAATACAATTGAAGGGATAAGCGCGAGCTGGATTATGATGCCCGGGAGAGCCGTTACAAAGGAGCCTGTTACCCATGCAGTCATGGTGTATTTGCCTCTTGAGAAAATAAGGGCTTTGGCCAGACCTGCAACAACCCTGCCAAGAAGCATTGCAGTTACAAGACTGATGTATAAGTCGACATAAACTTTGCGGGTTTTAATTAAGGTCATCATAAGACCTGCCACGCCTCCGTATACGGCACATTCTACAATCATTGACGGAAGATATGCAGCTGGCGGCATTCCCGTAAGAAGACTGGAGAGCAAAGGTCCCAAAGCTCCGCATATGAATCCAAAAGGCGCTGTGCAGACAAGACCGCAGATTAATACCGGAATATGCATAGGCAGATAAATGGAGCCTGCATTAGGTATTGAGTGGAATGCCATCGGCAGTACGACACAAAGTGCCACGCACACGGCTGTGATAATGGATTTTTTGATTATTGACATTGATTTCATTTTTTCCTCCTTTTAAAATGTATGTTAAAAAATTATCAATAATACACATACTGACAGACAAATCAGAAATACAAGAATATCTCTGAATTTAATATGGGGCATCCGGGGAAGCTTTTGACCCGCTGTCCCGGAGTAACCTCTTGATTCCATTGCAAGAGAAAGCTCATCTGCCCTTTTGAACGCATTTATGAAAATGGGGATTACCATGGGAAGAATCGCTTTTGCTTTTTTAATAAGACCACGGCTTTCAAATCCGGCACCCCGGGCAGTCTGGGCTCTTTTTATGTTATCTGCTTCCTCAATCAGTGTTGGAACAAACTGAATGGCAACCGACATAATCATTGCAATTAATCCTACCGGAATTCTGAAAAGCCTGAGGGGCGACAGAAGCAGTGAAAATGCGTCGGTAAGTGCAATGGGAGGGGTTGATGCGGTAAGTATATTGCTTAACAGGAGCACCAGAAATACCCTGATTACCACATTGATACCCTGTATGAGGCCTTCGTATGACGGGGTCAGAATCCACAGCTTAAGGAAGGGTTCTGACGAATCATAAAAGCAGAAATTCATAAAGAAAATAACTGCAAAAAACAGCCACATTTTTCTGATATAGCCGAATGCGCAGGAAAAAGGAATCCCGGATACAATAACCGCCGCTATGCAAATCAGAACGGGAATTATATATTCTGCCGGCCTCCCGGCATTAATGACTGCAATGACCAGAGCCAAAAATGAAATTAATTTAAAAAACGGGTTAAGGGAATGTACCGGTGAATCCACAGGTACATAAACCATTGAGGTATGCGTATTCAACCTCTTTTCTCCTTTATGTAATCAATAATATATGAAATAAATTCATCGTACCGCAGAATGTCTTCAGGAACGGGGATGCCGGATTTTCGAAGCAAAGAAATGCATTCTCCCGTATCGTCCATGTCTATATCCCATTCGGTAAAAACTCTTTCGTCGGTAAAAACAGATTTTAATCCGTCATCTTTTTGTATCGTACCGTCTTTAAGAATAATCACCCGGCCGGCGTGTTCAACTATTGCGTTAACATTATGGGAAACCATTATTATTGTAATATTCTGCCTGTTTAATTCTGAAAGAAAGTCTAAAAAATCTTCCCTGAAAGATGGGTCAAGACCTGCCGTGGGTTCATCGAGTATGAGTATTTCGGGCCCGGAGGCAAGTATTCCTGCAATGGCCACACGGCGTTTTTCCCCGCCGGACAGGCTTAACGGTGAAACATCCTTGAGGTTCTCATAATCAAGGCCTACGGTTGACATGGCATCTTTAACCATGGAGGGAATAAGGGCTTTTGCGAATCCAAGATTTTTCAGACCGAAAGCGATATCTTTTTCAACGGTGGTTTCAAAAAGCTGATTTTCCGGATATTGAAAGACTACTCCGATTTTACGGCGGAGGAGCTGCATATCATATTTTTTATCATTAATGTTCTCACCGTCCAGAAGAACTTCGCCGGAATCCGGTTTTATAAGTCCTGCCATAAGATTAATTAAGGTGGTCTTACCGCTTCCGTTAGGGCCCATAATTCCCACAAATTCACCTTTTTCTATGTGAAGTGAGACATTGGTAATGGCACTTTTGGAACAGGCGGTACGGGGAGAATAAGTATACGAAACAGAATTTAATGTAATTGACATATTTCCTCCGCAAGTTGACTGGTTGTAAGAGGGCATTCGGGTAAAAAAATCCCTGCCTTTTTAAGGTCATAATATGCCTTTACGGGCATGGGCGGGGTAAGGGAGGCTTTTGCAAGGAGAGAGACATCCGTCAGGATTTCTGATGGAGAACCCTGTCCGATAATTTTCCCTTCATTCATCAGGATTATTTTGTCCGCATTCACGGCTTCCTCCACTAAGTGTGAAATCATTATTATGGTCTGTCCCTGTTTATGGAGATTTTCAATAATATCCAATATTCTTTTTCTGCTCTTCGGGTCCAGCATGGAAGTGGCCTCATCAAAAATAATAATGTCCGGTTCCAAAGCAAGGATGCCTGCCAGGGCAATAAGCTGTTTCCGGCCTCCGGAAAGGGAATGAGGCGAGGAGTTCTCATATCCGTCCATTCCTACCGAATGTAAAGCTTTGGTTACCATGGAAGGTATGAGCGATTCGTCAATTCCGAAATTACGCATACCGAATGCAATATCCTCACTGATTACTGATGAAACAAACTGGTTATCGGGATTTTGAAAAACCATCTGACAGTTTTGCCTGATTTCCTTCAAGCAGGCATGATTGGATGCATCAAGGCCGGCTACCAAAAGGCTTCCCTGCTGAAGCGGGATAAGGGCATTAATATGCCTGGCCAGCGTTGTTTTACCGCTGCCGTTATGTCCCAGAACAGCCACAAAATCACCCTTGTCCACCCGAAACGATATATCTGACAGGGAAAGGGTTATGCGGTTTTCGGTTATGTATGAATGAGTCAGTCCTTCTGCTTTAATTTTACACATAAAATACCTCTTGATTAACAATTATAAAGTGTCCTGCCTGACTTCGTAAGCCCCTTGGGGGGATAAAAATTATGTATATAATATAAAATACCCCGTAAAACAGAAATGCTTTACGAGGTATAATTTAACATTATGGGAAAACTTGTATCATAGTTTCACATATGCTATAATTAGCGCAAAAGAAAATCAGGCATTTATTGGTATTCATTCAGAAACTGTATAACATTTTCGTAGAATACTTTAAGCATATCTTCCCGGCCGGTATATATTGTATGTTTGGAGCCCGGTACGGTAACTATTTTGCAATGCGGCAGCATTTTGGCAAAAAGCTTCTGGGGACGGGTATGTACCACATGGTCTTTTTCGGCGTTGATTATCAGAATTTCGTTCTGGATTTTCCTGGCAAAATTATAGTTCAGAATGTTTTTTTTAAGTTTCATGGCTTCGTGAATCCAGCGGTTGGTGAAGTTGGCATTCTGATAGTATATATCATCGTTTCGAAGGTCCATGTTATGCTTGAATCGGGCATAGCTTGCATCAGCACTGAATTTGAAATTAGGATTCGGATTGAAAGCCTGGACAGACTGGTTAAAACGGGCTTTCCAGCCGTATATTCTGGCATAGAAAGCAGATATCAGCCTGACAAGAGGACCCGGAATGCTGTGGGTTTTGGGAGCTATCATCGGAGATGACAGTACCACACGGCCTATTTTGTTACCGTGCTCTTTAAGATATAATGCAGTTACGGCTCCGCCCATTGAGTGACCGATTATATGTATCGGAGTATCAGGGGCTGCGGGAATTACCACTTTGTTGACGATACAGTCCAGGTCTTTCTGGTAGTCATCAAAGCTGTCTACATGAGTAAGGAAAAGATTATCCACTTTTCTTGTAGAATGTCCGTGACCTCTTTGGTCATACATAAATACATTATATCCCATGTTGAGAAGATACCATGCCATTTCGTATAATTTTTTATAAAATTCTGTGAACCCATGTATCAGTACAACCGAACCGCGGCTGTTCTTTACGGTAAAATATTCATAAGCAAGGCTTGTGCCGTCATAAGAAGATACTTCTCCGTTTACCGCATATTTCGAAAGTTCATTTTCAATTTCGAGAATTTCGGTAGGAAAATCTTCTTCAGATATGATATTTAATTGATTGGTAGGTTCAAAAAACATTTCTTTCTCCTATGTGATTATTATATGAGTAAAATATACAAAGGTGGTAATAATAATGAAAACATTTCAAAAAAAATCCTTTAAAAAGGTTCTGAGAATTATTATTATCACATTGACCCTGTATATATTGCTTTCATTAGGAATTACGAAAATAGTGTATGATGCCTGTTTCCCCAGATATGACAAGGAAATTCAGTCCGTTCCTTTGGAACTTGCAGGTATGGTGAAGGAAAGGCATCCGGTGGAATTTAATTCAGGCAAAAATGTCCTTCAAGGTTATCTCTATGGGGACGGACGGGCTGACGGTCTGGTTGTGGTTGCTCCCGGATTTAACGCCGGAGCAGACAACTATTTATGGCAGATACAAAGCTTTCTTGATTACGGCTTTGATGTATTTGCCTTTGACAGCACCGGAAGCTGTCGCAGCGAAGGAGATTCAGCTGTGGGTTTTCCACAGGAACTTATTGATCTGGATGCCGCGTTAAGCTTCGTTGAAGCTGAATATGTTTATCCAAATATTTATATTTTCGGACATAGCAGAGGCGGTTATGCCGCATGCTGTATTCTTGGAAGCGGACACCGGATTAATGCCGTAGTTTCCGTAGCGGGAATCAACAGCGCTATGGAAGCCGTTATGGAGCCGGCGGTGCAGCATGCAGGGCCTGTTGCATATGGAAATTATCATTTTCTGTGGTTGTATCAATGTATGCTGTTTGGTTCCGATATAACCGGGGTATGTGCCGATGAACAGATTTCCGGTTCAGGTGTGCCCGCAATGATTGTCCAGGGCACTAACGATACTGTCGTACCCATGGATTCAAGTTCAATATACTCCCATCGTGAGGAAATTACCTCTTCTGCGGTGGAATATTATATATGTGATATACCGGGGCAGGATGGTCATACCGACCTTTTATTCGATGATGACGGTACTGCCAATGACACTCTTATGAACAGCATCAATCAATTTTACAGTAAAAATGCCGGAGTGTCAAATTAAAGGAGAAAATATGAGGAATGTTGTACTGGTTCCGGCTTACAAACCGGACAGAGAATTGGTAAAGCTTATAGAAGAACTTCATAACGAGAAACTGTCCGTGTTGGTTGTGGATGACGGAAGCGGAGAACAATACGCAGATATTTTTGAGCTGGTAAGCCAAAAGGCGGTAGTCATACATTCTCCGTCTAATCAGGGTAAAGGCAGTGCTCTCAAAAGCGGAATAAGGGCCATCCGAAAATATTTTCCCGATTGCACCGGGTTTGTAACGGCAGATGCAGACGGACAGCATAAAACATCAGATATTCTTAGAGTTTGTGAATGTCTTAACAATGGTGCGTCAATGGTTCTTACAATGCGCCAGTTTGACAAAAACATGCCTGCCAGATCAAGGGTTGGAAATGTACTCTCCAGATGGATATATACCGTTCTTACGGGGCATTACCTGGCGGACAACCAGTCCGGATTAAGAGGATTTGCCATGAAGCATGCTGACTGGCTTTTAAATGTTCCCGGAGAAAAATACGACTATGAGATAAATGTTATTCTTTATGCGGACAAGCAGCACATAAGAATTAAGGGATTACCTATTGAAGCTGTGTACATAGACGGAAATAAATCTTCCCATTTCAGTCCTGTTGCGGATACCTTAAGAATATATTTCCGGCTTTTTTGCGGAGCGAGAGGTTCTGTGGCAGCAGTTATTCTGGCAGAAATCTTAATGATTGTTGTCTCGATTATTCTGGGGTACAGACAAAGCATTTTATCTGTTCCGGCAGTGGGTATAATCTGTGCGCTTTTTAGCATAATCCTCAGCCGGTATATATTTAGAAAGGTTGATTATAAGGATACGGGGAGAACACTTTTATATACAGCAATCAGATATAGTATTTATACCGTATGGTGTTTCTGGGCAGGAATGTTTGTTCCGAAGGTCCCGATTGTATTGTCATTTAATCTGGCGGTGCTGATATGCATACCGTTAAAATATCTTGTTCATAAATATATCAGGCGCCGTACTTAATTGCGGCGCCTGTTGCGTATATTGTACTTTATAAAAATAATTTGATTATTTCCTTTGCCCAGGTAAGGTAGGACGGAACGACGCTGTCAAGTGCATTCTTGGCGGCTGTGTAATCTTGTGCCGTTAAGTCGCCCACCTTCTGGAATACGGTGCCTGATGCATGAGTATCGCCAAGTGCAACCATTGCCCTTGCATTGTCGCCAAGTGCAAAATATTTTCCTATTGCAAGGGCCCCTACGGAATAATCACCTACTGCAATCGCACCCAGCGAAATAATTCCGAGACTGATGGCTCCCGCCGAAAATATTCCCGCAGAAAAGCATCCTGCCGAGAGTATGCCGACAGAAAGCAACCCGAAAGAGAGTAACCCTAATGACAGCATGCCGAAGGATAATAATCCGATTGACAGCATACCTACCGAAATAATTCCGCGGGCTTTAAGGCCTATTGCAATAAATCCTCTGGCGTTAAGTCCCAGTGCGATAAAGCCTCTTGCATTTTTGCCCATATGCCACAAAGGCATGCCAAAGACGGTTTTCTGACTTTTCCTTTCCCGGAAATGATTTTTAATGAATCCGGAAGAATTCTCATTCTCATTTCTACTGTCGTATTCCACCGTATCTTTAAGCAGATAGTCTAATGAACAGCCGAATAATTCGCTTATGCGTATCATTTTGTCTGTTTCAGGATAAGTAATGTTGCTTTCCCATTTGCTTATAGCCTGTCGGGACACCATAAGAATATCCGCAAGCTGCTCCTGTGTATAATTGTTTTCTTTTCGTAATCTTGATAATTTCTCACCTAATGTCATATTCCGGCCTCCGATTTAACTTTTTTACATACCAACAATACCTGTAAGCTGTGAGAAATACCACCACCATGAGAGTTCTAAATGTAAACTACAGGTTGCATTGCCGGATTTATGCGTGTTTTTACGGTTACAAAAGCGACCGGGATTTAACCGCGGCCGCTTAACCTGTTTCATATAATCAGTATAGTTCTATTCAATGGCAAAAATGAAACTGTATATTTCCTGACTGCCGTCTATTAAACCTACTTCCAATAAAGGATAACGGGAAAGCAGTGTATTGCGTAAAAGTGCAGATTCTTCATCCGTAACATCTTTTCCGCAAAAAACAGTGATAACCTGTTTGTCATCAATGTCAGGAAGCGAATATAAAAGAGATAATGCAGCTTCAACCTTGTCGTTTGAATCGGAAAGGATACTATCGTCCGTAAGGCCGATGTAATCATTCTTGGTGATTGTAATGCCGTTAATAACAGCGTCTCTCGTTGCGGTAGTTACATAGCCTGTCGTAACATTAGGAAGGTAACAGGTCATTTCGGCAATTACATCTTCTATTGTGTCAAGCGTAAGGTCCATCATTGAAAGAACAGAATAACCCTCGGCTATGGAACGGGTTTCAATAACCCTTACATCGGTATTCTTGTACATATCAGCAGCCAGATGGGCTGTCATAACTATGTTGGAGTCATTAGGAAGCACGATAATATGATCTGCATTAAGCTTTTTAAATGTCTCGATAAATGCCTCGGCGGAAGGATTGTTGGTCTGACCGCCGTCCACTATTTCATTAACGCCCGCACCCTTAAAATAGTCTATTATTCCCTGACCGGCAGCAACGGCAACTACGGCGTATCTGGTATGCTCAGGTACATGGTGTCCGGATGCTTCAATCTGACTGTGCTGTACGGACATATTTTCTATTTTAATTGTAATAAGCTCGCCGAAGCTTCTTGCATATCCTATAACATTTTCCGGTTCAAAAGAATGAATATGCACTTTAACAATAGTTCCTTCATTAACGGCTACAATGGAATTACCCAGAGTCTCAAGGTGGGCAATCATTTTATTGATGTCAAAGGCACATAAATCCGTTTTGGAAGACTGGAGCTGTAAAATAAATTCAGTACAGTATCCGAATTCCAGAAGATTCTCAGCGTCGTAAGGTAAAAATTTGGTGCGTGCCGAAGGATAAGAAAAATCCTCAAGAGGCAATGTTTCATCATTAAGAAACATAAGCATGCCTTCAAAAATACATACAAGTCCGGCTCCGCCGCTGTCCACAACGCCTGCTTCTTTAAGAACCGGAAGCAGCTCCGGAGTGTGCATAAGGGATTTTTTGGCTTCTGCAATTATTATCTCAAGACAGGTACCGAAATCCTTGATGTCAGCTCTCTGGCGGATTGCGTTTTCCGCTGCCTCACGCATTACGGTAAGCATCGTACCTTCAACAGGATTTACTACGGCTTCATATGCGCGGGACACACCGCCCTTTATGGCGGAAAGAAAGTCGTCTATTGTGAGAATGTCCTTACCTGACATACCCTCTGCAATGCCTCTGACAAACTGTGAAAGAATGACACCTGAATTGCCTCTGGCTGCAAGGAGCGTATTATATGAAAAGTCTTTCATAAGGGCCTGGGCAGAAGTCTGCTCGGAATCCGTACCTGAAACACCGCCTTCCAGGGTGGTGGTCATGTTTTTACCGGTATCTCCGTCAGGGACAGGAAAAACATTCAGTTCATCAATCGCATCCATGTTATGCCTGAGATTGCGGTATCCGTTTGAAAGCAGGGCATAAAGCTGTTTACCGTCAATAACCGGGTTAGTCATTGAAGTGTTCCTCCTTAAAAATCATCATAAATGTAACAGGGCTTATTTCTTCTTGATTTTAGCCGAAATTTCATCCATGATTGCTTTTTCTTTGGCAAGTCCTTCGCTTGCAGGTTCGCCCTTGTAAAATACGGCGCAAAGACCGGGTCCGATTGACGCTCCGCAAGTCATACCTATATCACTGACGATAAGTTCCTTAGGAGAAAATTCTTTCATAACCAGATCGGAAAGAGTTTTGGCAACTTCCGGACGGTTGGAATGTGCAATGAAAAGAATCTGCTCTTTCGGATTGACGATTGTCTGCTTAATATATTCGATAATAGCGGTAAAAGCATCTCTCTTACCCTTGAATTTTCCGATTGCTTCGGAAAGGCCTTTTTCATTAAAGTCGGCTAAGATATTAAGGCCTATCATGCTGCCGAAGAAAGCCTTGAAATTGGAAATACGGCCTGTTTTAACAAGGAAAAACAAGTCGTCCATTGTTCCCATCTGATGGATGACATATTTTTCTTTCTCGGTATACTCCGCAACCTCATCAAGTGTTGCACCCTCAGAACGCTTTATGGCAGCGGAAATAACCAAAAGTGCAAGAGAAGTAGAGTAGCGTAATGAATCTATGCAGATAATTCTGCGTTCAGGGTATTTTTTGAGAAGATCTTTGGCTACAAGGCAGCAGTCATTGTATGTAGAAGAAAGTGCACTTGAAAGACATATGTTTAAAATATCCTCTCCCTGTGCAAGATGTTTTTCGAATTTCTCTGTAATCTCACCTATCGGAGGTGCGGCAGTTTTATAAAGTGCCTTACGGTTACCCATTGAGTTATAATATTCTTCAGGACTCATGTTCTCCCAGTCGAGATTAACAAGTTCCGAGGTTCCGTCCGGATGATACAAAACACCGCGGATATAATCAGGGATATCAAACCTTTTACGAAGATCTGCGGATAAGTCACTTGAACCATCAGGGATAATTACAAAATTACTCATTATTTTCACTCCTATTCCTTGGCATATGCTGTGTAACAATTCTGCCAACGCCATAATTATTTACTTTTTTAAAATACCATAATAAAGTCTGATTTTCAACGATTTTCGGGAAGAATAAAGAAGTTGCAAAATACCCCCTGTTTTGCTATCATTATTTAGAATAAAAACATAAAGAGGAGTACATATTCTGTATGGAATTTGAAATTATACTTAGAATAATTATTATTGCCGCAGTTGTTATTCTCGTGGCAGGAGGCGTTGTGGCAATGCTTATAATAACAAAGCCGATTGCCCTTATGGTATACGAGGACCAGCTTGTGAAAACATCCCCGGACAAATGGCAGAGAGAATGCTCGGCACCGGAGAATGAAGAGCAGGCTGCCATGTGGGAGGAAGGAATAGAATGGGCGGCAGGGAATGTTTCCTGCATGACGGAAGTGAAGATTGAAAATGACGGATTGAAGCTTTACGGCGAATTTTATAATTTTGGCTCCGACAAATGCGTAATTATTCTTCCGGGCCGTTGCGAATGCCTTAAATATTCATATTATTTTGCCCTTCCGTATCAGAAAATGGGCATCAATGTACTTGTTATCGATGCAAGAGCCCACGGATTAAGCGACGGAAAATACAGTACAATAGGCGTGAAAGAAAGCGGAGATTTGAGAAAATGGATAGAGATGCTTGAGGATAAATTCGGAATCAAAGAAGTATGGTTCCACGGAATCTGTATCGGTACGGCATCCGCCGTTCTTCTTATGGCATCCGGTGACTGCCCTGACTGCGTAAAAGGGCTTGTGACGGAAGGCTGTTTTGCCTCATTCCGTGATACATTCAAACGCCACATGAAGGACCTTAACCGTCCATGGTTTCCTGTTCTTGATATGGTTATGCTTAATATTAAAAAATATGCCCACGCTGATGTATATAAAGCTGCTCCGATTCGCCACATAGACAGAATAGACCAAAGGGTTCTGTTCCTTTTTGGGGAAAAGGACAAGTTTTCCGTGCCTAAGAACAGCCGGAAGCTGTATGCAAAATGCAAAAGCAGCGACAAAAAACTTGTATGGTTTTCGGAAGGAGCCCATTCACATCTCCGTATAAATAATAAAGAGAAATACGATAATGCAATTATAGATTTTGTACAGAACGGCTGATATGTGACAGATGTCAGCCTTTTGGCTTATAATAATATATAAATCCGATTATCCGGGAGGAGCAGGTTGTGTCTAAATTTGAAGAGCTGAGAGAACAATATAAGGAGTTCGTATATAAAGGATATGAAGTTGAACTGGGGAATAAGTGTCATATAAGATACGAGTTTGAAATACCGGGTCTTGCCGTGTTTTATCCTGAGTGGGAATTTCCTGTAATGCGTAATGTTGATAAAAAACTTCTTGAAAGACTTGTTTTTAACCTTGGAATGGTGGAATGCATAAGTTATTATAAGTGCACATGTCCGAAGAAAGTTAAAGTTCTTTGCGGAAAACTTTCCAAAGAAAACAAGCTTTGGTGGAAAAAACTTTTCTACAACGGACTTGGGGAATTTATGTATATTAACGGTATTGATATAAGTGAGGATGAACTCCTTACGATTGAGGCGGACGAAGAGTATGAAGAGCCGTATAAGGATACCCGGAAGTACGAAGGTTGTCTTGTTCCTGTAGGCGGAGGTAAGGATTCCGTTGTTTCGCTGGAACTTCTTAAGAATGAAAAGGTTCTTACTTATCATATTAATTACGGAAGCGCCATAAGGGAAGTAATTGATGCTTATGATTCCAAGGAAGGGGATTATTATGCGGTAAGGACTCTTTCCCCGAGGATGCTGGAGCTTAATAAAGAAGGATATCTTAACGGGCATACCCCGTTTTCCGCTATTGTGGCTTTCTCTTCGGTGATAGCTGCATATCTTAGCGGCAGGAAGTATATTGTTCTTTCAAATGAGACAAGCGCCAACGAGACTACGGTAAAAGATTCCTTTGTGAATCACCAGTATTCAAAGAGCTTTGAATTCGAAGAGGATTTTGCAGACTATTTTAAGGGAATTACAGATTCGGATATACATTATTTCAGTCTGTTAAGGCCTCTTGCCGAGATACAGATTGCGGCTCTGTTTTCAAAGTATAATGAGTTTCATCATATCTTCAGAAGCTGCAATGCGGGAAGCAAAAAAGGAATCTGGTGCTGTAACTGTCCGAAATGCCTGTTTGTGTATATAATTCTTCTTCCTTTTATTCCTGAAAATGAATTAACCGGAATTTTCGGGGAAAAACTCCTTGATAAGGAGTCTCTTGATTCCGATTTCAGAAAGCTTACGGGAATAGAAGAGAATAAGCCGTTTGAGTGCGTAGGTACGAGAAAAGAAGTTCTTGTTGCCCTGAAAGAATTTATTTTAAAAGGTGGCAGAAGTCTTCTTACCGACAGATACCGTGATGTAATTCTTAATGAAAAGGATACTCTTGAACACATGCTTTCGGGATGGGTTTCTGAGAATAATGTTCCTTTGGAATACCAAAACATTTTGAAGGAGAGTCTTGAGAATTGAGCAGCGTTACCGACAAATTTAAAGATAAAAGAATACTTGTATGGGGATACGGCAGGGAAGGCAAATCCACTGAAAATTTTTTAAAAAACTGCTGCAACCCTTTGTCAGTTGATATTTTTGAAGGCAAAAGAGAAGATATCGATGAGAGTGCATACGATTATATTTTCAAAAGCCCCGGAATTGTAATGGAGGAGGATAATCCAAAATACACTTCCCAGACAGAAGTTTTTCTTGAAGAATACAGGGACCGGGTAATCGGAGTAACCGGAACCAAAGGGAAAAGTACCACCTCATCCATGATTTACAAAGTACTTTCCGACTGCACGGATCACAATGTGCTCCTTCTTGGAAATATAGGTGAGCCTTGCCTTAATCATTTTGAACATATCACAGATGATACCATTGTCGTCTTTGAAATGTCCTGCCACCAGCTTGCCCACACTAAGGTTTCTCCTCACATCGGAATTTTTCTGAATCTGTTTGAAGAACATCTTGATTATTATGGTACGGTGGAGAAATATTTTACCGCCAAAAGCCATATTGCAATGTATCAGAAAGAAGGAGATTTTTTCCTTGTGGGAGAAAACGTACCTGAAATCTGCACCGATGCAAAGGTAATCCGCCTTAATTTCTCCGAGAAGGTACCTTATGAAATAAAGCTTCTCGGAGCCCATAACAGATATAATGCCAGATTTGCTGAAATTATTGCGGAGGATATTTTTGACTGCGATAAGGACCGGGTTAAAAAGAGTATTTCGGAGTTTGAATGTCTGCCGCACAGACTTCAGTTTGTAGCCGAAAAAGACGGAATCTCCTACTATGACGATTCCATCTCCACAATTCCGGAAGCTGCCGTTAATGCAGTTAAAAGCGTGCCTAATGCAGGAACAGTCCTCATCGGCGGCATGGACAGGAATATTGATTATACACTTCTTGAGGATTTTATCAGAAGCAATACGGACATTAATTTCATATGTATGTATGCTTCGGGAAAAAGAATTTATGAAATAGTAAAGGACTGTCCTAACTGCGTATATGTGGATGATTTGGACAATGCGGTAGCCACCGCCCGCAGGATTACAGGAAAGGGCAGGGCGTGTATCCTTTCTCCGGCAGCGGCATCGTATGGATATTTTAAGAATTTTGAAGAGCGTGGTCTTTATTTTTGCCGGCTCGTTACGGAAAAATAAATTTTTGTTGCAAAATAAAAAAACCTTGCTATAATGTATATGACTCATAAAAAAGGGGTGCTCATAGTAATGGGCTGAGAGTAAGCGGAAGCTTTAACCCATAACCTGATTTGGATAATGCCAACGGAGGGAAATTATTTTATTGTGTTTTCGGGCGCAAAATACCTGTCCATGGTGTTTTGTGCTTTTTTTAATATTATCTGCAAAGTCATGGAAAGGAAATATTATGAATAATCTGAGAGACAGTCTTGTTTTATATGCGGTTACGGACAGAGCGTGGCTTAACGGCAGAACTCTTAAAGAACAGGTGGAAGAAGCACTTCGCGGCGGCGTAACGATGGTACAGCTCAGGGAAAAAGAACTGCCGGAGAATGAGTTTGAAAAAGAAGCGCTTGAGATAAAAGAGCTTTGCAGAAAATATAATGTTCCGTTTATCATTAACGATAATGTAAATCTGGCAGTTAAGATTAATGCAGACGGCGTCCATGTGGGACAAAGCGATATGAAAGCATTGGATGTGAGAAAAATACTGGGACCGGATAAAATAATCGGGGTTACGGCCAAAACTGTTGACCAGGCCGTTAAAGCCATGGAGGCAGGCGCTGATTATCTGGGAAGCGGAGCGGTATTCGGAAGCTCTACCAAGACGGATACTGAAAGGCTTGACCATAATATTCTCAGGCAGATTTGCGAAAGCGTTACGATTCCCGTTGTTGCAATAGGAGGAATTACAGCCGAAAATGTGGAAGAACTTAAAGGCAGAAAGATAGCAGGCGTTGCTGTGGTAAGTGCAGTTTTCGGACAGCCTGACATTGAGAGTGCAACAAAAGAACTGAAAAAGAAAGTTTACAAAATATTAAATTAAGATTTAATAAATGATTTCGCCGGGTGCATGTTGCATCCGTTGAAATAGATAAAGCGGCAAATTGGGGGCACCACCTTGTGTCGCTATACAAAATTAATGCAGAGAAAAGAGGAGACTTTTATGAGAACAGCATTAACAATCGCGGGAAGTGATTCCTGCGGAGGCGCCGGCATTCAGGCAGATATTAAGACCATGACCGCTAACGGAGTGTATGCCATGAGCGCGGTTACGGCTCTTACTGCCCAAAATACTACCGGCGTCTCGGATATTATGGAGGTAACTCCTGAATTTTTAGGAAAACAGCTGGATTGTGTTTTTACGGACATTATGCCTGATGCAGTGAAAACCGGAATGGTTTCATCAAGCCGGTTGATTGAAGTCATTGCAGGAAAACTTAAGGAATACAATGCGGTAAACATTGTGGTTGACCCTGTAATGGTTGCTACCAGTGGAGCAAGGCTTATCACTGAGGAAGCGATTTGTACCTTGAAAAAAGAATTATTACCTCTTGCAACCGTTATCACACCTAATATTCCTGAAGCGGAAGTCCTTTCGGGTATGAAAATAGGAAGTGCGGATGAGATGGTGAAGGCTGCTAAGGCCATTTATGAGGAGCTCGGCTGCTCTGTTCTGTTAAAAGGCGGACATAAGCTTAATGATGCCAACGACTTCCTTTACCATGACGGTATGGAAAGCTGGTTTGCGGGCAAAAGGATTGACAATCCGAATACACACGGAACAGGATGTACCCTTTCAAGTGCCATTGCCTCTAACCTGGCAAAGGGTTATGCGCTTGATGAGGCAGTACAGTATGCCAAGAACTATATTTCCGGGGCACTGAACGCAATGCTTGATTTAGGCAAAGGCAGCGGCCCTATGAACCATGCATTCGCAATTGTCGGCGAATATAAAGAGTGATACGGAGGTTTACGGATAAAATGGAAGAAAAGAGAACATCGACATTTAGCAACGGTTTAATCTGGTTCGGCGCAGGCGTTTCAATCGCCGAAATACTCACCGGAACATATTTTGCACCACTTGGATTTACAAAAGGAATTATTGCAATCCTTATCGGACATCTTATTGGTGCGGTAATGATGTTTGCGGCAGGATATATAGGCGGCGTGAAAAGAAAAAGCGCCATGGAAACAGTTAAAATGAGCTTTGGCGGGAAGGGAAGCATTCTTTTCTCAGCTTTGAATGTTATTCAGCTTATCGGATGGACGGCCATCATGATTTATGACGGTTCGGTAGCTGCCAACGGAATTTTTGACGCAGGAAGATGGGTATGGGCACTGGTAATCGGTGTGTTAATAATACTCTGGTGCGTAATCGGACTTACCAACCTTGGCAAAGTTAATACCATAGCAATGGCTGCACTTTTTATTCTTACCATAGTTATGTTTAAAGTTATTTTCTTCGGAAACGGAGATACTCCTGCAATAGTACAGGATGACAGCCTTACTTTCGGTGCTGCGGTGGAACTGGCTGTAGCAATGCCGTTATCATGGCTGCCGTTAATAAGCGATTATACAAGAGAGGCCAAAAAGCCTGTGGCTGCAACCGCAGTCAGCGTGGTTGTATACAGCATTGTAAGTATTTTTATGTACATAATAGGTATGGGAGCTGCAATAATTACCGGTGAATACGATATTGCCCTTATTATGGTTAAAGCAGGATTTGGTGTTGTGGGACTTCTTATAATAGTATTTTCAACTGTTACCACAACCTTCCTGGATGCATATTCAGCCGGGGTTTCCAGCGTTTCCATTTTTTCCAAAATAAAAGAAAAATGGTTTGCCGTGGCTGTTACCGTGATAGGTACAGTGGGAGCAATAGTTTATCCTATGGATAATATCACCAATTTCCTTTATTTTATCGGCTCCGTTTTTGCTCCAATGATTGCCGTACAGATAGCCGATTTCTTCATACTGAAGAACAGGGATTACTCAGATAAGGCTGTGAATATCAGAAATCTTATAATATGGCTTCTGGGATTTGTGGCATACAGACTGCTTATGAGAGTGGATATGCCTGTAGGAAATACACTTCCTGACATGGCGCTTACTGTTTTGATATGTCTGGTTGTTGATTTGGTTGCAAGGAAAATAACAAGCAAAAAAAATAACAAATAGTTCCTGTCCGTTCCTGACAGGAACGGGAGGAAAAAATGAAAAAAATCAACTTAAAAAAACTGGCATTAACAGCAATTTTTGCGGCAATAGCCGTAGTGGGATCTTTGTTTTCGTTCCCTGTTTTCGGTTCAAAATGTGCGCCAATCCAGCACCTTATTAATGTACTTTGTGCAGTCTTTCTCGGTCCGTGGTGGGGACTTGCGGCTGCGTTTATATCAAGCTTAATAAGAAACTTAATGGGTCTTGGTACACTGCTTGCGTTTCCGGGAAGTATGTGCGGAGCACTTCTTGCAGGACTGTTATATAAATACATCAAGAAACTTCCTGCAGCTTATATCGGCGAGGTGTTCGGAACGGCAGTTATCGGAGGAATGCTTGCATTTCCTATAGCATCGCTTATAATGGGTAATGACAAAGCCGCTCTTTTTACCTTTGTGGTACCTTTCCTTATAAGTACTGCGGGCGGTACAATTATTGCAATGGTTATTACCATTATAATGAACCAGACAGGTCTTTTGTCAAAAATTAAATCAGAACTTAATAATTAGTTCAACTGATAACGGAGGATGATGATGAACATTACTGCGGAATCCACATGGAATTTGTTGCGGAACATACATCAGAATAAGCCACTGGTACATTGCATTACCAATATGGTAACTGTCAATGAATGTGCCAATATACTGCTGGCAGCGGGAGCGTCGCCTACAATGGCGCACCATCCCATGGAGGTGGTTGAGGTAACGGGGGGCTGTAAAAGTCTGGTGTGTAATCTCGGCGCAACGGAATACATGGACTCAATGCTTCTGGCAGCGGGTAAGGCAGAGGAATATCACCATCCTCTTGTCATTGACCCGGTAGGGGTTTCCGGCTCCTCATTCAGGAGAAACTTCTGCTATAAGCTGATTGACTGCGCAAGACCTTCATGCATAAGGGGCAATATGTCGGAAATCATGGCTCTTATAAGGGATGAAAATACGGTAACCGGTGTGGACGCCGGTATGGATGTGCCGGCCGGTGCCAATATTGATGAGATACATGATTTTGCCGTCAGACACAATACCGTTGTAATCGCATCGGGAGCCGTGGATTATGTGGTTTCTCCGGATGTGGCATACAAGGTGGAAAACGGCAGCAGCTTTATGACCCAGATTACAGGTTCCGGCTGTATGTCATCCGCACTTTTGGGAGCATTTCTTTGTGAAGAAAATTCTCCTATGGGATGTGCCGTGTGCTGTGCCGTAATGGGCATATGCGGTGAGATTGCGGAGGATAAGACGAGAAAGCTTAACGGCGGAACAATGACATTTAGGGATATGCTTATAGATTCGGTTTCCCTCCTGACCAAAGAACAGATAGAAGAGCGGATGAAGATAAAGTTCTGTTAGCTTTTTTATTTCGCGTTTAAAACTATTGCAGAAAAATATGCGAATCTGATATTATAAATACAGTACAGCTCCGGGACCCGTATAATGGGGCGGGACCCGGGGCGTTTTTCTTTATTATACCCAAATAATTTTTAAAGCCGGATTATATGAAAGAGAATAAAGTTTTTTTATACAAATTCATAAGATTCATCTGTAAACCGTTGTTTTGGCTCGTATACAGGCCGGTAATTACCGGCAGGGAAAATATTCCCAAAGAGGGCAGCGTGGTGCTTGCAGGAAATCACAAACATGCCCTGGACCCCATACTTATTGATGTGAGCACCAAAAGAATCGTAAGAACCCTTGCCAAAAAGGAACTTCATGACGGACCCTTCGGATTTATTTTCCGGGGAGTGGGAACCATACCCGTGGATTTGCACAGTGATGATAATAAAGACGCCTTGTATGCTGCCGTAGAAGTCCTGAAAAGGGGCGGGGCAGTTAATGTGTCTCCGGAGGCAAAGCGTAATTATACGGATGAACTGCTGCTTCCTTTTAAGTACGGAGCAGTCTCGATGGCAAAGAAAACAGGGGCACCGATTGTACCGTATGCAATAGCCGGTGACTATAAATTTTTCGGAAGCAGGCTAAAGATTGTTTTCGGCAGACCGTTTTATGCCGGTGAAAGAGATTTATACGAAGTGAATAAAGAACTGTATAATAAAGTGGCAAAGCTTTTAATATCTATTACCGATAAGGAACTGCTTAAATCAAGAAAAATAACATCATTTGATGAATGGAGTGTGTGACAAATGGCAAGCAGAAGAACATTGGAATATCCTGACTGTTCAATATATGATTTTTTATATAATAATTCAAAGAGATATCCGGATGCATGTGCTATTGATTATTTTTCCAGTGAGATGAGTTACAGAAGTCTCTTATGGGAAATCGACAGATGCGCCGCAGCGCTTAAAATGCTTGGTGTGGATAAAGGAGATGCGGTTACCGTATGTCTTCCGAATATTCCGCAGGCCGTCATTGCTTTTTACGCAATAAATAAAATCGGTGCCGTGGCCAATATGATACATCCGCTCTCTGCGGAAAATGAAATAAGCCATTATCTCAGACTTTCCGAAAGTAAGATTATTATTGCGCTTGATATGGTCGGCAGCAAAATTGCGGATGCGGTAATAAATACCCCGGTGGAAAAAGTAATTCTTGCGTCCGTAAAGGATTATATGCCTATGCTTTTAAGACTTGCATATACGGTGTCCAAGGTTAAAAAACACAATTCGGAGAAAAGATATCTGGACTGGAACGGTTTTATGGAACTTGCCGGTAAATACACCAAGGATGCATATTGTCACTGCAGCGGAAGTGACTGCGGTGTTATTTTATACAGTGGCGGAACTACAGGCAAGCCTAAGGGTATCATGTTAAGCAATCTTAATTTCAATGCCCTTGCCCTCCAGAGCATCGACGGCTGCGGCTGTCTTAAAGAGGGCGACAGGGTCTTGTCCGTTATGCCGGTTTTTCACGGCTTCGGTCTGGGCGTCTGCATACATACCGTATTGAATTTTGGCGGAGTGGCAATTATACTCCCGCAGTTTAAGCCAAAGGATTTCCATAAGCTGATTTTTAAATACAGACCAAATGTAATTGCCGGCGTTCCTGCAATCTACGAAGGGCTCATACATAACAAAAGGCTGGACGGAAAAGACATGTCCTTCATTAAATGTATTATTTCCGGCGGAGACAGTCTGCCGGCACCTATAAAACAGAAATTGAACAGTGTTCTTTTGGAACACGGATGTTCTGCCAAGGTAAGGGAAGGCTACGGACTTACGGAATGCGTTACCGGAAGCTGTCTGGCACCGGAGAACAGTACCCGGTATGAAAGCGTGGGACTTCCGTATGCCGATACCTTTTATAAAATTGTGGATATTAAAACAGGCAGAGAACTTCCGGAAGGGGAAGTGGGAGAAATCGTTTTAAGAGGACCTACGGTAATGATGGGATACCTTAAAGAACCGGAAGAAACGGCTATGGTGCTTAAGGTACATGATGACGGATTTACATGGCTGCATACCGGTGATGCGGGATATATGGATGGGGATGGCTATGTTTATTTTAAACAGCGTATCAAAAGAATGATTATTTCATGCGGATATAATATCTATCCGCAGAATATTGAGGCTGTAATTGATTCCCATGAAGAGGTTGAGGCCTGTGCCGTTGTGGGAATTCCCGATAATATAAGAGGGCAGAAGGTAAAAGCCTTTGTGGTTTGCCGTAATCAGAATGTCGATAAGGAATGGCTTCGCGGAAGCATTTTGAAACACTGCGAAAAAAACATTGCCAAATATGCAATGCCGCGGGAAATAGAGTTCGTCGATTCACTTCCAAAGACACTGGTTGGGAAAATCGCATATAATGAGCTGATTAACCGATAAAGAGTAGTCTGGTAGGAGGAAAAAGAATGTCCGGTAATAAAAAATTTCTTCTGGTACACCCGGAAATATCCAGGACAAAATATAATTTTGCCGGTGTAATAGATAACGAACCTTTGGAGCTGGAATATATTTATGCCCTGCTTCTCAAAGAAGGTTTTGAGCCTGATATCTGGGACGGGCAGGTGGAAAAAATACCCCTCGTCAGTAAGCTTAAGGACTTTTCTCCCGGATATGTATACATATGCGGAAGGACAAGACAGGAAAATTTCATGAAGGAGTATGCCAAAGCGGCAAAAGAGCTTTGCGGCAGCACCACTTTTATAGGCGGACTGCATGCCCAGAAGAATTACACAAGGTTTTATGAGGATTATATCGATTACATAATTACCACTTTTGATATATTTAAAATCATGCAGATTATATCAGGGGAAGGACCGGAAAATATTCCCGGGATATGTTATAAATCGGGCGTGGACTGGGTTTATACCGGAGACTGCTCATTTGATATTAACAGACTTTTACCTCCGGACAGAACATATTTTTATGCCCATAATGACAGGTACAGATATCTGGAACTTCTTCCGTGTGCCCATGTGCGCACGGCTTACTCCTGTCCTTTTAAGTGCAGCTTTTGCTACAGAAACCGGCTTAACTGCGGCGTATACACATGCCGGCCCATCGAAGATGTTGTGGAGGAAATTGCCGGAACAGAATGTGACAATATCTATATAATCGATGATGATTTTCTGGTGGATGTAAGCCGTATAAGACGATTTATAGAACTTATCAGGCAAAAAGACATGCACAAAAAATATGTCTGCTATGGCAGGGCGGATTTTATTGCTGCCAATACAGAACTTATGCAGGAACTGAAAGATATCGGATTTTACTATATACTTACCGGTCTGGAGGCTGTTGACGAAAAATATCTCCGTAATTATAACAAAAATTCAAGCCTCGATAACAATACGGCAGCAGTGGAGATTCTCAATAATGTGGGAATAAACATCATGGGAATGTTTATTCTTGACCTGGATTTTAAGGCGGGGGATTTTACAAAAATTTACCGCTGGATAAAAAAACACCGCCTCAAACATGCGGCAGTTTCCATTTTTACTCCGGAGATAGGTTCGGAATTATATGAGAAATATAAAGACCGTCTTGTCACCGATAATCCGGAGGCCTGGGATTATCTTCATGTTGTGGCAAAACCCCGTAATATGAGCGTTAAGGCGTTTTATTTTCATTATCATATTCTTGTTGCCAAAATGTTTTTAAGAGGATGGCGGCAGGGCATATATGATTTTGTGGACTACGGGTATTATATCAAATCCATTCTAAAAAATCTTTTCAGATTCGGAGGTTAGTTATGAGCGAACCATACAAAAATCCTGTTAAGAAAATTATACCAAGCAGGCTTGAAACGGGATTACAGCAATTTTTATATAAGTATGTGGGAAAACACATTCCTTCCGGAATGACACCCAACCAGGTTACCCTGGTGGGAGCTTTGGGAGGATTGTTCTCTGTTATCTGTACTTTTCTAACCAATATATCCGTATGGTTTTTTATAGGAACGATTGCGGGTCTTGTTATCCATATCGTGGCTGATGATCTGGACGGATATGTGGCAAGAACAAGAAATATGTCATCAAAGGCAGGTGCTTTTTTTGACCTGATTACGGACGTGCTTTTTTCCACATTTCTTATGATTGCTTTGGGATTTTCCCCGTATGCCAACATGGAAATTATGATTTTTGCCGCACCGGTATATGGAATAATTAATGTAACGGCAATGAATTACATTATATACTTTAATGAATTCCTTTTCCCGAGACTGGGACCTGTTGAGGCCCACCTTACATATACGGTGGTTGCGGTTTTAACCATGATTCTGGGAAAAAGAAGTCTTTTTTCCCTGTTCGGACTGAATATTATGATTGCGGACATAATTCTTTTTGTGGGACTGATTCCTACATATTATGAGATGATAAGGCTGCAGATTCAGCTTTTTAGGCGTCTTAAAGCACAGGAGAAAGAAAACTGATATGAAAAAAATTTATATTGTCCTTATAAAAGCTCATACAGGACTTGGCAGATTCGCCAGAATACTTGGCGGATATCCCTACACCCATATTGCGGTAAGCCTTGATAAAAGCCTTACCGATTTTATTACATATTCCAGAAGAAAACATTATCTTCCCATGGATGCAGGATTCATGCATGAATACAGGGATTATTATGCATTCGGTGAGCACCAAAAGGTACGGGTAAAAGTTTTTTGCCTTCCGGTTGAGGATGATAAATATGAGAAAGTAACGGAGTTTATAAGGAACTGTGAAAATGATCCTAATGGACTTTTTAATCTGTTTTCCATGGTTACCATGTCATTCATACACGGCATCCCGATTAAGCATGCCCATAACTGCATGAGTTTTACGGCAGGAGTGATTGAAGCGTCAGGAGCAGTTCATATGGATAAACCGTATTATAAATACGATATTAAAGAAATAGATTCGCTCCTTACGGATTACCTGTATTTTGAAGGATTTCTTAAGCGGAAACCTTCCCCGGGGTATGATGAATACATGAAAAAATACGGCATATCAGAAAAGATTTCTTCCGGTTTTGCCACAATAACCGGACTTTTTAAAGCTATAATAAAAAATTAAAACATAATTTAATATTTTACGGAGACAGTATTTATATGAAAGCTTTGATTTTTAATTCCGGAATCGGAAAAAGAATGGGAACATTGACGGAAAATACGCCTAAAGGCCTTTTAAGGCTCCTTGACGGGGAGACCGTTTTCGCCGCACAGCTTAGGATTCTTACGGAATGCGGGATAAGTGAAGTTATTGTTACCACCGGAAAATGGGAAGATGAATTTGCCAAAGAGGCGGCAAAATTCCCTCAGATAAAATGTGTTTTTGTAAATAACCCGTTGTATGAGTCGACCAACTATATTTATTCCATGTATCTTGCGGGAAAATATCTGGATGATGATATTCTGATGCTTCACGGGGATTTGGTTCTGGACGGGGAGCTTTTGAAGGATTTTTTGCAGAGCCCCGGTAACAATCTCTGCCTTATTGATGAAGAAGCCAAACTTCCGCAAAAGGATTTTAAAGGCCGGATTGATGGGCAAAGACTTTGTGAGGTTTCGGTCAATATTTTTTCGCCGGACTGCAAAGCCCTTTACCCTGTGTACAGGCTGAATAGGGAGTGTATTAAAAAGTGGCTTGATAAGACAGAGGAATTTGTTAAATCCGGCAAAGTGAATGTGTATGCCGAAGATGCACTTAATGAAATACTTGATGATGCGGAAATTCTTCCGGTGTCCTGCAACGGAAGATATATTAACGAAATAGATACGCCGGAGGATTATCATAAGGTTCGTTTTGAATATTTTTTGAAAACGCATAAGGAGTATTTTTCGTATACCGCTCTGGGGGAAATAATTAAAAAAACCGGAGCTAAAAGACCTTTTTTGGTGATGGGACGCCACCTTCTGGACTCTGATACGGAAAAGTATATAGACAGCCTCCAAAAAGAGGGCTGTGAAATTTATAAATATTGCGGATGTAAGGAAAATCCCGACGAAGAAAGTCTTAACAGGGCGTTGGACGCCTTTAGAAAGCATAATGGTGATATTCTTGTGTCCATAGGCGGAGGCAGCGTCATTGATACCGCCAAATGGATTAAGTACAGATTTGAAGGGAATAAGGATGACCTTATACATATATGCATTCCTACAACTGCAGGCTCCGGGAGCGAAGCGACCCGTTTCGGGGTATATTATAAAGACGGAATCAAGCAGTCGGTTACAGGCTCATATCTGATTCCTGAATACGCAATCTTGGACTATACATTTTTGTATTCATTAAAAGATGAAAACCGTAACACATGTTTTCTTGATGCGATATGTCACAGCGCAGAGAGTCTTTTGTCCGCAGTCTCCGACGAAAAAAGCCGTGAGTATGCAGCTTTTTCCCTTAAAATACTTGGAAGCACATATGAAAAACTCGCAGCGGGAGACCGGAATGTGTACGGAGATGTAATGATTGCGTCAAATTATGCGGGCAGGGCAATCAATATTTCCAAAACCGCCGCAGGACATGCCTTAAGCTATTCCCTTACATCCGGATACGGAATAAGACACGGACAGGCGTGCATGATATGTCTGATTGCTGTTCTTAGGCATTGTGAAGAAAATGTCAAAATAAAAGAAACTGCCGGATATATCTGTTCTCTTCTTGGGGGAACACAAACCGAACCTTTACACGAAAGGCTCTTAAAAATATACAGATGCATGAACCTTACACTTCCGGATAAATTTACAACTGCGTCAGGAGAATGCATTGAGGAACTTGCCGGAAAAGTAAATATAGAAAGGCTTAATAATTTTATTGTTCCGCTTACGGAAGATGATTTGATACAAATTTATACAGATGTACAAATAATCAGATAATTGGTCCTGTATATCCTTATTTTACTTGCATTTTATCAAAAAAGTTTTATACTATAGGTATATTATAAGAACATGGGCTTATTTTGCCCTGTTGAATAGATTTATCTGAAGTTATAGGGTGGGAATCATATGCAGGAATTTAAGCTGACTGATTTACTTGAAGTGAATGTATTACAACAGATACAGGATGGATTTTCCCAGTTTACGGGAATGGCATCAATAATTACAGACGCGGAGGGCATACCTGTTACTAAAGGAAGCGGATTCACGAAATTTTGTGCGCAGCTGACAAGAAAAACGGAACTTGGTAACAGAAGATGCGAGAAATGCGACCGTGACGGGGCCTTGCTTGCACTTAAAGAAGGCAAGCCCGCTGTATATTCGTGCCACGCCGGACTGGTGGATTACGCCGCCCCGATAATGCTTGACGGACAATTCATAGGTTGTGTAGTCGGAGGACAGATTCGTACCGGAGAAATTGATCTGGATTTCGTGAGGAAATACGCAGACGAGCTGGGAATTGACAGGGATGCATATGTACAGGCAGTATCTGAAATAAAGCTTCTTTCCCAGACTGCGGTAACAGAGGCCGCAAGATTCCTTTCCGAAATTGCCCAGGCAATGTCAAGGGAAGCACTCCGTAACTACAACAGACTTGGAGAAAGCCATAAGATGGAAAGGGCTGCAAGATCCCAGACCTCATTTATCATGGATTTCTGCCAGAAGGAACAGCAGGTTTTAAAGACCTGGACAGATGATATTAACGAAGCCCTGACTGATGAAAATTCCGCTAATATGGCGGATACGCTTAAAAGACTTTCACAATATATTAAGGATATGGATGCTGTAATAGATGATACATTGAGTTATATCAGAATGACATCCGGTAAACTGGAACTTCTTGAAACCGAATATCTGGTTTCTGAACTTGTGGGACATATTGAGAAAGAGTTTTCAAACACCGAAGATGAGGAAAAGCAGAATATAAATCTTTCTGTTACGCTGGATGAAAATGTTCCTAATGTTCTTATGGGAGATTCGGGAAGAATAGGTCAGGTTATTACCTCAGTTATCCAGAATCTTGTAAGGTCAACCGGGAATAATAATGTTGAACTGAGAATTATGGCCAAACCTACATCATATGCCGTTTCGCTTTTAATCAGAATAGAAGATGTGGGAACCTGTCTCGAAACAGAACAAAAGAACATGCTTTTCAAACGCATAGAAAGCGAAGATCTGCATGCTGTGGATATGATTGAAGAAGGGAATATGGGAATGTCGGTTGCCCGTATTCTTACGAAGAGAATGGCCGGCAAAATACTTGTTGAGCAAGGCACAAAGGGTAATGTGACAGTCACGATAAGCCTGCCGCAGCTTGTAATTAAGGGAGGAAATTGCTGATGCTTTTTGATGCAGAAGAATATGCACAAGCCATAGATGACTTTTTAATTAAAATGGGTCAGATAGCAGATGTTGATAATCCCGCAATGGGGGTTGCAATAAGGCGTATCTGTACCTTTTTGCGCATATCCAGAGTAGAATTTCTGTATTACAAGTCATTACGGGTTGAAAAAGAAAATATCGGTCAGCGTATGGTGCTTTTCGATAACGGAGATGCGGATGAAAGCCGCGTGTACAGTTTTCACGAGAATGAAATCGGAGGAGGAGCCTCTGTATATAATGTATACCAGACTGTAGGCGAACCGGATTGGGAAGATTGGGAGCTTGATAAAGTTAAAGTATTTACTGCAGCATTGGTTACATTCAATTCCCGTGCCAAGGTTACAAAGATTACCGAGAGTTTAATGTATAAAGATCAGGAACTGGAGGTATATAACCTCCGCTATTTCCTAAGGAAAGCCTCCGAACTGATTTCAAAGAATAGAATCGGAGATTATGCGGGATGCTATTTTAATCTGAGAAGATTTTCCGTGATTAATCAGCAGGTGGGCAGAAAGAACGGAACGGAAGTTATGAAGCTTTTTGTTAAAGCCCTTCAAAGTAAACTGTCCAAGGATGAATATGTATGCAGAATAGGCGGAGATAATTTTGTCGTTCTTTTTTTGAAAAGCAGCCTTGATACTGTTATGAGCCATCTTAACGGAACTGAGGTCAGATTCGGACCGGATGAGGAAGATGTTATGTTTGTGGTGGCTTCTGCAGGATATTATATGATTCCCGGTGACTGCCCTGCGGCAACCACTATCATGGACAATTTGAGCGTGGCAATCAATTCCGCCAAAAATCTTCTGGAAACCACATATGTTTTCTTTGATAACGAATTAGAAGTGCAGACAAGACATACCAAGGAAATAGAAGATGCTTTTCCTTCTGCAATAGCCAATGAGGAATTTAAAGTATTTTATCAGCCTAAAATCATGCTTAAGGATTACAGACTTGCAGGTGCCGAAGCGCTTTGCAGGTGGGTTCATAACGGGACCATGATTTCACCGGCGGATTTTATACCTATACTTGAACAGACCAAGTCGATATGCCTTCTGGATTTTTATATGCTGGAACATGTATGTAAAGATTTACGCAGGTGGCTTGACAGTGGACTTAAAGTGGTTAAAATATCCGTGAATTTTTCGAGAAGACATTTCGGAGACCCTACACTTCTGGAACATATCCTTGAAATTGTGGATAAATATCAGATACCGCATCATTATATTGAAATAGAACTTACGGAAACCACGACCGATGTTAACTTCAGGGAACTGAGGGAAATTGTTGTGGGTCTTCATGAGCAGGGAATCAGCACATCCGTGGATGATTTCGGAATAGGATATTCTTCCCTTAATCTTATAAAAGAACTTCCGTGGAATGTGCTTAAAATTGACAAGAGCTTTCTTCCGGAAGCGGGAGATGAGGACGAGCCTAAGAAATACATTATGCTAAAGCATCTTATAGCATTGGCGCAGGATATCGGACTGGAGTGTATTGTGGAAGGTGTTGAAACCGTAGAGCAGGTACAACTGCTTAAGGAAAACAACTGTTATCTTGCACAGGGATTCTTTTTTGACAGGCCGTTTCCTGTTGAGCAGTTTGAAAAAAGACTTATGGAATACGACAGGGATTTTGAAACAATGTAATCCTGTATAGCGTAGCCGGGAGGAGAAATTACGAAATATACGGATTTGGTTTTTGACTTATACGGAACTCTTCTGGACATTCACACAGAAGAGGATGAGGCAGTCTGGGAAAAGACCGCCATGTATATGGGATTTTATGGAGCCTCATATACCGGATTGGAACTAAAAAGTGCTTTTGACGCAGCAGTGTCAGTGCGACGGGCAGAGGCGGGACAAAGCTATGAGTGCTATCCGGATGTACCGTTTGAAAATATTCTTGCAGAACTTTTTCGTGCAAAAGGAGCAGAACAGAATGCAGATATGCTGGGAGTGAATGCCGCGCAGCTTTTCAGAATTCTTTCTATTGAATATATCAGGCTGTATCCCGGTGTTAAAGAGGCCCTTAATCTGTTCAGAAAATGCGGATTCAGGCTTTGGCTTCTTACGAATGCCCAGCATGTATTTACGGAATACGAATTGAGATATCTGGGATTTGGGGAACAGTTTGATAAAATCTATATATCTTCCGATTATGGCTGCCGTAAGCCGGATATACAGTTTTTTAAGGCACTTCTTGAGGAACAGAAGCTTATTCCCGGCAGATGCCTGATGATTGGCAATGACAGGGAGACGGATATTGCCGGAGCTTTGAATGCCGGTATGCATACACTGTACATGCATACAAATCTTACTCCGCCCGAACAGGCGGCAGCAGAACGCAGATATTTTCCGGAAAATGTTTCTAAAAATACTTCGAATTATGAATACGAAGGCAGTGACTGGACAGAACTTGCCGGAATTATTTCTGAATTATAATTTTAATATTTGCTGAGTTTTTTATTGTTTCTATACTCACCGGGGGTAACTCCGGTGATTTGTTTAAAAACTTTCCAAAAATAATTTTCATTTTCAAAACCACACCAGTAAGCAATTTCGCTTACTGTGTGATTAGTGTGAAAAAGCATTTCTTTGGCATTGGAGATGCGTACCTGCGAAATGAATTCGGAGGGACGCATTCTTGTACAGCTCTTAAAAATTCTGCAGATGTGCTGAGGGGTAAGTCCTTCAAGGGCACATAAATCATCCATTGTAATTTTTTTCATAAAATGGCATCCTATGTAATCCGCCATAAGGCGCATATGCTTTGCATATGAATTCGCATTCTGATTATCATATGAAATTTCTCTTTTTAAAAGCCCTGCCTGACAGGCAAATTCCAGAATAAACTCATTAATGTATGCGGAGGCAAATATATTGCCGTTTTTATCGTTGAACATAAGCTCATTACGCATTTTATTGAGAAGGTTATCAAGGCGTGACGGGTCATTAAGAGGATATATTCCAAACTTAATTCCTATTAATTTATAAAGCTCCGGGAGAGCTTCGCCGCAAGGTACGAGCCACCTTACATCCCACACATCACCTGTAGGATAGTACTCGTGGGGAACTTTTGCAGGCAGAAAAAAACAACTCATTTCCGGTATGGTATATTTCCGGCCGTATATGAGTAATGTCCCGGTTCCTTTTGTATTGTAAAAAAACTGGTCATACCTGTGCCCCTCGGGACGCACAATAAGATGCTGCAGTTCATGAACGCCTATGCTGTAAAGATAATAAGGAAGTCTGTCGGCATCCTTGGTTGACGGAAAAGAGTAATACCACATAATAATCTCCTAATGTTCAAATATTATAGTAATGATAATATCATTCATTGAAATGACTTTCAAGATAAAATAGAATTGAAGAAAAAAATAAGGAGTGTGTGCAAGATGAGGAAAACGGCATTTGTACTGGCTGCAATATTTATTGCAACTACTATGCTTTCTGCATGTTCAAATGATAAAGAAAATGTCAAAGAAACTGTCAGTGAACAGACCACAGAAAGCGAAACAGTAGTAGATGAAGAAGTTGTGTTTGATGTTTCGAATATTACATCTGAGCGACAGGTGACAATAGACGGAAGCAAAGCAAAGACAGAAGAAAATAATTTGTATGAAGGAATGGGATTTATTTCCGCTAACAATTCATCAAGACTTCTTCTTGATTACAAGGATGAAAATCCTGAAGCTTACTGGGAAATACTTAATTATGTATTTGGAGAAGACGGACTTGATATAAGTCTTTACAAACTGGAAATGGGAGCGGATGTTGATTCGTCTTCAGGAACAGAACCTGCAATTAAAAGAACTGAGGATGAAGTGGCAGATGTTACAAGAGGTGCAGCGTATCAGCTTGCAGCTGATGCATTAACAATTAATCCCGACCTTAAAATAGATATGTTATACTGGGGAATGCCAAGCTGGATAAAAGCTGCTACAACTGCAGATGAAAAATATGCTGCAATAAGTAAATGGTATAAAGAAACCATTGATGCAATGTATGATACATACGGAATTAAAGTTTCATATATTACGGCAGGACAGAACGAGCACTCGGTTGAACCTAATCTGGTAAAACTTCTGGCTGAAACTCTTGAAAATGCACAGGATGAAAGATATGATTACAGTTCTATTCAGATTGTTGCGGGAGAAGGGGTTGAAACATGGAAAATAGCCGATAAGATGCTTAATGATGAAGAACTTATGGATATCGTTGATGTTGTATCATCACATTACACTTCATTTACGGATGATAACACCAAAAAAATCAAAGCTGAAAACGGTAAAAAAGCATGGTTTTCAGAGGGATCATCACCTATGAAAAAGGAAACCCTTGCCCATAACAGAGAAGAATCCGGAAGCGGAATAGGCGGTCTTAACGGTACGCTGGATATTGCGACCAGAATTACTCAGGCAATGACGGAAGGAATGACAATGTATGAGTTCCAGCCGCTTATAAGTTCTTATTATAACGGAGCAACTTATTTCCCAAAACAGCTTATCACAGCTAATGAGCCATGGAGCGGTGCATACTCATTAGATGCCGGATACTATATGACGCTGCATTTTTCCAGATTTATTAAGACCGGATGGCAGTACATAGATGATGCATGTTACGGTGATGGTGTGCCGGGAGGAGACGGACATGCGATTGTAGATTCTACATATAATTATATTACATGTACAGATCCTGCTACCGGAGATTATTCAATGGTAATTGTAAATAATTCCGAAAAAACACTTAAATACAACATTAATGTTAAAAATGTTGCCAAGGCAGCAGAGAAAGTATATTTCTGGGAAACTGTTGATGAATATGACGGAACCGGTGATTATTATGACAGCTTCTTTAATAAACTTGGATATGTAACTCCTACAGAAGCCGAAGATGGTTCTTATAACTATACTGTTGTAATTAAACCTTATTCCATGGCTACGGTTTCTACTCTTGATATTAAAGATGTGGATTATACTGACAGAAGCGACGATTACAAGCTTCTTGACCTGGATTATGAGGATGACTTTGAATATTCAGAATATGACGAAGATTATCTTTCTACAAGAGGTATGGCACCGAGATATACAACTGACCAGGGTGGTGCATTTGAAGTAGAAAGCACCGATGACGGCAATATTCTTATGCAGAAGATTAATTATGAAATAAAAGGCAAAGAATGGGGACGTACTTCAGATCCGATTACAACATTGGGCGATGACAGATGGCAGAATTATACAGTAAGTATTGATGCTCATTTTGCTGAAAACCCGGTTGAAGAGGAAACAGCCAATTATGTAAGTGTCGGTGCAAGATATAATTTTGCCTGCAATGATTACAGCGGATACAGTGTAAGAGTTAATATTGACGGAGAAGTTATTTTACTTAAGGACAAAACAGAAGTAGAGAAAGTAACAATAGATAATTTTGATACTTCCGTATGGCATAATCTTAAAGTGTCAACGATAGATAATGTTATTACCGTTTATATTGATGATGAGAAAAAGATTGAATATACAGATAATGATAATATTATTAACTCAGGAAGAGTTTCAATAGGAAGTGCATATCAGAATAACTATTTTGATAATCTCAAGGTAACTGCAGAAGAAGATAATTACAGCATTACCAGAGTTGATGACATGGATTCTTCACTTACATTTTCAAAGGGAAGCACATCTGAGGACGGAGAAGGCTGGTATTTCAATACTATGTGCAGCTTCTCTAACTTCAACAGAACCATAACTGTAGGAGAAACTGATGATTACTTCAGCTTTGAATTTGAAGGAACACACTTTGCGGTACTTGGAACCCACAGCAGTGCAGTATTGAAAATTGAAGTAGATGGCCAGGTGGTAGAGGAGTCTTATAGCTGTAATTCTTCAAAAGAGAGAACATCCTTATATTTTAACTATGGATTGGAAGAAGGAAAACATTCAGTTAAGGTTACTGTTGTTTCCGGAAAAGCAAACATAGATACAATTGAATACAAATAAAGCTTAAAAAAAGGGGCTGTAAAAAAACTCCTTTTATAGAAAAATGGCTATGAGCTCGCGCTCATAGCCATTTTCTGGTATAATTTATTTATACTACTAAATAAATTATGTTTGACAGGGAAACAAAGGATAGCAAATATCATAATGATCCATATCGGATAGACTACTTTGAATTTTACAACCTGACAAATTTTCGCAAGCTGGGAAATGTAATTATCTCAAATTGCTCCTATAATAGGCTTTAACAGGAGGAATAAAGTATGGAGTGGATAGCAGCAATGCAACAGGCAATTACTTATATGGAAGAACATCTTATGGAGGAAATTAACTATGAAGATGTAGCGAAGCATGTGCACACTTCGAGCTATGAGTTTCATAGGGCATTTTGTTTTCTTACAGGGATGACTGCCAATACCTATCTTCGCAATCGCAGGCTATCTTTAGCAGGTAGAGAAATTGTAGAAACCGATGCTAAAATAACAGACATCGCGTTAAAGTACGGTTATGAAACACCGGAGAGTTTTACAAAGGCATTTACAAGGTTTCATGGAATAGCGCCTAAATTTGCAAGAGAAGAATCTGCGAAACTCTTACTTTTCAATCCGCTTGTTATTAAAATAACTGTGGAAGGTGGTAAAAGTATGGATTACAGAATCGTACAAACAAAAGAACAAAAATTTATTGCAGTGGTAAGAAGTTTTCAAAATGAAATCATTAATGACGAGGAAAATCATGATATTCCTGATTTTTGGGGAGAGTGTAATGATAAAAATCTTATAGGACCGATTTGCAATCTGCGACCGGAAGGAAAGAGAGACTTGTATGGGTTATGTTCTCCGACGAAGGAAGGTGCGGATACGTTTGAATATGGAATTGGTGTCTTGATTGATGAAGATACATCGGAGTTTGATTTCTCAGAAATGCAAAAAGCAGGTTATAGCATCTGGGATGTGAAACCGGGAACTTATGTTGTATTTGACTGCATTGGTGAGGATGGTGATTGCATCGGTGACACTTGGGCTAAATTCTATAAAGAATTTTTGCCACAAATGGGGTATGAATCAGAAGCAGCAACGGATTATGAAATATATTTTGAAAAAGGAAGAAGTGGTCTGTTCTGTGAACTGTGGATTCCGGTAAGAAGAAAATAATGAAGTCAGGTATGTTAAGAATGTAAAAAATTCAGTTTGGTGCAAATTGTTTTAAAAAAGTACCGCTCACTTTTTGAAAAAGTGAACGGTATTTTTGTGTGCATTGAGTAGATGTTCACCTACCCGATTGAGGCGTTAATTGAAAAATTATTTTGTCATAAAATCTGATACATTCATTGATGAATCCAGATATCCTGCGGATGTTACGGTAAACTTGGTTGTGGTGGTCTCGGATATTCCCGGGAAAACAATCTGGAGTGAGCCGATTGCATCAATAGGACCGCCCAAAGCCTTTTCGGCATCAAATACCATTCTGTAACTTCCGTCTTCTTTAATCGTAAGTTTTTCTGCCGGAGAGGTATTATCCCATAAAGAAATAGTATTTTCTCCCGATGTCAGTTCGTAGCACCAGTAAAGTGTTGCCTCATCCACATCCATATCACTTACGGTAAAATCAACCACTATTCCTGTTGTTCCTGCCGGAACCAGGTCGCTTACATACATTGATAAATCAGGGTCATACATCGTTGAAATCTTAATCCATGCGTTAAATGTGTCATCGCCTGCTTCGGCAATATCTGCAAGATTAATACTTAATGGATTACCCTGCTCTATCATTACATTTGCCTTTGGGGCAGCATCTTCCGGTTCTGTCTGGGACACTTCCGTCTGATTCTCCAAAGGGGCTGTATTGGGATCGGTATCTTTTGTTTCATTTGAACATGCTGAAAGAATTATTGTCATAGCCAGCATGATGGCCACTACACCTGCAGTCTTTTTCATGAGCATTATCTCCTTTTGCTATATATTGTTTTTTAATAGTATATTATATAGCGCTTTTTTACAATGAATGAAATTATCATCATTGAACAAATTGAACATTTTATATGATTTTTGCTCCTGTATTGACTAAAATATTTTAAATTCCGTAAAACCGTTCACGCCCATCCAACTTAATTATCATACCTATGATATAACCGCCTACAGGATGATTACGCTCATTGAGTTCCGTTTTTTGGGGCTCTTTATATATAATCTCCTGACTTTTGCCAAGATTATAGGCAAAAGTAGTATCAGGTAATTCAAATATAATATCGCCTGCCCGGTACCAAAAGAAGATGTATCCTCCGTATATATCTTCGTCGTATGTCATGACGCGGTATATTTCTTCAATACGGTAGGCATATGACCTGAAATCCCCGCGCCGGACTTTCTCGCAGGCTTCTGAACGGAAACGGTCTGCATGTTGTCTGTTTTTTCTTTTAATCAGAATACACAGTCCGACGAAGCCTCCGATGACAAGCAGAAGAATAATTATACCTGCCGCATAGAGCATATGGGATATTTGGGTATTTATCTGATTAAATGAGTAAGCAACGGTAAAAATTAACGCCGGAAGAATCCATGTTGTCAATGCATATGCAGCCATTCCGAGAAATACGCTTAAACGGATAGGATTATCCGGTATATCGCAAATATTTAGGATAAACTGCTCTCTTTGTTCTGCTGTAAGTGTTACGGGTTCGCCGTTTCTGATTACATGTTCACAGCAGCGGTTCAATCTGCTGTCTTTATATGATTGTCTGTGAAATTTTCTTAATTCCGTATCCCGGTAAAATGTTTGCGGATTATCTGAATACTGAGTCCGTGCCTGAATCATAATTAATTATCCTTTTCTACAATATACTGTATTCATCAATTACCCAGTCAAAATCCGATAAATCCGGTCCGGTGTTACAATATATGCACCTGCAGCCGTTCTTAAAAGAAAGAGAAGCACCGCAGTTAGGGCATGTCATATATATTTTCTCGTCCGTAATACGGGTAACTGCCGATGCGCTGCGCTTTAAGCGGACTTTAACTTTCTCTTTTTCATGCTTTATTTTTTTACCGTTAAAATGCAGGCATTGCAGCAGAAGGTCGGCACTGATGTATTGAAAGTTTTCATCCGACCGGTATTTTCTTATTCGGCAACGATTCATGTTCAGGTAGATAATATTTTTATACCGGGGAAGAATCTGCTCTGTATCACATTTGATAAAAACTTCTGTTTCTGCTTTGTTGTTTGCAAAATGCAGTACCTGCATACGGCTGTTAAGTATTGTCAGGAAAGATTCCGCCGAGAATGCAGCATCTTTTTTTCTGATATTGCCGGCAATCATATTGTTTTTCCATGTATCATGATTGTACTTTGCCGTGACAATCGGATTTACGATTACAGCCCAGATTAACGACAGTATAATACATCCGGAAAAAACTGCCAGCCCACCGAGAAATGCTCCGTAAATAAAGGCTCCTAATGTTCCGAGAAAAAGATTGTACGCATCCCTGGATGGTGTTTTTCCGAAATAAGGCATAATAACTCTGCAAAGATGATACACCACAACGCCTAAGATTCCGGAACCAAGAGCCAGTTGTTTAATATAAAGCAAAGCATATGTAAACCCATGGAATTTAACCATTGCCGTATCTCTGAAACAGACCCGGTTGATTTTACTTTGAAAATTTTCAAAATTAAACCGTGTGCCGCAGTATTTGCAGCCGTCAAAAAAATTTTCGGTTATATCACTGTGCCCACAGCGGGGGCAGGTGTATTCGTCTTTCGAATTAACTGAATCGATTACATCGAGTACAATTTCACAGTCTTTTCTGTAGCGTTTAATTCTTTTGTTGTTATGAATAAAATTAACTTCTTTTTCTGCAAGCCTGTGCACCTCATAGACTGTATACTTACCGTCTTTTCCGGCAAGCACCGAATCTGATTCCTTTTTGGAGTTCTTAAAACCAATCTGCATTGTCAATGCTTTTTTATCAAGTCGTTCTCTGTTTAACTGAAGGGCATACATTCCCATCTGGGTTGTCTCTGATTTAATCTTCTCGGAGTTATGTTGAAAATAGTCGATGCAGCTTTTCAGAAAAGAATCAGACACACTTGATGCTCTTTTTTCTTTGGCGCTTCCGATATTAGTTAGAGCAAAAATAAAATTATCCAGTATTTCTCCCATAAGTATTCTCCGACATTACATGAATTTATTTTTTTAACATATTTAAAGCGTCCAGGAGTTTTTGGGTTCCCGGCATATTATTGTTCCAACTGATTTTTTTACGGATTCTTCTGTTGTAGTAGTGGAAATAATGGGATATATTGTCTTCGGGAATTTCATTTACATAAGGATGTTTTATGTAAAATTCAGAAGCATCTGCATCTGCTGTTATTTTTCCTTTTTTGTTATGAACGGAGTGCACATTGTATATTATATCCATACATGAAAACGGCACATCAACGATGTTGTTCTTATCCATTATATAGCGCTTTACCATCTGGCCGCCCCGTCCTTTTGTCCGGACTGCAACAACCACATAACCGTTTTGCAGCACCCATGTTTCGCTTTCCTGCAGAGCCTTGATGTTCACATCCTTTTTTTCATTGTGTGATTCCATGTATGCACCTATAATACCCAGTATCAATGCTGTTACAAATGCTCCTAAGACCATTAAAACAAAGCATACGGAGGTTATTCTTAGAATGTTTTCGTCTCTGTGTTTACTATATAGCCGGACTGTAATTATTGCAGCAGGAAGTGACAGACCGGAAATAATGAGCAGAATTTTCATAGCTTTAAAAATAGTTTTATATACAGAAGATTTATTTAAATTTTTTCTGTTATCATAAGGAACCCTGTGAAATTCGTCTGCATTTTCTATATAATAAGCCATCTGGCTTTGCATTTTCTTATAGTCGTCCATGGGTGTGTGGTCGGATATAAAGTGTGCCATTCGGTTCTCTTCCTTTCCGGATATTATTCTTAATATTACATAAGCTGATTTAATGCCTGTAATAATAGTTCTCTGCCATACATGTTTTCGTACCAGGTGACTGTATCCCTTTTATCGCGCATGCGGTAATAATAGATTCTGTCATAATTATCCTCGTCGCTGTTTGTAATCCCTTCGTTGGTGTACGGATGCTTTCTGTATAGTTCTCTTATATATGCATCTGCAATAATTTTTCCGTCAACTCCGGTTATGGAGAATACTTTTTGAATGATAATCAGCTTTTTAAAAGGAGCAACCGATATCGGTAATCTGGTCTTGTAATCATACTGCTGCATGCTTCTGAATTTCTGCTCGTCAGATATCACAACATGCCCGTCATTTAATATCCACGTTTTACTGTCAAGAGATATATTTGTCTCTCTGTCTTTTTTCTCTGAGCGAAGTTCAATGACGGAACCAACCGCTCCTATTAACAGGGCACAAAGCAAAGCCGAAGCGGTTACTATAGCTAAAACCGCAATAGTTTTTCTTTCGAACTCTGAAAAACCGTTATATGAAAAAATAAATCCTAAAGCTATTGATATAACCACTCCTATGCCGGAAAGGATAAGAAGTTTTAACATTAATCCGTAAGATACTTTGTAGGATTTGCTGTTTGTCAGTTTTTCCTTGGTATTATAATTTACGGTATCGGCACAAGGAGCGTATTGAACTGTATATTTTATCTGTGACTGTATTTTTCTATAGTCATCCATCGGAGAGTGATCTCTTATTGTTACCGGCAGCATATTTCCTCCTGAAAAATTAATGTTTATTATCAACTTTTTTATCATACCGGACAGGATGAGCTGCAACTAT
>JBJENE010000027.1:0-14816 GCA_051880035.1 Butyrivibrio sp.
CCGCGACCTTCTCCTTGGCAAGGAGACGCTCCACCACTGAGCCACTCGCGCATAAAAATATGTTTGCTTTTTCCGCAACCACAAGCGATAATATACCATATGATCAAGTCTTTGTCAACCATAAAAATTAAAAGAGGTCATTTATGGAATATATATTAAAAAATAATTTATGCAGTGAAGAACAGGACAAAATTTCGGATTTAGCACAGACATGCAGTGAAGCCGACGGTTTCTCATACGAATTGTATACCGGCGATGATTCGGAAACAAGCGGGGATTTCTTCGTTCTTTGCTATACAGATTCAGAATTAATCGGTTTTCTTTCATATTTTAACGCGGATGTTCCGGAGATATCAGGAATCGTTCATCCAAAGTTCAGGCGCCAAAAAGTCTTCAGCCACATGTTTGAAACCATCGAAAGTACCCTCAATAATAAAGAAATCGTTTTCTCCGGAAGGGAATTATACCCGGGGTTTACAGAGACTGCATTATCTCTTGGCGGCAGTAATCCATATCATGAATATCTGCTTAAATGGAATAAAAAAACTATTTTTCCCGGAAATATAGGTATCTTGTATGATTCATCAAGTGCAGGCCAATACAGGGATTTTGACTTTTGGATAAATGAATGCCAAGTCGGACATTGCAGTCTTTTTACGGATTCGGCTGCCATTAATATTTTTGATGTATATATTGAGCCTGAATTCAGAGGATTGGGATACGGAAAAGCTATGCTTAACAGACTTTTATCCCACATTACCGAACAAAGTAATAAAGACATTATTCTGCAGGTATCTGAAAAAAACAAACCCGCATGTAATCTGTATTTTACAAACGGGTTTGAAATTATTGATTCAGTTATGTACTATTCAAGGTTTGTATAACCCATAAGGAACTCGTCGACTTCTTTTGCCACATCTCTGCCCTGCTTTATTGCCCTGACTACAAGAGACTGACCTATGTGCATATCTCCTGCCGCAAAAACCTTAGGCACATTTGTTTTAAATGAGTCAGATCCTGTTTTTACATTGGTACGCTCATCAAGTTCAACTCCGAAAGCATCTGCAACATATTTTTTGGTTCCCAAAAATCCTGCCGCAATAAGAACCATTTCACAAGGCAACTCAAATTCACTGCCTTCTACCGGAACCATATTAAAGCGGCCTGTCTTTTCATCCTTTTTGGATTCGAGTTTAACGCAGATTAATTTTGAAAGATTTCCGTTTTTATCTTTAACAAATTCTTTTACGGTAGTTGTGTATATTCTCGGGTCATGACCGAATACCGCAATTGCCTCTTCCTGACCATAGTCTGTTTTGCAGACTTTCGGCCACTGTGGCCACGGATTGTTTTCTGCTCTTTCGTCCGGAGCCTTAGGCATCATCTCAAGCTGGGTAACTGATTTGCATCCGAGACGGATGGATGTACCTACACAGTCGTTACCTGTATCACCGCCACCGATTACAACAACATTTTTGTCTTTAGGGTCTATATATTTTTTATCCTTAAAATCAGAATCCAAAAGGCTCTTAGTCACTGATTTTAAGTAATCAACGGCATAGTAAATTCCCTGTGCATCCCTGCCTTCTGCTTTAATATCTCTTGGGTTTGATGCACCGCACGCCAGAACAATTGCATCATACTGCTTAAGAATGTCATTCGCCTTAATATTGGCACCCACATCTGCGTTTGTAACAAATTCTATTCCTTCTGCTTTAAGATGCTCTATTCTTCTGTCAACCACCCACTTTTCAAGCTTCATGTTAGGAATTCCATACATAAGAAGTCCGCCCGGTCTGTCTTCTTTCTCATAAACCGTAACCTGATGTCCTCTCATGTTAAGAAGATCTGCTGCAGCAAGACCTGATGGTCCGGAACCTATGACTGCCACCTTTTTGCCCGTCCTTACCAACGGCGGTTCAGGCTTAACATATCCGTTTTCAAAAGCATATTCGATGATTGTCTTTTCATTTTCCCTCGTGCTTACTGCCTCACCGTAAAGACTGCATGTGCATGCTTTTTCGCAAAGAGCCGGACAGACTCTGCATGTAAATTCAGGGAAGTTACTGGTTTTGGCAAGTCTGTGATATGCACGCTTATAGTTTCCTCTGTACAAAAGTTCGTTCCATTCAGGTATAAGGTTGTTAAGCGGGCAGCCGGACATCATACCTTTAAGCATTTTACCGGACTGGCAGAACGGAACTCCGCAATCCATACATCTGGCAGCCTGTTCACGCTGTTTTTCCGGAGAAAGCGGCTCATGGAACTCCTTAAAATTATTGATTCTTGTCTTTGGTTTTGACGCTTTTGCGTCTTCTCTTTCATAATCCATAAATCCTGTCGGTTTTCCCATAATAACTGCCTCCTTCCTATTTCTTCAATGCATAGAATGCTTCTATCTGTGCCTGTTCACTTGAAAGACCTTTTTCTTCCATTAAGACAATCTGATTCAGCATCTTCTTGTAATCATGCGGCATAACCTTCTTAAATTTAGGAAGATAATCGCTGAAATGCTCAAGTATCATCTTACCTTTTTCAGAATTGGTGTATGCAACATGTTTTTGTATCATCTGCTTTAATTCCAAAACATCATATTTGTCGGTTACTTCTTCAGAGCTTACCAGAGTTTTGTTAAGGTTCAGATAAAACTTATTATCTTCATCAAGTACATAAGCGACGCCGCCGCTCATACCTGCCGCAAAGTTTTTGCCTGTTTTACCGAGTACAACTACCCTTCCGCCGGTCATATATTCGCAGCCGTGTTCGCCTACACCTTCCACAACCGCAGTCGCTCCGGAGTTTCTTACACAGAATCTTTCTCCTGCCACACCGTTAATATAGGCCTCTCCGCTTGTGGCGCCGTATAATGCCACATTTCCGATAATTATATTTTCATCCTGCTTAAAAGAAGCTGATTTAGGAGGATATACTATTAATTTTCCGCCGGAAATTCCTTTACCGAAGTAATCGTTGGAATCTCCCACCAGTTCAATCGTAAGTCCCTTAGGAATGAAAGCACCGAAGCTTTGTCCTCCGTTTCCTTCACAGTATACGGTATATGTGTCATCAGGGAGTGTATCATCATACATTCTTGTAATCTCTGCACCGAACATTGTTCCGAAGGACCTGCTGTTAACATTGGTTATATCAAGAGAAATACTCTTTTTCTGTTTCTTCTTAAGTGCCGGCATAAACTCTTTAATAAGCATTTTGGAATCAAGGGTATCCTCAAGTTTAAAATCGTATACCTGCTTGTGGTAGTAGTCCATCTTCTCTCCATCCGCAAAAGGATTGTTGAGGATTGAAGAAAGGTCAAGTCTTCCCTCTTTGCCGTTAACATTATTCTGTTTCTGTACCAGCATGTCACTTCTTCCGCACATTTCATCAAGAGTTCTGAATCCGAGTTTTGCCATGTATTCACGAAGCTCTTCTGCTACAAATCTCATGAAATTCACAACATATTCAGGTTTTCCGGCAAAACGCTTGCGAAGCTCAGGATTCTGTGTTGCAACACCTACAGGACATGTGTCTAAGTTGCACACTCTCATCATTACACAGCCAAGTGTTACAAGCGGTGCGGTTGCAAATCCGAATTCTTCCGCACCAAGGAGACATGCGATTGCCACATCCCTTCCTGTCATGAGTTTTCCGTCGGTCTCAAGAATAACTTTGTTACGAAGGCCGTTCATAATCAATGTCTGATGAGACTCTGCAAGTCCCAGTTCCCACGGAAGTCCTGCGTTGTGGATGGAACTTCCCGGTGCTGCACCTGTTCCTCCGTCATAACCTGAAATGAGTATTACCTGTGCACCTGCTTTGGCAACACCGGCCGCAACAGTACCTACACCTGCTTCAGATACAAGTTTTACTGATATTCTTGCATTATTGTTGGCATTTTTCAAATCATAAATGAGCTGTGCCAAATCCTCAATTGAATAAATGTCATGATGAGGAGGAGGTGATATGAGACTTACACCCGGTGTTGAAAGTCTTGTCTTGGCTATCCACGGATAAACTTTTCCGCCCGGAAGATGTCCACCTTCGCCCGGTTTTGCACCCTGTGCCATTTTAATCTGTATTTCATTGGCACTTACAAGATACCTTGATGTAACACCAAATCGGCCTGATGCTACCTGCTTTATTGCCGAGCATTTATTAAGTCCGTCGGCTCCGATGGTAAGCCTCTCAATACTTTCGCCACCTTCACCGCTGTTGGAACGGCCGTGAATCATATTCATGGCAATCGCCAGTGTTTCGTGAGCCTCCTGGGATATTGAACCGTAAGACATAGCTCCTGTTTTAAATCTTTTTACTATGGAATCAACACTTTCAACTTCTTCAATAGGCACGCCTTTTTCAGGGAAAACAAAATCCATGTTGCCTCTGATTGTAACAGGATCCATTTCCTCATTAATAAGATGTGAATACTCCTTAAAAGTATTGTAATCTCCGTTACGGGTTGCTAACTGTAAAAGATGTATGGTCTGTGGATTATACAGATGCTCCTCTTTGCCGCTGCGCATCTTGTGGCTTCCCACACTGTCAAAAGTTTCATCCGTGGAAAGTCCCAACGGATCAAATGCTCTTGAATGCCTCTCATTTACATCATTTTCTATATCTTTAAGTGTTATTCCGCCGATTCTTGAAACGGTTCCGGTAAAGTATTTATCTACAACTTCCGGAGCAATACCTATTGCTTCGAATATTTTTGAGCCCTGATATGACTGGATTGTTGAAATACCCATTTTGGACGCAATTTTTACAATTCCGGAAAGAATTGCATTGTTGTAATCTTCTACCGCCGCATAATAATCTTTTTCAAGAAGTCCGATGTTAATCAATTCCTTAATCGTATCCTGGGCAAGGTATGGGTTTATGGCGCAGGCACCATAGCCCAAAAGTGTGGCAAAATGATGCACCGTTCTCGGCTCGCCGCTTTCAAGAATCATGGCAACACTTGTTCTTTTCTTGGTTGTGACAAGATGCTGCTGCATAGCTGAAACGGCTAACAGTGAAGGGATTGCCACATGGTTTTCGTCAAGTCCCCTGTCCGAAAGAATAAGAATATTGGCTCCGTCACCATGTGCACGGTCAGCCTCAACAAACATGCGGTCAATGGCTTTTTCCAGAGATGTGTTCTTGTAATATGTGATAGGAATCTCTGCAACTTTAAATCCTTCTATATCCATATTTTTAATTTTCAGAAGGTCGGTGTTGGTAAGAATCGGATTATCAACTCTTAACACATGGCAGTTTCTTGCTTTTTCCTCAAGAAGATTTCCGTCTTCGCCAATATACACCGTGGTGGATGTAACTATTTTCTCACGCAGTGAGTCAATAGGCGGATTGGTTACCTGGGCAAACAACTGTTTAAAGTATTCAAAAAGAGACGGTCTCTGGTTTGAGATAGCCGCAATAGGAGTGTCCACACCCATGGCCTGTATCTTTTCTCCGCCGTTTTTGGCCATTTCAAGAATTCCTGAGTAAAAATCTTCATAAGTGTATCCAAAGGCTTTCTGAAGTCTGGCGCGGTCTGTTTTGTTATATTCTATAACTTTCTTGTTAGGAATTTTTAAATCCTTAAGCATTACAAGATTGTTATCGAGCCATTCGCCGTAAGGCTGTCTTCTGGCATATTTTTCTTTAAGTTCGTCATCATCTATAACTCTTCCTGCAACTGTGTCCACAAGAAGCATTTTGCCCGGATGCAGTCTTTCTTTAATTTTGATGTCTGACGGAGCAATATCAAGCACTCCAACCTCGGAAGAGAGAATAAGATAATCATCATTGGTGATATAGTATCTTGAAGGTCTTAAACCGTTACGGTCAAGCACGGCTCCCATCAAATCTCCGTCGGAGAAAAGAATGGATGCAGGACCGTCCCACGGCTCCATCATGGTTGCGTAATACTGGTAAAAATCTCTTTTATCCCTGTCTATAAGTTTATTGTTCATCCATGGTTCCGGAATCGTAATCATTACAGCTAACGGAAGGTCCATTCCGCTCATTACAAGGAATTCCAGAGTATTATCAAGCATTGCGGAATCTGAGCCTTCGGTATTGACCACAGGAATAACCTTATGCATTACCCCTTCAAAATATTTGCTCTTCATATTTTCTTCACGGGCAAGCATTTTATCCGCATTACCCTTTATGGTATTGATTTCTCCGTTATGAACAATGAATCTGTTAGGATGCGCACGCCTCCAGCTCGGATTTGTATTCGTACTGAATCTTGAATGAACCAGGGCAATTGCTGATTCATAATCCTTATTTTCCAAATCGGCAAAAAATGTTCTGAGCTGTCCTACAAGAAACATTCCTTTATATACAATTGTTCTGCTTGAAAGTGATACCACATATGTATCATCGTTACTCTGCTCAAATACTTTTCTTACTATATAAAGTCTTCTGTCAAAATCAAGTCCTTTTTCGCAGTCATCAGGGCGCCTGATAAAACACTGGAGTATGGACGGCATTACTTCAAGAGCCTTGCTTCCCAGAACTTCCGGATTGGTAGGAACCTCTCTCCATCCGAGAAATTCCAGTCCTTCCTTCTTAACAATGATTTCAAACATTTTCATTGCCTGTTTTTTCTTTAATTCGTCCTGAGAGAAAAAGAACATTCCCACTCCGTAATCTCTTTCCCCTCCGATATCTATTCCAAGGGACTTACATGCCTTTGAAAAAAACTTATGGGAAATCTGAAGCATGATGCCGACTCCGTCTCCTGTTTTTCCCTCGGCATCCTTACCGGCCCTGTGTTCAAGATTTTCTACGATGCTCAGAGCATTCTCGACCGTCTTATGGGTCTTTATACCTTTAATATTAACAATGGCTCCGATACCGCAGTTATCATGCTCGAATTGCGGATTATACAAGCCTGTATTCTTCTCGTTTATTTTCTCCATACACTTTATCCCTTTCCTGTTTTTTCATAATATTACTTCCCATTTTTTAAAATGTAAATATAAAAAATTTGGCATATTGTCAGATAATTTGTCTATTTGAATTTTTTTATTTATTTGTGTATACAATTTATTTTATTGTTTTTAATTTGTTTTTAGAATTCAATGCTTGATTAATGGTATAAATAGGGGTATAGTTAAAAAAACAAAGTTGAAACGCCAAGATAATGGGTTTAGTGCCTGTTAAGAGGTTATTTTATGAAGCATAAAAAGAAAGAATTGAAATTTTTTTCGTTTAGAAAATATTTATGGTTTATTGGAATAGTTTTTGCACTTATTTTGCTGGTAAATATACTTTCAAGGCTCAATGTGGGATTTGCCAATGATTTTTCCACAAGGATTTTTCCGAGCTTAGTAAAGACCGTAGGGGCATTTTTCGGGCTTATGCCTTTCTCCGTTATTGAAATACTCATATGGTTAACAGCCGCAGTATTTATTTATTGTTTGGTAAAGCTTATTGTCCTGTTAATTATCCATCACTCCAAGCGGGAAAGATTTATTTTTTTCTATAAGCTTAAAAGATACAGCATGAATCTTGTGTGCATTATCCTTGTATGCATTCTGATTGTATCAGTTAACTGCGGCATCCATTACAACAGACTTCCCTTTGCCACTTGTGCCAACATAAAATCCACGGAGCACACCGAAGAGAAGCTTCTTAATCTTCTCGCCCTCCTTGTAGAAGATGCCAACAGCTTAAGCACCGAAATCCCTACGGATGAAAACGGCATATTTACCACAGACAGGCTTAATCTGCCCGAAGAATCCGTCGATGCAATGTACTCACTGGAGGCGGAATATCCTTTTATGACCGATTATTATCCTACGCCAAAATCAATTATTCTGTCCAAGGGAATGTCATACACAGGCACGGCAGGATTCTACTCTCCATTCACTCTGGAAGCAAATTATAACAGCGATATGCCTGATTTGGAGCTTCCTTATGCAATATGCCACGAGCTTGCCCACATAAGCGGTTTTATTCACGAAGATGAGGCAAATTTCATTGCATATCTTGCCTGCATCCGCTCCGACAGACCGGAATTCCGATACAGCGGAACTGTAAATGTCCTTATTTATGTGGCAAATGCCGCCTACAATAACTGTGACGGCATACGCTACAATGAAATTATTTCAGAACTTAACCCTCAGGTGTCTAAAGACCTGGCGGACCAGTCACAGTACTGGAGACAGTTCGAATCTCCGGTTATGGACACTTCCGAAACATTAAACGATACATATCTGAATGTTCAGGGCGAGTCTGAGGGTGTACTAAGATATGACATGGTAACCGAACTTCTTATGGACTATTATTCTAACATCATCTGATCTGACTGTTTATCCTCGATACAAAGTTTCTTCGGGTCAACGATGATATTAACCGCATTCCTGGCTACAACTATTTCCACTCTCTGGTGGGAATCTCCGTTTTCGCCATCCACCGTCCATGCAATTTCCTGTTCACTTTCAATTACAATTCTATTGGTCTTAAACCTTTCAACCATAGGACTTTCCTGATTTTTGGAAAATACCCCTGCAACTATCTGCTGCAGTTCAAGGGCATTTGTCGGCTCTTTTACCAGAATCACTTCAAAAAGTCCGTCATTTAACGAAACATCCGGTCCGGCAACGCCTTTTATTCCGGCAACATAATCACTGTTACTTACTCCCCCGTAAATATAACTTCCTTTAAGTGTAAGTCCGTTACAATAGACATTCAGATGATAAGCTTTAATCTTGGAAAGACTCTTTAAGCTCTCAAGAATATACGCCTGATGCCCCAAAAGGTTTTTCATGTTTTGCGGTGTGTTATAAGATACATCTGTAAATACTCCGAATGCCGCAATATAATTAAAATACCTTCCGTTCATTTTACCCAAGTCGCATGTAAACGGCACACCTGTCGCAACCTGCATTGCAGCCTTAACCATGTTCTTAGGAATCTGAAGTGTATTGGCAAAATCGTTCGTGGAGCCGGCCGGAATATATCCGATAACAGGCTTACTAATCCTGTGCCTGACCGCCGCAGATATGACCTCATTAAGAGTTCCGTCCCCGCCGCTGCAGACAATAACATCGTATTTACCGTCTGCGTCGCATACTTTATCATATCCGTCAAGAGCATGCTGTGTAGGGTATGCAGTTACTTCATACCCATTTCTGGTAAAAATATCTATGATTTCCATTAATTTATTTTTGATAAGAGCCTTTCCCGAATGGGGATTGTATACAAAAAGTAATTTTTTCATGGTAATCACCTCAATTTTCTATCGGTCCCATTTATCACTCAATGCATTAATCTGGTCCGCAAATTTTGCTAAATCCTTATTGGCTCCGCCTTCGTTATGACGGATAACCGTAATAAGCCTTTTTCCTGCTGCCATAAGCCTTTCAAAGACATCGGATGCGCGTTTGTTCACCGTCTGCTTAACTATTTTCTTCTGATTTCCGTCTTTTATGCAGCTTCCGTCAATCAGACTGTAGCAGCCGCCGCTGTAAGGTGATACGGCATCAAGTCCGAACTGCACCTTAAGGTCTTCGGTAAATGAATCACACACGCTGTCTTCACCATGTACAACGAAAACCCTCTTCGGTTGAGGTTTAAACTCGTTAATCCACTTTTCAAGTCCGGCTTTGTCCGCATGTCCGCTTACTCCGTCCAGTTTCCTGATGTCAGCCTTAACCTGTATGGTTTCTCCGAAAAGCTTAACCTCGGTAATACCCTCAAGAAGGGCACGGCCCAGTGTTCCCACAGCCTGGTATCCTACAAACACAACCGTGCTGTCGCTTCTCCAGAGATTATGTTTAAGGTGATGTCTGATTCTTCCCGCCTCACACATTCCCGAAGCTGAGATTATTACTTTAGGACTGCCGTCAAAATTTATTGCCTTGGAATCATTACTTGTTACAGACAATGTAAGTCCCGGGAACTGAATCGGATTAATTCCCTTTTCAACAAGTTCCATTGCCTGTTCATCAAAACAGCAGTTCTTGTTCTTATTGAAAATCTGTGTAGCCTCAACAGCCAACGGGCTGTCAACAAATACCCTGAAATTCTCGAATCCTTTAACAAGGCCTTTTTCCTTAATTATTCTGTAATAATAAAGGAGTTCCTGCGTTCTGCCCACAGCAAACGAAGGGATGACAACATTCCCGCCCCGCTCAAATGTCTTCAGGGTAATATCCGCCAGTTCCTGCACATAATCAGTCTCCGCGTTGTGATACCTGTCGCCATAAGTGGATTCCATTACAACAAAATCTGCTTCATGAATATATTCCGGATCTTTGATAATAGGGCGGTTAATATTGCCTATATCTCCGGAAAAAACTATCTTACGGTTATACGGTCCTTCCGACAGCCATACTTCTATGCTGGCCGAACCGAGTAGATGCCCCGCATCCGAGAAACGCACTTCTATTCCCGGAGCAAGACTTAATTTCTCACTATAGCCGCAGGCCGTAAAATGTTCCATAACGCCTTCTGCATCATTAATATCATAAAGAGGAGTATATTCTTCCCCTCCGGATCTCTTAGCCTTTCTGTTCCTCCACTCAGCTTCTGTCATCTGGATATGTGCCGAGTCCTTAAGCATAATTCTGCACAAATCAACGGTTGCCTCAGTGGCAAGCACCTGACCTCTGAATCCTCTGGCGTACAAAAGAGGCAGAAGGCCCGAATGGTCTATATGAGCATGAGTCAGCAAAACATAATCAATATCCGGAATTTCAACAGGCAGCTCGGCATTCTCATATGCATCATTGCCCTGCTCCATTCCGCAGTCTACCAAAATAATTCTGTCACATGCCTCTATCACATGACAGCTTCCCGTAACCTCGTGGTCTGCACCTATAAAAGTAATCTGCATACCACCCCTCCTTTATTTTACATTTGATTTACATATAGTATACCTCAAAAACATATGGACTTACAACCGCTTTTAGGCTAAAATTGACTTTGTCAATTATTAAATTTTGATAAACTTCTTTTTATTACAGGAGGATAAACATGGATTTTCTATATTTTCTTCAGGAACTGAGAAATCCCGTCCTTGATGCCATTTTCACAGCTATAACTTATCTCGGTGACGAAATCTTTGTTATCGGTATATTATGCATAGCTTACTGGTGTCTGGACAAAAAACTTGCTTTCAAGCTTTGCTTTACTTATTTCATTTCAGGGCTCACGATTCAGGGCCTGAAAATAGCATTCAGGACAGAGCGTCCGTGGATAAGGGATTTACGCTTAAAGCCCGTTGATTCCGCAGTATCGGGAGCTACCGGATACTCATTCCCAAGCGGTCACACCCAGGGCATTACAGGTCTTTTTGCCACAATAGCTTTTCATCTGAAAAAAGTCTGGGGTTTTATAGCAGGTTTCATAATCATCGCCCTCGTAATGCTTTCCAGAATGTATCTGGGCTGTCACACTCCCGAGGATGTTTTGGTATCATTTGCAGTTACCTTTGTAATCTCCGCCGCAGTCTGCTATGTGGTAGACCACTTCAAATCCACCAACACATCCAGAATTGTAATTTTCATTCTGATTGAATGCATTTGTGCAGGACTGATTGCATATTCACTTTATGTAACTTCTTCAGGAAAAAGTACCACCGTTCTTGCCATGGACTGTTTTAAGGCTGCCGGTGCCGGAATCGGCTTCGGAATCGGATGGTTTATAGAAGAATCCTTCATAAAATTTGACCCTAAGTCCACCAAAAAAATTTGGTCCCAGATTCTTAAATTTGTGTTAGGCATCGCCGGAGCCCTAATCATAAAGCAAGGTCTCAAAATAATTTTCGGCGACAACATAATGGTAAACATAATCCGATATGCAATATGTGTCCTTTGGATTGTAGCAATATATCCTTTAATTGTTAAAGCCTTAACAAATAAAAGCAAATGATGATATCAGCCCCACGAGAATCGTGGGGCTGATATGAATGCAGGCTGTACCTGATATATCAGATACAACTTCTAATTATAGAATTGAAGAGCATACAAAACTGCCAGGATTGATACTCCGTCTTTGGTTCCGTTTGTTCGTAACAATTCAAGATACTCATCTTTTGTAAACCATTTTTTACCGCAGATTTCGTCTGTGTCCTGAATTTCCGATTCCGCCGAAACTTTTGCCGCAAAAACATGAACGATAGCATCAGACATTCCGTTGCTTGGATTCTGGCTGCACAGATACTTTAAATTCTGAAGTTCACATCCGGTTTCTTCCTTTGCTTCCCGTTCTGCGGCAGTTTCAATTTCTTCGCCTTCTTCAATTTTTCCTGCCGGAATTTCCCATTCCAAGTGTCCTATCGTGTATCTGCGATTATGAATAAACAGAATATCATTTTTTTCATTAAAAATCACCACTGCAACCGCTTCTTTGGGATAGTGGATTTGATGGTATTTTTCAATTATGCATCCGCTTGCAAGGCGCACCCTGTCTGTATACAAACACACATATTCACTTTCATAAATCGTTGTCCGCTCAAGGCGTTCCGGCATTTGTTCCATACTATATCCTCCCGGATTTTATTTAAAATAACTTCTGGTGAGTCCTTTTTTGGTAAAATCGTTTTTTTCGTAGTAATGCTGTGCAACTTTGTTGGTAAGTGCAGTATCCGTATCGAACCGTTCTATTCCCAGGTCAAACAAATCAGACTTCAGAGCTGTCATACATTCCGAACCGATTCCTTTACCGCATAATTCTTCATTAACGAATATCCATCTTAAATAAGCAATTTTTCCCTGTGGAAGAAAATGTATTTCACAGCCTCCGACTACGGCATTGTCAAGGATAAAATCGCAATACTTCTGTCCTCCGGAAGTCACATCGTGCCATTTCAAGCTGACTTTTGCACTTTTTTTATCATGTAAAAAGGATGCATAAAATACATTTTCATGTTCTATGAAAAAACCATTCTGTCTCATTAAATCATTAATATGACCGAATCCTTCAAACAACTTGCCGTGTCTTGCATAACAGGACATGCCAAAATAATGAAAGAAAGCATAGATTCTTTCCGAAGTATCCGAAAGGGCTTTTAAGGCTTCGTTAAGCAGCATGATTCCGGCTTCTTTTTGCGATTCGCAGAAATAGAAGTTACGGATTACCGGATAAGAAATACCGTCAGAAATTTCTCCGTTATCATCAAATCCAAATGCCGTTTTCCCATACTGAATGAAACCGGTAAGGTGATTGTCCTGATATGCTCCTATGGTTGTCAAATCTGAAAACAGAATTCTGCCGTCTCCGTCCACATCATAAAGATAGGATTTTTCCCAGATATCAAATCCCGGTTCATAATTGTACGGGAAAGGCAAATTTGCCATATAATCGTATATTTCTCTTGAATCTGCTACTTTTTTTAACTTAATTTCCATTTATTCTCTCCAATAAGCCGAGCCGTCTTTTAATCTTCCTATTAATTTTAACTGAAACATTTCCCTGCGCACAAGTTCAACATCTGAAAAAGAGATATTCTGTTTAATAATTTCATTTACTTCTTTTTCGGTATACTGTCTTCCGAATTCAAAACAGTCAGCAATCTTTGTAAGTGCCATAACCCTCATCGGTCTCTTGGTCGGATACTGCGACAAAAGTCCTTGAGAATCATAATAATTTTCCAGCTTCTTTTTGTATGTGACAGACAAACTAAGTTCACGCAGTTTAGTATTCAGCTCATCAATGTGTCGCTCAAACCACACAAGAAGCTTCGATGCCATATCTGCCTGTTGCAGGTAAATACATCTGTTCCGTGAGATGGAATCATAATACTGTTCATAGAAATTACATACCGCCAGAAAATAATAAAACAGATTTCCTGCATTTTCTATATCATAGGAATTTAGCGAACCGCCTTCCATGTATTCAGAAATGTAGTCAATCAATGATTTTATATTGATTTCGCCTTGCTTTATCTCCGGAGCCATAAATACATATGAACGAACAATTTCCCATATATACGGATGTCTGCAGACACATGTCCAGTCAATGATACCGCTTATTTCTTCATTCTGCCAGATCAGTTGTGATATCATATAATCTCCATGTGTGTTACCGCAGCTAAACTTTTCAATATCGAAATTATAGGAAGGCATCGCCTCTGTTATTTCCATATTTGAGCGGATGTTCATTGCGATATCGGTATCATTCTTTTCTATGGCCTGCCGCAATGTACCGGCATAAGCGTCTTTCATGAATACCGGTTTTCTGTAGGTAAAAAAGTCGGCACCTATCCCAACAGGAATATTTTCAATATCCTTCATGGCTTCATGTATTTTGGCCAGACAGGATGCAGATTGCGGCTGAAGAGCAACCGGCGCTTCGTTATATTCATATGTAATACCTTCGTAAAAATGTTGTACAGTAAAACGCCTTCCGTTCTCATCTGTTGAAATCATTTTCCCCTGCTTATTCGGAATAAATCTGCAGGCAGGGATTCCTTTGTCCAAAAGCTTCTCACATACTCTGATTTCCACATCCGGATTATTCATCTCATTATCACTTGGATATTTTACAACAAATTTTTTATCATCTGAAATGACCAGATAAGTTAATCCGCCTGCGCCGTTCTCAAACGGTTCCATTGTGTCAATATCAATGTCATATAGTTTATATATGCGCATTCTTAATTGTTCGAATTCCAATTGTTTAACTAACTCCAGACGCGACTTGTCAATTACACTTATCAATTCCAGAATAGGTATGATTTCTCCTGCCAGCAGTTCATTAACTGTTATACCGAGTATCTGACACAACGGTTCCATATAAACAACTTCAGGCAGTCCGTTCCCCCTCTTGTGTCAAGTAGTTGACAACATTTTCTTAAACTTTTTTCTTCCTCTCCA
>JBJENE010000028.1:0-14744 GCA_051880035.1 Butyrivibrio sp.
GGCGAGATAGATAACAGCACCTTCGGAGAGGACAGCACCCTTAAGAATAAGGAGGGCGGAAAGGTAACGGACAGCGACCTTAACGGAGATACAGAGAACGAAGGCGAAATCGACAACAGCACCTTCGGGGAAGACAGCACCCTTAAGAATAAGGAGACTGGAAAGGTAACGGACAGCGACCTTAACGGAGACACCGAGAACGAGGGCGAAATCGATAACAGCACCTTCGGGGAGGACAGCACCCTTAAGAATAAGGAGAGCGGTAAGGTAACGGACAGCGACCTTAACGGTAAAGTTACAAATAAAGGAAATCTTACTGATAACATCATAAACGGAGATGTGGACAATTCTGCAGGAATTATTACCGGCGGTACAATCGGAACAAAGGGTTTGGTCAGCGGAGGTCTTATTGATGGTACAGTGGCTAACAATGGCACAATTACCGGAAGTACCATTAAAGGAACTCTTAAGAATGACGGAACCATTAAAGAGAGTACCATAGCAGGATACATAGATAATGAAGCCGGAACGATAATAGGCGGTATTGTAACTGCAGATGGTTCGGTAATCAAAGGCGTTATTGAAGGAAATGTAACCAATTACGGAATCATTCAGTTAAGTATTGTAAAAGGCGAAATTAATAATGAGGGCGGCGAAGTTGAAGAATGGAAAGTAACTGTCGAAGATGATGACAAGGAACCGTTCGAAAAGAAAGAAGTGGCTTTCGGAAGTGGAAATATCCAGATAATAATGGATGTTGTAGATGAGAATAATGAGAAGAGCAGCCTTGTAATGATGCTTTCAGATGCAGAAAAAATTATTAATGCATGTCTTACACCTGAGGAAATCCAGAAAGTATGGAACGGCGTGTATGCAATAATAAAAGTATTCACGATAGATATTCTTGATTCAATTCCGGACAATGAAGATGCCCTTGTTAAAGATGCAATTAAGTCAGACGAAAGGAAACTTGAATTCGGAACATATCTTGATATTACAATTAAAAAGAAAATCGGTTCGGCAGACTGGGAGAAATTATCACAGTTAAACGGCGAAATTGAAATTGTGATTGATATTCCGAAAGAAATCCTTTATGAAAATGCCAAATATTATGTTATAAGATTACATAATGGAGAATGTACAGTTTTGGATGATCTGGATGACAATCAGAATACAATTACAATTGCAACAGATATGTTTTCTACATATGCAATTGTATACGAAAAGGAAGAAGTGATTGTTGAGCCGGAAACGATTCCGGAGACAGAACCTGAGAACAATCCGGTGCAGGAATCAAAATGCCGTTTGTGTCATTTCTGCATGCAACCGTTGGGAATATGTATTTTCATATGGATTGCAATTGTAGTAGCAGTAATTATCGTAGTAGTAACAGTTGTACTTATTGTTAAGTTCAGAAAAAATAAAGACTGAGTAAGTAAATAAGAAAGGCGCAGGAAGAATTTTTCCTGCGCCTTTGCAGTGCTTCTGCCCAAACCATTGCTCCGAGTCGGCTTGGGCAGAAAATTTTTTATTTTGCAAAATCATTTAGAATAAGACCTTTATTACGGTCAAGAACCATACCGATACTCCATTCATTAATAAAGAGAAGAAGCGGGCGGTCTTTTAAATCTTTTATTTTCTTCATGTCGGAAGTTCCGACAATGCGGTCAAGGTTGATTTCTGACGGATTTGCTATCCAGCGTATATATTCATAAGGAAGCGGGTCAAGCCGTATCTCCACATTGTACTCGGACTCCAGACGGAATTTGAGGACATCAAACTGGAGGACGCCCACAACACCTACTATGATTTCTTCCATACCGGTGTTATATTCCTGGAAAATCTGAATTGCACCTTCCTGGGCAATCTGGTTTATTCCTTTGATGAACTGTTTTCTCTTCATGGTATCAATCTGGCGGACTCTGGCAAAATGCTCGGGAGCAAAAGTAGGAATTCCTTCATATGCAAATTTTTTGTTTGACAATTCCAGTGTGTCTCCGATTGAAAAAATTCCCGGGTCAAAAACACCTATAATGTCACCGGCATAAGCTTCATCTATGATTTTACGCTCGGATGCCATTAACTGCTGCGGCTGTGAAAGCTTTACCTTACGGCCGCCCTGAACATGATTGACTTCCATGCCGGCCTCGAATTTGCCGGAGCAGATACGCATAAAAGCAATTCTGTCGCGGTGTGCCTTGTTCATATTTGCCTGAATTTTAAATACGAAAGCAGAAAAATCTTCCGTAAAAGGATCTATAATTCCTTCGGATGAGTTTCTCGGAAGAGGAGAAGTGGTCATTTGGAGGAAATGCTTCAAAAAAGTTTCGACGCCGAAATTTGTAAGGGCAGAACCGAAGAATACAGGAGAAAGTTTACCGTTTCTGACTGCTTCCATATCAAATTCTGCGCTTGCACCGTCCAGAAGCTCAATATCTTCAAGTAACTTGTCTTTGAAATGGGAGCCGATTTCGTTCTCTAGGTCAGGGGAATCAAGAGGAATGTCTTTCTCTGCAACTTCTTTCTGACCGTTCATGGCGGCGGTGAAAGTTGAGACAATTTTGGTGTTACGGTCGTATACGCCTTTAAATTCTTTGCCGGAGCCGATAGGCCAGTTCATAGGGCAGGTGCTTATTCCAAGGATGCTTTCGATTTCATCACACAATTCGAAAGGATCGTTGGCATCACGGTCCATTTTATTGATGAAAGTAAAAATCGGTATATTTCTCATAACGCATACCTTGAAAAGCTTTATGGTCTGTTTTTCCACACCTTTGGAGCCGTCAATGACCATTACGGCAGAGTCGGCAGCCATGAGTGTACGGTAGGTATCCTCGGAGAAATCCTCGTGTCCCGGGGTGTCGAGTATATTAATACAATATCCGTCATAGTTAAACTGAAGAACGGAAGATGTTACAGAAATTCCTCTTTCTTTTTCTATTTCCATCCAGTCCGATACGGCATGTTTGGCAGTCTTTTTTCCTTTGACGGAACCGGCAAGATTGATTGCACCTCCGTAAAGAAGGAATTTTTCGGTAAGTGTTGTTTTACCCGCATCAGGATGGGAGATAATGGCAAAAGTACGCCTTTTTTTGATTTCTTCATTCAAATTAGCCAATTTTTTGTCCTCTTATTTATAATAGTAAATATATTCAACTAACGGATTATATCATATTTTTTGTTTACTTTTCAATAGATTTGGTAGTATAATTAATCGGAATAGTTTATTATATACTAAGGAGTAATATATAATTTTATGGTATTGGTAGTTATTTTTGGGCTGCTTGCACTTGTCAGCCTAGTTTATTATATTATAATTGTTTCCTATGCGGGAACAAGCTCATCTTTTGCGACTGTATGGCTGATGGCGGCGGTAGTTTTTGTTGTACTGGCTGTTCTAATCGGTATTATAAGGAAAAAGCACATTATTATTCCGGTGTGGATTAAATCGGTGTTTTTGGCACTGATAGGAATCGGACTGGCACTTTTTCTGGTGGTGGAAGGGTTTATTGTATCAGCAATGAATACAGTACCTGTGGATAAGCTTGATTATATAATAGTGTTGGGAGCCCAGGTGAAAGGAACAAGACCTTCCAATTCACTTAAGAAGAGACTTTTAAAGGCGGCGGAATACCTTAACGACAATCCGGATACGATTGCGGTGGTTTCCGGCGGACAGGGAACGGGCGAAGATATTTCGGAAGCGCAGTGCATGTATGATTTTCTTATCGGTGAGGGAATTGAAGCAGACAGGATTATTATGGAAGATGCTTCTGTGAATACAAGAGAGAATATAATTTTTTCTATGGATATAATATATGATAACTATAGCGACGGAGAACCGAAAGTAGGTCTTGTTACGAACAATTTTCATATATTCCGCGCCACATCCATCTGTAGTAAGCTGGGATACGAGGTTTCCGGGATTGCTGCCGGCTCGGATAAAATATTATTTGTAAATTATATGGTCAGAGAATTTTTTGCTGTTGTAAAATATAAAATTTCAGGCGGAATATGATTAACACCATGTTTATATAATAGATACGGGAGGAGTTGGTACCTTTGAAGAAAATATTAATAGTTGATGACGATTCAAGGATGCTCAAGCTTATAAAGGGATATTTAGAGGAATTTTATACTGTATATCCCGTAAGAGGAGGCAGTGACGCACTGGCGTTTCTGGATGAAAACATACCTGACGCGATTATTCTTGATTACATGATGCCGGCACTTGACGGACCCCATACGCTGGAACTGATCCGCAGGAAAGACGGATGCAGCGATATTCCGGTAATTTTTCTTACCGGTGTGACGAATAAGGATAAAGTGGAAGAGTGTATGGCTTACAGTCCGTACAGTTATATGGTAAAGCCTGTAGCCAAGGAAGAACTTCTTCTTAAACTGGGTGAGGTTTTTTCTGAAAAAGATTGACTTTATTTAGCCGAATGATATAATTAATTAAAAGCTAACACGATGAAGAGACGAGTAGCATGATGAGAAGGTTCAGAGAGGAATTGGATGGTGCGAAATTTCCCGGACATTATGTGAAGACTAACTCTGAGTGGCCCCAATCCGGTCCGGTGACTCCGTTATAGTCTGATGAGATGCTTTGGAATTCTATTCTGAAGTAAATAGGGTGGAACCGCGATAATTATTGCCCCTTGCTTAATGCAAGGGGCTTTTTACTTTATAGGATACTTCGTCCTATAAAGCAAAAACGCTCCGCTAAGGATGAGCACTCGCACGATAGGAAAATGTCAGATAAAGCTGACCGTGCCAGACTCACAAAGCGTAACAAGCCCCTCAAGACTCATATACGAATAAAAACTTTTTATCGTGTGAAAATAATAATATTTTATATGGAGGTATTTATTATGAACATTAAGGACAAATCCCGTAATATTTTGAAATTACTTGAGGAAGAGACCACAAAGAGCAATAAGGAGCTTCTTATCGCTGCTGCTGTATGTACTTTGGTAGGTATTATAGCAGGATTCTTTATCGGTAAAGCAGCAACTACCAAGAATACCATCAAAAAATACAATAAATGCTATTCCTATGATTTTGGGGATGAAGAAGAATAAAATACGCCTGATTTGAATCAGGGCAGAAAGGATTTATTATCATGAAAATTACATTAAAGGATGGCTCGGTTAAAGAGTATTCTTCTGCATTATCGGTATATGATATTGCATTGGATATAAGCGAAGGACTTGCCAGAAACGCATGCGCCGGAGAACTTGACGGAAAGGTGGTTGACTTAAGGACAGTTGTGGACAAAGACTGTACATTAAGCATTCTTACCTTCCAGGATGATGCGGGAAAAAAGGCATACAGACACACCGCATCACATATTCTGGCGGAAGCTGTCAAAAGGCTTTATCCTGATGCCAAACTGACAATCGGACCTTCCATTGATGAAGGATTTTATTACGATTTTGACTGTCAGTCTTTTGACCGTGCAGCTTTAGACGAAATCGAGTCCGAAATGAAAAAAATAATAAAAGAAGGCCGCAAACTTACACGATTTGAACTTCCGAGAGCCGAAGCCATTAAATTCATGGAGGATCGTGGAGAACCTTATAAGGTTGAACTTATTAATGACCTGCCGGAGGATGCCGTAATTTCATTTTACAGACAGGGAGAAGGAGATGATGCCTTTGTAGATTTGTGTGCAGGACCTCATCTTATGAATGCAAAGCAGATTAAGGCAATCAAACTTATCTCTTCCTCAGGTGCGTACTGGAGAGGCAGCGAAAAGAACAAAATGCTTACCAGAATTTACGGTACCGCATTCTCCAAGAAAGAAGATTTAAACGCATATCTTGAACATCTTGAGGATATCAAGAAGCGTGACCATAATAAACTGGGTCGTGAAATGGAACTTTTCACCACAGTTGATGTTATCGGACAGGGACTTCCTCTTATTATGCCAAAAGGTGAAAGAATAATCCGTACATTGCAAAGATGGATTGAAGACGAGGAAGAAAGCCGCGGATATGTCAGAACCAAGACTCCTTTAATGGCCAAAAGCGATCTTTATAAGATTTCGGGACATTGGGACCACTACAAGGAAGGAATGTTTGTACTGGGAGATGAAGATAAGGATAAGGAGGTATTTGCACTCCGTCCGATGACATGCCCATTCCAGTATTATGTATATAAGGCAAGCCAGAAGAGCTATCGTGATCTGCCTATCAGATACGGCGAGACCTCAACCCTTTTCAGAAATGAAGATTCAGGTGAGATGCACGGACTTACCCGTGTCCGTCAGTTCACAATCTCAGAAGGCCACCTTATTGTAAGACCTGACCAGATGGTTAAGGAATTCAAGGATTGTATAGCTTTGGCAAGATATTGTCTCCAGACTCTCGGTGTTGAAGAGGATGTAACATATCATCTTTCCAAATGGGACCCTGACAACAAGGAAAAATATATCGGAGAGCCTGAAGTCTGGGAAGAGACGGAGCAGCATATCCGTAATATTCTTACAGAGCTTGAAATTCCTTTTACGGAGGATGTGGGTGAAGCTGCATTCTATGGACCTAAGGTTGATATTAATGCCAAAAATGTATACGGTAAAGAAGACACAATGATTACAATTCAGTGGGATGCGCTCCTTGCAGAACAGTTTGATATGTATTACATTGATGAAAACGGTGATAAAAAGAGACCGTATATCATTCACAGAACAAGTATGGGATGTTACGAGAGAACACTTGCATGGCTTATTGAAAAATATGCCGGAATGTTCCCAACATGGCTTTGTCCTGAACAGGTCCGTGTTCTTCCTATTTCCGAGAAATATGCAGATTATGCTGCTAAGGTCGAGGCAGAACTTAAGAAAAATAAGATTTATGTTGAGACTGATAACCGTTCCGAGAAAATCGGTTATAAGATTCGTGAGGCCAGACTTGCGAGAGTACCTTATATTCTTGTTGTTGGCGAAAAGGAACAGGAGTCAGGTATGGTTTCTGTAAGAAGCAGATATCTTGGAGACGAAGGCCAGAAACCTTTGTCACAGTTCATAGATGACATCTGTAAAGAAATAAGAACCAAGGAAATCCGTAAAATAGAAGTAACCGAATAAAACCGGTTGAGTATTAGAGGCGCTGCAGATAAATTCTGCAGTGCTTTTTGCTTATAAATGAAATATTTTTGAAGTGATGGATTGAGTAGTAATCCCACCCGCTTTTTACTTCGTTTTTACGACAGATAAAGTCACGCTATGATAATATGTTGTGAAAGAGTTCAAAAACGATAAAAGACAAAATTACCAAGAACGTACTATTGGAAAATATGGATGTATGCATCGAGAGTATCTGAAAGCGGATAATCAGTGGGATGGATTCAGAAGATTATCTTTATCATTGGAATTATATTGAAAAGAGCAGAGTTAAGTGATATGCTTATTTTGTCGAAAAATGCGAATTCTTCTCAGTATTTTTTGTGCTGAGAGGTTTTTAATATGCTAATGTAATAGAGGGGAAATAATGCCAGTCACTAAAGAATTTAAAACAATAGATGAACAGATTTCAGGTCTTCTTGGAAGAGGTCTGAAATTCAAAAACAGAAAGAAAGCTTCTAAGGTTTTAAGTCAATATAATTATTTTGATGTAATTAATGGGTTTGAATCTATACTTTAAAAAAAGAATGTTCCTAATAAAGAGTATGAAAATGTGTATTTTGAAGATTTTCGGGATTTATTTTTCTTTGATATGAAATTAAAAAAATATACGTTATTTAAAATATTTGATGTGGAGGCCAGACTTCGAACATCAATATCATATAATTTTGCAGCTACATATTGCAAAACACCTGTGGACACTTTAAATTATTTAAATCCAACATACTATAGTGCTCCGCCGGTAACAGACACCAATATGACAAATCGATTTAATTCATTTGAATTGTTTAAGACCACTCAGTATTGGCCAAATGGAAATGTCAAAAGTAGATCTTTTATTGATGAATTGAAGCGAGATAAAGATTATGTGAATCAATATACCGATCCTCCGTTTTGGGTTGCAATTAAGGCTTTGCCATTAGGTAGCTTGTATTATACTTTTGTCTTTTTAGATTGTACTGTAAAAGAAAAAGTGTTAAAAGATTTTGGCCTTACACTGACGGATGCAAGGGCATTTGAGCAGGCATTGTTTATATTGAAAGAGATGAGAAATCAGTGTGCACACCTTGAATTGATTACTCGATTTAAACTTAAAGGAAGAAGCGGTGCATTAAATAATTTTAATGATATTAGAACAATGGCTGCATTAGGGCGAGGAGATTTATCATATTTGGATGTATTAAAAATACTCAAAGTTTTTGGTACAATACTTGATATAAAAAGGCAAATTGGAATATTTTATCTTATTATGTCTTTTAAAGGAAGAAAGTTCATTGCGGACAAGGCTTTGTCAAAGATGGGAAGAAAGAAATTATCTGTTTGGATGAAACTTTAAAAAATCTCATAAATCTATTGCATTTTTTCCAGAAATGTGTATAATAATAGTACGGTAAAGCTAACGGTTAGAGTTAGTGGCCATGCATTTGGCGTAAGAGCATCTACAGAAATGTAGGTGCTTTTATTTGTATTGTTTTTTGGGCGGCTGCCTAATCCAATCCTGCAAAAAAGTTGACTATTTGTACATATATATTTATAATATTTTTTGGAAAAAATCGGACGGAAATTATTTGCAGACTAAGACGGAGGAATAAATAATTTAATATGACAAAAGCGTTATTTAAGAAAATAAAAATGTATGTAAAACCGAAATATCTGATTAAATCCAAGGTAAAATGGTGCTGTTGCTGTGAGAAAAAAACATTGCATCTGAGAATGAACGAATCAGATGAGTTTTATATATGCCTGCGCTGTAAAGCGAATATCCGTTACGATAAGCTGGCGGAATGCATCAATGAACTGGGAGATTTGTCTGACAAGGTAATTGTTGAGTTTGATACACGCTCACCTTTATATAATAAGTTGAAAAAATATGATAATTATACCAGAACCTTTTTCAACCCTGAAATAGAATGGGGGCATGTGCAGAAAGACGGTACCCGGTGTGAAGATATTACCGCAATGACATTTGATAATGAAAGTGTTGACCTAATGATTTCAAGTGATGTACTTGAACATGTAACGGATGTGGAAAAAGCTTTTTCCGAATGCGAGAGAGTTCTTAAAAGCGGCGGAAAACATATTTTTACAATCCCAATGTATGACGGTGACACAAGGCGGAGAGCAATTGTTGAAAACGGGGAGATTAAGCATCTTCTGCCGGAGCATTATCACTGCGACCCGTCAGGGAACGGCTTTATTTTTGCATTTTATGATTTCGGTATGGACCTTGCCGAAAAATATTCCACTGATAAATTAAAAATCAGTGTTTTGAAGGGTCCTTTCGGCGATGACGGAAAAATTGTGTGGTGTGCAGAGAAATTATAAAATATTATCCAAAATTGTCGAATATTGTTGACAGGATGCTATATAGGGTGCATACTAATAAGTAGATTTAGTGTCAATGGGAGAGAGTATTATATGATATGATAAGGGGTATTTTTATATCTAATACTAATCTATGGGAGTAGATGAAGTTGATTAATAGGGATTTCCTTATTTATATTTCCAAGTATTTTTTACAATATTTAAAATGAGAAACAATTATTAAATTGTAGTAGTTTCTTGCATAATGCAAAGTTATAAAAATGAACACATCTGTTTATAATAGGATGTATGTTGTCGCGATGAAGTAAAGAAGAGAAGCTTATGTGATATATGGTATTTAATTTTTCGGACAAGTTGTAGCAATAAAATATTGTTTTTAGGTTGTGGAGAGCGGAAGTGTATACGACATAAACTATACAAGAAATGAATTTATCACAATACATTTGGTGTAAATAAAACATGTATTAAAAATATATATATTATGGAGAAAACAAAAAATGAACAATGTTGAGCTTCCTGTTAGTGATAATATTCCAATAAAAACATATAATCATCATGCTTTTGGATTGGGAATATTAATGGTTAATCCCAATGCATCTAAATGGCTATATAATAATTACATATTACTGTCGTACTATGGAGATAATAATTTTTTGACATTTGATTTTTATATGGATTATATATATTGTCAGCCTGTTTTTGAACGTGAACATATAGATGATGATATACTCGAACTAAGAAAAATAAATAGGATGAAATATATTATTGATGCAATTGAGTCGAAAAGATATGTTGTTATGTGTGTTAATGAATTATTTATTCCAAACACTTTGGCTTTTTGTAGTTTCAATTTTAATCATAATATTATGATATATGGTTATGATGAACGAAAAAAAATTTTTAAGATAATGGGCTATGATATAGAACAAAAAAGTACTACATGGAATGTATCATATAAAGACATACGAAATGCATCACCTCATAACATTACATTGTTAAGAGCAAGAGAAAATTATGAATATCATATATATCCTGAATATATTTTAAAACAAGTAGGGATTTTTTTGGGATATATAGAAATTGAACCAGTTGGATGCTATCCTAGTAAAATGAGATATGTAGGAGTAAAAGCATGCCAAAAATTGCTGGAGGATATTTCAAAAGTCATCTCGAATAAGAAAGAACTTGATATAAAACCTTTTTCGATATTAAAAGAATATTCAAGACTTATGTATGCAAGAATGTGTTGCTTATATGAAAAAAAGATGAGTATTAATGTGCCTGCATTCAGTGATGTTGCTGATATGTTTGAGGGACTTATGAATCGTGTCATGATATATAATATGAGACTAGAAGAAAGTGATGGCAAGAAGGTAATATTTCTATTTACAAAGGCTATTCAAGAACTTAAAAATGTTTTGAATGATGTATATATAAATAATTAATAAAAGGACATAAGTATGGTTATTAAAGCAGAAGATGCCAAGGAGAGAAGAATCAATTGCATAATAAATGAAGCATACAGTAAGGTGCCATTTTATGAACATTTTTTATGTGACAAAAAGGGTGATATTAGTAAGCAAAGTTTGAAAGATGTGCCTCGGATTACAAAGAAAGATATGCTAATGTCAGACTATGTAAATGTGAATCAAGATGCAATTAGAAAATCAAGAGATATTATATCCATTATGACATCTGGGACTATGGGGGAACCATTTGAGATTAAATGGAGTATAGAAGATGAGAAAAGATCATTATTGCAGTTATGGCTATATAGAAAAAAATATTATAATATTATGCCAAATGATAAATTATGTTATTTCTTTCCGGGTTATATTGAAGAAATAGATACGATAAGCGATAAAAATTTCTTGGCATTTTCTAGAAGGTGTATATATGACGGAACACTAAATAAAGTATATAAGAAAATTCTATTATATAATCCAAAATGGATGATATTACAACCAAGTATGGCATTTGCACTGTGTCAAATAGCTGAAGATATGAAGGCTATTCCTACAAATTTGGCATATATAGAATGTACAGGGGAAGAGTTGACAGATGCTATAAGAAATAAAATTGAGAAGGTTTTTAAGTGTAAAGTCGCAAACCAATATGGGTGTAAAGAAGTAGGATCTATCGCTTATGAATGCCCTTATGGAAATTTGCACTGTATGGATAATAGTGTGATTACGGAAATAGATGAGAATACATCGGATATTTATGTTACATCACTAGATAACCATATTATGCCATTTGTAAATTATTGTACAGGCGATAAGGGAATTTTGGAAAGGAGTGGAAATTGTAAATGTAAAAATATGTCTCCAATTATTAAACTTTCTGTAAGAAGAAAGGATGAATATATATATCTTAAAGATAGAAAGCTACATATATATGTATTGATACAAATAATAGAGAAAATAAATTATTTATTGAATAATTGTATTATGCAATATCGAATAACACAAAACGATTATGAATCATTTCTGTTTGAATTGGTTATTGAAGAAAATTGTTATGATGAACAAGTAAAGGCTATTATTCATGATAATGTCAAACAACATATAAATGTGGATGCTAATATAACTGTGAAAATTTACAGAAAATATATAAAAAATGAGGGAGAAGAGAAACATAGTACATTCGTGTGCAATATTAAAGGAAAAGGATCATAAAGTGTAAGATGTAAAAAAATATATGAGTTGAATTTCTAAAAAAAGGGAGAAAAGATAAATGAGAAAATCAAAGTTTTTAAAAAATACTATGTTGTGTGCATCTATAATAGGTATTTATTCAAGCATAATAAATCCTGTAATGACATTGGCTTGTTCGCAAGATGAACAGTGTTCGCATGGTTATCATACTTGGAGAGATCATTATTTAAAATCTGCAAATGGAAGTAAAAATGGGACAAAGTATGTTTGGATTTCTTCGGATTTTAGTGCAAATAATGGTGTACGTGGAAGTGTGACTAACGGAGCATTGGCATGGAATGGAATTCCATATATTACTCATTATGTCAAATTAGAGACGACTTCGACAAAAAGTAATGCACAATTGCTGATTGATGCGGCAGAACTAGATACATCTATATTAGGGATTACATATGTAAAAAAAAATAAGAATGATGCTTTGATAGAATTAACAGGAATTCCGTGTTATGATTTTGAACAGTCTGTTGTAGTATTAAATGAAGCAGAACTAACATCATCAACAAGTTGGGTAAAATCTATAACTACACATGAAGTTGGTCATGCACTGGGTTTAGGACATGTGAGATGTGAAAAATCAATAATGTATCCAGTATATGACGATGGTTTGTTTTCGGATACAATAACGAGTATAGATAAGAAAAGTTTGTGCCATATCTATTGCTAAGAATAGCAAGACATTAGTTTTAAGTAATAAAAAGTTGAATGGGAGCATATGCATGAAGAAAAAAATTTAAAAATAATAGTGGTTTTAATGATGAGCATATCTATGATTATGGCATATGGATGTGCTAATAATAAAAAAATTGGTGAGGAATCTAGTAATAATACTCAAGAGGTGGAAGGTAAATCTGATTCGCTCATTAAGGAAATTGATATATCGAATAAAAATATAATTGATGGAAGTTGTTATATTGAAATGCAAGGATGCTTTAAGTATCCACTAAATATTGAAAATTATACTCGGGAATCTTCTGATATTGTGGAAGCGGAAGTAGTTGAAGTTGGTTATGTTGAAGTGGACAGAATACCATGGACTAAAATTGATATTCAGATTACAGAAGTTATTAAAGGAAGCGTTAAAGTTGGTGAAAAGATAACAATTTATGAACTTGGAGGATATCTTACTGGTTCGAGTTTTGAAGAATTATATGGACAAAGCGATAATATAAGAATTAACAAAAATGATTTGGTCGAAATGAAATATTTTCAGATGGATATGCATCAAGTAGGAGAAAATGGTATCTATTGTATAAAACCAAGAAATAAAGATAGTATTTTTTCAAATGAAACTTATGAATTAGTAGGAGGATCATATTCCGTATTTAGATACAGTGATGATAAGAAATCATATGTTATGAGAAATCTTGATGATATGGAGTATATTACAAAGGATAATTTAAAGAAAAGCATTAAGGTAATAGATGATCCAAAACATAGTGTTGGAGGTGAGAATGAATATTGAAGATGAACTTGTGGAATTGATTATTTTGAATGCTCATGATATACCAGAAAACATTTGCCGCGAAGAAATAATCAATTTGAGATTAATTGAAGATTTAAACTATGATTCGGTAGACTTTGTGAATTTAATTGTAGCTATTGAAGAAAGGTGGATGATAGAATTAAATGATATTAATTTGCTTTCGTCTAAGATGAATAATATTCAAGAGTTGTATGAGCTAATAAAGGATATTATTGATAATCGCATTTTGGAAGAATAAGGCATAATAATAGAACAATGAAACTATACTATAACAATAATGCTTATAGAAGATATTGTAGCATCTGGAATCTAAAGTAATGACTTATTTACCATGTAGGTATTAATGGGATGATAAACATTTATCTATATATGCAACATAAGGAAATAAGTCTATAAACTTATAATGGTAGGAGGAAATTTTTATGAAAAAAATAGCATGTATTTTAGTATTAATGATTATTTTTATGGTGGGATGTACTAAATCAAAACCAGAGAAAGTTGAAAATTCTTTATCAATGATTTATGACGACGAAGAAATTATAGAAATTGTGTTCGTTCAGGGTAAAGGCGTAATGCGTGATCCTGTTCCATGTGAAGACGCAGAAGATATATCTTCTGTTACAAAAATTTTTGAAAAGGTGTCATCAGATGGTGAACCGGATGCAAACTATGATAAAAGTGGATTATGGAGCTTGTACGAACCATCAATAGAATTGGTAAAGTCTTCAGGAGAGAAGATAGTAATTGACTGGAAAATAGATGAGGGAATACTTGTGTGTGATGATGATGAATACTATATCAGTAATGAACTTGCACAGGATTTATGCACTATTTTCACAGACTATAATCCTTATTCCAATAATAGAATTTAGAAAAGTTTGCATTTATAATAATTGCGGGACGGAGAAATAGAAACGTTAGTGTTAAGGGAGAGTAATAAATAATATAATAAGGGGATTTTTATGTTCTAAGATGAGTATTCTTGTTTCCATTGAGCCACCTGCCGGGAGTTTGAGAGCCACCATTCCAGCAACACAGAGTGTCAGACGGCACATTGTGGGAGGTACAAACCGCACTTTGTTTTCGGTGAACT
>JBJENE010000029.1:0-14732 GCA_051880035.1 Butyrivibrio sp.
AGGTAAAAGAGCAATACATACATCTCCCATTATTTTTCTTGTTGATGAGTTATCCCTTACATGAGGCGATGAAGATACATTAAGTAATTTATTCATTTTACTTCTTTACCTCCTGTTTTTTTCTTGATTCCGCCATTACCATCTTTTTCATGGACCTGACAGACTGTGTTACCGGCCGTTTGGCAGGACATACATATGAACAGCATCCGCATTCCACGCATTCCATGCCGTACAGTTTTTGGAAGCCTTCCATATCATTATGCTGTGCCATTACGGCAAGCTTCATAGGAAGCAGATGTTCCGGACACGCATACGCACATCTTCCGCATCTGATACATGGGGATGAAGGATTGGAAGATACATCATCCTTTGAAAATGCCAGTATTGCGGAGGAGCCTTTCACCAAAGGAACATTTCGGTTAAAAAACGAAAATCCCATCATCGGACCGCCTGAAATTATTTTTTCAGGTTCACAATTAAAGCCACCGGCTGCGTTTATTACTTCATCCACGCTCATTCCAAGATATACATAAAAGTTTTTAGGTTCTTTTATTGCATCTCCGGTTACTGTTACAATTCTTCTTGTAAGCGGTTTGCCTTCATAGACTGCCTGATATACGGAAACAACCGTATCCACATTATGGACGATACATCCGGCATCAGCCGGAAGCATTTTGGAATTGATTTTTCTGCCCTTAACAGCATAGATAAGCGATCTCTCACCACCCTGAGGATATTTTGTCTTAAGAGCTTTTACTTCTATCCGCTCATCATCCTTGGTCATTTCCCTAAGGAGCTCTATTGCATCAGGTTTATTATTTTCAATTCCTATATATCCCATAGCATTAGGGAAAATCTTAAGAATAGTCTTGAGACCTTTTATTAATTCATCCGGATGCTCAATCATTCTGCGGTAATCCGATGTGAGATAAGGCTCACATTCTGCTCCGTTGACAATTATTGAATCAATTGCATCGGGATTCTTTGGGGAAAGCTTAACATTGGTAGGGAAACCTGCGCCTCCCATTCCGACAATTCCCGCTTCTTCAATAATTCTGATAATTTCATCAGCTTTCAGTTCGTCAGGATCAGTGGTATTAAGCAATGGGGCTTCCTCATACAGAAAGTCATTTTCTATTATGATTGACTCTGCCTTTCCACCTGTAGCCAGTAATCTCGGTTCGATTTTGGTAACGATACCGGAAACTGATGAGTGTATGTTGGCGGAAATAAATCCGTTCTTGGCAGCAATCTTCTGTCCGGCAAGAACTCTGTCCCCGATATTGACTACAGGAACTGCCGGCGCTCCGATATGCTGTGATAAAGGAAACACCAGTTCTTTACCCGGCTTTAATTCAAGAATGGCTGCATCCTTTGACATATCTTTCCCGTCATACGGATGGGCTCCGCCTTTAAATGTCAGTAATTTCAATTACTTCACTTCCTTTTACTTTGTAATTAAATCATGCTTTTATTGTAGCCTTTTTATGAAAAAAAATCTACACATTTTTGGTTAATAATGTATAATGAAATAAGGATTTATGATTTGGGAGGTAAAATGAAAGAGTTTAACCAGAAAATTGAATTAAATGATGAAATTCTATCCGTTATTCCGTACAAAGCGGAAGAAATTCTGCTATTTGATATTGAGACAACAGGTTTTTCCCCTGATAATACTTCTCTTTATCTCATAGGCTGTATATATTACAAAGACAACAGTTTTATGCTGACCCAGTGGTTTGCCGATACAAATGATTCCGAAACAGAGATTTTGTCATCATTTATGAATCTTATTCCCAATTATAAGGCACTTGTTCATTACAACGGCAGCGGTTTTGATATTCCGTACATAATCAGAAAATGCAAAATCCATAATATTCCATGTGATTTTTCAAATATCAGAAGTATTGATATATACAAAACAATCCAGCCGCTCAAGCTTTTATTCAAACTTGAAAACATGAAGCAAAGGTCTTTGGAAGTTTTCATGGGATATGAAAGAACCGACATGTACTCCGGCGGAGAACTTATTAAAATATATACTGAATATCTTGCAAATCGCTCTGAAGACAGTCTTAATCTATTGCTGCTTCACAACCGTGAAGATGTTATTGGAATGTGCCATATTCTTCCCGTAATTACCTACGGAGAGCTTTGTAACGGCGGATATTCCGTTGATTTTACGGAAGCCAGGGATTCCATGTCTTCTCTCGGCATTCCACGCAAAGAAATTTATATACACCTTACTCTTAATAAAGCTGTTCCTAACAGGGTATCGTACGGAAATGCATTTTATTATTTCACAATCTTTGAGAAAAAATTCACAATCTGTATTACAGCTTATACGGAAGAATTAAAATATTTTTATCAGAATTATAAGGATTACTACTATCTTCCCGAAGAAGACCGTTCAATACATAAGAGCGTTGCTTTTTATGTGGATAAAAATTACCGTACCAGAGCTAAGGCAGCCAACTGTTACAGTAAGAAAACAGGAGTATTTCTTCCTCAGAACGAAGAAGTCATAACCCCATACTTTAAAATAGACTATCATGATAAAATAAGCTATTTCGAATATACGGATGAATTCAGGAAATCGGATGAACAGATACTCCTTTATGTTTCACATATCCTTAAATCACTGCTGAGATTTTAAAAGAATACGGGCTGAAAACTTTCAAGATTTTCAGCCCGTTTGTGTTATTTTTTAAGGTAAAAAAAGGATTTTGGAGATACAAAGTTAAGTTCTTTGTAATTGGTAATCTGCTCAGTACTTCCTACAAAAAGTATTCCTTCGTCTACCAGCGAGTTATAAAACTTCCTGTATATGTCCTGTTTGGCTTCATCTGTAAAATATATAAGCACATTACGGCACACAATCATGTGACAGCCTTTAGGATATTCATCTTTAAGGAGATTATGCTTTCTGAACTCAACACATTTCTTGATATCATCGCTGATTCTGTATGATTCACCTGCAACCTGCTCAAAGTATTTTGTTTTAAATTCTTCAGGAAGGGAATTAAGGCTCTGGGCTTTGTACAAACCTGTTTTGGCCTTTGTAATAACCTGTTCATCAATATCCGTTGCAATTATTTTAATCTGATTAAGCGGAAGAAATTTTGATAAAAGCATAACTAATGAATACGGCTCGTCTCCTGTTGAACAGGCCGCACTCCAAATGCGGATACCGTGACCGAATTTATGTATCAGTTCAGGAAAAACCTTATCTTCCAGATACTTCCACTGTTCGGGATTCCGATAAAATTCAGAAACATTTATCGTTAAATAATTCACAAATTCTTCGAACAGCATAGGATTTGTTTTAAGACCTGTTACAAATTCACTGTAACATTTATATCCGTGTTTTGAAATAATCGTATCAATACGCCTCTTCATCTGCCGCTCTTTATATGCATTCAGATCAATCTGCGTAAGTTCAAAAACACTCTTTTTAAAACTTTCATAATTATCTTCCATGTGTTCACCAACCATTCTCTGTATAAAAGCAAAGAACCCGTATTCTGGTCGGGTTCTTTGTTGTATACCGGTTAATCCGGATAATATCCTACTCCTCTGTTGGCTGTGAATCAACAGCTGCTTCTTCCGCCTCAACAGGCACCTCATCAGAAGCCTCTGCTTCTTCTGCAACAGGTTCAGGAAGTAAAGCTTTAATACTAAGGCTTATCTTTCTCTCCTCTACATTAAGGTCAACCACCTTAGCTTCTATTTCCTGTCCGACCTTTAATACATCAGAAGGCTTGTCTATATGTTCTCTTGCAATCTGGGAAACATGGAGTAAAGCATCAACGCCTACTTCAAGTTCAACAAATGCACCGAAATCTGTCATTCTGGCAACTTTTCCTTTAACAACATTGCCGACTGCATATTTATCAGCAACATTAAGCCATGGATTTTCACTGTCAAACTTAAGGCTTAATGCAATCTTATCTCCGTTAATTTCCTTAACGAAAGCCTTAACTTTATCTCCTGCCTTAAATTTCTTCTTAGGGTTCTCAACTCTTCCCCATGAAATTTCTGAAACATGTAAAAGACCGTCTACACCGCCCAAATCAATAAATGCACCAAAATCAGTTACATTCTTAACAGTTCCTTCAACAACCTGTCCTTCTTCAAGCTTTGAAAGTACTTCTTCTCTGAGCTTTGCTTTCTGGGCAGCTACAATCTGTTTACGGTCACCGATAATGCGTCTCTTTCTAGGATTGAATTCAGTAATAACAAACTGGATTTCCTGACCTGCATATTTGCTTAAATCTTTTTCGTATACATCGGAAACAAGACTTGCAGGAATAAATACCTTAGCCTCATCAACCGTAACGGTAATTCCTCCGTCAAGTACCTGTGAAACTTTTGCGGTAAGCACTTCTTTATTTTCAAATGCCTCCTCAAGTTTCTTATTACCAAGTTCGGCTGCCAGTCTCTTGTAAGAAAGTAAAACGGAACCTTCACCGTCATTTACTTTTACAACTTTTGCCTTAATTTCATCACCTTCACTAACTACAGTTCTAAGGTCAAGTCCCGGTGTACTTGTATACTCATTACGAGGAATCACACCATCAGCCTTATATCCGATGTTAAGAATGATTTCATCTTCCTTAACTGCGATTACCTTGCCGTCAACAACCTCCCCTGTATGTATAGTTTTTAATGATTCTTCCAATAACTGTTCAAAACTTAAATCTGACATCTTGTTTGAACCTCCTCGATTATTTTATTTGGGGTTGATGCCCCGGCTGTTATACCGACTTTGTCCGCTCCTTCTAATAATGCAAAATCAAGGTCAGCCGCAGTCTGGATAAAATAGGTATTGCTGCATCTGCTTTTACAGATTTCATACAGTTTCTGGGTATTGGAACTGTTCTTCCCACCGATAACAATCATTGCATCAACATTGGCGGCAATCTGCGCAGCTTCCTTTTGCCTCTCTTCAGTAGCATTACAAATAGTATTCAAAACATTAACAATATGATAACTGTTTTTTTGAAAAATTTCAACTAATTCTTGAAACTTATTGTAATTATATGTTGTTTGGGATACTACACAAAGTTTTTCATATTGTTTTGCCTTATTTTCCAAAAAAAATTCAGCTTCCTCCTTATCGGCAATAACAATACTGTTGTCTTTTGCACAGCTTTGTATCCCCTGAACCTCAGGATGATTTTTGTCTCCTATTATTACAATAAATTCTCCTCTTTGAGAAGCCTCTTTAACAATGTTGTGAATTTTAAGTACAAAAGGACATGTGGCATCCACAATTCTATGACCTGCATTTTTAATCAGACCGTAAACGGGTTCCTCTATACCATGGGCGCGTATAATAACAGTTCCACGTGGTGCCGCTTTGATATCTTCTTCCGAGCAGAGTACATTTACGCCCTTCTTCTCCAGATCCTTTACAACTTCTTCATTATGGATTATGGGTCCGTAAGTGTACACCCTTTCCTCTTCGTATTCTTTATATACCATATCAACTGCACGCTTTACTCCAAAGCAGAAACCTGCGGTTTTAGCTGTAATTACTTCCATAATATCTCCGTTCCAAAATTATTTATCGGCTCCGATAGCTTTTTCCCTGAATATTTCAATTATTTTATCTGTAACTTCTTCTATTGTCATATATGATGAATCAACCAGAACAGCATCCCGGGCCTGTTTAAGCGGAGCTGTTTCTCTGTTCATATCACGATAATCCCTGTCCGCAATATCTTTTTTAATTGCCTCAATATCACAGGTCTCTCCTTTTTCTTCAAGTTCCTTCCATCTTCTTTCGGCTCTTGTCTCCACACTTGCCGTAAGATAAATTTTACAAATTGCACCCGGAAGTACACATGTGCCGATATCCCTTCCGTCCATCACTACATCGGTTGATGCTGCCAGATTACGCTGAAGCTCAAGAAGCTTCTGTCTGACAGCCTTATATACAGCTATTGTTGATGCCGTATTTCCGACTTCTTCGGTACGAAGTCTTCCGGTAATGTTATCACCGTTTAGTATAACCTGCTGGGCACCGTCAATATACTTAATTTCAATTAAAACACCGCCACATGCATCATTTATTTCTTTTTCGTTTAAAGGGTCAATACCTTTGTCCAGAAAATATACAGCCATTGCGCGGAACATGGCACCTGTATCAACATAGACAAAACCAAGTTCCTTAGCAACCCGTTTGGCAATAGTACTTTTTCCTGCTCCTGCAGGACCGTCAATCGCAATATTATATGACATTTCAATAATCTCCTTATCATTTATTCTAAAATCAGTCCGGCCAGATATCCGGTAGACCATGCTATCTGCAAATTAAATCCGCCGGTAAGGGCATCCACATCAAGAATTTCTCCTGCAAAATAAAGACCTTTAACATGCTTAGACATCATTGTTGCAGGATTAACATCCTTCACGGATACTCCGCCGTGGGTAATTATTGCTTCATTAAATCCTCTTAATCCGGTAAGGGTAAGCGAAAATTTCTTGGTAAGCTCCACAAGGCGTCTGCGCTCTGATTTTTTAATCTCATTTACCTTACAATGAGGATTGATACCTGACCTTTCTATTATAACAGGTATCATTGATTTGGGATACAGCTTATCAAGGGAATTTACAAAATCTTTATTTCTGGCATCATCGAAATCCCTTAGAATTCTTTCATCAAGCTGGCTTTCGTCCAATGCCGGTTTTAAATCGATTATAAGATTAAGTTCCTTTTTCTTAATTATGTCGACCACAACGCTGCTGGCACTTAAAACAGTCGGTCCGCTGACACCAAAGTGTGTAAACAAAAGCTCTCCGAAAGCTTCGTAAAGCTTTTTCCATTCATCCGTTATTGTAACAAGACAGTTTTTCAGGCTAAGTCCCTGCAAATCTTTTACCCATTCTTCTTTAACCGTAAAAGGGACAAGCGCAGGACTGCATTTAGTCACCGTATGGCCCATTTTTTGGGCAAAAACATGTCCTTCTCCGGTAGAACCGGTGCTTGGGTATGAATATCCGCCCGTAGCAATTATCACTGAATCTCCGGGAACAAATTTATCATTTACGATAATGCCTTTTACTTCATTTTCTTCTGAAACAATATCCGTAACATGTGAATTAAGACAGATTCTTACACCTAATCTTTTCAATGCTCTCATAAGGGCATTTATTATATCATATGATTTGTCTGATACGGGAAAAACCCTGTTTCCTCGTTCTGTTTTAAGGGGACATCCTTCATTTTCAAAAAAATCCTGAACCATATTGTTGTCAAAAGTATATATGGAACTGTACATAAATTTGGGATTGGTAATTATATTTCTGAAAAGTTCATCCGTGTCACAGGCGTTTGTTACATTACATCTTCCTTTACCCGTTATATAGATTTTTTTACCGAGTTTCTCGTTTTTTTCAAAAAGATGAACCTCATGACCGCCCTGTGCTGCTGAAACAGCGGCCATCATACCGGCTGCCCCGCCTCCGATAATCAATACTTTTGCCATTATTCCAATCCTTTCAAATCCTGCATAAGCTTTTCATCAAGAAAATTAATTTCATCATTGTTGGTTACCTGATAATCATCCCAGACCTGGTTAAGCATCTCAAGATTATGTACAACCTGTTTTGAATTTTTAACACATACCGCCACAATCAGTGCATTGATAAGGGATAACGGAGCCACAAGCGAGTCTACCACTGATGCCATATCGCTTCTGGCAAACAGATTGCATGAGGAATACAGATTCATAGGGGAATGGCTGTTATCCGTTATGGCAATAACCATGGCATTTCTGTTATTGGCAAATTCCATTGCTTTAAGAGTTCTCATGGAATATCTCGGAAAACTGATTCCTATTACCACATCATTTTCTCCCATATTAATCATCTGCTCAAACATTTCACTTGAACTGTTTGTTGTAACCGTAATTACATCCGGAACAATCATCCTTAAATAAAAAGAAAGGAATTCGGCCAAAGGTGCACAACTTCTCACCCCTGCCACATAAACCCTTTTTGCCCCTGCAATACTGTCTACAGCCATATCAAAAGAGCCTGAATCAATTTCTTTAAGTGTATCCCGGATTTTTTCGGCATCATTGTGAAGTACATATTCCAGTATTTTAGACTGACTTACTTTTCCTTCTATATCCAGTCTGCTAACGGATTTAAAACGGCTTCTCACTGTTTTTTCAAGTTCTGCCTGAAATTCGGGGAATCCGTCAAATCCCAGTGCGGATGCAAAACGCACAACAGTCGATTCACTTACACCGGTTGCATTTCCCAGTTTTGCTGCAGTCGAAAATGCTGCCTCATCGAGATTTTCTATTATGTAATGTGCAATCTTTTTCTGTCCTTTGCTTAAATTAGGTATTTCTTCCTTTAATCTTTCAAGAAAATTATTTTCCATTATAAGTTACTTCCCGCAAAAATAATAATTTTATGTATATATAATTATCAGCTATTTTAACCGGTTCGTCAAGATTTTATCAAACAGTAATAATACAAAACTGCCATGCCAAAAACCTTATATAAGATTCCTGACATGGCAGTAATTTTCATATTAATGATTTATACAGGATATGCTCCGTCTTTTGCAATTGCCGGATCAATCTTTCTCTGCTGTGCTTCTCTGTATTTGAAGAAATCAGTAGCAACCTGAGGAAAAAGAGCATATGAAAGAACATCTTCATCCTGCTGTTTCCACTGCTTCATCTCAGCTTCAAGCTTATCAAGCTCAGGCTCAAGTGTATCGGCAAAACGGCATGTTATAGGCTGTTCTCCTGTCATTTCAATTGCCTTTTTCTGTACTTCAGGATTAAACGGTTTAACAGTTGCACCGTATTTTCCAAGAAGAAGGTCTCTTGACTCTTTGGTAAGACTCTTATATCTTTCACCGAGAACCACATTAAGAACTGCCTGTGTTCCTACAATCTGGCTTGAAGGTGTAACAAGAGGCGGTTCACCGAAGTCTTTTCTTACTCTAGGAACTTCTTCAAGCACTGCGTCATATTTATCTTCAGCTTTCATTTCTTTTAACTGTGAAACAAGGTTACTTAACATTCCGCCCGGTACCTGGTAAAGAAGTGTCTTTATGTTAACTCCCATTACCTTCGGATCAAGGAGTCCTGACTTAAGCCATTCCTCTCTCATAGGTCTGAAATAATCGGCAATCTCAGCAAGAAGATTCTGGTCAAGCTTAGGATCATACGGTGTTCCTTCAAAGGCCTTGGCCATAACCTCTGTTGCCGGCTGGCTTGTACCAAGTGCAAGTGGAGACATAGCGGTATCAATAATATCACATCCCGCTTCAACTGCCTTCATATAAGTCATGGAAGCAACACCTGAAGTATAATGGGTGTGAAGTTCGATAGGAAGTTTGGTACCTGCTTTAAGGGCTTTAACAAGCTTTGTTGCCTCATTAGGAACCAAAAGACCTGCCATATCTTTAATACAGATTGAATCTGCACCCATTTCTTCTATCTGTCTTGCCATATTCTCCCAATATTCAAGAGTATATGCATCACCCAAAGTATAAGAAAGTGCTACCTGGGCATGTCCTTTTTCTTTATTGGCTGCCCTGACTGCTGTCTGAAGATTTCTTATATCGTTAAGACAGTCAAAAATACGGATAATATCAATTCCGTTTGCAATTGATTTCTGAACAAAATATTCAACAACATCATCTGCATACGGACGATATCCAAGGATATTCTGTCCTCTGAAAAGCATCTGAAGTTTGGTGTTTTTGAATCCGTCTTTCAATTTACGAAGACGATCCCATGGATCTTCTTTTAAGAAACGCAGGCAGGCATCAAATGTTGCTCCGCCCCAGCACTCAACGGCGTTGTATCCTACTTTGTCCATTTTGTCCACAATAGGAAGCATCTGCTCAGTTGTCATTCTGGTGGCAATCAGAGACTGATGTGCATCTCGTAATATAGTTTCGGTAATTTTTACCGGTTTTGCTTCAATATTCATATCGGCCATTCTTTTTTCCTCCTGTCCTTATACTCCGAATATTGCCATGAATGTTCCGGCAACAACGGCTGTACCTATAACACCTGCAACATTAGGTCCCATAGCATGCATCAGAAGGAAATTAGTAGGGTCTGCCTCAGCACCTACCTTCTGAGATACACGCGCCGCCATAGGAACGGCGGATACGCCGGCGGAACCAATAAGCGGGTTAACCTTACCTTTAGTGGCAACACACATTAGTTTACCAAAAAGCACACCTGCCGCAGTACCCACTCCAAAAGCAACAAGTCCGAGCAATACAATCTTTAATGTGGCTGCATTTAAGAAGTTAGCTGCACTTGTTGTGGCACCTACTGATGTACCAAGTAAAATTACAACAATATACATCAATGCGTTGGATGCTGTTTCTGCAAGCTGCTTAACTACACCTGATTCCTTGAAAAGGTTACCAAGCATCAGCATACCTACCAAAGGTGCAGTTGTAGGAAGAATTAACACTACAACTATTGTAACAATAATAGGGAAGAGAATTTTTTCAAGCTTAGAAACAGGTCTGAGCTGCTCCATCTTTATTTCTCTTTCTTTTTTGGTTGTCAAAAGTTTCATAATAGGCGGCTGTATAATCGGGACAAGAGACATATATGAATATGCCGCCACCGCAATAGGTCCCATTAAATCTGTCTGTCCAAGCTTACCTGCAAGGAAAATGGATGTCGGGCCGTCAGCACCTCCGATAATTGAAATCGCAGCTGCAGCCTTTCCGTTAAATCCAAGAATAATTGCAAGGAAATAGGCAGAGAAAATACCAATCTGTGCCGCAGCTCCAAGCAAAAAGCTCTTTGGATTTGCAATAAGCGGACCAAAGTCCGTCATGGCTCCTACACCGAGGAAGATCAATGACGGCAGAATACTCCATTCATCAAGCAGATAGAAATAATGAAGAAGTCCGGCTGCCGTATTTCCGGCTGCTTTGGCATCTTCTAACGACTGCATGATGTCCGGGAAAAGATTTACTAACAACATACCAAATGAAATAGGAACAAGTAACAGAGGTTCAAATCCTTTGGCAATTGCCAGATACATAAATACCAATGCAACCGCAACCATAACATAATTCTGCCAGGTAAGTGTCATAAAGCCGGTCTGGTCAAGCAGGTTCTGCAGTGTATCTAAAACTGTACCCATTTGTATACCTCCAAAATTAGTTTAATGTAGCAATTGTTTCTCCTGATTCAACTGCGCTTCCTACTGAAACTGAAACGCTTGCTACTGTTCCGTCTTCAGGTGCAACGATATCATTTTCCATCTTCATGGCCTCAAGGACAAAAATAACCTGTCCTTTTTTAACAGTATCACCTGTATTTGCCTTAACAGCAACGATTTTACCGGGCATAGGTGCATTAACCTTAACAGATCCTGCCGCTCCCGCTGCCGGTGCTGCTGCCTTAGGTGCCGGTGCTGCTGCTTTTGGTGCAGCGACTGCCTTTGGTGCCTGTACAGAAGCTCCCAATCCGGCTCCTTCTTCAACCGTTACATCATATACATTGCCATTAACTGTAATTGTATAATTTTTCATTTTAAATTCCTCCTGAACTGTCTTATAAAATAATTAGCTGACAGTATATCTCTATTATCTTTTTACTTTTCTGATTGACCTGACCACAAAACCGTCTGAGGATGTTCCCGAATATGCCGCAACGGCTGCCGCAATAACCGCAACCAGTTCCAGATCATCTACAAGTTCTTCCTCTTCTTTTTCGGTAATCTGGGTAATTACCTGTTCAACAGATGCTTTTGTATCAACTTTTTTGTTTTTTCTTTTCTCTTTGGCTCTTGCAGCCGCTGCTTCAGCCTTTGGAATAAATTGGAAAAGACTGATTAATAACGAAATAAAAATCAGGACAACAAAGACAACTGCTATACATATAAGCGTATTTATTCCGGCACTCTGGAATTTTTGTCCCATACTTTCCAAAACTATCATAGCTTCACCTCGTTACACTGTTCCGTGCTTTTTGTCTGCCTTTGGAGCCTTTTTGGAATAAAGCATTTCGAAAGCACCAATAACATATTTTCTTGTGTCGGAAGGCTCAATTATACTGTCCACATATCCTCTCCTTGCTGCACCGAGAACTCCGTCCTGGATTGCAGCATATTCGGCAGTTTTCTCTGCTATCAGTTCAGGCTGTGAAGCATACATTATTTTGGCTGCCAAATCCGCATTCATCATTCCGATTGAAGCCGTAGGCCATGCATATGTTACATCAGCTCCGATTGACTGGGAATTCATTGCAACACCTGCACTTCCGTATGCCACACCCGTAAGTATATTAACCTTAGGAACAGAGGCAGAAGCAAAAGCATAAGTAAGCTTTGCAACAGCTTTAGCCATGCGTTTTTCGCTTTCTCTTGTTGCAAGATAACCCTTTGTATCTGTTAAAGAAAGTACCGGAATTGAAAATGCATCACAGAATTTAATGAAATCTGCTGCTTTTTCACATCCGTCAGGAGTAAGAACATTTTCAAAGGTTTCTACGCATTCACCGCCTTTGAAAAGCTCTGTTCTGTTACCTACGGCACCTATTGTCGCACCATTGAGTCTGATAAATCCGGTAACCATTTCTTTGGCATAATCTTTTTTGGTTTCAACAAATATATTATCATCTGCAATTGAAGCAAGAACAAAGGCAGCGTCGCCTTTACCGTTTTCAATTCCTTCGCAGATTCTGTTTAAATCATCCTGACATTCATTTAGTGCTTCATCCTCATAATTGGATGGAAGCATGGATACAAGTGTTCTGATTTCTGAAAGAATTGTACTTTCATCTCCGGTAAAATCAACTATACCTGCTTCTTTAGCCTGAAAATCGGCTGAAGCTGTATCCTCTGTCTTATTGCCGTCAAGTGCATTAGGGCTGTTTACAAAAAGCTTTGCATTCTTATCTTCCATGAATGTGAAATCAGACAATACTGTCATTGTGGCAAGACCGCCGCCGCAGTTTCCGAAAACAGCATTAATCTGAGGAATCTCTCCTGAAGCTTCTGTCTGCTTAAGATAGATTTCTCCGAATGCATTAAGGGCATCCGAAGCCTCCTGAAGTCTAAGACCTGCACAGTCAAGTAATCCAATGACCGGTGCACCCATCTTAATTGCCATGTCATAAATTTTTGTAATCTTCTTAGCATGCATCTCACCTACTGAGCCGTTTAATACGGCTGCGTCCTGGCTGTATACATACACAAGACTTCCGTCAATGGTTCCGTATCCGGTAATAACGCCATCGGCCGGAGTATCCATATTGGTCATGTTAAAATCTGTTGTTCTCGCATTTACAAGACCACCGATTTCAACAAAACTGTTGTCGTCAAGAAGAGCTTCAATTCTCTTGCCTGCCAATGTCTGTGCTGTAGTGCTCATATTTCAGACCTCCGTGTTTTTCTTTTCCCCAAATCAGCATTTCAGGGTCTTTTAGGTTAAATTCGCAATTTCTACCAAATACATTTTAATATTATATCTGGAAATAATCAAGCTAATTTTGTCTTTTTTTTAACAATTTTAGTTAATAAAGGAAATATCCGAAAATTTTTCTAAAAAACATTAAAAAATTCTTTTTTAAAACAGTTTCTCCTGCCAGCACAGGTATTCTCCTGTACTCTTTTCCGTCAATTGAAATTACCGCAGTTCCAATCTGGGTGTTTTCATTTACCGGGGCACATATTTCATCAGGTATTATATATTCTATTGTTACCTTTTCCCCTTCCTTTATAAGCATTTTGAGATTATAACATATTTCTGTTGTAACATACTCTTGTGTCCCGTCAATCACACTGATGTTTTTGAAATAATCATCCCGTCTGAAAATAATCTGTTCAAAATAATTTTTAAATCCGTAATTCATAAGCTTTTTGGTATCTTCCCATTTGTAATTCTTATTCGGAGGCCAGCCGCTTCCCAAAACAACCGATACAAGAATTCTGTTATCCTTTTTTACTGCTCCCACAAAACAATATCCCGCTTCTCCGGTAAATCCAGTTTTTAACCCCAAAGCACCATCCATCATCAATAAAAATTTATCGGCATTTGTCACAGATACAGTTCTTTTATTATTAATTTCGCTGAATGAGTAAGAATCAGTCCCGCATATTTCCAGTACTTCTTCATTTTGAACAGCATGGGAGGCAATTACAGCCATTTCGTATGCCGTTGTTGAATGAATATTATTTTCATCCTTGGCATCCAGTCCGTTTGGTGTAATAAAATATGTATTTTCACATCCGTAAGATTTTGCCTTTTCGTTCATCAAATCAGCAAATATTTTTACATATTCCCTGCTTTCCTCTTTTGTCCTTGATTTTATTTCTTTACTGTCCGTTTGCAGTACATCTTCGTTTTTAAAATATTTTTCTCCGATATGTTCGGCTACGGCTACGGCAACATCATTATAAGAACGTAACATCAGAGCATAAAGTAAATCCTTCAGTCTGTACTGCTCCCCGTTAACCGCATTCATCTGAACATCCGGCTGGATTGCGGCATAAGGGGAAAAAGTAACAATCTCATCAGGATTCCCGTATTCCAATGCAATAATCAATGTCATAATTTTGGTCGTACTTGCCATTGGGTAAGCCGTATTTTCATCCTTGCCGTATAGAAGTCTCATATTTGAAGCATCCATTAACGCTGCGGCTCTTGCATGTAAAGTAAGATTTTCTTCCGTACTTAAAGTGCCGGTTTCTGCAACTGTTTCACTATAATTTATCTT
>JBJENE010000030.1:0-14536 GCA_051880035.1 Butyrivibrio sp.
AATGCAGAAATTCTATGTTGAAAGTATTACAGGCGGTGCGGTTAAGGGCTAAAAGTCAGAAAATAGAATAATTTCCCAAAGAAATCGGTTACTGAAATGTAGCCGATTTTTTTGCATAAAATCTTTGATAAAAATTTGACAATTGGGTGTTTAGATGATATTATATCTCTGTAAGCGGAATTTTCTCTAATTCTATGCAAAAACTTTGTTAAAAAAGTAACATTCTGGAAAATAACAGTCAAAATCGATGTAAATCCTTTGACGGCAAGGAGAAAATATGAAAGCAATTTATCCGGGAAGTTTTGACCCGGTCACGCTGGGCCATATTGATATTATCAAGAGGTCCGCAAACATTGTAGATGAGTTAATAGTCGGTATTCTTGTGAATAACAGCAAGAAACCTATGTTTACCATGGAAGAAAGACTCTGGATGCTTCAGGAGTCGGTTAAGGACCTTAAGAATGTCACGGTTAAGACTTTTGAAGGTATGACAATCGATTTTGCCAGGGCTAACGGTGCCAAAGTAATAATCAGAGGACTCAGAGTTATTTCCGATTATGAGACGGAAATGCAGATAGCCCAGGTTAACAGAAGTATTGACCCGTCAATTGAGACAATGTTTTTATCAACAGGTCTTGAATATTCATTTTTAAGCTCAACAATTGCCAAGGAAGTAGCTTTTTATGATGCAGGAGTTGAGAAACTGGTACCACCGGTCGTTGTTAGTAAATTTAAAGAAAAATATAATAAGTAATTTATTTAAGGAGGATTTTCAAAATGGCTAAGAAAATCGTATTAGCAGGCGCATGCCGTACTGCAATCGGAACTATGGGTGGAGCATTAAGCTCAGTACCTGCTGTAGACCTTGGAGCAATCGTTATCAAGGAAGCGCTTAACAGAGCAGGAGTACCTGCTGACAAGGTTGACCATGTATATATGGGTTGTGTAATCCAGGCAGGTCTCGGACAGAATGTAGCGCGTCAGGCTACTATTAAGGCAGGACTTCCTATTGAGACAACTGCAGTTACAGTTAACGTTGTATGCGGTTCCGGTCTTAACTGTGTAAATATGGCTGCACAGATGATTGAAGCAGGTGATGCTGATATCGTTGTTGCAGGTGGTATGGAAAGCATGTCAAGAGCTCCGTTTGCTCTTCCGAATGCAAGATTCGGTTACAGAATGAATAACGGTGTTCTTGTTGATACAATGATTAAGGATGCCCTTTGGGATGCATTTAATGATTATCATATGATCAAAACTGCTGACAACATTTGTGAGCAGTGGGGACTTACAAGAGAAGAACTTGATGAGTTCGCAGTAAACAGCCAGAATAAAGCTGAAAAAGCTATGGCTGAAGGCAAATTCAAAGATGAAATCGTTCCTGTAGAAGTTAAAGTTAAGAAGAACACAGTTGTTGTTGATACTGATGAAGGACCTCGTCCTGGTACAACAATGGAAGGACTTGCAAAACTTCGTGCAATTAATCCTGACGGATTTGTTACAGCAGGTAACGCATCAGGAATTAACGATGGTGCAGCAGCAATCGTTGTTATGTCTGAAGAAAAAGCTAAAGAACTTGGCGTTAAGCCAATGGCTACATGGGTAGCAGGTGCTCTTGGCGGAGTTGATCCTTCAATCATGGGTATCGGACCTGTTGCATCTACAAAGAAGGTTCTTGCTAAGACAGGACTTTCAATCGATGATATGGATCTTATTGAAGCTAACGAGGCATTTGCCGCACAGTCAATCGCTGTAGGAAGAGAACTTGGATTTGACCTTTCCAAGTTAAATGTTAACGGTGGTGCTATTGCACTCGGACATCCTGTAGGAGCTTCAGGCTGCCGTATCCTTGTTACACTTCTTCATGAAATGCAGAAGCGTGATGCAAAGAAGGGTCTTGCTACACTTTGTATCGGTGGCGGAATGGGCTGCTCTACAATCGTAGAAAGAGACTAATTTATCTGGTAAAATTCAACGGGGTAACTGCCATGCAGGTACTCCGTTGTGTATGATTAAAAAATCTTAAAGGAGAAAAAATCATGGAATTCGTTACATACGAAGTTGAAGGTGCTGTTGGTGTAATTACAATTAACAGACCAAAGGCATTAAATGCCCTTAACAGCCAGGTTCTTGAAGAACTTGATGCAACATTTAAAGCAGTTGATGTTAATACTGTTCGCTGCCTTATCTTAACAGGTGCAGGAGAAAAATCTTTTGTTGCCGGTGCGGATATCGGAGAAATGAGCACATTGACAAAGGCGGAAGGTGAAGCTTTCGGTAAAAAAGGAAACGATGTATTCAGAATGATTGAAACATTCCCTATTCCTGTAATTGCAGCAATTAACGGTTTTGCTCTCGGCGGAGGATGTGAAATCTCCATGAGCTGTGATATAAGAATCTGTTCTGATAACGCTGTTTTCGGACAGCCTGAGGTAGGTCTCGGAATTACACCGGGATTTGGCGGAACACAGAGACTTGCAAGAATCGTAGGCGTTGGCAAAGCCAAAGAAATGATTTACGGAGCAAGAAACATTAAGGCTGACGAAGCTTACAGAATCGGTCTTGTTAACAATGTATATACACTTGAAGAGTTAATGCCTGCAGCTAAGAAGCTTGCTTCAATTATTGCAGCAAATGCTCCTATCGCAGTTCGTAACTGTAAGAAAGCAATTAATGACGGATTACAGACTAACATGGATGAAGCAATTGTTATTGAAGAAAAGCTTTTCGGTGACTGTTTTGAAACAGAAGACCAGAAGGCAGGTATGGGTAACTTCCTTGAGAAAGATAAAGAGAAAAAGCTTAAGGTTGTTCCTTTTAAGAATTGCTAATAAAAAATTAATATATTATTAGGAGGATTATCATGAAAGTAGGTATTATCGGCGCAGGAACAATGGGTTCCGGAATCGCACAGGCTTTCGCACAGACAGAAGGCTATGAAGTTTGCTTATGCGACATCAACAACGAGTTTGCAGCAAACGGAAAAAACAAAATTGCAAAGGGTCTTAACAGATTAGTTGAAAAAGGAAAAATGGAGCAGGCAGCTGCTGATGCCATCCTTGCAAAAATTACCACAGGTACAAAAGAAATTTGTACAGACTGTGATTTAATCGTTGAAGCAGCTCTTGAAAATATGGACATTAAGAAACAGACATTCAAAGAGTTACAGGATATCTGCAAACCTGAAGCAATGTTTGCAACAAATACCTCATCTCTTTCAATTACAGAAATCGGTGCAGGACTTGACAGACCTGTAATCGGAATGCATTTCTTCAATCCGGCTCCTGTTATGAAGCTTGTTGAAGTTATCAAAGGAGAGAATACTCCTGATGATATGAAGGACAAGATCATTGCTATTTCAGAAGAAATCGGCAAGACTCCTGTAGAAGTTAATGAAGCAGCAGGCTTTGTTGTAAACAGAATTTTAATTCCTATGATTAATGAAGCAGTAGGAATCGTTGCAGACGGCGTTGCTTCAGTAGAAGGCGTTGACACAGCTATGAAGCTTGGTGCTAACCATCCAATGGGACCTTTAGCTCTCGGCGATCTGGTTGGTCTTGATATCTGCCTTGCAATCATGAATGTATTATATGATGAGACAGGTGATCCTAAGTATCGTCCGCATCCATTGCTTAAGAAAATGGTTCGTGCCGGCAAATTAGGAAGAAAGACAGGAATCGGTTTCTACGATTACAGCAAATAATTAATGGTTTACAATCCCTGTAGGGTTTCCTGCAGGGATATCACAATGTATAAAATGGAGGAATTTATAATCATGGATTTTGCATTAGATAAAAAACATGAGATGGCGAGAACTCTTTTCAAAGAATTCGCTGAAAATGAAGTAAAACCTCTCGCTCAGGAAGTTGACGAGACAGAAAAGTTCCCAAGAGAGACTGTTACAAAGATGCAGAAATTAGGCTTTATGGGAATTCCTGTACCAAAGGAGTACGGCGGACAGGGCTGTGACCCTCTCACATATGTTATGTGTGTAGAAGAGTTATCAAAAGTCTGCGGTACTACAGGTGTTATTGTTTCAGCTCATACATCACTTTGTGCTGACCCAATCATGACATACGGTACAGAAGAACAGAAACAGAAATATCTTGTACCTCTTGCAAACGGAACAAAGCTTGGTGCTTTCGGACTTACCGAGCCGGGTGCAGGTACAGATGCCCAGGGATGTCAGACAAAAGCAGTTCTTGACGGAGACGAATGGGTTCTCAATGGTTCTAAATGTTTCATCACCAACGGTAAAGAGGCTGACATATATATTATCATCGCTGTAACAAGTGTTACAGAGGATAAGAAGGGCCGTAAGAAAAAGAATTTCTCAGCATTCATAGTTGAGAAAGATACTCCTGGCTTTACTTTCGGTACCAAAGAGAAGAAGATGGGTATCCGTGGTTCTGCAACATATGAACTTATTTTCCAGGATTGCAGAATTCCTAAGGAAAACCTTCTCGGACCTGAAGGAAGAGGTTTCCCTATCGCAATGCACACACTTGACGGCGGTCGTATCGGTATTGCCGCTCAGGCCCTCGGTATTGCTGAAGGAGCTCTTGAGACAACAATCAACTATGTAAAAGAAAGAAAGCAGTTCGGAAGAGCTATCGCAGCACAGCAGAATACACAGTTTGTACTTGCTGATATGGCTACAAAGGTTGAAGCTGCCAAGATGCTTGTATACAAGGCTGCAATGGCTAAGGCTACTCAGAAGACATATTCTTTTGAAGCAGCTCAGGCTAAACTTTTTGCTGCAGAAGTTGCTATGGAAGTTACAACTAAGGCAGTTCAGTTACATGGTGGATACGGTTACATCAGAGAATATGATGTTGAGCGTATGATGAGAGATGCTAAGATTACAGAGATTTATGAAGGTACTTCAGAAGTTCAGAGAATGGTAATCTCAGGTACTTTACTTAAATAATCGAATAGAAGGAGTGAATAACCGTGAAAATCGTAGTATGTATTAAGCAGGTTCCTGATACTAAGGGCGGTGTTAAGTTTAATCCGGACGGAACACTTGACAGAGCTGCAATGCTTACAATCATGAACCCTGATGATAAAGCTGGTCTTGAAGCAGCACTTAGATTAAAAGATCAGTACGGCGCAGAAGTTACCGTACTTACAATGGGTCTTCCAAAGGCAGAAGAAGTTCTTCGTGAAGCTATGGCAATGGGAGCAGACAAAGGTATTCTTGTAACTGACAGAGTACTTGGCGGTGCCGACACATGGGCAACATCAACAACTCTTGCCGGAGCTCTCAGAAACCTTGATTATGATCTTATTATCACAGGACGCCAGGCTATCGACGGTGATACAGCACAGGTTGGTCCTCAGATTTCTGAGCACCTTGGAATTCCTGTTATTTCATATGCACAGGATATCAAAGTTGATGGCGACAGCGTAATCGTTGAACGTCAGTTTGAGGACAGATATCATGTACTTAAGGCTAAAATGCCATGTCTTATTACAGCTCTTGCCGAGCTTAATGAGCCTCGTTATATGACACCGGGCGGAATTTTTGATGCCTGGGATAAAGAGATTACAGTATGGGGAAGAGCTGACCTTAAAGATGTAGATGATTCTAATCTTGGTCTTAAGGGCTCACCTACCAAGATTGCCAAAGCTTCTGACAAGGTTCGTAAAGGAGCAGGAGAGAAAGTTACTTTCGATTCCGCAGATGAGTCAGTTGCTTACATTATGGGCAAGTTAAAAGAGAAACACGTAATCTAAATATTAAAGGAAAAGTGGTGAAATAAAATGGCTTTAGAAGAATATAAAGGAGTTTTTATTTTTGCTGAGCAGGTAGACAATCAGATTAGCAATATCGCATTTGAGTTACTTGGTAAGGCAAAAGACTTAGCAAAAGATTTAAATACAGATGTAACTGCTGTACTTATCGGTTCAGGTGTTAAGAGCCTTGCTGACAGTCTTGCAGTATACGGTGCAGATAAGGTTATCGTAGTAGATGACCCTGAACTTAAGGATTACAGAACAGAACCATATGCTCATGCACTTGCATCAGTTATTAATGAGTTCAAACCTGAGATTATGCTTGTAGGAGCTACAGCAATCGGCCGTGACCTTGGCCCTCGTGTATCAGCAAGAGTTGCAACAGGTCTTACAGCTGACTGTACTTCACTTGAAATCGGAAACTTCCCTCTTGAACCTATTGCAGGTCAGGAACAGCTTCACAACCAGCTTCTTATGACCCGTCCTGCATTTGGCGGTAATACAATCGCAACAATTGCATGTCCTTACAACAGACCACAGATGGCAACAGTAAGACCGGGTGTTATGCAGAAGATTGCACCTATTGACGGAGCTAAGGCTAATGTTGTTGAATTTAATCCGGGATTTACACCTGATAACAAGTATGTAGAGATTCTTGATATCGTTAAATCAGTTGTTGATACAGTTGATATTTCAGAAGCAAAGATTCTCGTATCAGGCGGCCGTGGAGTAGGCAGCGCAGAGAACTTCAAACTTCTTGACGAACTTGCAGAGGTTCTTGGCGGAACAGTAAGCTGCTCCCGTGCAGTTGTAGATAACGGCTGGAAGCCAAAAGATCTTCAGGTTGGACAGACAGGTAAGACAGTTCGTCCTAATGTATACTTTGCAATCGGTATTTCCGGAGCAATCCAGCATACTGCAGGTATGGAAGAATCAGACATTATCATTGCCATCAATAAAGATGAGTCAGCACCTATCTTTGATGTAGCTGATTACGGTATTGTAGGCGACCTTAATAAGATTGTTCCTATGCTTACAGCACAGCTTAAAGAAGCAGTTAAATAAATTGCAGTTAAAATTGTTTTAACATAAAAATCGCCTTTGGTGCTTAAATGCATCAAAGGCGATTTATTTTATCCGACAAATCTTTAAATTAAATCGTTTTAATTATAGAGGAGGATTTTGGCAATTATATAGTTTGCCGCAACAAATATGGAGTTTGAAACATTCTATTTAAAACATTACAAATTTGTATTTTCAATTTGTTACACTTATATGAAAAACAGACATGAAGCGGAGGATGTTACAGAAGATATTTTTGTAAAAGTGTATACAAGTAAAATTTGTTTTGAAAATGAGGAACATGAAAAATCGTGGCTTGCAGTTGCAACGATAAATTTGTGTAAGGATAGGTTAAAATCATGGTGGAAAAGAAAAATATCATCCTTGGAATTGCAGGAAGAGATTCCGGTTAACGATGAGATTAAAACAGATGATACATTAAATGAAGTGATGAAATTGCCGTCAAAATATAAGGATGTAGTATATCTGTATTATTATATGGGATATTCTACAGATGAAATTGCGGTTATGTTAAAAAAGCCGGCATCCACAATACGAAATCACTTAAGGTAAGCCCGATTAAAGTTGAAAGATGTTTTGGAAGGAGAGGTCTAACATGGGAAATAATGCAATCAAACAGTCTATTGAAAAAATTTATGTCTCAGATAATATCAGAAAACGTATGTATATTAACATCCTTCAAAAAGTATCAGATTTTGAAGAGAAAAGAAAGAGAAGAATGGAACTGATAAAAATCGGTGTGCCAATTATGGCGAGTGTAAGTATAATTGCAGTAATAGCTGCTTTTGGGAATAACAAAATATACGAATATTCTTATGGTACAGAAAAATACACATTGGGCAATGAAAATGACGGTGGAAATATTTTTATAAATGAAATAGAAAATATGCAAGACGAAACAGTTAACCTGGGAAAAAACTATTATAATACAACTTTTACAGAAAAAACGGTGGAAGAGTTAATTGAATATTATGGAAGCAATCTCTTGTGGAATAAACTACCGAATAATTACGAATATATTAGTGAGGATGACAGACCACTTGGTTTTATAAAACGGGAATTTGAAAATACAGAAGGTAAAATTGTATACGATGGTAACACGCTTAAATATCAAGATAATAATTCAGGTAAATCAATCAGCGTAACGGCAGTCAGCACGATACCTCAGAATGCAGATATTAGTGTTGAAACAGAAAAAGAGAATAATAATAGACTAGTCGAATCAGAATTGATGGGAGTAAATTTATATATATGTCACTATGAAACTAATTCGGGTAATGAATGTTATACAGCAGAATTTAAAAAGGATGTTGTAAACTTCTCTATTGAAAGTGAGGGGGTTGACAAAGATGAATTTCTAAAATTTGTAAAAATATTATTAGAATAAAATTATCAACTCTAAGTAGATTATTGCCGTATTCGTGCTAAAATAAGGAATTTTGGAAAAAGCTCCTCATACTTTAAGTATGGGGAGCTTTTTATTAATCATTATTCTGATCTTAATGCAATTACAGGGTCTTTCCTTGAAGCAACTTTTGCAGGAATCAATCCGGCAATCATTGTAAGAACAATACTGATTATAATTAATATTATTGCACCTGCCAACGGAAGGGCTGCAACATTGGAAATGCCGGTAAGCGCTTTAATAATTATATTGACAGGAATATTAATTAACAGGGTTATCAGGATTCCCAGAGAACCTGATACAAGACCTACAATCATTGTCTCAGCATTGAATACTCTTGAAACATCATGTTTGGAAGCACCGATACTTCTTAAAATACCGATTTCTTTTGTTCTCTCAAGGACTGAAATGTATGTTATAATTCCAATCATTATGGATGAAACCACAAGGGAAATTGATACAAAGGCGATAAGTACGTAGGAAATTGTATCAATTACCGTACTTACGGATGACATCATAAGTCCTATATAATCGGTATAAGTGATTTCAAGATTGTCGTTTCCTTCGGCAATAACTTTTTCGTTATATTCATCTATAATTTCTGAAATTCTGTCTTTGGACTGAAAATCTTTGGCATAGATATTGATTGTTGCAGGAACGGATTCATCTGCATAACCGAGGAGAAGGAGATTGTCTTCGTATGTATTGGAAGAAGCAGTTTCAAGCTGGGCTTTAAACATGTCTATTATCTGCTGCTCGGTCATTGCACTCATATATGCCATGGTTATTTTCTGCTCTTCAGGAGACAATGTGGCAATGTATGCATTTACATCATCCATTGTTATTTCTATATTGTCTTCTTCAGTTGCAAAAGGAAGTCCGGTAAAAACATCCGTCTTATCGTCCGCAAGCTGGGCTTTTACGATTTCTTTTTCTGAGGTCTCTTTAAGAACATGTTCAACAAGTTCTTTTGTATAACCTATTGTTCCGGCTGACATTGATGTGGCAACGGCATCTTCGGAAGGTCTTACAATACCGCAGATTTTTAATTCTATTCCATTATCATACAGAGAAGAAAGATACTCGTCATTCTCGCTCATGTTATTCCATCTGTTGGCAGATTCGTCGTATTTATAGTAATCGGCAGGCAGAATAAGACGGAATGATAAATCCATTAATTCATCGTATGTATAACTCTTTTCTTCAGCGTCAATCTGGGAAGCAGGATCCTTCATAAGGCTCTGCAGATCAGATAATTCCGAAGCGTCTTTAAGTCCGAGGCTGTAAAGGGTTACATCCGTAATCTGGTTGTTTTCATCTGCAACAAGAACGACTTCGTTATAGCTTTGCGGCCAGTGGCCGGCAAGTACATCATATTGTGATGTCAAAAGATCCTTATTGTCAATCATCTGTGACCACATATCCATATTGTAATATTCATCCATCATCGCTGATGAAGTTGTACCTGATGCTATACCCATCATGTCCTTAAACATTGAATTAGGATTAACCTTAAGTATGCCGTTTTCACCGGTAGTGTAGATGTTAAGGTCAATATCGTATGCGTACTGGATGTCCATTACATAGTCATCTATGTCACATTCATCGCTTTCAAAATAAGCTTTTAACTCCTTAAGGCTGTTGGTCTTAACTTCTGAAAGCATGGTGTTGAGCATTTCGCCAAGAATAGGGCTGGCATATATTCTGCCGTCTTCGTGAACCGTATCGGAATGTGTCTTGCCCATCATACTTTCCATCATTCCGGTCATATCAATGCTTTCATTCTCAATTGTAATAGGGTAGGTGGAAATGGTGTCCTCCTGTACCTTATTAATATATGCCTGAAATCCGCTGGAAAGGGAAAGAATCAATGCAATACCTATTATTCCGATGCTTCCCGCAAAAGAAGTAAGGAAGGTACGGCCTTTTTTGGTAAGAAGATTCTTAAAACTTAAGGAGAGGGCAGTACCTAAGGACATGGATACCTTTTCCTTTTTGGAACGGGAAGCTTTTTTGGATTTTTTGGAAGATGCGGTTAAAATTTCTTTAGCTTCCTTATTTTCAATTGCTTCCGAATCCGGTTCGTAAGGAGATGAATCTCCGATAACTTTACCGTCAAGAAGACGGATTATTCTGCTTGAATATTTCTCAGCTATTTCGGCATTATGTGTAACCATGATAATGAGTTTATCCTTGGAAATCTCCTTAAGGATATTCATAATCTGTATACTGGTCTCTGAATCCAGGGCACCGGTAGGCTCGTCGGCAAGAATTATGTCAGGGTTATTAACCAGGGCTCTGGCGATGGCAACACGCTGCATCTGACCTCCGGACATCTGATTAGGCTTCTTGTTAATCTGGTCCTTTAAACCCACTTTCTCCAAGGCTTCTATAGCTCTTTTGCGTCTTTCGGTCTTACCTACGCCTGAAAGTGTAAGAGCAAGCTCAACATTGGAAAGGACAGACTGGTGCGGAATCAGGTTGTAACTTTGGAACACAAAACCAATCTTGTGATTACGATAAGAATCCCAGTCTTTATCTTTGAAATCCTTGGTTGAGCGGCCGCCTATTATTAAATCACCGCTTGTGTATCTGTCAAGACCGCCAATTATATTTAACATGGTAGTCTTACCACAGCCTGACTGACCCAGAATGGATACAAATTCACTTTCACGGAAAGCTATGCTTACACCTTTAAGGGCCATAACCGTAGTGTCTCCGGCTGTGTAATTTTTGGTAATTTCCTTTAATTGTAACATCATTTTCTCCTTATTATGCTGTTAAAATGTTAACAATGTTTACGATTTGATATTGTATCATATTTTCAAAAAAAATAAATGCATTATTTATTAATAAATTATAAAATTATAATTAATTAAAAATTTTCTTCATTTATCGAAACAGATGTGATACAATAACAAAGAGTGCGTATCTGCATATACTTAATTACAAAAGAATGGATGGATTTGGGAATGAAGTCTGAAGAGGAACAACTTACCGAAGCCGCGAGAAGACGAAAGAGGGTTAATTTATACAAAAGAATTATAGTAATCTTTATAGCTGCCATGATTGTTTTACCTACAATTCTTTGTATGATTTTGTTCTTTAAGCTGAACAGTCTTTCTAAAGAAGTGAAAGGACTTAAGTCGGATTTATCACAGTATGTCTCCATGGCAGATTCGAAAGAAGGACAGGAGGTTGTCAATAATAATACTAAGCCTTCTGAGACCGATAACCAGACAGATGTTTCAGAGACAAGAAATCAGGACAGTAATGCATCACAGAAGCCGGAAGAGACCCGGACAACCGGAAACGATACTGCGTCACAGACCGAAATAATTCAGAGTGAAACAGAACCTGCTGAAGAACAGGCAGCTTCCGAACAGACTGTTTCAGAACAGGAAGCGGTACAGGCAGCTGTCGAAGCCGGAAGGAAAGTGGTATATCTGACTTTTGATGACGGTCCGGGGAATAATACGGCGGCGTTACTTGATGTACTTAAGAAGTATGATGTCAAGGTTACTTTCTTTGTCAACGGTTATACGGGATATGAAGCTGAACTTAACCGTATTATAGAAGAAGGTCATACATTGGCAATGCATACATATTCCCACAGGTATGAGGTGGTTTACGGCAGCCTGGATAGTTTTATTAATGAAGTGGTTACATTACAGGACTATCTTACGGATGTTACGGGAATTAAGCCTATGCTGTTCAGATTCCCGGGAGGCTCAAGTAACGAGCAGACACATATACCGATAAGCACATTTACAGAATATCTGGATGGAGCGGGAATTACTTATTTCGACTGGAATGTTTCATCAGGAGACGGAAGTAATAATATTACTACGGAATCCGTATATAACAATGTAATGAACGGCGTAGCCCAAAATGATGTATCAATTGTTCTGATGCATGATTCGCCGGATAAGTCGGCAACCTTTAATGCCGTACCTAAAATAATAGAAAGTTTGCAGGAGATGGATGCTTTAATCTTACCGATTACAAGTGACACAGAACCTGTTCATCACAATGTAAAATAACAGGAGGAATTTAAAATGGGTTTTTTTAAGGATTTCAAGGAGGATTTATCACAGGCAGTTAATGAATTATCTGAAGATGCCGGAAAGTTTGCAGGCGGAGATGTTGTTATGGATGATGATGTTATGATAGATACATTGTCAGAAGAGGACGCAGAAGTTACCGAAGCAGATATTGAAAAGAGTCTTGCAAAGGTATCAATGGAGGCTGATAAGGCAGATGCGCCTTCTCCAAAAAAGAAAAGTGCCGCACAGGATAAGAAGGCAGAGGCAGAGACCCCTGCAGAGGAAATACCTGCAGAGCCTGTTTCCGAAGAAAAGGAATCAGATACAGCGGATACTCCGAGTGATGAGACCGCAATTATTACTCCGGGACTTGCAATCAAGGGAGATATCCAGTGTGAAGGCTCAATAGAACTTCTCGGCAAGGTTGAAGGAAGCGTAACCTGCAAAGGCAAATTAGTTGTAAGCGGTGAGATTGTCGGTGACTCTTCTTCATCAGAGTTCTTCTCTGACAAAGCCAAGGTTAAAGGTGATATTAAATGTGACGGACCTGCCAAAATCGGTTCCGGTTCCGTAATTGTCGGTAACCTCAGCGCAACTTCCGCAGTTATCGCAGGAGCAATCAAAGGCGATATAGATGTACAGGGACCGGTTATTGTGGATACTTCGGCTGTTGTAATGGGTAACATTAAGTCCAAACTTGTTCAGATTAACAATGGTGCAGTCATTGAAGGTTTCTGTTCACAGTGTTATGCAGAGAACAATCCTAAAAAATTCTTTGGTGAAGAATAAATATATGGAGAAATCGTCATGAAAGAAAAAAGAATTTTACTTAAATTAAGCGGTGAAGCCCTTGCGGGGGACAGGCATACGGGGTATGACGAAGCTACGGTAATGGATATTGCTGCCCAGGTTAAGAAAATACATGACATGGGAAGCGAAGTAGGTATTGTTATCGGAGGCGGTAATTTCTGGAGAGGCCGTACAAGTGAGAATATGGACAGAACCAAGGCAGACCAGATAGGAATGCTTGCCACGGTAATGAACTGTATTTATGTATCCGAAATGTTTCGGGCTGTGGGACTTAAGACCGCAATATTGACACCTTTTGTATGCGGTTCGGTTACGGAACTTTTTTCAAAGGATAAGGCTAATGAATACTTTGCAGACGGAGCAGTTGTATTTTTTGCCGGAGGAACAGGTCATCCTTATTTCTCAACGGACACGGGAATTGTCCTTCGTGCAATTGAAATGGATGCCGATGCAATTTATCTTGCAAAAGCCATAGACGGTGTATACGACAGCGACCCAAAGGTTAATCCGAATGCTGTTAAATATGACAGAATTTCCATTGATGAAGTTATTGATAAAAAACTGGCGGTTATGGATATGACAGCTTCGGTTATGTGTATGGAACAGAAAATGCCGTTAGTTGTTTTCGGACTCAATGAGACCGACAGTATAATCAGAACATATAATGGAGATTTTAACGGAACAATAGTGTCCGTTTCATAATTATCCGTAATTTGAAAGGAAAGAAATTGTTATGAACGAAGAAATTAAAGTATATGAAGACAAAATGGAAAAGACATTAAATGCCCTTGAAAATGATTTTTCTACAATCAGGGCCGGAAGAGCCAATCCGCATATTCTGGACAAAATCCGTGTGGATTATTACGGTTCTCCATCACCTTTGCAGCAGGTTGCAAATGTTTCCGTACCTGAGCCTAGAATGATTCAGATTCAGCCTTGGGATGCCAGTCTTGTTAAAGATATTGAAAAAGCAATTATGACTTCTGATTTGGGCATTACTCCTACCAATGATGGTAAAACAATCAGACTTGTTTTCCCTGAACTTACAGAGGAACGCCGTAAGGAACTTGTAAAGGACATTAAGAAAAAAGGCGAAAATGCCAAGGTTGCAGTAAGAAATATCCGCAGGGATGCCAATGATGCGGTTAAAAAGAACGGCAAAGCCAATGATATGTCTGAAGACGAAATAAAGAATCTTGAAGATTCAGTTCAGAAAATGACTGATAAATACATTGAGAAAATTGATGCAACCGTTGAAGCCAAATCAAAGGAAATCATGACTGTATAAAGTATTTAAAGTTAGGACTGTATTATGGATAACTACAATGAAAAACTTGGACTTAATATTCCGGAACATGTGGGAATAATTCTTGACGGTAACGGAAGATGGGCAAAAAAAAGACTGATGCCCAGGAATTTCGGACATCTTCAGGGAAGTAAGGTCCTTGAGCAA
>JBJENE010000031.1:0-12947 GCA_051880035.1 Butyrivibrio sp.
ACAGCAGGAGCAAACCTTACCCAGATAGGAACATATGCCTTTAGTGGGGACAGTGCACTTAAGACCATATACCTTAAGACAACCAAGCTTACAACTGTAGGAGCGAAGGCGTTTAACGGAATAAAGAGTACGGCGGTAATCTATGTTCCGTCAGCCAAACTTACTACCTATAAGAACGGAGTGCTTAAGGGCAAAGGGCAGGCAGCAACAGTGACGATTAAGTCTTACTAAAAATTAAATATTCGTGATTAATTAAAAGAACACCACCTTACATAATGTATCATCTATTACAATTATGAGAATTATGCAGGGAAAGGTGTTCTTTTTTTACTTTGCCATTCTGGAAAAACATGGGAAAAGCGGAAGAATGGTTGAAAAAAGGCAGAATTTGTCATAAAATATTATATGGGGGAATTTTGTAAGTAAATGAATTGAGGCATTTTGATGAAGTTGTTATGCAAGAACCGCAAATTACAATTACCGGTAATTATTTCTGTATTTATTATAATTCTTATAACTACCGGTATTTTTGCATATAGGGAAATTGGTGCAGGAGCTAATGAAACCGAGACGGCAAGTGTTGTTGATGAAGAATTTGAAGCATCCATTGCAGATTTCCCTGAATCATATAAACCATATCTTAGAACTCTTCATGAATCACATCCCACATGGAAATTTGTCGCATTTGATACAGGACTTGAATGGAGTGAGGTGCTTAGCACCAAAAATGAAATGTATCTTGGCCGTAATCTTGTACCTAATGCCATAATGGGAATTAACGGAAGCTGGTATAAAACACCTTCTTCATGGAAAGATACCACGATTACCGGAGCATTTAACTGGTCTGCCAACGAATGGGTAGAGTTATGCGGGGGTAACTGGGTACAGGCCTCCCGGACTGCGGTTGAATATGTTATGGACCCGAGAAACTGGCTGACCGAAGAGAATATTTTTGAGTTTGAAATGTTAAGCTTTAATTCGGAGTATCAGACTTTTAGCCTTCTTAGGGCAATGATGGAAGATACCTTTATGGATTTTGATTATGCCAAAGTAGGAGGCAGTGCCGGTAAATCATATGCTACGGTTCTTATGGAAGCCGGCCAAGCATATAATGTAAGTCCTATCCACCTGTGTGCAAGAATAATTCAGGAAAAAGGGCGCGGTACATATAATGATGAAACCGGCAGAGTTGAACTGACGGACTCACTTGCAACGGGAGTTACGGGTACCGACGGTAAGACATATTATAACTTTTTTAATATAGGAGCAAGCGGTAATACCACTGACGCGGTAATTAAGAACGGAACTGCGGAGGCACAGAGTGCAGGATGGACAACGCAGTATAAGGCTATACTTGGTGGAGCGTCCAAGGTGGCCAGCGGATATATTGATATAGGCCAGGATACAATCTATTTCCAGAAATTCAGTGTTGTTAATCCGGATTATTACTATTGGAAGCAGTATATGCAGAATCTTCTGGCACCTGTTAACGAAGGATATAATATCCGCAATACATATGCTGCTAACGGGCTGCTTGATTCAAGTTTTGTGTTCAGAATTCCGATTTACCATAATATGCCCGAAAAGAACTGTCCCGCTCCTTCAGGAGACGGCAACCCCAACTATAAATTAAAGTCATTAAGTGTTACGGGAACATATATGGATAAGACTACGGAGGAACTTATCCTTACTCCTACATTCAATACGGATACTCTTACATATTCCATAGTTGTACCATATAAGATGACTTCAATTAAGATTTTGGCAGAAGCCTATGCAAAGGACACTTCTACTTTGTCGGGAACGGGAACATTTAACCTTAAAGTTGGGACAACTGCCTATACCGTAACATGCAAGGCCGAAAACGGAACTTCCCGTAAATATAAGATTAATATTACCAGATTGGAAGGAAGCACCCTTTTGACATCCCTTGGCTCGGAATCCGGGGTGCTTGGCAGGACATTTGCATCTGATGTTCAGCAGTATAATCTGTATGTTTCCAATGCGACTGATTCGCTGACCGTTAACTATACCACCGAATCATCTTCGGCAACAGTGGTTTTAAGAAATAAGAGCGGTTCTGTAACATGTAAAAATAACAAAGCAGAGATAAAAGGATTGTCCGAGGGTAAAAATACATACTATTTAGATGTGTATCCGTCGTCCGATACGGCTTCGGTTCCTGCTTCGGATGTACGGACTTATACGGTTAATATAATCAGGTTCTCGGATACCGGTTTTGATATTTCGGGATATCAGATTAGCGGAAGCCTTGAGCGGTATGCAATACAGACATGTTATATTAACGGATTTAACATAGGAGATACCGTGGCTGCAGTTAAGAAAAAACTCAATGTGAATAACGGAAGAGTGACAGTGCTTGATTCCGGATACAATGAGCTGAGTGATAAAAGCCTTATCGGAACAGGAGACATTATTGAAATATATGACGGTAGCGGCTTTATAATGTATAAATTCTATGTTGTGCTTTATGGAGATGTTAACGGTGACGGTAAAGTAGACCTGCTTGATCTCGCATATTATCAGAAGCAGTACTGGGTAAAACCTGTGCTTACGGGAATTAAACTAAGGGCAGCCGATGTTTATCCGGCTTCCGAAGGTATTGACCTGCTTGATTTGGCCATTATTCAGAAATATATATGGAGAGACGGTAAAATATCACAGACAAGATGAAATGGAGCAGCTTATGAAAAAAATAACAAGTCTGATAATTACAATATTGTGTGCTGTAGCATTATTTACGGGAATATCAAAGCCCGTTACGGCTTATGCTGCCACCGGAACAATTTCCGTTACACCGGATAAAGGTGAGGTGACGGTTGGAGAAAATGTTACGGTTGATATATATGTAAAGTCAACACACGAAATATATAACGGAGATTTCATTCTTACATATGACAGCAGCAAGCTGCAGTTTGTAAGTACTGACGGAACTACCGGAGGGTCTTATGACGGTGCGATTAATTTCCAGATTATGATGATGGGTAATTTTTCTACGGAATACAGGGCACAGGTAGTATTTAAAGCAATACAGACGGGAACGGTCAATTTTGGAATAAGTGATGGATATACTTTTGTGGAAAATACAGGTGATGATCCTACGATTATTAAAATGACTGTTTCAACCTCATCGCTTAAAATATCGGATGTAGGTTCCGGTGATGCAACACTTTCAAGCCTCAGTGTGGTTAATTACGGACTTGCACCTGATTTTTCTCCCGGAACCACCTCATACAAAAGTTATGTGGGTACGGATGTTACTTCCGTAAATATTTCTGCTATTGCCACTCAGGCGGCAAAGGGAGCCAGAACGGAAGTAAGCGGACCTACAGATGCATTACAATATGGCACCAACATTATTACAATAACATCTTATGCTCCTAACGGTGCATCAATGATATATACCATAGAGATTATAAGGGCCAACCCGGAACCTGTAACGGAACCGCCTACCGAGCCGCCTTACACGGAACCGGAGACTGAACCTGAGGAGACTGAACCGGCAGGAGAGGAAATCAATATTACAATCAACGGAAATGTATATATTATTCTGGCGTCCTTTGAAAAAGAACTGTTGCCTGAGGATTACCGGATTGATCTTGTAACAATATCAGGCATGGATGTTATGGCTGCCGTGAATGACAAAACAAAGCTGACATTGGTATATCTTACCGACGAAGAAGGCAAAGAATCATTTTTCATATACAATGCAGATGATAATTCGTACCGGGAATACATAAGCTTTTCATATGCCGGTAACACATATGTATATCTTGCGGATGGAATTTCACAAAAAGATATTCCTTACGGAGTGTACGGAGATTACCGGATACAGGATGTTACCGTTAAAGCCTATGCAGACAGCGAGAATGAATCTTTTATATATTTTTATGGTGTAAACCGGTTGGGTGAAAGAAATATTTACTGCTATGATGCCAAGGAAGAGACAATACAGCGTGTAAACAGTCAAAGAACCGGAACAGAATCCGGTACGGATTCCGGTAATGATTATGAAGACAGAATAGCGGAGCTTGAAAAAGCAAATTCCGAACTAAACGCCCAAAGTGACCAAATGGAAAATTCCAGAAATATTATTTTTATTGTCGGCGTAATAACTATTCTGATTTTAATTATAATAATTATTATAATGGCAGTTCACAAATCCGGCAAAAAACACAGCATCGAACTGGAACCGGATGATGAACTTGCAGAGGATTTTTTTGCGGATGACATAAGTACGGATAATTCAGAGGCAGAAGCGGAATATGCCGTAACCGATGAGCCGGAACGGGATATTGATGAGGCGGCGGTAACCGAAGTTGAAGAAGTTTCCGAAAATGAGAAAGAGGAATTTAACAAAGAAGCCTATAGTGTGGAATCCGGAAAGTGGGAAGAAGAGGCTGCAGTAGTTGAAAAAGAAGACGAGACTGTAGAGTTTATTAATCTTGACGGAACGGATGATGACTTTTTCCTCTAAAAAATGAAATAGGGCACAGGAAGAGAATGGTATTGCTTTTCCTGTGCTTGTTTGTTATAGTATAAATATAACATAGAAGTTAATTTTTTTTGGGATTTAATCAAAAAAGAGGTGTTATAAAATGTTTTTTTCAATTGATTTTAACAGTGATGAGGCATTATATATCCAGTTATGCAATCAGATTATAATGAGCATAGCCAATGAGCAGATTAGGGAAGGAGATTCACTTCCGTCGGTAAGGCAGATGGCAGACACAATCGGAATTAATATGCATACCGTAAATAAGGCATATACGGTTCTGAGACAGGAAGGTTATATTAAGCTTGACAGGAGACACGGAGCAATAATTGCGGTAGATGTGGATAAACTCAGGTCAATGCAGGAGCTTTCGGACGACTTAAAGGTCGTAATTGCCAAAGCCATGTGTAAAAATGTTTCTGCCGAGGAGATACATGCACTGGTAGATGATATTATTACGGAGTTTACAAATTAACCATATTCAGACAGAGCAGGAGGATTATAAGATGTTGTGTGAAAAGTGCAGAAAAAATACGGCAACATTTCATTATACGGAAGTGATAGGCAACAATAAAAGCGAGCATCATCTTTGCGGTGAGTGCGCAGCTAATTCGGATTTGGGAAGCTTTTCGGGAGTGTTTGACACCGGCTTGAATTTTGCAAAGCTTTTGTCGGGAATTCTGGGAGGCAACGGACTCTTTGCCTCGGACGAACAGGAGGACCCTGCAAGGACGGTTTCGTGTCCTACATGCAAAATGACATACGGAGAATTTATTAAGAATTCAAGCTTCGGATGTGCGGATTGTTATGATGTATTCGGACCGTTAATTACGGATACAATTAAAAAAATACAGGGCAGCGACCGCCATGTGGGTAAGAAACCTATGCTTTACGGAATGCACGAGGAACATGATACAAGCATTAACCGGGTTCAGGATTCAAAAGACATTGACAAAGAAATAGATTTTCTCTCCAAGAGATTAAAGGAAGCTGTTAATGAAGAGGACTTTACGGAGGCTGCAAGGCTTAGGGACCGTATTAACGAACTAAAGAAGGGAAAGGAAGATAATAATGCTTAAATGGTATGACAGAGCCGGAAAGAATGATGATGTGGTAATATCCACAAGAATCAGGCTGGCAAGAAATTTTTCCGATTATAAGTTTGCAGACAGGATGTCCGAAGAAGAAGCACGCACAATGACCAAAACAGTGGCAGATAAATTCGACGAGGAATTTCCTGATGCGTACAGATGCATATATATGAATGAGTGTGACGAGACCAAAAGAAAAGCCATGAAAGAGCAGCGGATTATTAATTCCACCATGGTAAAAAGAAATTCCGGCGCCGTACTTTTATCCCCGGATGAGGGTACATCGATTATGCTTAATTCAGATGACCATGTAAGAATACAGGTGCTGGCTAACGGCATGAATATGCCTGTATGCTTCAAAAAGGCCAATGATATAGATGATTATATTGATTCACAGTTTGATTATGCATTTGATGAAAGATACGGATACAAAACCACTTTTCCTACCAATGTAGGTTCGGGAATGAGGGCCTGCTATTCCCTTCATCTTCCGGGTCTGGCTAATGCAAGAAAAATTTCGGGCATATCTGCAGAACTGGGAAGATTCGGAATTAAAATCCGTCCTGTATACGGTAATGATGAAAATTCTTACGGAAATTTTTATCAGATTTCCAATCAGAAGACATTGGGCCAGAGTGAAACGGAAATCATCAAAGACCTTGATGATATCGTGATGCAGATTATTGAACAGGAGCGGGAGCAGCGTCAATACCAGTATGAGAATGACAGATACCGCACCGAAGATGTGGCATTTAAATCTTACGGGGTACTTAAGTATGCCAGAAAAATGGGACTCAAGGATGCGGTTACACTATTGTCCGAGTATATGTCGGGAGTGGCTCTCGGGATTTTGTCAGTGGACCCGAAAAACTATCACGGAATTAACAGAATTCTGTCGGATATACAGCCGGCGGTTCTTATTAACACAAGTAAAAAGGCACTTTCTCCGGACGAGGTTGAGGTGCTTCGTGCAGAATATATCAGGAACAATCTGCCTGAGTTGAATTAAGTTGATTATAAGGAGGAAGCCATGCAGAGCGGATTTACTAAGAAAGCAGAAGAGGCTTTGGAATATGCAGCACAATCTGCATTTGAATTAAGACACGGAAGTGTTGGCACAGAACATATTCTTATAGGAATACTGAGAGTAGAAGATTGTCTTGCAAGGACAGTTCTTGAGGGTAATGATGTAGATGCGGGGAAGGTAACTGAAACAATAGCACAGAGACTTTCTTCCGGAGGAGGAATAGAAATTAAAGAACCTGACAGCTATACCGTAAAGGCTGCCAGAATACTTACCGATGCCAGAAGGGAGGCAGTAAGATTTCATGCCCAGTTAATCGGAACGGAGCATATCCTTATTGCAATGTTGAGAGACCCGGAATGCATGGCATCAAGACTTTTAAATGCTTTTGGCGTAAGTATCAAGAAAATATATGTGGATTTAATGAACGCCATGGGAGAGGACAGTAACTCATATAAAGAGGAACTGGGACAGAAAGGCAAAAAGAAATCCCAGACAGCTACTCTTGACCAGTACAGCAGGGATCTTACGGCACTTGCGGCAGAAGGCAAGCTTGATCCTGTAATCGGCAGGGAAAGAGAAATCCAGAGAGTAATTCAGATAAGCAGCAGAAGGACCAAAAACAATCCGTGCCTTGTGGGTGAACCGGGTGTAGGTAAAACTGCAATTGTGGAAGGCCTGGCGCTTAAAATAGTAGAAGGAAATGTACCTGAGACAATTAAAGACAAAAGAGTTCTTACCCTTGATTTGTCCGGAATGGTAGCCGGCTCCAAATACAGAGGAGAGTTTGAAGAGCGAATCAAAAAGGTCATTAACGAGGTAAGAAATGCGGGAAATGTCATGCTTTTCATTGATGAGCTGCATACCATAATCGGTGCCGGAGGTGCAGAAGGGGCAATTGATGCTTCCAATATTTTAAAACCTTCTTTGGCAAGAGGCGAAGTACAGATTATAGGTGCCACCACCATTGACGAGTACCGCAAATATATTGAAAAGGATGCTGCCCTCGAAAGAAGATTCCAGCCTGTTACAGTGGAAGAGCCTTCCGAGGAAGAGGGAATTGAAATTCTCAAAGGCCTGAGAAAAGCATACGAGAATCACCATAGTGTTACAATTACGGATGATGCTGTGGTAGCGGCGGTTAAGCTGTCCAAGAGATATATTAACGACAGATTTCTTCCGGATAAAGCCATTGACTTGATAGATGAGGCTGCTTCCAAAACAAGACTTGGAACATATGTGAAGCCTGAGGAAATTGTCCGGCTCGAGCAGGAAATTGAGAATATCGAAAAGGACAAGGAGCAGGCAATACGCGAGGAGGCATATGAGAAAGCGGGAGAACTTAAAGCTTTGCGCCTCGAAAAGCTTGAAGAACTTGAGAAACTTAATTCCGAATGGCAGAAAGAAAAAGACAGCCACAATCACATTGTGGGCGAGGATGAAATTGCGGCAGTTGTATCCGACTGGACAGGAATACCGATTCGCAGGCTTGCTCAGGAAGAGTCTGAAAGACTTATGCAGCTTGAGGATACTCTTCATAAGCGTGTGGTAGGTCAGGACGAGGCAGTGACTGCTGTTGCCAAAGCCATAAGACGAGGCAGGGTAGGCCTTAAAGACCCGAAGCGCCCGACAGGTTCATTTCTATTCCTTGGTCCTACCGGTGTGGGTAAAACGGAGCTGTCAAAAGCCCTGGCAGATGCACTCTTTGGAAATGAATCATCTTTGATAAGAGTCGACATGTCGGAATATATGGAAAAGCACAGCGTTTCCAAAATCATCGGTTCTCCTCCGGGATATGTAGGATATGAAGAAGGAGGACAGCTCAGTGAAAAAGTGAGACGAAACCCTTATTCGGTTGTTCTTTTTGATGAAATTGAGAAAGCTCATCCGGATGTTTTCAATATTCTTTTACAGATACTTGATGACGGAATGGTAACGGATTCAACGGGACGCAAAATAGACTTCAAAAATACCATAATAATCATGACAAGTAATGCGGGAGCGGAGAATATAGTATCACCTAAGAATCTTGGATTTAATGCATCCAATTCTCCGGAGCGGGAATACAATGACATGAAAGAAAAGGTTATGGAGGAAGTAAAACGCCTCTTTAAACCGGAATTCTTAAACAGAATTGATGAAATGATTGTTTTCCATATGCTTACCAAAGAAAATGTTGCCCGGATTGTGGATATTATGATTGAGTCCATTAATAAGAGAATCAAGGAACAGATGGAACTTTCCATAGAGCTGGACGAGAAGGCCAAAGAGTATATTGTCAATGAAGGTTTTGATGAAAAATACGGCGCAAGACCTTTAAAACGGGCTCTTCAGAGTAAGGTGGAGGATGAGCTTGCGGAACAGATTCTGGAAGGCAGAATTAAGACCGGAGATAATGTACTTATTTCTGCTGATAAGGATTCCGAAGGAAAAGAAAAACTTATTTTTTCAATAAAATAATGTAGCATTCATTCACGATTTATATTATAATAAAGTTACTAAAATACTTTTTCATATAATTGAAAACAGGAGGAACGGCGATGTCTGTAGTAGACGAATTAATCCGTATCGAAGATGATAATTCCATCAGCTTTGGAAATTATCTTCTTGATACTAAGACAAAATTAGACAATGTTGAGCACAATGGGGATATTTACAAGGTAAAGACCTTTAAGGAAATTACTAAGTTAGAGCGTAACGGAATGTTTGTATATGAGTCGGTACCGGGAACGGCTGTAAGCCATTTTAAGATGGAAGACGGTAAGATTACAATGAATGTTGAGACCGCAGAGGATTCACAGATTACATTGGAACTTGAGCCTTCCACCGAATATAAAGTATATGTTGACGATATCTGCAGCGGAAGCATGAAGACCAACATAAGCGGTAAGCTCAGCATGAGTGTTAAACCTAGTGATAATTCAGCAAGAGTTAAGATAGTTAAAATGTAAGACCGGGGGCTGTGAGTGGTCACAGCCCTTTGTTTTTTTACTATATGACGGCTAATGTTCATCGGGCAGGTGTCGGTCTGCCCGGTTTCTGTAGAGAGGATGATTTCTTAAAAAATGGCAAAGACTAAATCAACGGCTTTTTTCTGTAAAGAATGCGGATACGAGTCATCCAAATGGATGGGACAGTGTCCCGCATGCCGGGAATGGAACAGTTTTGTGGAGGAACCGGTTGTAAAGGCTCCGGGGAATTCTTTGGCTTCCGCCAAATTAAAAGATTCCGTACCTGTTAAGGTCAGTCAGGTGGATACCACATCTGAAGACCGGTACCGGTCAGGATTCGGAGAGCTTGACAGGGTCTTGGGCGGCGGAATTGTAGCAGGCTCCATGGTTCTTGTGGGAGGAGACCCGGGAATAGGTAAATCCACAATTCTTCTTCAGGTATGTAAAAATATTGCAGAGACGAGAAAGGTATTATACATATCGGGAGAGGAATCTCTTAAACAAATTAAAATGCGTGCGGACAGAATAGGCGTTATGCCGGATAATTTTTATCTGCTTTGTGAGACGAATCTTACCGTAATCGAAAATGCCATTCGTAAAGAAATGCCTCAGGTTGTAGTAATTGATTCTATCCAGACCATGTATTGCGAGACTTCGGACTCGGCACCGGGAAGTGTGGGACAGGTCAGGGAATCCACCAATGCCCTGTTACAGATTGCCAAAGGTCAGGGAATCACAGTTTTTATTGTAGGACATGTAACAAAAGAAGGCGTTGTGGCAGGCCCCCGAGTCCTTGAACATATGGTTGATACCGTGCTGTATTTTGAAGGTGAAAGAAGCGAGAATTACAGGATCATAAGAGCCGTTAAAAACAGATTCGGAGCTACCAATGAAATCGGAGTTTTTGAAATGTGCCAGGATGGTCTTAAGGAAGTACTTAATCCTTCGGAATACATGTTAAGCGGCAGACCGAAAGGCGAGCCGGGTTCCGTAGTGGCATGTCTTATGGAGGGAACGAGGCCTATTCTTGTGGAAATACAGGCACTTGTGTGTCATACTAATTTCGGAATGCCCAGAAGAACCGCGGTAGGTGCAGATTATAACAGAATGAATCTTCTGATGGCGGTGCTTGAGAAGAAAATGGGGCTTCAGCTTTCGGGATGCGATGCGTACCTTAACATAGCGGGCGGAATGAAAGTTAATGAGCCGGCCATAGACCTTGGAATTGTTATGGCAATTATTTCAAGTTTCCGGAATATTCCGATAGGAGAGAAAACCATTGTATTCGGTGAGGTGGGACTTGCCGGAGAGGTTCGTGCCGTCAGTCAGGCCAAACAAAGAGTTGCCGAGGCTGTTAAGCTGGGATTTGAGGAATGTGTGGTTCCTTATGCATGTCTCAAAAATATAGGAAAAGAAGACCGGATTAAAATTACCGGAATCAGAACAGTAGCAGAACTATGTAGAAGATAAGGAAGGCGGGAATAATGGAGGAACAGGTAAAAAACGAAATCTCATTGATGGTTAATGAACTGGATGAGTCCCAGCTTAAGGTGGAGAAGCATGCGTTTGATGTGATTAATGCTTCTGACAAAAACCTTAACGCTGTTAAAGAAGGAATTGAAAGCGTACAGGAAATATTGGATAAAATCAGTTCCTGTGACAGACTGACAGAGCAAGAACGCTCTGAAACGGACCGGATTAAGGATGTTCTCGGCAAAATTCTTGAGACGGCAACAAGCGTCAATGATGAATCAAGGAAACTTGAACACAGGGTTGCAAAGCAGAGAGATATTGTCGACAGGGCAGAAGATGTTCTGGTAAATTTTTATAATATGGAATAAATTTTTGCAATTTTTGAAATTTTGTATTTTTTTGTTGCAATTCATTCGATTCTGTGGTATAAAGAACAAGTGGCGTCTGACGAACAGGCGTTGTTTATAGGGGTATAGTTCAGCTGGTAGAATATCGGTCTCCAAAACCGCAGGTCGTGGGTTCGAATCCTACTGCCCCTGCTAATGTAAAACATCCGAACTCGTTTGTGGGTTCGGATGTTGTGCGTTTATCCCAGTATGAAAGCAACCTCTTTTGTCTGCCAAGACAAGAGAGGTTTTTTATCTAACAGGAAATTCCTCCGAATTTCCTGTTAAACAAAAAAACGCTCCGCTAAGGAGCGCACTGCGGCGGAATGGAAATATGTCGCAGAATAGTCGGTTGAGTTTACTGTAATTACAGTCTATAATAAATAATGAGTGGTTGGAGGAAAGAAGTTTATATGAATAAATTTTTTAATGTAATCCAGTGGATTATCGGCATTTTTATTTTGGTATGCTCGGTGGGCGCTTTTATTATGAGCATTCCGGCGGGAATTTGCCTGATTGTATGTGCTTTTGTGGTTCTTCCTACGGTGTGGAATGTTTTTAAGGCAAAAGGAACCTACAACAGTGTAATGCGTACCGTAAGAATTATTCTTGCAGTGGTTTTATTTGCCGCAGCCATGCTTCTTACACCTGAACTCTCCGTAAATATAAAATGAGAGCTTCTGGACGGAGACAAAAGCCTTAAGGTACATTTTATTGATGCGGAAACTTATATGATATGATAATATAAGAATATGGGGATACGGAGGAAATGTTTTGGATATAAAACTTTTTGCAAGACATCTTAAAATGGCAGGAATAAAAGAGGTTTACGGAATACCCGACTCTGCGATTAAACAGTTTTGCGAATACATGAATACTGACGGAATAAAAGATTTTACCCATCTGGTACCGCCTGATGAGGGCGGAGCGGTAGCACTTGCCGTAGGTTCTTATCTTACCACCAAAAGACCGGCATGCATATATATGCAGAACAGCGGAATCGGAAATATAGTTAATCCCCTTACTTCATTAGCCAATGAGGAAGTTTACGGAATTCCAATGCTGTTTATTGTGGGATACAGAGGCGAACCGGGAGTTCATGATGAACCCCAGCATGTTTTTATGGGCTCAATAACAGAATCGATTCTTGACACTCTCCATGTGTCTAACAGGGTTATAGGCAGGGACACGACCGAAGAAGAACTTTCGGAAATTTTTTCGGAAGTTAAGGATGCTTTTTTGGCCAACAGACAATATGCTATTATTATCAAAAAAGATACATTTGACAATTCTCAAAATATAAAGTTTTCAAATGGTTATACATATATCCGTGAGGATGCAATTAAAACTATCCTGAACCATGTTTCGGATAAAGACATAATTGTCTCTACCACAGGAAAAATTTCCAGGGAAGTATATGAGCAGTGTGATAACATTTTCGGACATCACAATATGTGCTTTCTTACTGTAGGCGGAATGGGATATGCTTCCATGATAGCTTACGGG
>JBJENE010000032.1:0-15351 GCA_051880035.1 Butyrivibrio sp.
CCATCTGAGCTGCATAAGGAGTAGATTTCTTTGAACCTCTAAATCCAAGACCACCGGCACTAGCCCATGACAATGCATTACCTTCTGTATCAGTAATGGTAACGATTGTATTATTGAATGATGACTGAATGTGCGCCTGTCCGCGTTCAACGTTTTTCTTAACACGCTTTTTTGTCACTTTTTTTGTAACTTTAGCCATTTTCTAAACTAACCTCCCTTATGGGTTCCCGTTTTGTTATCGGGTATTATTTTTTCTTGTTTGCGATTGTTTTCTTAGGACCCTTACGAGTTCTAGCGTTTGTCTTTGTCTTCTGTCCTCTGACAGGGAGACCTTTTCTATGACGAATGCCTCTGTTGCATCCGATTTCCTGTAATCTCTTGATGTTTAAAGCAGTCTCTCTTCTGAGATCACCTTCTACTAACTGACTAGCGTCAATTACATCTTTGATTCTTCCGACTTCTTCATCAGTAAGATCCTTGACACGAGTATCAGGATTTACTTTTGCTTCGGCAAGAATACGATTTGAGCTGACTCTGCCTATACCATAAATATAGGTAAGACCAATCTCAACACGTTTTTCTCTTGGTAAATCTACACCAGCGATACGAGCCATGTGTGCATTACACCTCCATTTGTCTGATATTTGTTATTAATAAATTTATTTTAAGTGGCTGACAACTCATCCAGGTGGTTCGCCACTGCAGCCGCACACTAAAATCCCGCCCAAAGCGGAATTTGAAACCGAAATTTCAACTGCGGAATACTCCTACCCTGCAAAATAACATGTAAGAGTCTCTATATCTGCATCTACACAAAAATATGCCATACGGACATAAACATCCCTCTGGCGTATCCGACAGGAAGAAAATCAGCCCTGTCTCTGCTTATGCTTAGGATTTTCGCAGATAATCATAATATTTCCTTTTCTCTTAATGACTTTGCATTTTTCACAAATAGGTTTTACTGATGACCTAACCTTCATGGTAAATCCTCCTTTCCACGAAAAAGCAACTTTAGATAAAGTTGAAAAAATGTCCGAGTGATATTGTATCACAGCGTCACACATATTACAAGCGAATTTTTTATTTTATTTATCTCTCCAGATGATTCTTCCTTTTGAAAGGTCATATGGTGATAATTCCAAAGTAACTTTATCTCCCGGGATAATTCTGATGTAATTCATTCTGAGTTTTCCACTTATGTGGGCAAGCACCTTATGTCCGTTCTCAAGTTCAACCTGAAACATGGCATTCGGAAGCTTCTCAACTACAGTTCCTTCAATTTCAATAACATCTGATTTAGACATATGCTTAACCTCCTACTTTTTATCTATATGCGTCAGATACTGTTTAATCGAATACTTAATGTCTTCGTTCTGCAGCTTTCCGGCTGCAATTTTTTCTTCCAGTACAGGGTCTGTATAATTCAAAACTTTAAGATGCTTAGCATTCTTTTTTTTCATATTATTAAGTGTTTTGAATTTCCCATCGCATACTGCTATACCTTTTTCGGTTTCCATAACAATATATATCGTGCCCTTATCGTGGCCTGCAGCTGATTTACAAAAACTGCCTTTCCTTATATCTGTCATATTTACCTCAGATTAATGAAAGGATTTCACATCCGTCTTCGGTAATGAGAATTGTATTCTCATAATGAGCTGAAAGAGAACCGTCTGCACTTACTACGGTCCAATCATCATCAAGCCAGCACACATTGTATGTTCCCATATTAACCATCGGCTCAACCGCAAGTGTCATTCCCGGTACAAGCCGTATTCCCTTGCTCTTCTGGGCAAAATTCGGAATCTGCGGATCTTCGTGAAGATTTCTTCCGATTCCGTGGCCTACAAGGCTTCTTACGATTCCATATCCAAAGCCTGATACATACGCATCAATTGCTCCTGAAATCTGATGAAGGTGATTGCCGGGTTTGGCGAATTTAATTCCTTCAAAGAAACTCTGCTTTGTTACCTCGATTAGTTTGGCCGCTTTAGGACTTATGTTTCCTACAGCGTGGGTCCGTGCAGCATCCGAATGATAACCTTTGTAAATTACTCCGGCATCCAGACTGACGATGTCTCCATCCTTTAATATTCTCTTGTGGGAAGGTATTCCGTGAACAACTTCCTCGTTAACTGAAACACATATAGAAGCAGGATATCCGTTATAGTTAAGGAAAGACGGTTCACAGCCGAAGCTGCGTATTAATTTTTCACCTTCCTTATCTATCTCATAAGTAGATATTCCCGGTCTTACTATCTTACCAAGTTCATCATGGACCTGAGCAAGAATCCTTCCGGCTTCCCGCATCAGTTCCACTTCTCTTGCTGTCTTTATTGTTACAGACATATTTACGCTCCTAATATATTGACGATGTCACTGAATACTTTTTCCATATCCTGTGTTCCGTCTACCTCTTTAAGAACGTCTTTTGCTGTGTAGTAATCAATTAAAGGCTGTGTCTGATCATGATATACATCAAGACGCTTTTTAACTGTTTCCGGCTTATCGTCATCACGAAGAATAAGTTCTGAACCACATTTATCACAGATACCCTCTGCTTTGGTTGGAGCGTATACTATATGATATGTTGCTCCGCATGTAACACATGCTCTTCTTCCTGACATACGATTGATGATATTTTCATCAGGTACTTCAACATTAATTGCGAAATCAACCTTTTCTCCCATAGAAGAAAGTGCCTCATCCAATGCTTCAGCCTGAGGAATTGTTCTTGGGAATCCGTCTAAAACATAACCCTTTGAACAATCATCTGCTTTGACTCTGTCCACAACCAAATCAACTACAAGCTCATCCGGAACAAGAAGACCTTTGTCCATATATTCCTTTGCCTTGCGGCCAAGCTCTGTGTTGTTTTTGATATTTGCCCTGAAAATATCTCCTGTTGAGATATGAGGGATATTATATTTTGCACAAATTTTATCAGCCTGTGTACCTTTTCCTGCTCCCGGAGCACCCAGCATAATAATTTTCACTATATTCACCCTGACCTTTCATTTATTCACTGAGGAAGCCCTTATAATCACGGACTACCATCTGCGCTTCAATCTGTCTGATTGTTTCAAGTACAACCCCTACAATAATGATGATTGATGTTCCACCAAATGAAACATTGGCATTAAACAATCCGGAACATACAACCGGGATAAGAGCTATTATTGTAAGTCCTATTGCACCGATGAATACAACTTTGTTCAAAATCTTTGTAAGATAATCTGAAGTCGGCTTACCAGGTCTGATACCAGGAATGAATCCGCCGCTCTTCTTCATATTATTAGCAACCTCAATCGGGTTAAAGGTAATTGATGTATAAAAATATGCAAAGAAAATGTTCAATGCGATATAAACAATAACACCAACAGTATAAATCATGTTTGCACGATTAAACCAGTTGTTGGATGATAAAGCAAGAAGAATTTTTCCTCCTACAGTACTGTAATCAACATTGAAAAACTGTGCAATAAGTACAGGGAATGTCATAAGTGACTGGGAGAAAATTACAGGAATTACTCCCGCGGTATTTACTTTAAGAGGAATATGTGTTGAATTGCCTCCGTAAGTTCTTCTTCCCTGGATTTTCTTTGAATACTGAACCGGTATCCTGCGCTCTCCGGCACACAGCAGAACCGTCAAAAGCACAATACCAAAAATAATTACAACTATTGCAACAACAGCTATTGTAGCATTAAGAACAGTTGCATTTTTGATGAAGGTTTCGTACAGTGTAACAAAATCTTCCGGTAATCTTGAAAGAATATTAATTACAAGTACGATTGAGATACCATTACCAACGCCCTTTTCCGTAATAGTTTCACCAATCCACATTAAAAGAGCTGAACCGGCAGTAAGAATCACAACCATAAATACGGAAGCGAAAATTCTCTGGGCAGTTGACATTGAAGAATATCCCAAAATCATACCCTGGCTGCCGAAGCCGATTACCATGGCAACACTTTCTATTAATGCGAGTACTACTGTTACATAACGGGTAATGGATGCAATCTTCTTTCTTCCATCTTCTCCGTCTTTCTGCATCTCCTCCAATTTAGGAATTGCAATTGTAAGAAGCTGCATAATAATTGAAGATGTAATGTATGGACTGATACTCAATGCAAACACGGACATATTAAGCAGCGAACCACCCGTTACCGCATCTACAAGATTAAATCCCTCTGTCGACCCAAATAATGTACTTAAATAACTTGAATCAACACCAGGAATAGGAAGAATACTTCCTATCCTGATGATTATCAACATAACAAAAGTAAAAAGAAGCTTGCGTCTTATTTCTTTAACTTTAAACGCATTTACTAATGTTTTAAACATTAAATCACCTCACAGGTTCCACCAAGAGCTTCAATTTTTTCTTTTGCTTTTGCGCTGAAAGCATTAGCCTTAACTGTAAGCTTCTTAGTTAATTCTCCGTTTCCAAGAATCTTAACACCGTCTTTAGGATTGCTAACGATGCCTGATTCGATTAATGAATCAACAGTTACCACTGCGCCGTCTTCAAAACTCTCTAATGCCTTTAAGTTGATTCCAATAATCTCAAGACTGTTTCTGTTTGTGAAACCTCTCTTAGGTAATCTTCTGTATAATGGCATCTGACCACCTTCGAAACCAGGTCTTGGTGCTCCTGAACGGGCTTTCTGACCTTTGTGTCCCTTGCCGGCTGTCTTACCATTTCCTGAACCGTGTCCACGGCCTCTTCTGAAATTATCACTATGTTTAGAACCTGCTGCAGGCTGTAAATTTGATAAATCCATTTTTACACCTCCTTATTCAAAGATTAAATTTCTTCTACCTTAACCAAGTGTCTTACCTGTGCAAGCATGCCTTTAACTGCATCGTTGTTAGGTAATTCAACAGTTTTGTTAAGTTTTTTAAGTCCGAGTGCTTCAACAGTTTTAACATGTTTTGGAACAGCACCGATTGTTGATTTTACTAATGTTACTTTTAACTTGTCTGCCATTCTTCGCGTCCTCCTTACTTATAGAGTTCTTCTACAGTCTTACCACGGAGCTTAGCAACCTCTTCAGGTGTCTTTAACTGTGATAAACCTTCAATTGTAGCGAGAACAACATTCTGTTTATTGTTTGAACCTAATGATTTGGTACGGATGTTGGTAATGCCTGCCATCTCAATTACACTACGTGCAGGACCGCCGGCAATAACACCGGTACCATCCGGAGCTTTCTTCAAAAGCACTGATGCGCTTCCGAATTTTCCGATAATATCATGTGGAATACTTCCGTTCTCATCAACAGGAACAGAAATCAGTTTCTTCATGGCATCTTCTTTTCCCTTGCGGATAGCTTCAGGAATTTCCATTGCCTTACCAATACCAGCGCCAACATGGCCGTTTCCGTCTCCAACTACAACAAGTGCAGAGAATCTCATATGACGTCCACCTTTTACTACTTTGGTAACACGCTTGATTGATACTACTTTTTCATTTAATTCTAACTGATCAGCATCAATAATTGTATGTCTCATTCGTTTCTCCTTCCTGCCTAGAACTCAAGGCCAGCTTCTCTAGCTGCCTCTGCCAATGCTTTAATTTTGCCCTGATATATGAAACCGCCTCTATCATAGACTACAGTCTTAATTCCGTTCTCAAGTGCTCTCTTAGCAATTACTGTTCCTAAGTAAGCAGCTGCTGCAACATCATTTGTCTTCTCTAACTCAGCCTTAACATCCTTCTCGAGTGTAGAAGCTGCAACGAGAGTCTTTCCAACTGTATCGTCAATAATCTGAGCGTACATATGATTATTACTTCTGAATACTGCAAGTCTTGGTCTTTCAGTTGTCCCGCTGAAACGATTACGAATTTTTCTATGCTTGTTCTGACGAACTTCAGCTCTTGATTCTTTACTAACCATCTTTGTTCCACTCCTTTAATTATTTCTTACCAGTCTTACCAACTTTACGTCTGATAACTTCATCAGCATACTTAATACCTTTACCTTTGTATGGTTCAGGTTCTCTCTTGCTTCTGATTTCAGCTGCATACTGGCCAACTTTTTCTTTATCAATACCTTTTACGATGATAAGATTCTGTCCGTCTACCACTACTTCGATACCTTCAGGATCTACCATCTCTACAGGATGTGAATATCCTAATGAAAGAACTAATGTCTTACCGTTCTTCTGAGCTCTGTAACCTACACCGTTTACTTCGAGCTTCTTCTCAAAACCTTCAGAAACACCGGTTACCATGTTGTTAATCAATGTTCTTGTAAGACCATGTAAAGATTTCATCTTCTTTAAATCATTAGGTCTTGCTACAGTAACTGTTGTTCCCTCAACTTTGATTTCCATTTCCGCAGGTAATACTCTTTCAAGAGTTCCCTTTGGTCCTTTTACAGTCACTTTATTATTTTCTGCTATATCAACCGTAACACCTGCCGGTATAGCGATAGGCATTTTTCCGATTCGTGACATGCCGTGTACCTCCTTACTGGGTAATGACGATTATTCGTCTGTTAATAGTATTTGTTCTTGCAAAAGTAATCTTTTGCAGGGTTGCCATATACCGGGTTATGATTACCAGATATATGCAAGAACTTCGCCGCCGACATTAAGCTTTCTTGCTTCTTTATCGGTAACTACGCCCTGATTTGTAGAAATGATTGCAATTCCAAGTCCGCCGAGAACTCTTGGTAATTCATCCTTGCCTGCGTAAACACGGAGACCAGGCTTAGAAATTCTCTTAAGACCGGTAATAATCTTCTCATTTTTATCCTTGCCATACTTTAATGTAATGCGGATATTTTTGAAGTTACCATCTTCAACTAATTCATACTTCTGGATGTATCCTTCATTGAAAAGGATTTCAGCGATGGATATTTTCATCTTTGAAGCAGGAACATCAACTGTATCATGTTTAGATGTATTTGCATTACGAATTCTGGTAAGCATATCTGCAATTGGATCTGTCATCTGATTCGTCCTCCTATAAATCTATATCTCTGTATTAGAAGTCAAAAACTTCTGTACGCCGGATTTTACCAGCTTGATTTCTTAACGCCCGGAATCTGTCCCTTATATGCTAATTCACGGAAGCAAATTCTGCAAATTCCATATTTTCTTAAATAAGCATGTGGACGTCCACAAATTTTGCAACGTGTATATTCTCTTGTAGAGAATTTTGCCGGACGCTGCTGTTTGATTTTCATCGAGGTCTTAGCCATTGAATTTCCCTCCTATAATTATTTTTTGAATGGCATATTGAATAATCTCAATAATTCGCGTGCTTCTTCGTCTGTCTTGGCAGTTGTAACAATAATTACATCCATACCTCTTACTTTATCGATCTTGTCATACTCGATTTCAGGGAAGATAATCTGTTCCTTGATTCCAAGTGCGTAATTTCCTCTTCCGTCAAAGGAATCAGCGCTTACGCCTCTGAAGTCACGTACACGAGGTAATGCAAGATTTACAAGTCTGTCGAGGAACTCATACATCTTTTCGCCACGGAGTGTTGTCTTACATCCGATAGCCATTCCCTCTCTGATCTTGAAGTTGGCAACTGAATTCTTAGCCTTTGTTGTAACAACTTTCTGACCTGAAATTGTTTCAAGTTCTTTAACAGCTGTTTCAAGAATCTTAGAATTGTCTTTTGCTTCTCCAACACCCATGTTTATAACGATTTTATCAAGCTTAGGTACTTCCATAACGTTCTTGTATCCGAACTTCTTTACCATAGCATCAACTATTTCACTTTTATATAAGTCTTTGAGCCTGCTCACCGTCACAGACCTCCTTTCTCAATTAATCGATAACCTCACCGGTTTTCTTAGCGAAACGAACTTTCTTATCTCCGTCCATTTTAAATCCAATTCTTGTTGTTGTTCCCTTATGAACATACATAACATTGGAAATATCAATAGGAGCTTCCTGATGTACGATTCCGCCATTCTGATTCTGTGCACTTGGTTTTGTATGTTTGGTAACCATGTTGATTCCTTCAACGATTACTTTTCCGTTCTTTGCATCAACTGATGTTACTTTTCCTTCTTTATCCTTGTCTTTTCCTGTAATTACTCTGACAAGGTCACCTTTTTTAATCTTAGTAGTAGACACAGTCGCACCTCCTTATAATACTTCCGGAGCTAATGAAACAATCTTCATGAACTGTTTGTCTCTTAACTCTCTTGCTACCGGTCCGAAAATACGGGTTCCTCTTGGATTCTTGTCTTCCTTAATAATTACGGCAGCATTATCATCAAATTTGATATATGAACCGTCTTTACGACGAGCGCCTTTTACTGTACGAACAACTACGGCTTTAACTACATCACCTTTTTTAACAACGCCACCTGGTGTTGCATCTTTAACGCTGGCAACGATTACATCGCCGATATTCGCATATCTTCTTGTAGATCCGCCCATAACTCTGATGCAGAGAAGTTCTCTGGCACCTGTGTTATCAGCGACCTTGAGTCTTGTCTCTTGCTGAATCATGCAGGTAATCCTCCTTCAAAATATTCGACCAAATTACTCAGCTCTGCTGATAAGTTCAACAAATCTCCATCTCTTGTTCTTAGATAAAGGTCTTGTTTCCATAACCTTTACTACATCACCGATCTGACATTCATTGTTCTCATCATGTGCCTGTAACTTATAAGTTCTCTTAACAATCTTGTTGTAAAGAGGATGTTTTACATGGTCCTCAACGGCAACTACGATTGTTTTGTCCATCTTATTACTTATTACCTTACCGGTACGGGTTTTTCTTAAATTTCTTTCTTCCACAACAATTCCTCCTTCCTCGGATTATTCAGCAGCTTTCTCAGCCATAATTGTCTGGATTCTTGCGATGTTCTTTCTAACTTCTTTAATTCTGCTTGTATTATCCAGCTGATTTGTTGCGTTCTGGAATCTTAAATTGAATAATTCCTTTTTAGCAGCTACTAATTCATTATTTAATTCTGCAGATGTTTTGCTGTTTAATTCTTCTACATACTTTTTAATTTTCACTGTTATCACCGCCTTCTAAATCCGCACGAGAAACTACCTTACATTTCATAGGAAGTTTGTGCATTGCAAGACGTAATGCTTCTCTTGCGACTTCTTCAGATACGCCGGCAATTTCAAACATTACACGTCCTGGTTTAACAACTGCTACCCAATATTCAACTCCACCTTTACCTTTACCCATTCTGACACCTAATGGCTTATGTGTATAAGGCTTATCAGGGAATATCTTAATCCAAACTTTACCACCACGCTTAATATAACGTGTCATTGCAATACGGGCTGCTTCAATCTGTCTTGATGTAACCCACTTTGGCTCGAGAGCAACAATACCATATTCACCATATACAATTTTATTGCCTCTCGTTGCTTTTCCGGCCATAGAGCCACGGAACTGTTTACGATGTTTAACTCTCTTAGGTAATAACATTACTGTTCGCTCCCTTCCTTAACTGATTTGGTTGGAAGAACTTCACCCTTGTAGATCCATACTTTAACGCCGACTTTACCGTATGTGGTATCTGCTTCCGCAAAACCATAGTCAATGTCAGCACGTAATGTCTGAAGAGGAATTGTTCCTTCACTATAGAACTCTGTACGAGCCATATCAGCACCGCCGAGACGGCCTGAAACTGAAGTTTTGATACCCTTAGCACCGGACTTCATTGTTCTTGTCATAACAGACTTCATAGCTCTTCTGAAAGATACACGGTTTTCAAGCTGGAGTGCAATATTTTCTGCAACAAGCTGTGCATCGTTATCAGGTCTCTTAACTTCTTTAATGTCTATAGATAATTTCTTTGTTGTAAGCTTCTGAACTTCTGCCTTAAGGTTTTCAATATCAGCACCACCCTTACCGATAACAACACCCGGTTTTGCTGTGTAGATAAACACCTTAATTCTGTCAGATGCTCTTTCTATCTCAATCTTTGAAATGCCTGCGCTGTAAAGTTTCTTCTTGATAAACTTTCTGATGTTGTAATCTTCAACGAGATTATCAGCGAAATCAGCTTCAGCATACCACTTTGAGTCCCAGTCCTTAATAACACCGACTCTTAAGCCATGAGGATTTACTTTCTGTCCCATGTGTGTTCTCCTTCCTATCTTTCATTAAGCACGATTGTAATGTGGCTCATTCTCTTTTCGATTCTGTAAGCCCTGCCCTGTGCTCTTGGTCTTACTCTCTTCATTGTAGGTCCTTTGTTTGCATAGCACTCTTCAATGTAAAGATTTTCAGCCTTCATTCCGTTGTTGTTTTCAGCATTCGCAATTGCTGATTTTAAAAGTTTCTCTATCAATGTAGAAGCATATCTTGGATTATATGTTACGATTGCAAGTGCTGTAGTAACATCTTTTCCACGGATAGCATCTAATACAAAGCATGCCTTCTGAACAGACACTCTTGCGTAAGACAACTTAGCAGATGGTCTTGTATCAGCATTGGCATTTCTCTCTCTTTTAATCTGGGATCTATGTCCTTTAGCCATGGATGAAACCTCCTTCCAAAATATGTCTATTAACGAGATTTGGATTTTTTCTCGTCTTTTCCATGTCCTCTGAATGTTCTTGTGACAACGAACTCACCAAGCTTATGTCCTACCATATCTTCGGTAACATATACAGGTACGTGTTTTCTGCCATCATGAACTGCAATTGTATGTCCAACCATCTGAGGGAAGATTGTAGAACGGCGTGACCATGTCTTAATAACTGACTTATCACCTGATGCGTTCATAGCGTCTACTTTCTTAAGTAAACTCTCATCTGCAAATGGTCCTTTTTTTAATGAACGAGCCATAAATTTGACCTCCTTTATTTAATGCCCTTACCATCTCTTCTTCTTACGATTAACTTGTTAGAAGCTTTGTTTTTCTTTCTTGTCTTAAGTCCAAGTGCCGGTTTGCCCCATGGTGTCATAGGTCCTGAACGACCAACCGGAGCCTTACCTTCACCACCACCGTGTGGATGGTCATTAGGGTTCATAACAGAACCACGAACTGTAGGGCGGATACCCATGTGACGCTTACGTCCTGCTTTACCGATGTTAACAAGGTTATGGTCTGCATTACCGATTGTACCGATTGTGGCACGGCAGATAATCGGAACCATTCTCATTTCGCCTGAAGGAAGTCTGAGTGTTGCATATTTTCCTTCTTTAGCCATTAACTGTGCGCTTACACCAGCTGTACGAACTAACTGTCCGCCTCTTCCAGGATAAAGCTCAATGTTGTGAACTTCAGTACCAACCGGAATATTCTCAAGTGGTAAGCAGTTTCCAACTCTTACTTCAGCTTCAGGTCCGTTCATGACCTTCATGCCGTCTGTTAATCCCTGTGGTGCAAGGATATATGATTTTTCGCCGTCTGCATAGCAGATTAATGCGATATTAGCTGTTCTGTTTGGATCATACTCGATTCCGATTACAGTAGCCGGAACTCCGTCTTTCTTTCTCTTGAAATCGATAAGTCTGTATTTCTGTCTGTTACCGCCGCCCTGATGTCTAACGGTGATTTTACCCTGATTGTTACGACCAGCGTTCTTTTTCTTTTTCTCAAGAAGAGATTTCTCAGGAGTCTTCTTAGTGATTTCTGAGAAGTCAGAACCGGTCATATTTCTTCTGGACGGTGTATATGGGTTATATGTCTTAATTCCCATTGTTGTTTCTCCTTTCGATGTGTCTTTGTTTTACAACGCCTCCGGGCGTTCCTATTTTTGCCGGCGCAATATTTTCATCACTTTTTCTACGCCGCTCCGGTATTCTTACCGGTCTTACAAATTAAAGTCCTGAGAAGATTTCGATATCAGCGCTGTCTTCTGCAAGCTGAACGATTGCTTTCTTCTTGGCTGCTGTCTTTCCGTAGGTCATTCCTCTTCTACGTGTCTTGCCTTCAAGATTCATTGTGTTGACTTTGGCAACCTTTGTTCCTTCGAACATTTTTTCAACAGCTTCTTTAATCTGTGTCTTGTTTGCTTCCGGATGAACAAGGAATGTATACTTCTTGGAACTCATATCTTCCATACTTCTCTCGGTGATAACCGGTTTGAGAATTACATCATAATACTGTATGTTTGCCATTATGCGTACACCTCCTCAATTGTTGCTACTGCATCCTTTGTTACGATTAACTTCTCATATTTAAGAATGTCGTAAACATTAATTGTGTTTGTTAATGCAGTTCTTACTCCCGGAATGTTTCTTGCTGATAAAACAACATTCTGGTCATTATCATTTAAAACAACCAACGCTTTTTCTGCTTTAAGTTTATTTAAAACAGCTACCATATTTTTAGTCTTAATATCATCAAATTTAAGGCTGTCTAATACGATGATTTTTTCCTCTGCTACTTTAGTTGTAAGAGCAGATTTTAATGCGAGATTCTTTTCTTTCTTATTCATCTTGAAAGAATAATCTCTTGGCTTCGGTGCAAATACAACACCACCGCCTGTCCACTGCGGAGCTCTTGTTGAACCCTGTCTTGCATGACCTGTACCTTTCTGTCTCCATGGCTTTCTTCCGCCACCGCTGACTTCAGCACGAGTCTTTGCGCTCTGAGTTCCCTGTCTCTTATTAGCAAGCTGGTTAACTACTGCCATGTGTACGAGATGTTCATTAACCTCAACACCGAACACTGCATCGTTAAGTTCAATATCACCAACCACTTTGCCATCAATATTGTAAACAGATACTTTTGCCATCTGTGTGTTCCTCCTTCCTGAAAGCCAGATTAGTTAGCTGACTTTACTGTCTCTTTCAATGTTACTAAAGATTTCTTAGGACCAGGTACTGCACCCTTAACTAAGATTAAATTGTTCTCAACATCTACTTTAACAACTTCAAGGTTCTGAACTGTAACCTTCTTAGCTCCCATGTGACCAGGCATTCCTTTTCCCTTGAATACACGGCTTGGATTAGATGAAGCACCGTTGGAACCCTGATGACGATGGAACTTAGAACCATGAGCCATAGGTCCTCTGTGCTGTCCGAATCTCTTAATAGCACCCTGGAAACCTTTTCCCTTTGCGATTGCAGTAGCATCAATCTTATCTCCTGCCGCAAAGATGTCAGCTTTGATTTCATCCTTTACGGAATAATCAGCTGCGTTATCAAATTTGAACTCTCTTACATATCTCTTGTAAGATACTCCGGCTTTATCAAAATGACCTTTCTCAGCCTTTGTTACGCCGTGTCTGTTTCTGATTTCTTTCTTGCCGCTCTTGTCAACACTTACGATTTTCTCTTTCTTGTCAACAAAACCAACCTGAACTGCTTCATAGCCGTCATTCTCAACTGTCTTTACCTGTGTTACTACACAAGGTCCGGCCTGCAATACAGTTACAGGAACGAGCACTCCGTCTTCATTGAAGATCTGTGTCATTCCGACTTTTGTAGCTAAAATTGCTTTCTTCATTAATAATACCTCCTGTTAAATCTACAGCGGTTCTCGTTACCGAGAACATCCTAGAACAGTCAAATATAAGTGGAACTCATTGTTACTTCTATATTTAAAACCCTTCAGGACTTACTTGCTAAAAATCAGACATTAATTATTTGTTTTTCATTTTAATGTCGATGTACACACCTGCAGGCATTTCCAGTCTGGATAATGCATCAACAGTCTTCTGTGTTGGAGTAATGATATCGATTAATCTCTTATGTGTTCTCTGCTCGAACTGTTCTCTTGAATCTTTGTACTTATGAACAGCTCTGAGGATTGTAACAACTTCCTTCTTAGTTGGAAGAGGTACAGGTCCGCTCACCTGAGATCCTGTCTTCTTAACAGTCTCGATAATTTTCTTAGCTGACTGATCAACCATCTGATGATCATAAGCTTTAAGTGTGATTCTCATTACTTGACTTGCCATAAAAAAAGCCGCCTCCTTTTCGTACTTTTAAATCTGATGCGTTGTTATCTCGCATCTCAGTACAACAAGTGGTGACTGTACACATCCCCGGGTGTGTCGCGCTTCTGTCAGAGAAAAAAGAAGTGCATACTTCTCTACGCAACCTTACTCGGTCATCTCTGCGTATTGCAGATGGTAAGTTGTACAGTGACTTGTCGTCAGTTTCCTAACTTGACATTCGCTCCACGGAAAACCTGCCATATAGGCAGCAACCTCACGCTTCACAGCTATCAATGTCACAGCAGATATTAGTATATAGTATCATCGTACAAAAATCAATACCTGAAAATTGTTTTTTTTGAAGTACAATCGTAAATTTTATACTTTTCAAAAACATTATTCCTTGTCCCGGGCAAAATCTGCATCTTTTTTCTTGATATGGACTATTTTTTCTATTATTATAATAGGAAGAAATACAAATTGCAAACTTATAATATAAGGAAAGAAGAAAGATTATGTGGATTGCTGACAACTGGAAAGATTACGAAATACTTGATACATCTTCAGGAGAAAAACTGGAGCGGTGGGGAGATTACCTTCTGGTGCGTCCCGACCCTCAGGTAATATGGAATACTCCCAAGGAAAATAACGGCTGGCGCAAAATGAACGGCCACTACCACAGAAGCAGCAAAGGTGGCGGAGAATGGGAATTTTTTGATTTACCGGAGCAGTGGAGTATTAATTATAAAGACCTCACATTCAATCTCAAACCGTTTTCCTTTAAACATACGGGACTTTTCCCTGAGCAGGCTGTCAACTGGGACTGGTTTGGTAATAAAATAAAAAAAGCCGGCAGACCTGTTAAGGTTCTCAATCTGTTTGCTTATACAGGCGGTGCCACACTGGCTGCTGCCGCTGCCGGTGCATCTGTCACTCATGTGGATGCGTCAAAAGGAATGGTAGGATGGGCCAAAGAAAATGCGGCTTCCTCCGGGCTCTCTGATGCTCCGATACGCTGGCTTGTTGATGATTGTGTTAAATTCGTAGAAAGGGAAATCCGAAGAGGGAACCACTACGACGGAATTATTATGGACCCTCCTTCATACGGAAGAGGACCAAAAGGTGAAATATGGAAGATTGAGGAAGCAATATACCCGCTGGTTCTTTTGTGCGAACAGCTTTTGTCGGACGATGCGCTATTTTTCCTTATTAATTCATATACAACAGGTCTTGCACCTTCCGTGCTTACTTATATGTTAGGTACTGCAGTTATGAAAAAACATGGGGGCAGCGTGAAATCGGACGAAATAGGACTTCCTGTAACCGATTCCGGACTTATACTACCATGTGGTGCAAGCGGCAGGTGGGAAAAATAAATATGTAAATAACCCGGTTGAAAGAACACTTTCGTTTAGTTGATGCTCGTAAGGGTACTAAGGCTGCATAAGACGCAGCCCAAGTACCCACGGCATCAAATATCTTTCAACCGGGTTTTTTACATTTTTT
>JBJENE010000032.1:15451-53246 GCA_051880035.1 Butyrivibrio sp.
TGAATAGCACTTTCGTTTTGTTGTTGCACATTAGGGTTCTAAGGCTGCATAAGACACAGCCCAAGTACCCACGGCATCAAATATCTTTCAACCGGGTTTTTTACATTTTTTATATCTCCTTCCGGAGAGCGACTTTTGAAATATGGTAATCTGTTCCCGGTTGAATAGCACTTTCGTTTTGTTGTTGCACATTAGGGTACTAAGGCTGCATAAGACGCAGCCCAAGTACCCACGGCATCAAATATCTTTCAACCGGGTTTTTTACATTTTTTATATCTCCTTCCGGAGAGCGACTTTTGAAATATGGTAATCTGTTCCCGGTTGAATAGCACTTTCGTTTTGTTGTTGCACATTAGGGTTCTAAGGCTGCATAAGACGCAGCCTTAGTACCCACGGCATCAAATATCTTTCAACCGGGTTTTTTACATTTACTGGAACTGTCTTTCTACCCAGTTTATTATTTTCTGAATGTTGTCTTCTCTCTTTTCAATGAAATCACGGATACATTGTGAGCTGGCATATCCTCCGTAAAGGGCACTTTCCTTGCTTCCGGTTTCAGGATATCTGTCAAAGAACTGTGGGAACAACGGTCCGTAAATATTTTCAAATTCCTCAAGTTTTGCAAGTGCTTTTTCCTTATTAAAGATATCTTCGGATAAAGAAGACAATCTGTCACAGTACTCTGTGCGGAATTCCTGATTGGTCATAAGATATGCAAAACAGAGAACAGCAGGATTATCCGTATCAAAATCAAGCAGTCCTTTCGGCTTATAGTTGTCTTCTCTAATGGTATTTGTATACGCATCATTGCTTCCGCTTACTCCGCCGAATTCCACATCATACAGACAGAAACGCCATCTGCCGTCATTATATTCATTGTCGGAATCCGGATTAATGGATTTCCACATTGACCAGTTTTTACCCGGCCAGTCCCATTTGTTATTAATCCAGACCTCCACGGCAAAATAATCCATTACGCTCTGAGGATCCACAAGCTTTTTGAACTCTTCATAATCTGCTTCGTCTTCAAGATTCTCATGGGTAGCAAAGAAGTCAAGAAGATCCTTATAGTAATATGTCACATTCTCGCCTTCAGGTATTTCGCCTTCATCCAGCTTATATCCGATTTCGTATGTCTCTGCATCACCTTTATACACAACCACATCATCTTTGTTCACTCCGTAGTGGTCTTCAAAGTAATCATCAGAATAATCTTCTTCAAGAACATAAAGTCCCCAGTATTCTCCGTTTAAATATACCACGCACGGTCTTGATGCCTTGGTGGAAATATCCATGTCCCCGGAAAGAGTCTGCCAGAAAGTATCATTGTACTTGGAGGTAAATGCACAGTTTCCTCCTGCTCTCAGTACAAAAGTATCAAATTTATCAATTACATTTCCTTCTTCGTCTTTCAGTTCTTCACCGAAAAGCGGATAATCGAATTTGGATTGACCGTAATCGCTTCTGGCATACAGTCTGAATCCTTTTTGCAAATCGGAACGGGAATAATTACCCTGTATACGTATTCCGCAGTCCTGTGAAATCACTTCGCTGCAGGAATCTGCATTCATCTCAAAAACTTCTATATGAGCCTCTCTTTCCCATTCTCTTCCTCTTTGTGAATAGTTTGCAAGAAGCTTTCTTGTATCTTCTGCTTTAAACCAGCTGTTTTCTAATTTGAATTTCTCAAATGATTCATCAAAAGAAGCACCTTTTACATAAATACCCTTGTCATAATCAAATAAATCATCATAATTCATCGTGATGCTTATTACTGCCAGTTCTCCTCCGGCAGCGTCGCAGCTCTCTTTAATTCCTTCAATGTGCTCTTCTGCGGTTCCGATAAAATATGTTGCTCCCGCAGTCTGAACAGTATTACCGTCAGCATCTTTTGCCACGGCACGGATAACGGTACACTTATCCACGGCACTGTCCGACGGAGCCTGTATGTAACATGTAATTCCGTCTTTTTCGGAATAATTGCTGAAATTTGTACAAAACAGCGAAGGAGATACGGCAGATACCACATTGGCATCATCAGTGCGTTTTTTAACCGTAATCGCTCCGTCATACGGGATTGCCGTACTGCTGTCTGCCGGGTTGCTTCCGTCAGTGGTATAAAAAATATCAAAACCTTCATTTACTGAAATTTCCAGGGAAAATTCATCAGCATATATTCCGCTTTCTTTGGAAAATTCAAGTCCGGCATCGGCCAAACCTTCCGTATCGGGATTGTCCGGATGTGTTTTATCTTTATCAGTACAGCCTCCGAGCAATGCCATCATAAGAATCATCCCTGCCAAAATAAGTTTCTTTTTCAAGATTTTCCTCCTTTTCTTCCCCCTTCATATTTATTTCAGTATACAATACCATTTTCCGCTTTTGCAAACTCAATAATCTTATGTCATATACATAACTTTTTAGTCTTTTACCATGATTATAGGGCATTTTTTGTCATTTGATGACATTTTGTAAAAAATACTTGACATTTTGTAATGTGAGTATTATAGTGTAAATATCCTAAGAAAATAGATTTTTGATTATGGGAGGTACATTCATATGAAACCCGATACTGCAGCGAATATAACCCTTTTCGCATCAGTTTTTCTGATGATTTTCCTTATTGCCTTCTGTGCCATTATTCTTATCAGAAGAGGACGGATTAATTATGATGAACGCCAGATTCTTGCAAGGGGTAAGGCGTACAAGTTCGGTTTTGTTGCAATGACTTTGTATTTTGTTGCAAGCGAGCTCGGGTGCATTATTTCCAAAGTCGAATGGGCCTCCCACGAAACTAACCTTTCAATAGGTATCTGTTTTTCAGTCGTAACCTTTGCGATTGTATGTATAATTAAAGATGCCTATGTAGGTTTTAACCAGAAAATAACCAGTATTCTTATACCGTTAGTAGTTATAGGAATGGGCAATATTGCTTTAGGAATTATTACACTTAAGAAAAATCATTGGAACATAATATATAATGATCAATTGTATCTCCCTGCTAATCTGGTATGCGGAGCCGCCGTTTTTATTGTTATAATAGCGGCACTTATCAAATATTCTATGGAAAACAGAGAGTGAACGCTAATGAAGAATCTGAAATTAAAGTCGGCGAGAGCCGCACTTGATATGTCCCAACAGGACCTTGCTGATAAAGTGAATGTTTCACGGCAGACTATAAACGCAATAGAAAAAGGCGATTACAACCCGACCATACGCCTTTGTATTGCCATATGCCATACTTTGAATAAAACCTTAGATGAACTTTTCTGGGAAGAATAATTTTCCTGTCGTTCATCCCCCTCCCAAGAAGATATTTGTAACACAAAACAGCTGGTATCCGACAGTCCGTAAGACGGTCTGATAATCCCGGCTGTTTTATGTCAGCATAAATTAATATCCCAGTTCTTCTCCCACAAGAATCACTTTAATTCGTCCGGTATGTCCGCTTCTTCTTGTTACTACAATCTGATTACAGAAGCATTCCGGTGAAAAGCAGTCTTTGCACACGCCCGTAAGTCCGCACGGAATCTGTTTTCCAAGTCTTACCGCATTAGGCGGACATGCCGATGTTTTTATTCGCTTATATGCAGAATCCACATCTTCAGTTACCTTATTCATTCCTGCTATTATAATTACATTCTCAGGACCGTGAATCAAAGGTGCGACCCTGTTTCCGTTACCGTCAATATTTACCAGCTCACCGTTCAGGGTAATGGCATTGGTACTCATAAGAAAATAGTCACAGGTCACTATACGGGCATACATTGCTTTTTTCTCTTCGTCGGTTACTGCCTGCATCCTGTCAATAATCTCATATTCTCCGTTTCTTACGGCATCCATAAGTCCGCATTCTTTAATGCTTTCGGAACCGCCCCACGCAACAGACGCTCCCTTTTTCATAAGGGATATTGCCTTTTCTGTTGCTTCTTTGGCATCCTTACAGTAATATCCCTCCATATTTCTTTTGTTAAGATTGGCAATGATTTCTTTTGCCGTAATTGCGTATGTATCATTTTTAAAGGACATAATAACACCTCCGTTTTTTTCAGTATAAATCACTTCCTAATTTTTTTCCATATATAAATAGTTGTATTGTTCATTTTAGATTAATGTGCTATAATATATAATAAATTTAAATGCGATTAAAAAGCTGTTAGGAGGGCTTTTATGGAACTTAAAGAATTTATGGATTTGGGGAAATTACAGGAAATCCAGGACAGTTTTTCAAACGCTACAGGCCTTGCTGCCATAGCTGTCGGAATTCATGGGGAATATTTAACAGAGGGAAGTAACTTTACGGATTTTTGTATGCAGTATACAAGAGGCTCTGCAGAAGGCAACCGTCGTTGTGTGAAATGTGATAACGAATGTACAGGTACATATTTCTGCCATGCCGGACTTATGGATTTTTCCGTTGATATACTGGTTAATGGGGAAAAAGTTGGTGCGATTATAGGAGGACAGGTACTTCCGGCAGAACCTGATGAAGAGAAATTCCGTGCTACAGCAGAAGAATTAGGTATTAATCCTGATTTGTACATTGATGCCCTTCGTAAGGTTCCGGTAAGCACTGAACAGCGTATCAGAGCTGCAGCCGACCTTCTGGGAGTAATCGTTAATCAGCTTGTTAACCTGGAATACTACCGTCATGTGAACGCTTCCAGATTAGGAACTCTTGAAGACGAGATAACACATTCAAATGAACTTATTCAGGAAATTACTTCTAAGACCAACCAGTTAAAGGCTATTGCCAACCGCCAGAACATACTTTCTCTTAATGCCAGCATAGAGGCGGCCAGAAGCGGTGAGTCAGGAAGAGGTTTTGCGGTAGTTGCCAAGAGCATGCAGGAGTTATCCGCTCAATCAGCAGTGATTTACAATAACATTGAATCTTCCGTTGAAGAGATCACTTCTACCATCGGACAGCTTTCAAAACTGTTTGAATAATTTTTATTCTGTTTAAGAACGTATAATTACAATAAGCTCCGGTCACATTTGCGACCGGAGCTTATTATTTAAAACTGTATTAACAATCCCTCAATCATTAATCTTCAACTCTTTTTTTCTTAAATGCGGTAACCAGTGATACCCCACCTAATCCAAGGAGTGCAAGATATGCGCCTATATTTGAAGCAATTCCGTCAAATGCGTCCACATCTGCCTCCACTTCAGGTTTTCTTCCCGGCTTTTTATCAGGAACGATATCGTCGGCATCATCCTCATCACTGATATCGTCGCCATCATCGATGTCATCAATGTCATCTTCGTCTGATTCTACTTCAGGAATTCTTGATGTGGAACCGATTATTTCGATATCACTTACGACCTGACCTTCGGCATCTGTTGACCAGCCGCTGAATTTATATCCTTCGGCAGGTGTATACTCTGCTTCAAGTAATGCATCTATATCGGTACCATATGTTACATAAACAGTATCATATTCCTCATCATCAACGATATACTTAACAACAAATCTTTTAACTGAGTATTCAACTGTAATAACAACATCTTCTGCCGGCATTACATCCGCATATTCTGATACTCCTGTGATATCACAGCCTGTTACTTCTATTTCAAGAACTGATTTATCGGAAAGTGTAGCTTCACCAACTTTAACCTCTGAGGTTACTGATTCAGGAAGAGTTGCTCCCTTAAGTCCTTCACCTTCAGCAAATACATAGTTGATGGTTACATTGTACACATTCTTTGTATATACAACAGTGATAACCTGTGCCTCATCCGTAATTGCGATTTCATCTGCCGCAACTTCCGGCTTATCAGCTTCATACTTATCAATTACAGGAGATTTAACTGCGCTGTCTGAAGCCATCTTACCAACATAATTTACAAGTACTACGCTCTTGGCTGCTGTTGCACCGTTTTCATATACATAATTAATTGTCAATGAATTTTTATCATTTTCTGTATAAACAACAGTGATAACTTTATTGCCCTTGGCAATTGTCAGGTCCACAGCCTCTACTTTGGCAATGCTTGCTGTGTAATTATCGATTACAGGGGAAGCAACTGCTTCAAATTCCGCACCGATTCTGCCTTTTTTAACAACGCTTTCAGCTGCTTTACTTCCGTCTTCATATACATAATTGATTGTTGTAGTATAGATTGAATATCCATATACTGTTGTATCTTTTGCAAGGTCTTTGATAGATGTTACAACTTCGCCGTCGAGCATCCAGCCTGTGAATTCTCCGTCTTTAACAGGTGAACCGTCTAAAACATATTCATCACAGTCAAAATCATATGGTTCTTCCTCTGTGGAATCAATTTCAACATATTCTGTCTTAATTATTTCACCGTCAAGCACATATGTTATCTTAGGAAGAGACATAATCACACCGTCTACATGGAATCCGTCATTTTCGTCTTTAACAACATACCACTTAACATATTCATTATCGGCAATTGTAAGATTAACCTTCTGTTTCTCTGAATTTGTATATGTCAATCCGTCTAATACCGGATATTCCATAATTGTTCCATATACATATGCAAGGTCTGTTGAACCCGGAGCTGTAAAGTAATCAATTGCACCAGGTACTTTGTTAGTATAGTTTACAACCGGTTCAGGATCGGTTCCTGCTGGCTGTGTAAGCTCAGGATTAAGAATTGCAAACCAGGTTCCCATATTCTTTTCCGTATATACAGGATATAAATCCATATCGGCCTTTACGGTAATTGTTTCATTCTTCTTAAAGAAAGTATTTGTATCTTCAAGCTGCCATTTAGCAAATGAATAACTTGTCATAGATGCTGCAATTCCGTCTGCTTCTGTGTTATTATATACAGTTGCTTTTCCCGGAGCATTACTGATAACTTCAACTGTTGTTCCGTAAGGAATCTCTTCACTTATGTCATATACTGAGCCGTCTTCTTTATAATATGTCACAGTATATCTTTCAAGTCTGAACATGATGTCATATTCATTAGCAGATACATCACTGCTAACTACTGCCGAAAATCCTTTTTCTGTCGCAGTTGCGGTTGTTCCGGCATATTCATAATAATCTGCCGGTGCATCTACTGATGATACCTCTACGGTCTTACCTGCGTAATCTTTAACTGTTTTATTATCAAATAATACATATTTGCTTACGCCGTCTTCAATAACTTCTTTGAAGAAATTGAATTTCACATCATATTTGCCGTCTTCTGCGTAAACTACTTCGTAAACTGCATTGCCGGCTGTTACTGTTGCCTCATAAACATTCTCTGCCAATGTGAGTTCATCAGAAACACTTGAAACAGAATATTTATATTCATCTGAAGGAAGGATAATATCCAACTCTACCTTTGCACCGGCTTTGGCAGGTTCAGATACCTTTGAACCAAGCTCAACCGTCTTACCGTCAAATGTTACGATAGAGTATTCAACCGTTACCGTATACTCAGGAATCTCAACAAATACAACTTCATATGAGTTGTTCTCTTTGTCAAGCTTAACGGTAATCTCTTCTGTATCAAAATTATACCCCTCAATATCGGATTCGATTGTATAATCTTCTGCAGTATATTTTGTTTTCAATGCATCAACAGTAACTTCAAGACCTGAATAATTCTCTGCACTTGTTACTGTGTCAATATATTCTTTTTCATTGTAGCAGCTGTTTTCAACATCCCATGTCTTAACATAGTAGCTGATTGTTGCCTGATATTTTGGTCTCTCGGTATAATATACATTGATTGTCTGACCGTTTGCCTCAACATCAAAACTGCCTTTATTAATATCGCTTATCCCGATTCCTGTTACTGAATATGCTTCAGCTCTGTAGTTGGAAGGTTTAACCACTTCCAGACTAACTGTCTCTCCGGCATAAGCATCTGCGCTTCTTGAATCAAGAAATTCACCGTTAACATAGTAGTTAACTGTAGTTGTCACTTTTTCTTCCGGTACATAATATACTATTACTTCAGAATCACTGTCCCCGACTTCTACAGTAAAATCATTTCCGTCAAGTTCAACATCATCGGAAGAAAGTGTGTAATGACCTTCTTCGATACCTGCTACAGTTCCTTCAACAGAAGGTGCTGTAAATTCATGTGTCTCGCCTTCCTGTGCGGTAAATGAATCATCATCGAATACTTTATTTGTTGTTCCTGCTGCATAATAATGAACTGTTACCGTGTTGAATATTTCATTAGTAATATCTTCGCCGGTAAGAACAATATCAAAACCGGGATCTCCGTAACCATGATCTGCAATACATAAATCCAATGCAGCCTTAAGTTCATCCGCAGTAAATGTGTGTATATATGTGAATTCATCAACTTTAACTAACTTGGTATCTTCCCGTGTCTTCTCAACTTTTTCATAGTGACCGCCGAACCTTCCGTCTCTTACCCAGACATATTCATAATATGTCTCAGTAGTTGTCTGTTCTTCATAGAGGTCACCCTTAATTACAAGTGATACCGTATCGGTAAGATTAAATGTTCCGGATGTTCTGAACTCATTCTCTCCCGAAGCATTCTGCTTAAAGAACGAAACACTTTTTCCGTTAACGGTACCTTCTACAGAAGTAACCTGAGAAACATAAGTTATCGGATATCCTTCTTTGGATACTCCGTTAACCTGTACATCATATGTCATTGTTCCATCAACTCTCACATCAATGTGACTGTAACCGCTTGTTGATGGTCTGTCATGTCCTCCTTTTCCCGGTTTTGCAGCATAAACATTAGCTACACCTGTTGCAAGTACTGTTGTGATTGTAAGAGCAAACACAAGTACAAGACCTACCACTTTTCCTAAAATTTTGTTTTCTTTCATATTAAACTCCTTAAAAATTAAAAACCATATCAATTCAACAATGGTATCTTACCACTCTCTCCCTCTCAATCCCCCCTCATAAAGGGGGGATTTTGAAAAAAAATCCTTCAATCATATTCTTTAACAGGCAAAAAATATCTTATATGAGTAGCGTTTTCCTATAAGAAAAAAAACAGGACTTAAAAAGCCCTGTTTAAATAAAATGTTTCATGCATTGTATATACCTATACCAATCAAAATACAGAAAACTAATACCAGAACAATTGCCACCGCTATAAGTATACGCTTTCTGAGTTTTCTCTTTTTATTGCGTCTGACCTCCATATCAACGGCTTCCCGTTCCATCCTCTGCTGCTCCATATAAAGTGGCGACGGATTTATCAGTTTGTCAAACTCAAGCTGCTGGAACATAATCTGTTCTTCATATTTTTTCTCAATTCCCGAACCGTTTACCGGTTTGTGCTTTGAGGAAAAACCATGACGTTTACGGAGGCAGTCCGGAAGATCTATCTGGTTGCCCCACAGTTCAAAAAAGCCCTGTATCCCGGCAGTGTCTGTTTCTTTTTCCCAGCCGTCCGCATTTATAAGCACTGTTACGGGCTGATTTTTGCCTGAACATGTCTTTTGCGAAAGGAGCCTGTTTATCAGAATGTCATAACATAACGGATATGTACTCTTAAGTAATCCGAGTACTTTTCTGCCCTCATGTCTTCTTTCCTTATTAAAAAAGTCCTGACAACATTCGTAAAATTCTTTTTTATCCTCAGGAGTAAGTTCTCCGTATGGTGCAACGATAAGAATTTTAAGAATATATTTAAGTTTTGTATCGTAGCTTTCATCATTAATAAAATGCTCATATTCTCCGATTAACGGACAGAGTGTCTGCATTTCCTGTTCAAGCTCATGAAACCTCGATCCCATTGCTTTCCAGAAAAGCGGTGCATTGTATCTTATTTCATACAATGATTTCTGAACCTTAATAGCATCCAGAACCATATCATGCATGATTTTATAATGATTTCTTCCATGAGATTCATCCGTAAGGTACCGGTTAAGAGAACTGCATACACAGCCGTCTTTAAGAAGCTGCTCATACTGAAAAATTGCTTTAAACCGGGTATTCAGAAAAGATTTCTCACTTCCGTGGAAAACACCGGTACGGTACAGATATTCAAAGCATTTATAGTCCTGTCTTTTCAGAGCCTTTTCCAGGGCGCTCATAATATAGAACATCCCGGCTTTGTTTTCCTGTTCGTCATCCGTCCACAGTTTTCTTAATCTCCTGCATATGGATTTTTCGATTTGAGGATTTCTAATTTCCGGCAGAAACCTTACAGCCATCAGGCATTCACACATGTAAGCAGTTTTTTCCGATTCCCTGACAGTGGCATTATATCTTTTTTCGAGAAGGGAAACCGCCGATTTAACATCCTTAAGATCTTGATAATATATTTCCGCAAGAGTAATAACAGCCTCAACACAATGTCCGTCCGCCGAAATCATTTTATTACAGGCTTCAATACTTTTCTTATAATCTCCCTCTTCCCTGCATCCGGCACAAAGAAGAGAAAGCGCCTCAATTTTATCTTCAACGGTTGGGGCAGCATCTGCTGCTCTCTCCCATAATTTTACCGCATTCTCCGTGTTACCCAGAACGCATTCAATCTGTGCCAGATTCATGAGGGCAGAATGGTTTTTTTCATCAATAAAAAGGATACTCTCATAAGTATCCTTAATCTCTTTACATGCTTTCAGATAATCACGACAATCTTTAAGTTCTTTGGCGATGATTATTTTATTCTCTATCTGTTCATTAAGATTATTTATAACATCCGCATTCGGGACATTCCAGTCTATCCGGGTTTCATAATTTTTATCCATTTAAAATACCTGCTCCCATAAAGAACACTAGCTTTTAATTTTGATGTATAAAGCAATAATATAGTTGCGCAAAGCCCGCCATATAATAGAAATCCTTCTTTCCAACCTATTCATGGAAAAAGTTTTCTTTGCGATATGTTTATCCAGAAGGCGTACATGCTCGGCAGTATAATCCTTTCCTCTGCTGCCTACCAGAATTCCCGTGTTGGAATCTTTACGGACCCTGAAGGCACTGAGTTTTTCTTTAATAAATGCAACATTACCAAGTGCCGAAAGTCCCAGCCAAAGGTCAAAATCCAGAATATAGGGAATATCCGGGTCAAAACCGCCTGTTTTCTCAAAATCCGACTTGCGAAACAGGGCACATACAGGATTCCCGAAAAAATTATTCCACATGACTGATTTTTTGGCAATGCGCTTTCCCGGAAAAATACCTGCCTTCTTCCAGTGGGCGTAGGCACCTATAACTTTGTCATCATTATCAACAAGATCCGTACCGACTATAACAAGTGATACATCATCATTATCCATAAGGATATTCATGCTTTTGGAAACAGCATCCGGATATATGACATCATCGGCAGGAATAAGCTTTACATATTCTCCGCCTGACATTCTTATGCACTTATTCCAGTTACCGGTCATTCCAAGGTTCTGTTCATTACAATATAGTTTTATCCTGGAATCGTTAATCGCTTCCACAACGGATACCGTATCATCTTTGGAACAATCATCCACAACTACCACTTCTATATTGGAGTATGTCTGTTCCAGTGCCGAACGGATGGTTCTCTCTATAAATCTTGCGCTGTTATATGCCGGTATGCAAATACTGACTAATGGTTCTTTCATACCTTAACTCCGAATCGGTTATTTATGTTTAATCTGTAAAATGCCTATAAAGAAACTGGCAAATATAAGCTGCGCACCGAGTACAATAGCCGTAAATGCCGGAATTATAAGCCTTAATGATCTGGTAGGATCAAGTTCTCCGAAAGATGCTTTGGACCATACATTTACCGAAAGAATTGATGCCGCAATTCCTGCGATAAAAAGAATAATACCAAGGATTATTCCTTTTTCAACGGTAAAAAATTTCATAAGCCCCTTAGGCTCCTTCATCGGGATAAATCCCGTTGTACGGGCATAAGTTCCCGTGTATGCCGAAAACAGAATCATATTGGTGCCAAGAAGCAGCATTGCCGAAGCGTATAAAAGGGTCTGCACATCAAATGTTACACTGCCAACGGTTAAAGGTCCCGCAATGAGTATTCCCATAAACACGGCTCCAATTATACTTAAGATAATTCCCGGATACAGGAAAAGCCATTTAGGGCTGTGCATAAGAAGGAATTTCAAATGTCTCCATCCGTCTTTCATTGTATTAAGATGAGGAGCGTGGCTTCTGCCGTCTTTCTTAAGGGTAGTAGGCACCTCGGTTATTTTAAAGCCGTAAAGAGTGGACTTAACAACCATTTCGCTGGCATATTCCATTCCCGTTGTCTTCAGATCAAGGCTTCTCATCCTTTCGGTATTATATCCTCTGAGACCGCAGTGAAAATCCCCTATCTTGCTTGGATAAAAAAGTCTTCCGATAAAAGATAAAATCGGATTACCTATATATCTGTGTGAAAAAGGCATAGCTCCTTTTTCTATTCCGCCTTTAAATCTGTTACCCATTACAAGGTCATATCCTTCTCTGAGTTTCTCTACAAAAGGCATAAGATGCAAAAAGTCATAACTGTCATCGGAATCTCCCATAATTACATATTCACCCAATGCAGCATTACATCCGCCGATAAGTGCGGCACCGTAACCTTTAACAGGCACATCCACAACCCTGGCTCCGTTACGCCTTGCAATATCCTGGGAACCGTCGGTACTTCCGTTATCCGCAATAAGAATCTCTCCGTTAACTCCGCTTTCTTTCAAAAAAGTCTGCGCCTTCTGTATGCATACCTCAAGGGTCTCTGCTTCATTAAGACAAGGCATTAATATTGTAAGTTCATATTCAAATTCATTATTCTGAGACATTTTGTTCCTCCTCGTCATCCCGCATAGGATATGGTCCGAAATCAAGTTCATACGGAAAATGAGTCTTCCTTCTCTCTTCAGGAGGAGGTGTCATATAATCTCCGTACATTTTTGTAAGCAGCTCTTCCAGATTATTTGGAAACGGCAGCATAAAATTCTCAAACGGAAGCTCTCTAAGCGGATAAATATCCTCTAAAACAAATGTATTGGTATAAGGCAGAGGGTCGCAAAAATATGCAATCCTCTTTGTCTCCCTGTTGTTATATCTCTGATTGGCCTTCTCTCTTCTTCTGATAAGCCATTTCTTGGAAATGTGCAAAAATTTCATTATATGATGTACGGCAATACATGCGCCCGTAACGATTTTGGCAAGAAAACCGTGTACATACAGGTAAGGTCTCGGCAGGGCACGCAAAATAATCAACTTACCCCAGAACCATGCGCTCCACATCTGCCAGTGATATGCCCACCATCCGTCTGCCGCATTATCCAGTGCATATAAATCGAGAAAAATACCCCATTTACAATCCACATCTTTCATGGAAGGCTCACGAAACACCGTTCCTCTAAGGCAAAGTCTTGTGGTAGCCAGAGGGAAATTCTCATCCGTATCCGTATTAAGCACATAATACTTGTCTCCCATTTCCTCCTGTACTATTTTAAGGAACAGCTCATAATCTTTCCTTGGCATGGATATGTCAATATCGTCATCCCACGGAATATATCCTTTATGTCTGAGTGCCCCTATTCCGGTTCCTGCGTATCCGAAATAGGTAAGCTTATGTTCATTGCATATTCTGATAAAATCTCCCAGGATATCCATTTCCAGGTTCTGGAGATGTTTAAGAACATGCGGCTCGTAAAATTCTGCCATATCCTTACTGTGCAGACATCTGCACACTCCTATTCCATAATTTACACTAATCTACAGATAAAAATATGTTATCACATCCGGCGTACAATTACAAGCAACCACTAAGAGTATTACCAAAAACAATCATTCTGAAACGGCAATGCTTTAGCTGATAATTTCCTGTTTAAATTGGAAAGGACCGGATTTCCATCTGGGCACGATATCTGCCCCCGAAGAGAATCCGGTCCTTTCATGTATTTTTATTCCCTATTCTGCATATATATTTTTCTGTCCTGATGAGTGAATTTGTAGTATTGGTTTTTCTCTTCGTACATTCTCTCATCGGCATTTCTAATCTGTGTTATAATGTCCTCTCCGGATTCGGTCCAGGATACACCGATGGAAACACTTACCTGACTTTCCTTCATAGTTAAAATCATCTTCTCTATATTATCATAAAAGATATCTTTCTCAATATCAGATACAATTATGATAAATTCATCTCCACCGATTCTGAATGCATTCTCCTTGAATACTCCCGATATTGAACTTGCAACTCTTTTAATAAGTTCATCTCCCGCCTGATGTCCGAATCTGTCATTCGCATCCTTAAGACCATTCATGTCTATGTATGCAACGCCGATTTTCTCCGGTCTGTTCTTCTGAAGGAGTTCGACTTCTTCGTTAAATTTATTTCTGTTATACATCTTGGTCAGTGCATCTTCGTAGCTCAGACGCTCAAGCATCTCATGATACTGTCTCTTTTCAAGGCTGTCGGATAAAAAGAAGGTGGCTGATGTTATGAGGCTTAGATTCTCATAATTGACGGTTGGGTTATCAACTCCGAAAAAGCCTATAACAGCACCGTCTTTATATATAGGAACGGCAATCAGGCTGTTAATATTCTGGGCTTTGAGAATTTCGTATACATCACTGTCCCTGTCCACATCGGTTTCCACATCTTTAATTCTGAACATTCCGTTCTCACGAAACTGCTTAATCCATTCGTCCACTGCGGAAAGAGGGACATTCTGCAGATTGTCAATCTCTTCTGTTACACCTTCTGCGACAAATTCATATGTATTGGTGGTTGTCCGATTCTCATAATCTATCTCAAATAAATAAGCTCTTTCCGCCCGGAAATATGAAGCCACAATTTCAAGAACTTTATTGATGGCTTCACCGGTATCCGGATTATTAGAAAGCACGGAAATACATTCAACAAGATTATTGGATACCGTAAGCTGTTTCTCAACTTTCCTCCTGCTCCTCTCGCGTCGTATGGTACTCACAAGAAAGAATCCGAAGTAAAGGGTCAGTATAACAAGTTCGCCGATTCCGATTCCCGCAAGAATACCATCCATTTCCCGCAGTCTTGCAAATACCACATCCTCCTGTACAACCAGAACAAGCTGCCAGTCAAACATTCCCACCGGAGTGTAGTATACATAGGAGCTTTGTCCTTTCTCACCAAATTCGTAAACCGTAACTCCCGTATTGCCATCCATAATATCAGTAATAATGGCTGAAGGTTCATAACCTTTTCTCAGGGTTGCCGCCCCGCCATACATGTATATATCTCCCGGTTCATCATGATAATTATCCAGAATAAACGAGCCGTCTTTGCGGTCAATGATGCACATATACGCCTGTCCGTCATATACATCGGCTTTAAAGATGTCGGATAACTGGCTGCACTCAATTACACCTATAATAACAGCAGCAGTCTCCCCCTCATCCACTACGGGCACACAGTAGCATATAATATGCTTAGATTCATCAGCAAGGTATCCCATCCTGGCTGACATATGCTCTCCCCTGGCGGATATCTCTTCAAAAGACATTCTGCCCGAAACATCCATGGTTGTTCCGTTCTGAAGAAGAAGGGTATGGTCGGGATAGAAAACATCTATATGATCAAATATGGTTTTGTCACAAAATTCATTGATTCTCTCGGTTACGGCTTCGTCCGATTCCAAATCATCCGACCTCACCATTACTCCTGACATAAGTCTTAAAGTATTAATATTATCTTCAAACCGGAGAATTATTTCGTTATTAACTGAATTAGCAGATTTCTCAAGCATATTGCTGCAATTCTTCTCTACCGATTGAACGATTCTTTTAAATGCCGCCCCGGTAAGGACAACTATCCCAGCCACAACAAGCACTGCGACGATAATTCTGATTATCCAGTTGCCGGATACTTTCCCATGGTCTTTCTTATATTGTTTATTAACGGTCATAGGCTGTAACTCCTGCCACTTTCCTAATACTTTTGTACTATGTTAGTATACCATATATCCTGTCCTTTTTAAAGTACTATTCTGTAATACAGAATTTTATGTCGTAATATATATTTATTTGTAGTATAATATGCGATATTATTAAAAAATAATGCAACCTTTTACCGACTTTAGAAGTTCATTATATAGAAAGAGAGGAAATGAACTATATTGAAATCAAAAAAACTAAAGCCTCTGTCCGTGGAAGAACTAATAGCCGAGTATTCGCCGGTCATCTACCGGATTGCTTTTGCAAGACTGGGAAATGTTCCGGACGCAGAGGATATAACCCAGGATGTTCTTATTAAATACATAAGGTCTGATATAAAATTTAATGATGAGGACCATCGCAGGAAATGGCTCATAAGGGTAACAGTAAATGCCATAAACTCCCTTGTTACCAGTTCATGGAATAAGCGGACCGTACCGTTAGACGAGGTTTGTGATGCTTATACGGAGGATTGCTGCGAAGCGCTTGATATTCGTGAGGCACTTTGCAGGCTGCCTGAAAAATACAGAATTCCAATCCATCTCTTCTACTTTGAGGATATGACAATAAACCAGATTGCAGAAGTGACAGAGAGCACGGAAGGAACTGTGAAATCACTGCTTTCCAGAGGAAGAAGTAAGCTGAAAGAAATGTTAAAGGAGGATGACTATGTCTGACAAGCTAAAAAAAGAATACAACGAATATATGAATCAGATTGGCCCCGGCAAAGATTATTTGGTCTCATTGCAGGACACTCTCCACCGGGAAGAAAAAGCAGCTAATTCCCGCAGACGCTTCCGGCTTATAAAGCAGCTTAGTGCCGTTGCAGCCGGTATTTTACTGTGCACAGGAATTATTTTTGCAGTGAATATCATCCGCCATAATTCGGAATCCCAGACCGGCAATCCCGGAAACTCAAACAATCATGGGGAAGTTATTAAGCAGGGTGAGACCGCCGGCATATCAGGTACGGATTCTGTTAATGACTACAACTGGATTACGGATGACTTAAAGGAGTATCCTCTCCCTAAAGCTCTTTCGGCCAGACTTGCCGCCTCACTTGATGACCTTTTTGTCAGCGATACAAACCGTTTTGTAGACGCCCCAAAAGCCGGTACCGAAGAAATCTCAGAAATAGCTGACAGACTTGATTCGGCCACAGAAACCGACATTACTCCCGAGGGCACCCAAAAATATTACATGGCTGTATTTGATGACATGACCTTAGTCAAATTTTCCATTGCCGAAAACGGAGTAATTTCAATAAACGGAACAGAGAAATTTTTTCGATAAAAATTTTACAACTTGTGCAACCTTTTACACAGTCCGGCAGTTCATATAGTGAAAAGGAAATTAATCAAGGTAAAAGAAAGGAACAATACAATGAAAAAATCATTTAAATTTACAGCTTTAATATGTTTGGCAGCCATTCTTTTCACAGGATGCGGTAGTGGAACCGAATGGGTCCCTGAACCTGACAAGGAACCTGCCACCAAACCCCAAAACATGACTTCTTACGGAGCAACCGTTTCCGTACAGGACATCAAAGATGCATATGATTATGATGACAGCAAGGATATTATGCCACTTTACAATGTGGACCCAACCGAAGCATTTGAATTTAATTTTAACTTCGATGCATATGAAACGGATATAGACTTATATGATTTCGTATCAATACACACCGATGCGGCATGTGAGGAAGCAAGCAAAATATATTACACCGCAGAATTAGCCGTCGATAACGGAAAAACCACACTTACGGTTGCCCCTATGGCTCCGGTGCTTGCTACAGACTCCCAGGATAAGGATTATGTCTATAATGATGTGGACAGCTGGGGAAACGCTCCGATGTACTACATTGCCCTGCACTATGATTTAGAGGCAGATACGCCGACAAAGCTTACGGAGCCTACCATAATTCCGTTTACGGTTAAAAAAGAAATTTCCGCACCTACCATTTCCGGCAATGTAAGTGTTGACGGCAGATTTTCCCTCAGCTGGGAGCCTGTTGAAAACGCCGAAAAATACATTGTCTACAATCTGATAGATTCATCTTTATACACAGGCAAAGACAATCATGCAATTAACGGCAGCAAAACAGGCTATGATTGTGGTGTAAATGCCACAGAAGAGACCCAGCTCTATCTTCTTAAAGAAGGCGAAACCACCGAATGTGTGTATGACGGATTCTCCGGTCCCACCAGTCACAGTCTTGCCGAAGTTGAAGATATGATTACAGGCAAAAAAAGCAACAGCGGTCAGAACTACGGTGTTAAAGGCGAATACTTTGTTACAGCCGTGATAGACGGTAAAGAAAGCTCATTAAGCAACGCTGTTTCAACTGCTAATCTCACACTTCCGTATGAAGTAAAGCGCGAAAGCGAAATTGAAGGAAGATATCCTACTCCTGCCGATTTTCCGGCGGAAGTGGAAGTAATAAATGTTGACGGCACCTCGTCAATGCATAAAGTAAACTACGAGAGAGTCCATGTAGACTGCTTCGAATATTCATGGGATGAGTACGATTATACCATTGAAGGTACATATATTTACGGCTCTGTGGGATTTGACGAAGACTCCGGAGAAGCTCCTGCCAATGACGGTGTTAACGGCGAGACAGGAAATGTTTCCCCAACAGACCAGGTTGACAAAACACCGGATGAGGATGTAAGCACCATTATTCCTGCAGACGAAAACAAGGATTACGACGATTCCCTTATTGATGCCCAGAATGATAACACAAGGGACCATATTGAAAACGGAAACACCGATACTGTTGTAAATGTTCCTGAAGGCGTATATGTTAATGCCGATACGGCCGAGGAAGAATGGCTTGCCCTCAACATGGTTCAGGGTAATACAGAAATATCTGTTGAAGCATTCCCTTCATTACAGGATCCTTACACCCTGGTGGATGTATTTTATAAAGTATACTATCAGAATCCGTATGTTATGGGAATTAACTCATTCTCATATGATTACAACACCCTGACTTTTACCGTAAATTATGTTTACGATCAGGATACAATCAGCTCAAAGCAGGCAGAAATTGCAGGAAAAGCCAAAGAAATTGTTGAATCCTGTATTACAACCGATATGGATTCCGAAACCAAAGTCAATGTGCTTTACAACTACCTTGTAAACAATTCCGTATACGATAACGAAGCACTCGAGGACGCCGAAAAAAATAATTTTGTCAAGGGAGAAAGCACAGAATTTGAGGATGCTTTCAACTCCTACGGAATCCTTGTAAAGGGAAAAGGCGTATGTATGTCCTACGCATATTGCTTCAGACTCCTTTGTGACCTTAGCGGAGTAGAATGTATTGTAGTCACCGGATATCTTGACGGCAATCTTCCGCACGCATGGAATATGGTAAATCTGAACGGTGAATGGTACGAGATAGATTGCACCAACAATGCAGTAAACACAGGCATTCCTTATTTTCTCTATCAGGCAGACACCAGCCTTGCCATTACATCAGGCTATACCAAAGATGATATGTATGCCATAGATTATGACCTTTCACAGTTCGACGGCAATGATGAGACTCTTGAGTACTACCGTAACAACGGTCTTTTCGCAGAAAATTTAGAGGAATATAAAGATATTATTATAAAGAATATGAGTAAAGACTCTAAAATATTTGCAGTGCGTTGGAGCGGTAACGCAACCCGTGAGGAATTTGACAAAACAATCATCCTCGCCTACAACGAACTTGGTCTTGAAGACCTGCTCGAATCATTACGATATGGTGTAACAGGCGGTTTTGTAGTAATTATAAACGAATAAGAAAAAGGACTGAAAAACCATTTTACGGTTTCTCAGTCCTTATTTTTAAATTGTGTTATCAAAATAAAATACATCTGCTGCCGTTTTGTCATCATAACTTATTTCAGGATGGGAACTTTTCAAAACATAATTGCCATTGGTATATTCATTAATAACATTATTCCAGAAATGCACTGACGGAATATTGTGCGGATGTCTTTGGAGTTGCCATTTACCACGATGCATATCGAATATTTTAAATGCCACTTCTTTGCCGATACCCCGTCTTCTGTACTTAAATAAAATACAGAATTCCGACATGGTATAATCGGAAGGCGCCTTCTCGTCTTCGGGATAATCATTTACCATCGCAAAACCTGCTATTTTACCGTCAACATATATAAAATAGGCCCATCGGTTCGGGTCCGTCCAATAGCAGTCCAGATAGTCGTATCCGTAAAGTCCCAGTTCATTCACATCCAGATTGTTCCATTGTGAGAACTCATAATCGTACTTTTCAAGAAGATTTTTTAAGATTTCTTTTTGTCCTTTTTTTACCTGTATAATTTCAGTCATTTCATCACCCCGGATTTATTTTACAGCATAAACTACATACACCGCAACACCCGATCGGAATTTCTTTATATTTACCGGAGGAGCTTTATTTTTCCCGCATCCATCTCATATACCCTGTCACATAAAATATCTATATCCTCCTGAAAATGACTTGTAATTATAATTGTTTTCCCATTTTCTTTAAGGTTTTGAATCATATCCCGCATATCGGAAACGCCCTGCGCATCCAGTCCGTTCATGGGTTCATCCAGAATGACAAACTCCGGATCTTCCATAATTGCCTGAGCAATTCCGAGACGCTGTTTCATTCCCAAGGAGTATTTATGTACAGCTTTTTTACTGTCCGGGTCAAGACCGACTTTTTCCATGGCAGACCGAATTTCGTTTTTGCCGGCTTTTTTGCCGATATCCGCCAGATATTTAAGATTGCCGTAACCGCTTTTATATGGAATAAACCCGGGATGCTCAATGACAGCCCCGATTTTTCCATTGTGAAGTTTCTTTTCACTCAGTTCTTCTCCTTCAAAAAGGACTTCTCCCGAATCAGCTTTCATAAGTCCGCATATTATTTTAAGAAGGACCGTTTTACCGGAGCCGTTCCGTCCCACAATTCCGGTTATTCTGCCTTTCTCAAACGAGGCGGAAACATTTTGCAATACCTGCTCTGATTTGAACTTTTTATTAATGTTGTTTATTCTCACATATTCTCTCATTTATATTCCTCCGATTTTTCCAACGAATGAAACAGCAGTTTTTTACAATAAACAAATCCCATGCCGATTATAATAAGCTCAAAAATCACTGCCATAATTATGAATAATTGTCTTTCTTCTGCGATAAAACCCATCCCCAGATTCCAGATTAATATTTTACTTCCGTTGATTCCAAAGCTTACACATATTGCGGATGCCGTACATCCTGCCGCCAATATGCAAAATGCCGCTTTCGCAGACATAAGCCATTCAATCGTTATTCCAATCATTACAATACATATGGTATTAACACAGTACCCTGCATATATAATGAACAGCATCCGGTAAAAACCTTCGCATAAAATGCGCGGAATCATTCGCACCAGTCCAAACGCCATGGACCATACAACCGTATCCGCCAGAAGTTTTAACCAAATCTTTCGCGGCGATTTTCTCAACAGAATTTCCTTGAGACAATATCCGGTATGCATCTGATTCCATATTCCAATCCATATAACCGATACACTGTAGCCCAGAATCCAGATAATGCATTGATTAAAATCACAGTCTCCGTAAACCGGACCATAAATCAGAACATCATACCAGGTCATTAGTTTTTGACCTCCTAATAAGAATTTCAATACAAATAAATTCAATAACCAGAAATACCGCATAGTAAATAAAAGCATTCAAATAAGTGCTTCCGTTACCGTCCCCACTGTACATGGAAGCCATGACGGTATGCGGAAATGGCAGAAACTGCACTCTGCAATATGCATTCATGAAAAAACCTGCAATATGTATTACCATGATGACAGCGTATGAAATAACTTTGTTAAATTTCAGACAAAGTATGTACAGCAAAACTGCCTGGGTTGTTTCAAATAATACAATCAGGACTGCCTGAATCAAAACTGCGGTAAATGGTCTTAATAAACTAAGCACATCTTTTCCCGGATATTGGAGAGTTCCGGCCCCGCCGTTTACAGCCGTCTGATAAAATGGTCTGCTCCATATATTCTGACAAAATCCATTGGCGGATAAAATAATTACCGACATAAGTATAATGGTAATCTGCATAATTACTGCTGATACGGGAATTGAAAAAATTTTTCCCCTTACCCACTGCTCTTTGGAAGTCCTGATTCTTTCCTGTGCTGTTATTTTATTGACAAAAGGAATGTCTGAAACCATAAATAGAAATATCAGAAAACTGATTGTTATGACATATTCGGAGCCTGTTGTTAAAAAATATCCGTCAAACACATTGGCAGGCTCGCCCATTCCAAGCGAAAAATCCTTCATTTTTACGGAATAAAAAACCGCATGGGCTGCCTGGAGTAAAATCGCCATCCAATACTTTACCGAATGAAAATTATTCTGTATCTGTAATCCTCCGATTCTTAGCGCCTGCTTCATAATCTTCTCCTGACTGCGCAATTTAATGAAATATACGCTGCAATAGCAAACATTAAAAGTGCCGTTCCCTGATAAATTGCAATATGTACCCAGGAATTAATTGCAGTACAGGTTCCTCCCAGCATGTTGATGGGGGAATATCCATCCAATCCTGTCTGGTTCATAACAACATGGATAAAAAAACAGGTCAGAAAAGGACTTGCCATCGCAGCAAATATATTTCCGGTAAATCCTGCAAATATCAATGAATAAGTCGACCAGACTGCACCAAATAAAAACAGCAGCATTATCAAAACAAGTATGACGAGACGGCCACCCCATACCGTATCAAAAGTTCTCATCCATCCGTAGCTTTCCGCCGACATATAACCTGCATCTTTTAATTTTACTGTGTACGGTTTGGAAAAACCGGCAATTATTGCAAACGGAACAGCACTTATTGCAGTCCCTGCACCTCCGCCTAATGCATTTGAAATTATGGTCTTCCAAATAAATTTCTTTTTGGTCTCCCTTAGTAATTCAAACCCGACAAATCCGCTGTTTAATTCCGTACATATTCCCGCAGTTCCCGGCAGAACGGATAACACAGGCAAAAATAGTGCCGCACCGCTTAAAAGATATGACATTTTGAAAAAAGAAATCCTGTCCGTAATCTTTATGTAATCAAAAAATCTCCCGCTCTTAACATATTCCATGTTTCCGTAAATCAGCAGAATAACACCAATGCAGAATGCTGCAATAAGTCCTGTTGAAAAAACATTCTTCTTAATCGTGTTCATATTCCATCTCCTTACAGAAACTATCAGCCAAGCGGGTACGCAAATGCCGATACACTTCCGTCAATTGCATTTACCGCAAAACAGATTCCACTGAATGACTTATCATAAAATACCCAGCAGGGTATCATCTTATCCGGATATTCATCATCCGAAGTTATGTACTGAAGTTTTATTTCACTTATAGTTCCAAGCGGCCAGTCCTTATAAATACCGATTACACTGCTTAAATAACTTACGGCGGATTCAACTGACATACATGCTCCCGAACCTGTTTTATTCAGTATTAATGTGGAGAAATTAAATCCCTGCACCTGTCCGTTACCGATTCGTACGGAAAAATAATCGGAAACATTTCCTCCGTTTGTATAATTAAAACACTCAAGCCCGTCTGCCGTATACCTGCAATAGTATCTGTAGCGATAACTTCCGCTTTTTGAATATGAATTTCCCACACAATCCTGCGGTAAAATTTTTTCTTCATACGAATCCCATTTTCCAATATAGAACCTGTCGCGTATATCTTCCGCAGTTTTTCTGCAGTCGTCTATGTTTTCCAAACACCCTGATGCATGTTTTTCGGACGCCGGAGCCTTATATGAATTTCCGGATGAAACCACAGCCGGCGTCTCCATGGCAAGGCCTCCCAAGCCATTGGTTGCCTCAACTGAAATCTCTTCTCCGTCCATATACACATTGGCTATATATCTTTCGGGCGACATAACTGACGCATCATATTTTACAAATTTATCCGCTATATCAGGCCTTGTATACCGGATAATCGACATAAAATCATATTGTGCATATGTATACGAGTATATATTTACCGTATCAATCTCCGGTGCGCTGACCTCAGCATCAATTATCAGAGTTTCATCACCTGTTGTAAGGGTATTGTTTATATGTCCTTTAGTAATCTTAATATCAGGAATTGTCCCGCCCTGTGTCTCTACAGGTATGGGTTCTGTTTCCTCACTCTCGGTAACCTCTGTCACGACAGTATCCGTTTCAACAAAATTTACGGTTTCAGCCTCCGTTTCCTCCTGTGTTTCGGATGGAGCTTCTGTTTCTTTATCATCCGGCTCGGATTCCCATACAATATTCAGCGTATTTTCCTCAGCATCCGAGGACTGTTCCGTCCTGACAGATTTGGCAATTGCCATTCCGTCTATTTCATTTTCTTCAACATGGGCACATGCGCTCAGCAAGAAAGCGGCTGCAATGAATCCCACAGGTATAATTCTTTTAATCATAAAGCTCCTTTTAATTAATTCTTACATTTGTAAGAATTGTATCCTACATTTGTAGGAATGTCAAGTAAAAAAAAGGAATGTACATGAACTGTTTGAAATACAGTTCACTATACATCCCGTTTTATTCATATAAACTTAACGGATCTATATATTGGTTATCCTTCATAATTCCAAAATGGAGATATACTCCCGTGCTCATCTCACTCATCCCAAGCGTACCGATTATATCCCCCTGTTTTACTTTTTCCCCGGGATTAACATTAACGGTATTACAATTATTGTATATAATTATATATCCGTTATTTCCACGCAGTATCACTCCCATGCTGCCTTCATCATAATAATCGACCTGTATAACAGTCCCCGAAAAAACGGCATATATATTTTTTCCGATTAACTGTCCCACATCTTCAAAATATGTGATATCAATTCCCTGATGATCATTTTCCGTTAATTCCCCGGAATCGGAATCCACACCGAGCCTCATACCGAATGAAGACGATATATCATGATACTTTTCGTCTAAGGGCCATTTCGGTTTCTCTTCTGAGGTTAAAGGTATTATTTCCGGGGTATTTTCCACTCTCTCATTGTATTCATTTGTTTTATCTGATGCATACGACGGAACGAGTGTAATTATACTGCATATCATTACCGATAACGCAAGTATAAAATACGGGATTCCCCTGCCTAATTTAGGACGCCTGACAATAGCATAAATTCTGTCCTTAAGATTACTTTTCTGTGAAAAGAGTATGCTTACCGCAGAACCTCTGTTACTATTCTGCCTTGCCCCTTCAAGCAGAGTCTCTCCGTAGCGTATGCGCTCATTCATGCTGCAGTGTTTCATTACCCGCTCATCACAGGCGAACTCAATATCCGCCGACATCTTTTTACGGATTAACCAGACGCACGGATGATACCAGAAAAGCATGTTAACTGCCAAAGCAAATATTTTTTTGTAGATATCCGCATGCTGTATATGTGATTTTTCATGTTCCAGTATAAAACAGATTTCCTGCCCGTATATACTATGTTCGGGCACAAGAATTTTAGGACACAACACGCCCATTACCGCAGGAGATGTTATCTTATCGGAAACATAACAGACCGTATCATTAATAATTTTTTTATGTAATTTACCCAATCGCTTTCTAAATATAAGCCCTGATATGATATGTATGGCAAAAAAACATACACATCCGGCAATCCATATCGTAAATGCAATGTCCGTTAACCGGGCAGTAACATTCACATCATCCCGATACTCTTCAAATCTAACATTACTCTGTTCTTCCACCGCATTCTGCTCTGCATCAATTACGGTATTGGCATACTGAGTCCCGGCAAAATATTCTGCCGGAAGGGTTTGCTGCATCCCGACAGGTGTTTTTATCTTAAAAATTCCCGGCGGCAGCACCAGAATAAGCAATAAAACCATCCAAAGAACGCACCTGAGCCCCGGCTTGATTCTATTCCGAATGCGTCTTCCCAGAGCAAGAAACAATACCATAACCGGCGTTAAAATAACAGATTTACATATTATTCCTAACCAGATACTCATCCTTGTGACTTTTTCCTCTCTTCCAAAAACTTCTCTATTTCATCAAGTTCTTCCTTACTTACCTTTTCGTCACAAAAGGCAGTCAGCAGATTTTTTATTGAACCGTCATATAATTTGTTGATAAAGCGGCGGCTTTCATCTTCAAGATACGACTTTTCCATAACAACTGCCGCATATACATTATTTCTGCCGGCTTTTGCCGACCTGACAAAGCCTTTTTTCTCTAATCTGGAAAGCAACGTAAACACAGTACTGACATTCCATTTATCCTCTATCTGTTCCATAATGTCATTGGTACTTATAAAATCGTAATTACCGGCTTTATCCTTGCATTTCCATATAATTTTCATCAGTTCAAGTTCTGCATCAGATATATTTTTTTCGCCCATTTCTTTTCTCCTACATTTGTAAGTTAAAATTAATATATCATTTTTTATGGGCTGAGTCAATTTCAAACTCTGATAATATTTTCAATGTACATAGAGAGGAACTATATCAACTTTCTCAATTATCTGTGTTTTCTTTCTTCCACCATTTTTACAAACCACTCTACCATATTTGGGTCCTGATGTGAGAAAAAGGAACTCTTTGCCGTATCAAGTCCGGCTATTGTCTGCATTTCTTCATCTGTCAGCACAAAATCAAATACATTGAAATTCTCTTCCATACGGGAAACATGAACTGATTTTGGAATGACAACCACTCCTCTTTGAATATTCCACCTAAGCATTACCTGAGCCGGTGTTTTTCCATGTTTTTCGGCGATTTCTCTGATTGTATCATTGTCAAATATGCCGTCTCTGCCCTCGCCGAACGGAGCCCATGCCTCCAATTGGATACCATACTTGTCCGCCCATTCTTTCAGGTTTTTCTGCTGGTTAAGAATATGCGTCTCCATTTGATTTACCATAGGCTTAATTCTGTTAAAGGAAGCAAAATCAACCATCCTGTCCGTATAGAAGTTTGAAATGCCGATTGCGCGGATTGTGCCCGCCTCATAAAACTCTTCCAAGGCTCTCCATGCCCCGTATGCATCGGAAAACGGCTGATGCAGTAAAACCAGATCAATGTAATCTGTTTTAAGTTTACGAAGTGATTCTTCCACGGACGCTTTTGTCTGTTCATACCCGTAATGTTCAATCCAGACTTTTGTGGTCAGAAAGATTTCATTTCGAGGAATCCCGGATTTTTGAATTGCACTGCCTACTTCTTCCTCGTTAAAATAAGACTGTGCCGTGTCTATATGTCTGTAACCGATTTTTAATGCATCAAGAACACATCTTTCGCATTCTTCTTTTGTAACCTGATACACACCATAGCCCAGAACAGGCATTTTTACTCCGTTTGATAATGTTACATATTCCATTTTCATTTCTCCTTTATTATAATTTTCCGTATTCTTCGTCCGAAACCGGCTCACACCACTGCGTTTTACAATTTTCCCCCGGAACTTCCACCGCCAGATGCTGAAACCATGAATCAGCTGCGGCTCCATGCCAGTGCTTCACGCCTGCCTTGATATTTACAACATCTCCGGTGCGTAGCTTTCTTGCCGGACTTCCATACTCCTGATACCAGCCCTCGCCTGCAGTAACAATAAGAATCTGACCTCCTCCCTTATCTGCATAATGAATATGCCAGTTATTGCGGCACTTTGGCTCAAATGTCACATTGGCTATACCTATCTGCTCGGTTGAGAGCATTTTAAGGTAGCTTTGTCCGATAAAATACTGTGCATATGCCTCATTTGCATCGCCTCTTGGAAATACACTTATTTCTTCCGTGCTCATAATATGCCCCTCCTAAATCCATTTTTTAATCTCATTTTGGGACTGAAGGACCCTGCTGCCGCGAATCGCCAGCCCTTCCTTTATTGTTGCCTCAGGGCATAATTTTCTTAGGTCATTCATACTGCTTCCCATTCCGCTTCCTTCATGGGTACAGAATGGCTTAATCGTTTTACCGCTAAAATCAAAGTGCTCCAGAAATGTAAACACAGCCATCGGCATTGTACCCCAATAGTTGGGAAATCCCAGATAAATCACATCATATCCGTCAATAGTTTCGGGATATGCTTTCAATTCCGGACGGGCATTATGTCTTTGGTCATTCTTTGCCTGCTCTATACACTCATTGTAGCCCTTTGCATACAAAACAGCCTGCTCAATCTTAAATAAATCGCCACCCGTCAACTCTTTGATTATACCTGCCGCGACTTCCGTATTACCTACATCCAATGTTTTGAGTACTCCGTTCACATAATTTTCATCCGCTCTTGAGTAAAAAGCAATTAATATGTTTGACATTTTAACACCTCCGATTTGTCTGTGATTATAGTGTAACATTCATGTTCTTGACACGGAATCTTCAATAAGTTATCATAGTATTAACCTAAAGTTTATACTGTGTATGGAGATTTAATATGTATAATCCACTTCTTGATACTTTTATAACTGTTGCGGACTGTGGGAGCTTTACCAAAGCGGCATCAACTCTTTTCATTTCACCTACTGCGGTCATGAAGCAGATGAACACATTGGAAGATCATCTGAATCTGAAACTGATTGAGCGGACTGCCACAGGTGTGCATTTAACCGCTGCCGGCAGAATAATTTATAACGACGCAAAATTTATGATAGATTATTCCGGCAAATCCATTGCAAGTGCAAATGCTGCAGCACACACCTACGATACTACTTTCTGCGTCGGCACATCTCTTCTCAATCCTGCAAAGCCTTTTATGGATTTATGGTACCGTGTCAACCAGAACTTCTCCGATTACAAGCTGCACCTTGTCCCTTTTGAGGATGATCATGAAGGTATTCTGTCTGAAATTAAAAAATTGGGAGAAAAATTCGATTTTTTGATTGGCGTCTGCGATTCCAAAGCATGGCTTTCTCTGTGCCGCTTTCTACCCCTGGGAAGATATAAAAAGATGGTAGCTGTCCCAAGAGAGCATCCGCTTGCCTCCAAAGAAACAATTAATATCGAGGATTTATATGATGAGACATTAATGATGGTATGCTCCGGAGATTCCGGTGTGAATGATTTTATCCGGAACGATTTAACCCGGAACCACCCTCAGATTCGTATTGAAGATACTCCGCCGTTTTACGATTTATCCGTATTTAACAGGTGTGCCAAAACAGGTAATGTCCTGCTGACGATTGAGTGCTGGAAAGAGGTTCATCCGGGACTGGTTTCCATTCCGGTCAACTGGGACTACAGCATTCCTTATGGTATTCTGTACAGTTTGGATGCCCCGGATGATGTATTAAGATTTATTGAAGAAGTCAAAAAAACAATTAGTATCATATAATATATTATACCGTAACCAGTTTTATTACAGCCGTATTTGCATAAGTAAGCGGTTCATTATGAATAAAAAAGACTTTCGAGTCCACCGGTGCATATAATGTCTCTATAATCTCACTTTCATACGGATGAATTATATTGGCAAGCGGCTGACCGATACTTACCGGTTCTCCGGCTTTTACAAGCGGTTCAAAAATTCCCGATTCAGATGTTCTTACCGATACAAGTTCCGTATCATACACCACCTGCGATTTCATTATTGCAGGTCCGTTGTATTTTACGATTCCTTGTGTGGAAAGAAAATTTAAAATTGCAAGAACTGCCTGACCCGCTCCGTTTTGATCAATATGTGTTGTTGTGGTTGTATACAGCGAAAATGCCTGTGTATTCCATACCTGCCAGTTATAGTTTAAAGTCGTGGTGTCATACGGGCGCACTTTTCGTATTACCACATAAGGCAGTCCGAAACTGCCTGCCGTATCTGCCCTGCTGTAGCCTTCATCCATAATACGGATATGAGGAATAAAATCACCCGGCATATAAAAAGAAGTAAACTGAATTCCAAATTCATAATCAGAAATTTCCTTAAACACGCCGTCTGCAATCCGCTGTGTGGTCTCTCCCAGATTATATCCCGGGAACATCCTGTTAATATCCGTATTGTCCGTCGGCCAGAACCTCTTCTGAATATTCATTGAAGAAGGGTTAAGGGATGGGATTATTAATATTTTTTTCCCTTTCTGAATTCGGCCTTCACTTTCCAGCTGGCGAAATTTCTTTATAAGCTTTGAACAGCAATAAATCTGCTGCACTTCATTTCCCCGTGAATTGCCGATAATGCATACTGCCTTATCACCTTCTCCAAATTCATATCCCGTGATTCTGAAATTATCACGATACAGCCCTACCATCTCATATATGATTCGTTTATTCATCGCAGTAAACCTCCTTACAAAGAAGTCGTCCTATCAAAGAACCTTCATCAACCACAGGATACTCGCGAATCGTAAACAAAATACCGTCTATCGGAGCTTTTATCTCATCCAGAACCCGTCCTGTCAAAGGATCAACAATACTTCCTATTTTTTCGCCCTTATTTATCTCTATCCAGTGTTTTACCTCAGGAATAAATATTCCGCCAACCTTTGCGTTCAGATAACTCACATCTTCCGGATTTCTTGAAATAATAGGCTTCCTCGGTTTTTTTACCTCTCCTTTCCAGATTCCAAGGGTTTTCATCAGATTAAATATTCCGTCCACCAGCTGGTCACCATAGGCTTTTGTAATACGCATGCCTACACCCATCTCCACAACCAGAACCGGGGTTCCCGTGCTGTTCAGACTATAGGCAAATGTGGACTCTAATACGGTATTGGCTCCATGTACCCAGATAAAATCAATGTTTGTCTCTCTGGCAAGCGGCACAAGCATTTCCTCATGGAGTTCGTTAATCCTTATCTGAGGAATCTCCGTAAGATAAATATTACTTGCATGGATATCAAGTACACAATCCGAGCCGGAAACATCATTTATTATTTCTGCTGCCAGATATTCCGTCATATTGCCGTCCACATTTCCCGGAAACAGCCTGTTCATATCCAGGTCAAATGCAGGAATTCCTCTTGTAACGGAATCAATTCCCAAAGGATTCATTGCAGGATAAATGTCTACAATTCCCGTAAGATTTTCTTTCTGCTCCTCAATCCGTCTCTGAAGTTCAAAACAGACATATTGTCCTTCCAGCTCATCGCCGTGAATACCTGTCACGATACTTATCCGTTTATATTCCCCGGTTTTATTTTCCGGCATAATTCGGTTTTTCCTTACTCTCAGTTCTTCATCAATAGGAAGTCTTACCGAAGCAATTGTTTCTGTCATATATATTCATCCTTTTACATTTATTGTTCTATCCCGGTTACCATAGCGGTAATTTCCTGGGTTTGTCCGCCGCCTCCGAGCATAATCCCCCGGTTAATTGCACACTCTGTTGCGTCTCTTCCATCCCCAAGCTTAATATGATTGCTGCTAACCTGACAATCATTTGTCGGGTCAAAACCAATCCATTTTCCCTCACATAATGCTTCTACCCATGCATGGCTTTTTCCTTCTCCCACAAGAAGTCCGCATACATATCGTGCAGGAATTCCCGCCATCCTAAGCAGAACAATATAAATGTGAGCATAATCCTGACACACGCCCATTCCAAGTTTCCATGCTTCCTCCGCATCTGTGGTCACTTCTGTTTTAAGCGGAGCATACACAAAATCCTGATGAAGACGGTGCATCAGATATATACATTTTTCATAATCGCCGGAAATTCCGGATATTCCAAGCGTATCAAAATACATTGAAAGAGTCTCTCCCGGTATGCATTTCCCAAATGGATAACGGTACATTCCAACCCGGTTTTCCAACATTTTTTCCTCATAATCAGCAGGAAAAATTTCCACTTTTCCCGTAATTTTAAAAACAAACGAATCGTGTGGCTGTTCAATGCATCCATAAATCATTTTATTGCCATAGGAGTCCTCCCCCATGGAATACTTTGTCTCCGGGTACAAAAGAATTTCTTTATGCAGCAGACGCTGTCTTACGGTATCCTTTGGAATGCATTTGATTGTAAAATGACATAAACTTACCGGAAGCGAATAAAAAAGCTTCATTTGATAATCAAACTGTAAATACATTCCCAATGCTCCTAACATTTAAAAAATATTTTCTACATTATGTACGATACCATAATAATCTATTTTCTCCTTTTCTGCCAGTTCTTTCACAGCCATAAGTTCCTTTTCATGATAAGGAATTCCGCTTTTGGTTACACGGGGAAACATTCGGTGCACTTCTCTTATCAGTTCCTTTGGCTCTGCCCCCAGCCGTGCATAAAGGTCTATTCTTTCTATCCTTTTTCCTGCCTTAATAATATTACGGACCTGCTCACTGTCAATTCTGTCATCCGCAATTCCCCAAAAGGCCAGAATATCATCTAACACATGCTGAAGTTCAAATAAAGGTGCACTGCTTGCCGCTGCCCTGTTCATTTCATAAATCGAAAGCTGAATATATGAAAGGGCCTCCGTGCTGATAGCATCACGAAGCACAATTGCATTGTCATATGCCCTGTTCAGATTGCTTATAATCGAATCAGGATTCTGCTCATCAAAAGGATATCTCTTAAGAAAATCTTCTTTTGAATTATAGATATCAGGGATATCCACCGAATTACAAAATGCAATATAGCTGTCTTCGCTTTCATCAATCATCGTATCAAAACTTTTAAAAAACATGCGTATCGTTGAATATACGCGTTCTGTATATCTTCCCAGCCAGTAAAGCCGGTCAGCCTGTTCTATCGAGATAATACCCATGTATCCTTGAAACCTCCTCCCTGTGAAGAATTAACAATAAAGGAATCCGGATTTCTGGAAAAACGGGTCAGTCCGCTTTTCCACACTACCGGTTCATCTGCCATCAGTACAAAAGCACGAAGATCCGCTTTTCTCGGTACAGTTTTCCCGTCATCCATAATATCAAGATCCTGAAAATCAATGACCTCCTGTGCGATAAAGCGTCGTGGTTCGCTTTTTAGCAGACATATAAAATCTTCTTTCTGCTGCTTTGTCATGGAATTGCCAAACACAACTCCATATCCGCCGGCTTCCGCCACATCTTTCAGTACCAGATTATCAAAATGTTCAAGAACATACTTCATATCCTGTTCATAGAACGGCAGATATGTAGGTGCATTGTGAAGAATCGGTTCTTCACCAAGATAATACCGTATCATCTTTGGTACAAAATAGTAAATTCCTTTATCATCAGCCACACCATTTCCCGGTGCATTAAGAAGTGCCACATTACCTTTTCTGAATACATCATAAAGATGCGGAATTCCAATTAAGGACTCGGGATTAAAATTCATCGGATCAAGATATTCATCGGAAATCCTTCTATACAAGGCTCCAACCCGCTCTTTTCTTCCGTCGGCGGTCCTGTAAAAAAGCTTGTCATCTTCCACTGTCAGCTCTGAACCGTTTACAAGTCCGGCACCTGTCTTTTCCGCAAGATAGGAATGTTCAAAATATGCCGCATTATATCTTCCCGGAGTTAATATTACATTATGCCCGCCCACATTCACATAATCCATTGTTTTCTTTAACAGTTCGGCATAATTCCTGTTATCTTCAAGTTTTGTATACTTAAAGGTTCCCGGCGAACAGCGTCTGCATAACTCTCTGGCAATCATGGGATATGATGCTCCTGACGGCACCCTCAGGTTGTCTTCGAGAATATACCATTCTCCGTCTTTCCCTTTTACAAGGTCAATTCCTGAAATATGGGAATAAATGTCTTTCACAGGTGTAACGCCTTCACACTCTGCCATATATCCGCTTGAGGCAAAAACAAATTCCTCCGGTACAACTCCATCCGCGATTATCTGCTTCTTACTGTAAATATCTTTCAGGAACAGATTCAATGCCCTCACCCTTTGTTTAAGGCCGCGCTCCAGATAATCAAACTCTTCCGATGTAATAACCCGTGGTATGGAATCAAACGGGAAAAGCTGTTCTTTAAACGTATTATTTTTGTAGATACCAAACTTCACCCCATATCGTGCCAGTAGTTCATTTATATTGTCAGTATGCTGAATAAGTTCTTTCATAACACGCCTCCTTTGCTTTTGCCATAAGAACAAAGCGGACAAGTCCGCCTATAACTCCCTAAATCCCTAAATCATTGAGGGACTTGCTCCGCTTTGCGAGCCGAGCACGGTCAGCTTTTGCTGACATTTTCCTATCGTGCGAGTGCTCATCCTTAGCGGAGCGTTTTTGCTTTATAGGACGAAGTTTCCTATAAAGTAAAAAACGCGTTCTGCACAAAGCATGCAGAACGCCTTCGTTCATAGTTCATTTTTATTTTATTTACTGTATCACGAATAAAGGAATGCGTCAAGATTAATTTAAATTGCTGTTATCTTCTATTTCCTAAGGTTATTCTCTTTATTAAAAAAAGCTTTTTCTAACATATCATATTCCTCTTCGGAACAGACTTCTTTACATCTTTTCTGATATTCCCCGGAACGCTCCAACATATCATTTATCTTCCCGCAGGGAAATTGGGCACATTGATTGCATTTCTCTACATTATGCTCCTTTATGCATTCCACAAGATGATATGTACACTGTTTATGGGAGGAACAGCCCGTGCAGGCAATTTCTTCATTGGATACAATTTCATCCCTCCATCCGACTCTGTACCATAATTCTGCTGTCTTATGCAGTTCATCTGCGCTATGAGCATTGTATCTGGGACACTCAATGCAATTATCTCCGCATAATGTGATTTTTTCATTCATAATGCCATTCCCCCAAAATCATTCTACTGTAGCAAGCTTAGCACGCCTTGATTGCTCTGGTTTGCCTGTGTCATCATGGCATTACCAACCTGTTCCAAAATACTGTGTTTGGAATACTTAACCATTTCATCTGCCATATCGGTATCCCTGATGAGAGACTCTGCCGACTGTGTATTCTCCACAGTATTATTTTCACTGGCAACTGTGTGTTCTAATCGGTTCTGCTGCGCACCAATCCCTGAACGGTTTGCAGATACTTTCTGCAATGCCGCCGCAACTGCATCCAAAGCATGATTTGCCCCTTCAATCGTAGATATATCTAAATCATCTATCCCAAGAATGGAAGTGTTCATTCTTTCTATTTCTAAGAATATTCCATCTCCCGCTTCACTGCCCGATTGTATCCACAGTTTCAAATCCTCGTCTGAATAAATTCGTTTTTCAGGAGTAACAAGTGTGCCCTTATATCCCGAGCCTGCGCATTTATCAAGCCCTATAACGGGAGTCTTTATTATCACATCCGGAATTGTAATACCTGTTATTTTCTGCGAATACCATGGCGCAATATATTCCACACTATATCCGTTGTGGTAATTTTCCAGCCATTGTGCATGATATTCGGCCGGATTAAAAGAATATACGGAAGCACCGTAATTTTGTCCCTCAACAATTATTTTATTATCCTCTGAATAAAAAGCAAATGTGCTGCCCTCCGAGAGACCTCCGACAGGATACAGAACAAACTGACCGTCATTTGATACAAGAGACTTATAGTTACCGTCTGCTGCCGGACCTGAACCAAAAGGATCTTTCGTCGTATTCTGTATTGTAAATACAATATCACGGTCATCGAATAGAGAATAACCCGCATCCGATAAACTTTTTGTAGCTGCCGAAAGCTTAATCGCATTCCCGTTATCATCTGCCTTTTTAAAATAGGCATAATCTCCACAATCCTGCCTTGTGCAGTCAAGAATACAGCTTTCCATTGTTTCCATAAGTTTTCCGAAGGTAGTCGTTTCGGTCACCTTCGCTTCCATATATACGTTGCCGATATTGTAAATTGCACTTGAAGATTTATTCATTTTCATCACAATGTCTGACCCGGCAGGTATTACTGTATCACTATCCCTTCCGGTAATAAGGGAAAGCTGGTTACCGTCATCATATACAACCATAAAATCGTTGCTTCCCAGGTCACAGGAATATTCCAATTCCGTTCCTTCTACATCAAGCATTCCTGAATTTAAAACAAGATTATTTCCCTTATATTCCATAGAGGGCATACCATTTACACCATAGCTTGTAACCGTATCAGGAAAATCCATTCTGTTAATTGACAATATATCAGCTGCCTTATTTGTATTATAGGATTTAACATCTGTAGTAAAAGATGATTTGTTCAGTACTCCTATTGCATCATTTATATCGGCACCATCCTGTGCAACAACAGATAATGTAAGCCCATGATAATTGAACGAATATGTTCCGGCAGATATATTAGAATCTGCTAACGAAGCTGTACCATTCTTAAAATCAGACCATGCGAAGGAATCATTATTTATTTTAAAACCCGAAGCATCCGCAGTAATCCTGTATTTGCCGGCACCAAGCTGCGATGGGACCCCACTTACGGAAAAAGAATCCACCGTTGACGGCGCATATACCGCAGGAATAATTGTAGTTCCCGTTGCGCCCTGAAACAGCGGTCTGGTATTAAAACTTGTATCATCTGAGATTCTGTTAATTTCAGTCGTTATATGATTTATTTCTTCCTGAATTGCCTGCCTGTCCGCATCACAATTGGTTGCATTTGCCGACTGTACGGATAATTCCGTAATACGATGCAGCATTGAACTCACTTCCGCCAATGCACCATCTGCAACCTGACACAGCGAAATCCCCGCCTGTGTATTCTCAACACCCTGGCTCAGTCCCCGTATCTGTCTGCGCATTTTTTCTGATATTGCCAACCCGGCTGCGTCATCAGCGGCTCTGTTAATTTGATACCCGGAAGACAATTTTTCCATGGACTTCGTTTTGTTCTTACCCGTTATATTAAATTGTCTGTTTGCATTCATGGCAAGTAAATTATGTGCAACAACATTCATTGACGTTCCTCGCGGTATTCAAATCATAATCTCGCATATTATATCGTCACTTAATGTAAAATGTTTAATCATTTTTCTTTATGATTGAACACTCCGATACTTTAACGAACCCTAATTTTCCCGCCATTCTTTCAGAAGCATTATTTTTATAATGGCATGCCCAGACAGGCTGTTTTGATTGTTCAATTGTGTATTGTATCATCCTTTTCGCAACTGCCATCCCAAGCCCCTGCTGTTTGTATTTCGGATTTGTCTCTATTCCTATGTCTATCTCCTTGGTACTTACCGCAGCAGAAAATGCCCATGTCGCAATATCGTTATCATGTGTGATACAATATCCTTTTCCTGAATGCCTTCCGCAACAGCAAAGGAGTAAGTTTATTTAACATTAAGTCTGCCTCCAATACGCCGGTTTGTAAGCTGTCTGTTCTTTGTTAGTGTGTATCTTCATTTTGGTGGGGTGATACACATATTACTCATCATGTTCAATTCGGAAAAAATCAAGATAAGTTTTATACTTATCCTGTGCCGCCAGACAGGTATCTGTTAAATATTCCTTTTCCCGATTCCATTCTTTTAATCCGCGATAATAGTACAACTTCAAATTGTCCTCAATGATAAATGGTACAATATTGTATTTCAGGCATTCTTTGAACATAATCAATCTTCCCACACGACCATTACCATCTTGAAATGGATGAATTTTTTCAAACTTTACATGAAACTCTAAAATATCATTTAAAGTCTTGTATTCTTTGGCATTATACTCTGCCAGTAACGCTTTCATCTTACCGGGGACATCTTCCGGCGGAGTCGTTTCCGCACCGCCAACTTCATTTGGCATTTTTTTATAATCACCTACAGCAAACCAATCTTTTCTGGAATCAGCAGTGCCATTCTTTAAAATCAAATGGAGCTCCTTGATAAGCTTCTCGGTTAATGCTGCTTTTGCACTCTCAATAATTAAATCAATACATCGAAAATGATTAGCGGTTTCAATCAAATCATCCACATTAATGACTTCATTTTCGATTCCGATTGTGTTGGTTTCAAAGATGTATCTGGTCTGGTCATGAGTCAAACGACTCCCTTCCATGTGATTGGAATTATAGGTTAATTCAATCTG
>JBJENE010000033.1:0-12257 GCA_051880035.1 Butyrivibrio sp.
TCTCCTTGCAGACCAAGCAGGGCAACCAGCGCAAGGTCCTGCATCCCGGTGACAAACCGGAGGTTTGCTTTGCGCTCTGCGAGGGCGATGAAGTCGAGGCTGTCTATGCCTACTGCAACCTGCACAGCCTTTGGAAAGCATAATGGGAATTACATATACAGAGGAAAAGAAGTTCACACAGGATGAAGTCCAAAGTTTATTTTTGTCGGTGGGATGGGTTTCTGGCCAATATCCTTCCCGACTTTACAAGGCGTTGATGCATTCTTCTACCGTCATCACAGCGTGGGATGGAAGTCGCCTTGTTGGTCTGGTACGGTTGATTGATGATAGTGAACTTGTGGCTTATATGCACTATGTGCTGGTAGACCCGGCATATCATGGTCAGGGGATTGCCAGCAATATGATCAAAATGGCAAAAGAAAAATATCGAAATTATCTCTATCTTGAAATAATGCCAGAAGAGCGTAAAAATGCTTCTTTTTATGAAAAGCACGGTTTCCAGGTAATGTCGGACGGAGTTGCAATGCAGCTGTGTAATTTTTCAGATAGACGATAGTATAGGATTCATGTAACTCAACAAATCCCAATTGCCGGGATGAAAAGATAGTGAGTATTGTAAAGATGGGAGGAGTAACTTCCATCTTTCTATATATAAGAGTGTAAGAGTAAAATAGAGCAAATGATGGTCAAAAAACCATCGACATCCTTTGCTCTGCACAATATAATATATACTGAATCATACAGAAAAAATATGCCACAGAATTCGAAAATGCTTATATGAGTTGAATCGTGAGTTATGGAGGAGAAAACACAATGGAAATTATGCCGGTAAAAGTAGAAGATGCAGAAGAACTTCTTTCGATATATGCACCATATGTTCGGGATACTGCAATATCATTTGAATACGAAGTTCCTTCTTTGCCTGAATTTCAAGAAAGAATACGAGTTATTTCATCGGTTTTGCCATACATAAAAGCAGTAGAGGCAGGTAAAATTCTTGGATATGCTTATGCCGGTAAATTCAAAAATAGGAGAGCATATGACTGGTCAGTGGAAGTAACTGTTTATGTAAGACAGGATTCCAGAAGAGCAGGTGTGGGGAAAATGCTCTATCATGCATTGGAAGATTCATTGAAACGCATTGGTGTTTTGAATATGAATGCATGTATAGCATGTCCAAAAGAGGAGGATGAACATTTGTGTAATGACAGCTTTTATTTCCATGAAAAAATGGGATTTCATCTTGTGGGAACTTTTCACGATTGCGGATATAAGTTTAATACATGGTATGACATGATTTGGATGGAAAAAATCATCGGAGAACATCAAAAACATCAAAGAAATGTCAGATATGGTGAATGGACATTAGAATGAGGAATTAGAAGAAATGTTTGGGAATCTTATTCAAAGTGACAAAGCGGTTTGTTTTATTAAGTATGTGGACAATATTGCAGTAGGATTTGCACAATGTCAGATTAGAACAGACTATGTTGAAGGTACCAAAACTTCTCCTGTCGGCTATCTGGAAGGCATATTTGTTGTTGAAACATACAGACATTACGGATATGCAAAAGAACTACTTAAGGAGTGCGAAAAATGGGCAAAAGAAAAGAGTTGCACTGAATTTGCCGGCGACTGTGAATTGGATAATGTTGATAGTTTAAGATTTCATATGGCGATGGGATTTGAGGAAGCAAATCGAATAATTTGTTTCAAAAAGAATATTTAAAATATGCAAGATGTCAAGTTTGTAAAATTCCAAGTTCAAGTTTTGTAGCTGAATGTGATGGTTTAATAGTAGGAGTAATTATGGCGGGTCATGACGGAAGGAGAGGATATATTCATCATACCGCTGTTTTGCCGGATTATCGAAATCAGGGAATAGCCAAAAGGCTGGTTGACAGTGCCATGGATGCCCTGGACAGAGAGGGTATAAATAAGGTTGCACTCGTTGCTTTTAAAAAGAATGACATTGGAAACGGATTTTGGGAAAACATAGGATTTAGTGACAGAACTGATCTGGTATATAGAAATAAAAACAGTCATGCACTTGACAGAATAGATACTTGATGATATTATCAACACATAGATGACAATCTATATAAGGAGAATCAAATGACAAGAGAAGAAGTTGCAATTATCTGTAAAGCAATGTCAGATATTAACAGACTGAGAATTATAGAGATGCTGACACAGGGAGAAAAGTGCGGATGCCGGCTCCTTGAAGAACTGCAGGTAACGCAGCCCACATTGTCTCATCATATGAAGGTACTTTCGGGCTGCGGTCTGGTTAGTTCCTACAAAGATGGAAAGTGGCAGCATTATTCGATAAACTGTGAGAGGTTCAGAGAATACAAGGATTATATTGCAGCAATCACATGTTGCGGCGAGGTTTCAAAAGAGAATAATCCGGGAAGCTGTTGCGAAACACAATAAAAACGCAGTGAGATATGATATGCCGGTGCAAATTGTACCGGCAAAAAAATAACTAATATATAGATATACATCTATATAGATGGAGGTGTATGTATGTGGTCATTTATACAAGATCAGATTCTTGGCATGAAATGGCTGGGTGATTTAATTGGAAAATTATTAAATACATTAGGACTGGATACAACAGGAAAGCTTGGCGGAACAATCCAATTTTTTATATATGATGTGATAAAGATTGTGTTTTTGCTTTGTATGCTGATTTTCATCATAAGTTTTATTCAAAGTTATTTTCCGCCGGAAAGAACCAAAAAGATACTGGAGAGGTTTCATGGAATCCGGGCAAATATAATAGCTGCGTTGCTTGGAACGGTAACGCCGTTCTGTTCCTGCTCATCAATTCCGCTCTTTATTGGTTTTACAAGTGCCGGACTTCCGCTTGGAGTGACATTCTCTTTTCTTATTTCGTCACCGATGGTGGATCTTGGTTCGTTAGTGCTCTTAATGAGTATTTTTGGCGCGAAAGTAGCAATAGTGTATGTTGTTCTCGGTCTTGTGATAGCGGTAGCAGGTGGGACCTTAATTGAAAAGCTGCATCTTGAAAATCATGTTGAAGAATTTATCAGAAAAGCAAAGCAGATTGATATTCCACAGGAAGAACTTACAGTAAAAGACCGTTTGAAGTATTCTGCGGAACATGTGGCAGGGACATTTAAAAAAGTGTTTCCATATATCCTGATTGGTGTAGGTATCGGAGCTTTTATTCATAACTGGATTCCACAAGATTTGATTGTTAGATTCCTGGGTAATGGAAATCCATTCGGCGTTATTCTTGCAACAATCGCAGGAGTTCCGATGTATGCAGATATTTTCGGCTGTATTCCGATAGCGGAAGCCTTGCTTGCAAAGGGAGCAAAGCTTGGTGTTGTTCTTTCTTTTATGATGGGAGTTACAACACTTAGTCTTCCATCCATGATTATGTTAAAAAAAGCCATTAAGCCAAAACTGTTAGGTGTATTTATAGCAATCTGTACGGTCGGAATTATTGTTGTGGGATACTTCTTTAATGCAATACAGTATCTGATTATTTAAATATATAAAAATTATAAAAGGAGATTATAAACATGGGATTATTCGGATTTGAAAAGAAAATGGAAAAGGAAACAAAGGGAGAATGCCATATCAAGGTCTTAGGTGCCGGCTGCAAATCCTGCCATGAGCAGTATGAAAATGTGAATAAAGCGGTGGCAGACATGAATCTGGATGCAGAAGTCGAGTACATCACAGATATGGAAAAAGTAATGAGCTATGGTGTTATGAGTATGCCTGCTATTGTTGTGAATGAGCAGGTAGTTTCTATGGGTAAAGTATTAAAAGCAGCCGGGGTTGAGGAACTCCTAAAAAAACTTGGCTGCTAATTTAACACACCTGAACTTTCCACAGACAATAATGAGCCTTGACAAACATTAGAACATATGATATGTTATAGAAACTCTTTGCACTGCATATAAATCTACAGTACAAACTGAGCAGACCGTGACAGAATGTCATGGAGTCGGGTCACATGAGTGACAGTGGTATCTTTCATCCACGGGACAGTAGTTGCTAATACTGATTCGTGGGTGTTTTTTTCTATTTTTGTCAAGAACATTTCGTTTTAAAACTCCCACATATATTTAGTGCCATAGAGTTATCTTAAAAAATCGGAGGTAACAGGTATGGAAAAAAACAAAACAATAACAAGGGAGAACAATGCTGCGGAAAATGATTTTCAGAAAGTAGCAAACAGAGTATCATTTATTACCATTATTGGAAATGTAATACTGTCGGTGGCTAAGCTTTTGGCAGGAATTGTTGCACATTCGAATGCGATGATTAGCGATGCCGTCCATTCGGCATCCGATGTATTCAGTACTTTTGTGGTTATTATTGGTATCAGGCTGGCATCCAAAAAGCCTGATAAAGAACACCCTTATGGACATGAGCGTATGGAATGTGTGGCGGCTATTATTCTGGCTGTAGTTCTTTTTATTACAGGCCTTGGAATTGGTATGGACGCATTAAAAAACATTTTGAATGGTAATTACAGTAATTTGCAGGTGCCGGGAATACTTGCATTGATTGCGGCAATCGTATCAATTGTCAGTAAGGAAGGAATGTACTGGTATACAAGATACAATGCAAAGAAAATTGATTCAAGCGCATTAATGGCAGATGCGTGGCATCACCGTTCTGATGCATTTTCTTCCATAGGAGCTTTAATCGGTATCATAGGAGCAAGACTTGGATTTCCTATTATGGATTCAATTGCCAGTTTGGTAATTTTCGTGTTTATTGTAAAAGCTGCTTTTGATATTTTTAAGGATGCCATGAACAAAATGGTAGATCATTCATGTGATGAAAAGACAGAAAAGCAGATTTATGATTGTGTTGTTAAGAACGAGAATGTACTGGGGGTAGACTTGCTTCAAACACGCATATTCGGAAATAGAATTTATGTAGATGTGGAAATTAGGGCAGACGCATCATGCACATTGCAGGAAGCACATAGTATTGCAGAAGCTGTACATGATGATATTGAACAGAATTTTCCGAAGGTAAAACACATTATGGTCCATGTGAATCCGGCAAATTAATCTATGAGGCCCGGGTTGAGGAGTTTCTTAAAAGCCCGGCTGCAGGGAAGAAGGTATTTATGAGTAAGGAATCAAAAGCAGAAGGCATTAGTTCATTTCAAAAATATTTAAGCGGATGGGTACTGTTATGTATGGCGGTGGGAATTCTGATTGGAAAGTTTCTTCCGGCAATTCCTAAACTTTTGGATAAACTAACTATTGCAGGAATTTCCATTCCGATTTCCATTCTAATTTGGGCTATGATTTATCCAATGATGATGAAGGTGGACTTTCAGAGTGTAAAGCAGGTTGGAAAGAATCCGAAGGGCCTGTTTGTTACATGGATTGTAAACTGGCTGATTAAGCCTTTTACCATGTTTGCAATCAGTAGTTTCTTTTTATTTACGGTATTTAAGGCATTTATTACACCGGAACTTGCCACAGAATACTTAGCGGGAGCAGTACTTCTTGGGGCAGCTCCCTGTACAGCAATGGTATTTGTATGGAGTACTCTTACAAAAGGAAATCCGGCATATACTGTTGTGCAGGTAGCAACGAATGATTTGATTATCCTCGTAGCATTTGTTCCAATTGTAAAGTTTTTGCTTGGAGTATCAAATGTAACGGTTCCATATAGCACATTATTTATCAGTGTGGGACTTTTTGTTGTGATTCCCCTTGCAGGTGGTATTCTGACAAGGACACTTATGATAAAGAATAAACGGCGGGAGTACTTTGAGGAAGCGTTCATACACAAGTTTGACAATGCTACTACAGTAGGTTTATTGCTTACCCTTGTCCTGATTTTTGCATCCCAGACAGAGGTGATTTTAAGTAATCCATTACACATTGTATTAATTGCTGTGCCACTCACGATACAGACAGTTTTGATTTTTGTCATAGCATATGTTGCAAGCAGGTTATTGAAATTGAGTCACGATATCGCAGCTCCTGTTGGAATGATCGGAGCATCCAATTTTTTTGAGTTGGCGCTTGTGGTGGCAATTGCGCTATTTGGAACCACAAGCCCTGCAGCGCTTGCTACAACCGTAGGTGTTCTGACAGAGGTTCCGGTAATGCTTGCGCTTTGTTGGTTTGCGAATAAAACAAGGGGATGGTTTTAATAATGAAAAAGAAAAAAATAGCATTTATCTGTGTTCATAATTCTTGTCGAAGTCAGATTGCGGAAGCACTTGGTAAACATCTGGCAGGAGATGTATTTGATAGTTATTCTGCCGGAACAGAGACAAAACCACAGATTAATAAAGACGCTGTCAGACTGATGAAGGAGATTTATGGTATTGATATGGAAGCAAATGGACAGCACAGCAAACTTATATCAGAAATTCCGGAGGCGGATATGGCAATTTCTATGGGATGCAATGTTGGCTGTCCATATATCGGAAGAGCATTTGATGACAACTGGGGTCTTGAAGACCCCACAGGAAAATCGGATGAAGAATTCAGGCTTGTTATCCGCCGGATAGAAGAAAAAATACTGGAACTCAAAAAAATTTTCTCTGAAAAAGAATAAAAAAGGCATAGTGTATAACTTTTATTGCAGGGCCGGCCCGGAAATGTTAAAATAGAAATGGTTGGTTATTCAAGCAAAGGGGCTGGTAAAAGTGGTAGCTTATGAAAAATTATTAAATGAAATATATGCGGCTGTATCCCTGAAATATCTGTGGAATGAATACAAGCCGTATTTTGTTAAGAGTGAATCGCCTGATTGGATTAATGAAACCATGGATTTTGGTCTGGAGGTTAGTCAGGCACTTCTTCCGCATGACGGACAGGAGGAGAGCTTTATTGAGCAATATCTTGGATGCCTTAAAGAGGAGCTGCCGCCCCAGGCTTTTGAGAAATATGGAGACCGTCTGAATTTCTACAACGGACGGTTCTGGGCAATTTTACCTGACCCGGCGGTGCATCAGGATTATTTGTCCAAAGCGAAATACCGTTTTGACCGGAAGCTGGAAAAGTTGAATACGAATTACACCCATAAGCGTTATAACGGACTGTATCTTTTCCTGCACCCGACGGATGAGAATGATATTGATGCGGGAGCACTGTTTGAGTATATGCGGTTTACGCAGGCTTCCTGTAACAAGCGTTTTGATTGGGTGTTTCTGAATTGTGTAAAGAAAATCTATGTCTGCAATTACGGGAACAATACGATTGAACCTATTGTCCTGCCGCAGAATGCGGAGGAATTTCTGAATACCGAAGCAGAATATTTGCGGTATTGTCGTAACTGGGAAGACAATACCGCGCTGGATTTGTAGAGTTAAAATTTTTTCGGATGAGGGTCACAATTTTAGATAAAACGATTAATAGTTTCTGAATATAGTTACCAATTCCAATATGCTTTCAATAATGAGTAAGATACCGGCCACAACAAATATCCAGTTGATTGTGCCGCTTTGGTTGAATAAAAGACAGGCACCGGCAAGTACAGTGACAACCGGTTTCAGGTAAAGCATAATCTTTTCTTTTATAGTAAGGTTAACGGGAATGAATTTATGGATATTTGCAATTTGCAAAAGTCCCAGAATGATAATGGAAGCGGCAAAAATAAACAGCGCAAGCTCAATAAACAACCAGCCGAATACGAGAATACATATACTGATTACTGCTTTTATAATTCCTCTGTTTATCATTCTGTTCACAAAATCAATTATAGCGGAAATAAGTATGGCTATACCGAGAAAAGTTATCGCCAAATTTATTACGCCGCCTTTCATTATAATAAGCATAACACCAAGAACAATAGAAATAACAGATGTAATAATTCCTTCTTTTTTATCCATAATGATTCTCCTTTTTTATATTATTGGTTTAATTGTTTCAAAATAATCATCTGACAAGTTTTCCGTCTCGCCACTCAATATTCTACTCTAATTTAAATGCTGCGTCCATACGGAAAATACGAATACTATTTGCTGCATTAAGAGGGCAGTATTAGTATGTGCCGGTAAAAAAACATCGACATACGGCGCCGGACACGATATAATGAGTGCATGTAATAAACACAATCCATGTGAAAGAAGTTGTTATATGAATTATATTGTTCTGGATTTGGAATGGAACCAGTGTCCTAACGGAAAATGTAAAGAGAATAGAAATCTTCCTTTTGAGATAATAGAAATAGGTGCAGTTAAACTTGACGAAAGCAGGCGCTATGTAGATGAGTTTCATCAGCTTGTGAAACCTGTCATATATAAAGAACTTCATCACATTACAAGGAGTCTTGTGCGGTTATCAATTGAGGATTTAAGCGAAGGTGATGACTTTAAGGAAGCAGTCGGTAAGTTTTTTGACTGGTGTGGAGAGGATTATATTTTCTGCACATGGGGCTCAATGGACTTAACGGAACTCCAGCGTAATTGCAGATTCTTTGGCATTCAGCACAGCTTCGGTATGCCGTTTATATTTTATGATGTACAGAAGTTGTACAGCCTGTGCTACAGTGACGGTAAGACCAGGCAGTCACTTGAAGGGGCCATTGAGGAACAGCAGTTTGAGAAAGACATTCCTTTTCATGCAGCTCTTTCAGACGCACTTTATACTGCCAGAATTCTGGAAAAAATGGATTTTGAAAAAGTAAAATCATACACATCCGTAGATACTTTTGTTATTCCGGCAAACCGCAGCGAAGAAATATATATCGTATACGACAGTTACAGCAAATATATTTCAAGAGGCTTCAGGGATAAAGATGAACTTATGAAAGACGGAACCGTAATATCCACCAGATGTTATAAGTGTAACCGCCCTGTCCGCAGGAAGATACGTTGGTTTTCCACCAACCAGAAAATATATTACTGTCTGGCCTGTTGCCCTGAACACGGATATATTAAAGGCAAACTAAAGATTCGCAAGAATGATGAAGATGTGTTTTATGCTACCAAAATTCTTAAGATTACGGATGAAGAAGGCGTAAATAAAATCAGGCAGAAACAGATTGCCGAAAGGGAAAAGCGCAGAGAGCGCAGACACAGGGAAAAAGAGAAACTTCGCCGTTAAGGCGTTAAAGAAAAAGGGGCTGTAAAACGCCCCTTTTGCATATCTTAGTCAGCATCCGGTGAAATACCATACATGGTATCCAGTAATTTTGTGCCGGAGGCTGTACGAAATACATTTTTTCTGAAAGCACATATGCTTTCCGTATCAAGACCATCCTCATATGCGTTTACAAGGAAATCCGCCTCCAGTAAAATTCTGTAATCTTCTCCGTCTACATTCGTATATGTATGATGATGTCCAATCAGATAACATACTCTGTCAATTTCTTCTTCAGTTATTTCGGGAAAATCTTCCAGCATTTTTCTCGCATAAAAAGGACCTTCCTGTTCCTGAATTTTTCCGTCACACCGGCCGTACTTTTCTTCGGCGGGATGAATTCCTATATCGTGTAAAATGGAAGCGATATCCAGGATTTTCCGGGTTTTTGCATCAAGTCCTTCCAATATACCAATCAAATGGGCATATTCATATACTTTAATAAAATGCTGGATTCGCTTTGCATCGCCCTTATCAAAATCTGTCATTTTTAAAATAAGTTGTTCGTTAAGCATTTTTTCGCCTTTCTAAAAACGAAGTTTTTTGGAACCGTACCGTCCGTGCCTTCGGGCTTTGCTTTTGGTAACGAAAATAACAGCTGCCGTAATGACGCAAATCACTAAAACACCGCCAACGATATACCATATATTAAGAAAGAAAATATCTTCTTCCTGATAAATTGAATCGGCTCCCAATTTGGAAACTCCGTTAGTGCCCGGAATGACACCTTCGGTGGAAGAGCGGTTAATGAATATTGTAGCACTTCCCAGTCTGGTATTTTCATAATAATAGCTTATACAGGCAAAACCGCCTTCTTCTCCGGTGTAAGCAGCATTGTCGGCATATGTTACGATTCCCGTCAGCTTTGAAGCATCAACCGATTTGGGTATAAGGATATAGGCATCCTTTGAGAAACCAATGGATATTCCTGTGGAAGAATCAAACCGGTTGGTAAGCTCAAGAATATCTATGGAGCCTGAATCAAGACCCGTATCAAAATCGGCAAGAGGAACTTTCTTAAAATTATTAAAATAATAATCGAACAGGTTAATTGTATCCAGGTATCTGTCTTCCTCGGAAGACTTCATGATTACGCAGATTAACCGAAGGTCATCTTTTTGCGCAAAAGACACAAGGCAGGAACCTGCCGCATCCGTATAACCTGTTTTGCCGCCGCATGAGTACTTATAGGCATACTCCCCGCCGGCAAGCATCTGATAACGGTGACGGTAATACCTGGTAAAATTACTTTTGTTGGTAGGACCGATTGTGTATAATTCGGAATATGAAACAATTCTCATTAACGATTTGTTGTTAAAGCATGCTTTGGCAATAAGTGCCATGTCGTACGGTGTTGTGTAATGAAATTCATCGGTAAGGCCGCTTGCGTTGGTAAAATGTGTGTTGACTGCACCCAGTTCCGCCGCTTTATCATTCATCATGGAAGCAAAAGCGGATTCTGTCTTACCTACATATTCCGCAAGACCGTATGCTACTTCATTGGCAGAACGGAGTAACAGGCAGTAAAGAGACTGCTCCACACTGAGTTCTTCTCCCGCAACGATGGAAGCATTGGCATCACCGAATTCAATGCTGTTAACTGCAGCCTGTGAATAGGTTACGGTATCAGATAAGGCACAATTTTCCATTACCAAAAGAGCTGTCAGAAGCTTAGTGGTACTGGCGGGATAACATTTTTCATCCTTGTTGGAAGAATAAAGGACTTCTCCGCTGTCAGCGTCCATAAGAACCACATAGTCTGAAACGATTTGCGGAAAATCCGGAAGTCCAAGTCCATCATCTGATTCGGCGGCCCATACATTGACCGGTAAAATGGAACATGACAGGACGATGCCGGATAATATAATAAAAAGAAAATTTTTAATCTTCATTTCAAAAAACTCCATATAATTACGGCGTGGTGAGGTAAGGCCCCCTCAGCGTGACCGCTTCGGCGGCGTGGTGTAAGGCCCCCTCAGCTAAAGAGGTAAAGCCCCCTCAGCGTGACCGCTTCGGCGGCGTGGTGAGGTAAGGCCCCCTCGGCTTGGGAAGCCTCGGCGGCGTGATTCGGCGGCGTGGTGTAAAGCCCCCTCAGCGTGACCGCTTCGGCGGCGTATATTAACATAATAGCCTTTAAAAAAAATAATTGCAAGGATATTGTTAATATTGGTAATTTTATATATTATAATAGAAGAAAAAAGATAAATTATTATAAGAAGAGGTAAAAAGATGAGACTGAGAAATGTACGCGGTTCCAGAGAGGCACTGGCAGAAAGCGATTTCACCATAAATGAACCGGATAAAATGAAAGGGAAGTGGAAGGAGGTTTTCGGTAACGGAAACCCGATACACTTAGAAATAGGAACCGGTAAAGGAAGATTTATTACCACACTGGCAGCCCAAAATCCCGAAATCAATTATATCGGAATTGAAAAATACTCCAGCGTGCTTATTCGTGCATTGCAAAAACAGGATGAACTAAAACTTCCCAATCTGATATTCCTCAGAATGGAAGCGGAAGAAATAGAGGACATTTTTGAAAAGGGAGAAATTGATAAAATATATCTTAATTTTTCCGACCCATGGCCAAAAGACCGCCACTCCAAAAGAAGACTAACTTCGAGACAGTTTTTTGCAAGATATGATAATATTCTGAAGCAGGACGGAAAAGTTGAGTTTAAGACAGATAACAGGACGCTCTTTGATTTTTCCCTTGCAGAGGTGGAAGAAGCCGGCTGGAAACTTGATGCCGTTACATATGATTTGCACAACAGTCCGATGAGCGAAGGAAATATTATGACAGAGTATGAAATAAGATTCTCCGAAATGGGAGTAGCTATTAACAAGCTTATAGCAAGCCGTTAGGGGGTGAGGCATATTAAAAGGGGATTTAAAGAAAAGATTTCAAGATTTACATGCTGCTGCAGAGGTTTAAACTGCAGACTTGTAAGGTTTAAACGATCCCTGGATGAACTGAATAAATTACTTTGCGGATGTAGGAAAAAATAAAAAAGATAAAGGGCATGCTCTCTTTGGGGGAGGCATGCCTTGATTAATTTCCGGATAAATTTATTGTGAAATCCTTGAAAAAAGGTGAATTGAAAAGTTAAATTCCACTTTGCAAATTTAAATTCCACCCTTGTTTTA
>JBJENE010000034.1:0-11846 GCA_051880035.1 Butyrivibrio sp.
AACAACAAACTTCCCGTTTGGAGCGGACAGCCTTTCCGCTATCGCGGACTGGCTGTTCCGTTCAAGCGGAATATGCAAGTATATTCAATTTCTTCATAATGGTCAATAAAAATCTGTTGTAAAACATTCATAAGACTATTATGAACGAAATAGTAGCAAAAAGAAACCCCTAACCCCTCAAGATTGAGGGGAAGGGGAGTTGAATAGGCGAAGCCTATTTTTTATTAAAATATTATGTGGAAAAAATATAGAATATTATATGAAATATGCGTCACATCTATGACTAGCAATTTTTCACGAATCGACATTTTTAGCAAATCTTGGATTGACGAATCCGTATTTTGGCATTATCATAGACTCTGTAATCAGTTATTTGTGGTTACGGAGTCTATTACCGTTGTGAGTACCTAGCCAGTATGTGGACCAACGGAATCACTATTAAATTAATATGTTGATGTGCAGACAGTTATATACATTTGGTGTTCATAGCACCGGATAATTACAAACCGCTGTCCATAGTCAGCAAAGCGGAGCGAAAGCTTCTTACATACTAAATAAAAAAGAGAACCAAGAGCAGATAAGGTATGTTTATTTGTTCAGAATTTTGTTACTATATGGTTCTCCATATGCAAACATTTTGACGTAATGGAATTTTTTTATTTCATTGTAGTTTGTTGTGGTGCAAATATTTGTATGTGAAGCAGTTGCAAAGATTGCGGATATGTAATCAGCTTTGTAAGCTATGGAGAGCGGTTTTTATTATCTGGTGTTGTTATGAAAGTAGCATTATTTGATGTTTTCAGCCGTATGTAGCTGTCATTTTTTATTTTATTAAATATTGAATATTGAATATTCACGTTGCTGCTCTTTTACATATGAACCATGCTGGCGGTTCTGATATAGGTAAAGGAGATGAAAAAATATTGAGTTATGAGAACCAACAGAGTAGCGACATTAAGGAACAAGAGACAATGCAGGTAGAGCAGACAGATAATAGTGATTACAAGGTCTACGGAAAGTATAAAGTGAAGTCAACTTATTCCGGTACAGATAGTATTACCGATTTAATGATGGATTATGCATCAAGAGTTGCTTCACTGAAATATTGATACTGGTAAATGATAGAAAAGAGCTGGTAATCGAAATCAGTCTCAAGTGCATGAATCACATTGCCTTAAAGGAAAAATTATTTGTGGGAACTGTGGACATAAAATGACTCATTCCAATGTAGGCAGACCAAAGTATGAATGCAGACAGCATTATGTTAATCCTAGTATTACAGGTTGTGTGAAGTCAGTTCGGGATGAGGATATAAAAGCAATTGTTATACAGGAACTGCAGGCGCAGCTTGATGCTATGTTAGATAACGAAAAGGTGCAGAAGCGACAAAAACAATTACAGAGTGAAAAACTGCATGAAGCAGAAAAAAGTTACGGACAATGAAGTTGTCACAGGAGAAAATAGAAGCAGATTTGCAAAATGCATATGAATCCTACAAATCTGGTCTTACAGATAAGGAGACATATCTGGAGCAACGGCAGGTGTATGAACAACTGGAAGATAGGATACAGGAGACAGTACAGAAACAGATGAAAATTGTGTCAGAATATGAAGAAAAAGTTCTGACAATGCCGGTTGGTTTTGATATAATAGAGAGTAGGAAAAAAGTCGTGGAACTTAATCGAGAGATCGTGGAGACTTTTGTGGACAGGATAGTGGTTCATGAGGGTGGAGAGATTGAGATTGGGTGGAAGTTTGGAAATGAAATCAATGATGTCAACCGATATATTTGATAATCGATATTATATTTCCCAGGTGTATTACATACAAAGATGAAAGTTCTGTTATTTTTAATGTGATGCAGAAAGTGTCTTAAAAGATTTGACGAAAATAACGGTATAATGTAATACAATTAAAAATGGATTACAAAATATATATTAGAATATAATAGATTTCAAACTGAATGTTTGAGAAAAATAATGTTTACAGCACGATTTGAGAGAGTAAAAAAATATAAGAATTCATAGTTGTTATTCAAAAAATATAGGAAGGAGGGAATTAAAGATGATTAAGAAGTTATATAGAGTATTTTTGACAATGAATTCGTTAGTAGTATTTGTAATAATTTATCTGATTAAAGAAAAGAAGCAATTACCTTTTGCATTTTTTAATTCAGAATATTTTTCTTATTTGATTTATTTTATACTTGCTATTTTGTTTTCGGCAGTATGCTTATTGATAGCTCGATTTCTGCCCAAGGAAATCATATCGGGAGGAGTATTGCAAGTTGAGTCAGCGAATGGATCATACTTGCCAAGTTATTTGGGCTATTTTTTTGTCGCGTTAAGTATTAGTGATTTTGAAACGTTTGTGTGTGTTGGAATTGTGATTTTTATTTTTACGTATTTTTCGCAGGCACAAATATTTAATCCGATGTTTTTACTTTTTGGATATAAATTTTACATTATTAATATTGAAGGTCAGATAACTTTTTTTGTTATTTCCAAGAAGAATATACTGTCGATAAAAGAATTGGAGTTTACTAATTTGAGGCGTATTAACAACTATACCTATATTGATGAATGGAGGAAACAGTGATATGGACTATTTGATTGCAAAAATAAAAAAAGAAAAAGAAAATCCGTATGAGAAATTGTGGAGTGGAGATATGGAAGTATATAAAATGCCAGATGATCTAAATGGAGCTATACCATATGAGGCTGGCAGAGAGTTAGATGATGATGAGTGGTTTAAAATAGAAGATTTTACGAATCAAGAATATTGTATTGATGTTTTAAAAAGAGAGTTTAGAACGACTGATTATCCTGAAGCAAATAAATCAAGGACAAGTACAATAGAGTTTATTTGTGATTACAGAGATAGGGTGTATTATTTTCAGAGGGTTCTGAAGAACAACATACTTGTTCAGAAAAAAATAACACTTGGGGATAATATATCTCTTGATAATGGAGAAAAAAGTATAGTTATAAATGATTTGCCAGATGCAATATTTGTTGAGGAATCAAATATTCTGTATTTTAAGAAATTGCAGAGAATTTCAGCCATTTTTAACGGGATTGAGGAACTCTATAAAGAAGCAACTAAAGAAGAAACAGAGAATTTTGTGAAAAATGATTTTATTGAGTTGGGTCAAGACTATGGCGTGGATAAGATAAAGACTATGAACAGAAAGAGAATTGCAATGGCAATGGAAACACTTAGAACATTTAATAAAAAGCAACGAAAGCAAGTGTTAGACTACACACACCAATACTATCCACACTTGAAATATGAAGACAAAAAAGGAATATTTACTGTAAATAATGAAGATGAAATGAAGTATTTGCTTTGGGGAATTGAGCAAAGGTATTATACAACACCAATTACAAAAGAAAACAGAGTTGCGAATTCAGTGTCTAAAATTGAATCATAATACATAGCCGTATGGTTACGTTGGCTGCAAAGTAGGAATCGCTCCTTTGGTGTTGCTTTCAGTTCCACTATAACGAAACATCCTACAGAGTAGAATTTCTATCTGGAAAAAGATAAAAAATATCTATCACACCCTTGACACGAGCGGGTACAGGAAAGACATATGCCTCCGCTTTTGCAATGCGAGAATTAGGATTTAAAAGAGTCCTATTTTTAGTACATAGAGGACAGTTGGCGCGTCAGACAAAGAAATCTTATGAAAAAGTATTTGCAAAGTCTGTATCTATGGGACTTGTTGGGGCAGGATATCATGACTATGACAAAGATTATGTGTTTGCTACGGTACAGACATTAAATAAAGACTCACATTTGATGGAATATAAACAGGATGCTTTTGATTGCATAGTGTTGGACGAGGCGCATCATTCATCTGCTGATACATATCAGAAAGTAATGAATTATTTCAAGCCAAAGCTTTGGCTCGGAATGACGGCCACGCCTGATAAGAGGGATGATAATTCTTCCGGTAAAAATATTTATGAAATATTTAATTATCAAATTGCCTATGAAATCAGATTACAGCAAGCAATGGAAGAAAATATGCTTTGTCCGTTCCATTATTTTGGCATAAGTGATGTTTCTTTGTTAAGTGATAAAGAGGTTAACTCAAAGAAAATATCAGAAAGAGATTTTAATATGCTCACAGGGACGGAAAGAGTACGCCATATTATCGAGCAGGCCAATTATTATGGATATAGTGGAGATAAAGTAAAGGAACTCATTTTCTGTAGTAGAATTGATGAATCAATTGAATTATCAAATAAGTTTAATCAGATTGTCAATCATGAGACAGGTAAGCATTTTAGAACCATTGTAGGGTTACAATTGATGTGACACCCTACCTCTGAAGACCGATGTTCCCCTCTCACGCATATTTGGTTTTTATAAAAGATAATATACAATTGGCACAAATGATTTTTGCAACACATTCTGAATATGTAATAAATTCAGCGTTGCAAAACTCTCAGAATACTTTAATTATTGTATTAAAAGAAAAAGAAAATGCTATAGTTCCTGTAAAAATAACTGCTCCGTCAGTTTTGCCCACAATTACATCAGCAGAAACAAATTACCTTGCATTTAATATAGTTTCAGTAGATTATCATATCCAGTTATATGGATATCTTCAAGCAAAAACACAAAAACATAAAATAAAAGAATGCGATGATTATATTAAAAATCATCCATTGTATGATTCAAACAAATATGGTAAAAATTCTCAATATGGAAATACTCAGTATGAAACGCTATGTACATACATTCGTAATGCAATAGATCATCCGGATTCGGGCAATACATATACTAAGGAAGAATTAAGAACTTCTATAGAATTCTTAATAAAATTATGTAAATAAAATGACACTTAGTAACAAGATTAATAAATATAATAGAAAAGAAGAAGGCGTAATATTATGAGTAGAGGAATTGGCGCCCATGCAAATTTAATTCTTGAAGATGAGCAGAATGTAATATACGAATATGGTGGGTATAACTTGAATAATTCGGAATATAAAAACGAAAATCATTTATATGATGGAATGATTACTATTTCCAGAGCGTGTTTTGTAGAACCTGAGATACATGAAAAAATAAAGAAGATGCCTTCAGGGAGGAAAAAAGTTATTTCAAAGCGCATACCTATATCAGTTGGTTATGGGAAAATGCTGGAAGAAGGCTTAATAAAAGTAGAGAATTGTAGTAATTGCTGGCAGGTTACGGAGGGCAAGCTGAATATCGACGTGATGGTATGCCACATCTTATTTTATGTATTTAGAAAATATCAGGAAGAAGGTAAGATTCCAGAACATATTAGTTACAATGTATAGAAAGATACAGGTATGAAGGAGTAGTAACCCCACCCTCTTTTTACTCCGTTTCTACTACGATTGCTGTACACATCTTGCAATATTTTGCTAAGGTTTTCGTTTTTTGTACAGAAATGACCGATACATAAAGAAGAATTTACACCGTGCAAATCGCTGCAAATGACAGCAGGATAGCGCATTTTGAAAGGAAATTGAAACAATGATAAAAGTCTTATTCATCTGCCACGGCAACATCTGCCGTTCCCCCATGGCGGAGTTCATTATGAAAGATTTAGTTAATAAAAAAGGCCTGTCCCACCGCTTCCACATCGCCTCCGCGGCCACCAGCCGGGAAGAAATATGGAACGGCGTCGGGAATCCCGTGTATCCGCCTGCCAAAGCAGAGCTGGCCGCCCACGGTATTTCATGTGAAGGGAAACGGGCAGTGCAGGTTACCGTGGAGGATTACCAAAACTATGATTACCTTATAGTAATGGATACCGAGAACCGCCGGGGTCTTAGAAGAATCATAGGCGAAGATGTGGACAATAAAGTCAGCATGCTTTTGGATTATGCGGGAGCCAAAGGCCGCTCAATTTCCGACCCGTGGTATACGGGAGATTTTAAGCGGACCTACAGGGATGTTCTGGCCGGATGTGAAGGGCTTCTTTCGTATTTAACCAATAGGGAAATGTAACGGAGATAACATATGCATATCAGATTTGCTACTATTGAAGATAAAGATGAAATACTGAAACTGTATAAAGACGCCATAGGCTCTAAAGGATGCACCTGGGATGAAGATTACCCGGGAGAAAAAGACCTTTGTAATGATATTTCGGGGACTAATATAATATGTATGATTAATGATACTAATAAGATCGTGTCAGCCCTTTCAGTAGACGAAGATCCGGCGGTTGATGAGCTTGATGTATGGAATAAAGAGCTTGCGCCGGCAGCGGAGTTTGCCAGAATGGTGGTGCGTGAAGACTACAGGGGAAAGAAAATTCCGGAACGAATGATAGAATTTTTCCTTGCAGTTCTGGAAGTAAGAGGTTTTAAATCGGCACATTACCTTGTGAGCCCGGGTCACAAGCGGGCATTGGCGGCGTACAAAGGGGCAGGCTTTAATAAAGTAGGAGAATGCCATGTTTATGATAAGGACTGGCTTTGTTATGAGAAAAAAATAAGACCGGATACTACCGGGGAAAGACTTTTGACGGGTTATTTTGGAAAAAAGATATGGCGTAAATTTATAAAGGCAGTGGAAGAATACAGGCTGATTGAAAGCGGAGACCGGATTGCGGTATGCATTTCCGGAGGTAAGGACTCAATGTTACTGGCCCTGCTTTTGAAAATGGCAGCAGGGCACCATGTTTTTGATTTTACGCCTGAGTATATAATGCTGGATTCCGGATATTCCAAAGAAAATCTCGAAAAAGTTATGACAAATGCGGAAAAAATCGGAATTAATATCCATATTTATAAAGAGAATTTGTTTGATAATGTGGAAGAAATTGGCGGGAATCCATGTTTTTTCTGCTCCAGAATACGAAGAGGAACCTTGTACAGACGGGCGAAGGAACTGGGCTGCAATAAAATAGCTCTGGGGCATCACTACAATGATGTGGTGGAAACAATACTAATGGGCGTTGTTTACGGAGCGCAGGTGCAGACCATGCTGCCAAAGCTTAGGAGCGAAAATGTTGAGGGCATGGAGCTTATCAGACCGCTGTATCTTGTCAGGGAAAAAGATATTCTCGATTGGCAGGAAATGATGGAGATGCAGTTTGTAAAATGCGCCTGCCGGGTGGCGGTTTCGGACGGAATGGAGGACACTGCCAGACTTCGGGTGCGCCGGATAATAGAGGAGCTCAGTAAAGAAAATGATGCTGTGAAGAATAATATTTTTGGCAGTGTTATGAATGTAAATCTTAAAAAAATCATGGGCTACCAAAAAGACGGTGAGCACCACGATTTTCTTGAAGAGTATTAAAATTTTTTCATGCTTAATGTACTGTTGTGGTACTCGGAGGAGTTACTGACATCTTCTCCGAACCAGGCAGGGGCTTCATATTTAAGAGCCTGGGCTTCGGACTCGAATTCCACCTCGGCGAGACATAACCCTTTGAAAACCCCTTCGAATATGTCAAGCTCTATGGTAAGTCCGTCTTTGTCGGGAATTTCATAGCGGGTTTTGGTGATTATGTTGCCGTCTGCCTTTGCAAGAAGGTGGGCGTAGCTTTCGGCTGTAAGAGGGAGATTGTATTCTTCCCGCACCATAAGACCCTTGGATTTGTAGGTGAGATAGTATTCATCATTATCCTTGCGGACACGGACGACGGGCTCGGTGGAAAGATATGCCTGTTCAATGTTTCTTTTTTTATACTTTTCCAGAGAAAAAGGTATTTCATTTATTAAAAATTTTCTTTCGATTTCCATTGAATAAAACCTCCTATAAGGATAAAATAACACATAAGAGAAAAAATAACCAGAGAAAGGTGTTTGATTATGAAAGTATATGTATTTTTGGCCGATGGCTTTGAAACTGTGGAAGCTCTTGGAGTAATCGATGTTCTAAGAAGAGGAAAGGTAGATGTGGTTACCGTTTCCATCAAATCCGATAAAGAGGTTACCACTTCCCACAATATTAAAATAATGACGGATGAAATTTTTGAAAATATTGATTTCAGTGACGGGGACATGCTTGTTTTGCCGGGCGGTCTTAAAGGAACCGAAAGACTTGAGGCTCATGAGGGTCTTTCCAAATTAATAGATACATATTACGGGCAGGGAAAATATCTTGCCGCCATATGTGCCGCACCAAGCATACTCGGACACCACAATATACTTAACGGCAGGAAAGCCACAGCGTACCCGGGTTTTGAAAAAGAACTGTACGGAGCCAATGCCACAGGAGAAGGTGTTGTATGCGACGGTAATGTAATTACTGCCAAAGGAATGGGTAAAACAATTGATTTTGCACTGGTTCTTCTTGAAATCCTTACGGACAGAGCGATGATGGATCATGTAGGAAGTACAATTCAGTATTTTTAAAATTTAGTCAAAAATTGCCATAATAAAAGGTTTTGCCATGCACATAATAATACCACAACGGAACAACAACCCGTTGATAAATGAAGGAATCAGTCATTAAGGACATGATTTCAAAAAACTATAAAATGCATGGAGGTGAACTATCATGGCAAGCAATTCAAATTCTAGCAACAGAATGAGCGTACCTGAAGCAAAGGGTGCAATGGATAAGTTCAAAATGGAAGTAGCATCTGAACTTGGAGTACCTTTAAAGCAGGGTTATAACGGAGATTTAACATCAAGACAGGCCGGTTCTATCGGTGGTGAGATGGTCCGTAAAATGATCAAAAAACAGGAAGAACAGATGTCTTCTAACTCATAATTAATTATTCCGCCGCAAACGAAGGAAATCCTTCGCCTGTGGCGGAATTTTTACATAAAGAATTTAAGATAATAATAAGGAACGAACAGCTTTTCAACAAAGCGGGCTGCCGGAATGTATAATGATGCATTAATGAATACCGGGCAGAAAATCAGGCAGCATAAAAGCAGAACCGGTATAATGGCAGCATAATTTTTACTTTTACGGGTAAGGCAGACCAATAGTATCGTAAATAATACTGAAAGAGCAACCAGTAATGCCATGGCAGCCACTTCAATAAAAGCACTTACCGTTATGCCAAAGAGCCACATGGCAAAAATGCATACCACACCGAAGGCTGTTGCCGGAATAAGGGGATACAGAACAAGGCACATTCTTCTTTGTGAAACCGGAAGGGCAGTAAAAACACCTTTTTCCATATCCTGACGCCAGAGAAGTCCGCCAAACAATCCCGAAAGAAAAACAAGGACTGAAAGGATTCCTCTTGTTGGGAAAGTAACGGGCTTTACGGAGGCATCTGATTTGACAAGGCCGCTAACGCCGTATGTTTCGTAAGCCATATGAAAAGTTATGTCGCTTTCCAGATATTTATTGTAATAAGTCAGAAGTTCGTTAACATAGTCCACTCCCGACTCGGCGAAAATTCCCGTTGAATCCACATAACCGGTAATAATATATCTTCCCTGTATTCTTATAAGTCTGGAATATACAATTTCATTTATGGAATTCTGTAATGTGTTGGATGGCTGTTGTATAACCATAATACTGTTGCGGCAGTCGGCATCGATTGTCCTGTATGTTAAGTCATCCGGTAAAATGTATCCGCATAAAAGGGTTGTATTTTCCACATCCCTGTACATCATGTCAAGGTTATCATACATTACAAAAGTAAAAGAGCCGTTGTATTTACAAAGAGACTCCGAAAGTTCTTTGGAAACCTTGTCATTACCGTCAAGATATATTCCCGCAAGATAACTTTTTTCCTCATCTGACTGCGGAATCAGTTTTACACACAGAGCAGTTAATGGGATTGCAATTAAAAGTATTACAAGCATAGGATTTTTAAATTGTCTTTTGGCAAGAATTAAAAGCCTTGTAAAAAATTTTTTCATTAATGCTCATTTCCTTTTATTAATGTAATAAGTATGCTTCCCGCAAAAAATATAACTCCGAATAAAAGCGATGAACAGAGCGCTTCGGAATTAAAGATTCCGAGAAACATGGATTCTGCGAGATTACACCAGCTGTATGCCGGAAAATACATGCCGATTTTTTCCAGAAGTACAGGCAGGTATGCTCCGGGAATAATACGCCCTCCGGCAAAAAGCATTACGGACGAAAGTAAGAAAATAAGCAGGTTACTTACAAATCCGCTGTCTGCCAGACAGCACAAAAACATGATAAATGATATTACGGAGCATGTTAAAACCAGAAATGATAATATGCCCGCAAAATTTATACTGATAAATCCGGAAAGGGGCGTAAAAGTACAGATTCCGATTATAATTCCGAAAAGTATGAAAAACATAAGAGTAATTCCCACATATTCGCTAAGACGCATGTATTCTTTGGAAATTCCGCTTATTTTAAGGGAGTCCGCTACGGCAGCAGGTCTGTTGGAAAAATATCCTGTGGCAGCCATTCCGCACAGAAGCATAATAAATACAATTCCCGATGCCAGATAGAAACCTGTCATTGTGGAGTTGCCGGTGGCAGAAACCATTTCGTGTTTGAAAAATGAACCTCTGTTAAATGTATATTTAAGGTAATATTCATACAGCACCTTATCGGCGGTGACTGCCTCCTCATTGTAATCCCTGTCTTCCAGAAAATCCAATACGGCATATATTCCGGCTTCGGAAGCGGAAAGCGACTGGGCACCGGCATCAATTACCGATTTAATTACCAGGCTGTCAAAACCAGCATTCTCGGGAAGAATAATTGTAGCGGGAGTGTTTCTCCCATACATCAGATCGTCCACGAAACCGGGCGGAATTTCAATGATTGCCGAAATCTCATTATCTGAGAGCATTTTAAGGGCGGTATCCTTATCGGCGGAAATGAAACTGCATATAGAGCTTAAACTTTCCATATTGGAGACTATCTGAAATCCCGTTTTCACATCGGGATCATTTTCGGGTAAAACGGCGGCTACCACAATCTTAACCGGCGACTTGGAATCTTTATTAAGAATCTGATTGCCGCAGAAAGCCACAGAAACCGCTATGGCTCCGAAAATAACGGAGCAGATAATGAGCCTGGGAAGTATGGAAAAAGCAGATTTGATTTGAAAAAATAAGAAAAGAAAGTGCTTTTTAACCATGGGAGACCATCCTTTCCATTATATCTGAAAGGCAAAAGCCCGCGGGGAGTTCATTTAATACGCCGTCTTTCATCAGGTACATATCGGTGCAGACGGAGAGCTCACCTTCCTCATGGCTGGCAATAATAATGGTGCCGCCGCCCGAAATATACTTTTTCATGTATTTTTTTATGTCTTCCTTGCAGACAATGTCAAGCGAAGCCCCCGGCTCGTCAAGAATAAGGACGGAAGGGTCTTTGGCGATGGCACAGGCGATACTGAGACGCTTTTTCATACCTCCGGAAAGATTTTTAACAGGAGTTTTAAGATATTCGGAAATGCCGAAATCTGCAAGAATACCGTTGTTAAGGTCATCCTTAAGATTGCGGGTGCTGTCGCAGTACCAGAGCTTTAAATTGTCCTTAACGGTAAGATTGTCAAACAGAGGGTTCTCCTGTGGAACATAGCCTGCCACTTTGGAGAAAAATCTGTTGCCGGCAAAGGCTGTCCTGCCGTCATAGGTAATCGTTCCTGAGTCGGCCTTTAGTGTGCCGGAAAGGATTTTTAGAAGTGTGGATTTACCGCACCCGTTGGCACCTACGATACCAATACATTTTCCTGCGTCGGCAGTAAAATGAATGTTTTTAAGGACCTCTTTTTTACCGTATTTTTTGGAGATGTTTTTTATTTCAATCAAAGACATTTGCAATTCCTCATACAAAAAAAATAATTTTATATAATTCTATCATATGAAATATGTTTTGGCAAAAAAAACAGAGCTGACTTGAAATTTTAAATTCCAGTGCAGAGGTAAATTCCACCACACCTT
>JBJENE010000035.1:0-11388 GCA_051880035.1 Butyrivibrio sp.
GAGACAACAACACCTGAGGAGACAACAACACCTGAGGAGACAACAACACCTGAGGAAACAACAACACCTGAGGAGACAACAACACCTGAGGAAACAACAACACCTGAAGAGACAACAATAGAAGAAGAAACCACAACAAGAAGAGGTGAAGTAGAAGCTGATACAGATCCGGAGACAACATCAAAAGCTCCAAGAAGAGGAGAGGTTGAAGCTGACACAGATACAGGTGATATGCTCAACATAAATCTTTTCAAAATTATCTTCGGTATTTCAGGATGCTGCATAACAGGTCTTGCACTTTTCGGAGTAATTAAGAGAAAATAAAGTTTTGTAATCAGACCTTAGTTTAGAAAATATATAATTCCCTATTACAGAAGAACCGCCATTGAGGCGGTTCTTTCTGGCTTTATAGGAAACTTCGTCCTATAAAGCAAAAACGCTCCGCTAAGGATGAGCACTCGCACGATAGGAAAATGTCAGCAAAAGCTGACCGTGCTCGGCTCGCAAAGCGGAGCAAGTCCCTCAATGATTTAGGGATTTAGGGAGTTATAGGCGGACTTGTCCGCTTTGTTCTTATGCGGGGCATGACAAATAGAGCATCGTTCCACTTTATCTGGGTGCACTTTTAAGGGTTGTCATGTTCGATATTGCAACATTGTTGTGTTTGAAATATCCATTCAAAACTATTGTTTTACTCTCATATGCAGTCTGTTTAACTGTAGTGTTATATAAGACGGTTGAATTTCTTCTTTTGGCCTTATCTTTATTATCATCGTTAAGTGAATAAAACGCTGCATCATTATCTGAATCGGTAATAAACAGTGCTTTGAGCTGTTCGTCCTCGTTAGTTGCACTTGTATCAATAACATATCCGGAAACAGTAACTGCATGTGCTCCATTTCCTATCAGAATCATCTCATCAGGATTGGAAAAATCAATATCATCTTCATTCCAGACTCTATTATGTTCACATACGAAGCTTTCATATTCAGAATTGACTACGTTGTAGCTTCCGTCCTCAAATTTGTACAGATATCCCTCAAGAACATTAAGCTTGTCGTACTTGTTACCATTTTCATCAATATAGTCATCGCCATCTTTTTCAAGTTTGATAACGCTGCCCCTGTTATCAAGCGAATAGAAGGATTCCGTTAAATTTGTGTCATTCGGATCAATCTTCAATAGTCCAAAAGAAGTATATTCTCCAAGCTCGTTATTGTAGAAAATTATAGTATTTTCATCTGACTTAGCAGTATAATAAATGTCGTTAAAATCAATGTTGATACCTACTGCGCCACCATCTTTCAATACCGAAAGACGTTTTACAAATTCTCCAATGCCGATTGGATTTTCATCATAAATATCAAAGCTGCCGGATTCGTAGAAATCTTTTGGATTATAATTGGTTATATTTCCGGTGCTATCCTTCTTTGTATACATCTCTTCATCAAATTCGCCGGTAAAAAACCACTGAATTCCGCCGGACTGATATCCGCCACGATTAAAAAAATAATCGCAAAAATATGTAAACACATCGTCTTCGCTGGTAAAATTAAGTTCACTATTTTCCTGCATTCCAACTTCTGCCCATCCGGTACTCCAAAGCATATTCGAGGTGGAGGCTGCCCAACATTGGCTGGAATCTCCCCATTCAAAGTCTGCGCGCTCCCCATCATTTACAACCCATTTTCCTGTGTCTGAAGACATTTTATTAGTTGTTTTTTCTGCATCAATAAGTTTATCTCCTTCGACAGTAACCGGATTACCACCCAGGAAACCACCAATCATATCCTTGATTTGAGATTCGGTTAGTTCCTCAGGTAAGCCCGTCAAACACATTTCGTAATTATGGTCATCTGTTTTAAAGCTGATTGTTCCGACATAACCATGATTCATTTGTGAATAGCTCACATCATATGAAGGAGTCTCTTCGGAATATGGGCTTTCCAAAACCACATTCATTCCGTTGTCGTTCTCCAAAACCTTTGTCTCTTGTTCCTGTGCTGAAGTTATTTCCTCACTTGGCTGTTCATTAGGTGTTTTCCCACATCCTGACAATGCTGTTGCTACAAGGCATGCCATTAGCATAGTCAGCTTTCTTTTTTTTCTAATCATTTTCTTTTCCTCATATTCCTTAAAAAATTAACAGTTACTTTCCTGTGATATACTTTCAGTTAACTATATTGTGAAAGGTATATCACAAATAACATTTTATCACTTCCCGAATTGTTAATAAAGAAAAATATAAGGTGCCGAATAAAGTGAATAATTGTAAAAATCCTCTACAAGCCCCGACGGCTTGAGTTCTCTACAGGCCACGCCACTCGTAAATCAGAAAGATTTACTCGCTGTCGGGCTTTCGCCCTATAAAATGCCAAAAATAAACGCCCTTACAAGTAAACTTATAGGGCGTTATTTTTACCATTTTGCGTGGCTTGCAGATTTATTTCAAACTGCCATTCATAGCCCTTGCGGGCTATTTCATGTCGGGCTTTCGCCCTATAAAACAAGAAATAAATATGCACCCTTACAAGCAGGCTTGCAGGGTGCAATTCATTTCTTGTTTTGCAGTTTTCAATGCTTACGCAAAGTATCTCTTAAGAAGTCCTTCAAATGCTTTGCCGTGTCTGGCTTCGTCTCTGGCCATCTCATGAACTGTGTCATGGATTGCGTCAAGGTTAAGGGCTTTAGCACGCTTTGCAAGATCAAACTTTCCTGCTGTTGCGCCGTTTTCAGCTTCAACTCTCATCTCAAGGTTTTTCTTAGTGCTTGATGTTACTACTTCACCAAGGAGTTCTGCAAACTTAGCTGCATGTTCAGCCTCTTCATAAGCTGCTTTCTCCCAGTAGAGACCAATTTCAGGATATCCTTCTCTGTGAGCTACTCTTGCCATTGCAAGATACATACCTACTTCAGAGCATTCGCCGTTAAAGTTTGCTCTTAAGTCTTCCATGATGTCTTCCGGAGCACCCTGAGCAACACCTACTACATGTTCAGCTGCCCATGTCTTCTCTCCACCCTGCATAACGAATTTCTCAGCCGGTGCCATACATACAGGACACTTCTCCGGAGCTGCATCTCCTTCATAAACATAACCGCAAACGCTACATACAAATTTTGCCATAATAATATTTCTCCTTTTTAAATAAATTAAAATTATTTGTCATCAATTTAATAATGATAATCATTACTGTTTTATAATACCATATAAATTTTTTTTGTCAATACTTTTTGTAAAAAATAATTAGTCTGAACATGCCCTGCATTTTCCGTAAAAATATGCCGAATGACCTGTAATGGTTCCGTCAAAATTCTTCCCTGCCATTGTGTCTATTTCATCCAGAGGAGGAAGTTCAAGGTCTATAACCGCATGGCAATTGCTGCATATGAAATGATAATGCGGGTGAGGATTTCCGTCAAAGTGATCAAAACCATCGATTCCCGGCAGCTTGGCTATTTCACCGAGTTCAACCAAAAGAGATAAATTCCGGTATACCGTACCGAGACTTATATGAGGAAATTCCTGCCTTAAATTCTGGTATACAACCTCTGCGGTAGGGTGGTCTTTCCTGTTCATAAGGAACTCACGGATAGCCTCCCGCTGCCGGCTGTATTTCATCCCTGTAGCTGACATGTATTCTCCTTTCTATAATAATAGTAACTATTATCATTTTATATAAAATTGATTTATCTGTCAAGTAATAGTATAATGATTTCATGAAAAAAAATTTATTAATATTTACTCTGATTATATTGTCAATTTTTATATTGGGAGGCTGTACTAAGCAGGATAATGAGCAGTACCGGGCGGAGGGAAGCAGTCTTAATACTTATGTAAGTATTACGCTTTACGGCTGCGGAAGCAGTGAAATTGCCGAGAATGCACTTAAGCTTTGTGATTACTACGAAAAAATCTTAAGCAGGACGGACAGTGACTCTCTTTTATACAAGCTTAATAATGAAGGACATATTTATGTTGACTCACCGGAAGCCGAAATACTTTCTGAAGTTATATCGATAGGTACAGAATACGGAAAACTTACGAATGGGGCACTGGATATTACAATAGAACCTTTGAGTTCTCTGTGGAATTTCGGAAGCGGTAATGAAAGCGTTCCAAAGCCGGAAGATATTAATGATGCTCTTAAAAAAGTCGATTATAATTCCGTAGAGATTACCGATAAGGAGATAATGACAGGCGGAGCAAGAATCGATCTGGGGGCGGTTGCAAAAGGCTATATAGGAATGAAAATCAGAGATTATCTTCTGGAACAGGGTGCGGACAGCGCACTTATTAATCTTGGAGGAAACATTATCTGCGTTGGAAATAAGGCGGAAGGAACTCCGTTCAGAATAGGCATACAAAGGCCGTTTGAAGATACATCTGATGTAATAGCGTCATTGTCGGTAAGTGATATGAGTATTGTCACATCGGGAGTGTATGAAAGATACTTCCGGGAAGGTGATGATTTTTATCATCATATACTTAATCCTGACACGGGATATCCGTGTGATAACGGACTTTTATCCGTAACCGTAATTTCTGAGGATTCTACGGCTTGTGACTGCCTGAGCACAGGATTGTTTGTGCTGGGAATGGAAGAAGCCCGTAAGCTTGCAGACAGCCTTGATGGTGTGTATGCCATCTTTGTGGATGAAGATTATAATATTTACTATTCTGAGAATGCAGAACAGTTTTTAAATAAATAAAAATATGGATAAGGAGCGGACAAAATGGTTGAAGAGGTGGAAAAACAGGTTCAGGAATGCCTTGCGGCAGCAGAGGAAATACAGGCGGCAGGCATTATTAAGGATAAACTCAATACATCCTTTAAAGAACATGTCAGATATGAATTTTTAAAATTTCTGGCATATCTGTCACGGGGAGACGGACTCTACACCGACAAGGAAAAACAATTTGTTAAAAAAATAACGGGTTTTGATGCCGGAGCCGGAATGATAAATGCAGTTATAGCAAGCGAACATCTGGCAGATAAAACTTACACGGAAACGGTACCGTTTACACTGAAATATTTCGTTCTGGCAGATGCCGGAGAGAAAATGAAAGATCATAAAAGGCGTACGGTTAACCTTATTAATACCTTCAGAAATCTCGGACAGGAATATATCGCATGTAATGAAATTACTTCCGAAAAAGAAATAGAATATTTAACGTCATATGTCGGAATGCTGGAGGCTTATGCCAAAGAATTCGGACTTTTGAGCCCTAAAGGAAGCATTAAAGAAGTTAAATCCGAAAAAAAGAGCATTGATGAAGCCCTGGAGGAGTTAAATGCACTTACCGGTCTCTATGAGGTAAAAAAAGATGTCAATAATCTTGTAAACCTTATGCGGGTTCAGAAAATCCGTGAGGAAAGAGGCATGAAACAGCCGTCCGTATCAAAGCATCTTGTTTTTTCCGGAAATCCCGGCACAGGTAAAACTACAGTGGCAAGAATGTTAGCGGGAATATATTATTCCATGGGAATTCTTTCCAAAGGACAGCTTGTGGAGGTGGACCGTCAGGGACTTGTGAGCGGATATATAGGACAGACTGCAACCAAGGTTATGGAAGTGGTTGAATCTGCCATGGGAGGAATCCTCTTTATTGATGAGGCATATACTCTTACATCAGGCAAAGGGGAAGGAGATTTCGGACAGGAAGCGGTTGATACCTTGTTAAAAGCTATGGAGGATAACAGGGACAATCTGGTTGTCATTGTCGCAGGATATACGGACCTTATGGAAGAATTTCTTAATTCCAACCCGGGCCTTCGTTCCAGATTTAACAAATTCATTAAGTTTGAGGATTATACACCGGAGGAACTTTTAGAAATTGTTAAAAGCATGGCGGCACGGCAGGATTATGTACTTTCCGAGCCTGCCAAAAAGAAAACTCTTGAGCATTTTGCGAGAGTATGCAGTAATAAGCCGGATAATTTTGCAAATGCCAGAGATGCAAGAAATTACCTTGAGAAGGCCATTACCAATCAGGCGGGAAGAATTGTTAAACTTAAAGATATGGACAAAAACACTATCATGACAATTGAACCGGAAGACCTGGAGGATTAGAACCAATGGTGAACAATTTGTGAATTACTTTGATTTTTATATAAGAATATGATATAAATATAAGACAGACTATTTATAAGAATAGTACAATGGAAAGGAATTAATATAATGAAAAGAAGAGTATTGGCATTATGCCTTATTGGTATGCTGTCTGTTGCAGCATTCACAGGATGTAAAGATAAGGACAATAACGAAGAGACACCGGCAGGAACAGAACAGGAAAGTGCTACTGTTGCAGCTGAACCTGATAAGGAATACAGTGAGTATGTAAAGCTCGGAGAATATAAGGGAATGAATATTGAAGTAGAGTCTGTAGAGAAGACGGATGAGGAACTTAAAGAATCCGTAGATGCATATATTCAGAAACTTCTTGAGTCAAAGGGAACCACTGAACAGATTACAGACAGAGTGGTTGCAGACGGAGATAAGATTCATTTACAGTATACGGGACTTAAGGACGGCGTTGCATTTAACGGAGGAAGCACAGGCGAGGCCGGCGTTGATTATACAATAGGCGGCAATTATATTGAGGATTTGAATGACCAGCTTATCGGTCTGGAATGCGGTAAAGATTATGAACTTGAATGTACATTTCCGGAAGAGTACGACAATGCGGATCTGGCAGGCCAGGATGTAATTTTCCAGGTTAAGGTAGATTATATTTACGGAGAGACTATTGTACCTGAATGGACGGATGAGTTTATCAGTGATTATACTGAGTCTGAATATACCAATACCGCAGATTATGAGAAATATGTAGGTGAGCAGATAATACTTTCTGATGAAGAAGATCAGAAATCTTCTTATCAGGAAAAAGTATGGGAGAATATTCTTGAGAACAGTGAGATTCTCGGTTATCCGCAGAATAAGCTTAACGATACGGTTGAACAGTATTATGAAATGTACAAGGCTCAGTACACGTCGGTTGCGGCACAGTATTCAATGACATATGAAGATTTTCTGGCTTTATATCAGATGACCGATGAATCACTTAAGGAAAGCTGTGAAAAACAGGCCAAAGCAGAACTTGAATATATAATGTTAGCCGTACTCATTGCAGATAAAGAGGGAATCGAGCTCTCGGATGATGAATATGAGTCAATGGCAGAAGAAATTGCAACCCAGTACAGCTATGAATCTATAGATGAATTTGAAGAAGATTACGGAAAAGATTACATTGTTGAAAGTTTTATTTTCAAAAAAGTAAGTGATATGCTTTACGAGAATAATACAATGGTTATAACCGAAGCTGCTGAAACAGAGACAAGCAACGAATAATGAAAGTTTAGCCAAAGGCATTACTTACAATAAGTGGGCAATGCCTTTGTTTCATCATAAGGTAAAGGGGGCATCATATGGACTCAATTGCGGAAGAATTAAATCTTTACAGAACAGTTGTATCTATGACAGGTGATGTGCTTTATAAGTACGACATACTGAATGATACAATGGAACTTTTTTTTGGAAGAGCTGATATGTCCAGATATGGTTCTGTTGTCAGGGGATATACAAAGATGCTCTCTGAACAGGCCGCAAGCAGGCAGAATGAAGGAGTAGAAGCGGAAGAATTTATAGGAAACCTTTCGGGAGACGATAAGGGCTTTTTTGAATGCGAAGCAAAGCTTAATAATTATCTCGGCATCATTAAATGGTATAAGGTTATGGGTAAAACCTTGTATGATGACAACAACATGCCGCAGTATATTGTAGGCAGGATGACTGATATAGACAGCGTTAAGAACGAAGCAAGGCAGTCGGGATATCAGGAAAATCTTTATGACAGACTGACGGGCCTCTTAAATAAAAGCGGAATTAAGGCAAAACTTAAAGAAAAATGTGCTGAACTTAACGGTGCAGAAGGCGCTTTCCTTCATTTCTCCATTGACAGATTTACAAATATCTGCGCCGACCATGACAAATCTTTCGGAGAAAATATAATTATTAATATGGCCCAGCTGCTCAAATCTGTTTTTCCGTATGACGCACATATCGGAAGATATAAAAAGTCGGAGTTCTGTGTTATTTTTTACGGAAATGATGCGGACAAAAGATTTATGTCCAGGCTTGAAGAACTTCGTAACCAAATATCACAGATGAATTTTAACGGAATGGAAGAGAACGGCATAAGCATCAGCGGAGGCGTTTATATAGGTCCGTTTAAGCCGGGAGAAGAATATGAGATAAGGGAGAAAACAGGAATTGCCCTTTCTTATTCCAGACATCACGGCAATGGAAGTACAATTACATATTCCAATGAATTGGATGAAATGTATCAGGGCTTTAATGAGCATATGTCCAATGATGAAGAAATTAATAATGTTAAGTTTGATCATCAGCTTGTGGAAAATGCCCTGGAAATTCTCTCTGAAAGAGGAGAAGTTGAGGAAGCAATCAACCTTATTTTCCGTAATATCGGAATTAAATACAATCTTGACAGAATTGTGCTGCAGGAGCTTGATTCATCTGACAGAAGCGTTAAGAATACATATAATTGGGTAAACAAAAATAATCAGTATCTTAAGGGAATTATTGCGAGGGAAAAACAACCGGATTATGACATGCTTTATCAGCTTTTTGAGGAAGAAGATATTGTTATCGTATCGGATACACATAATTGTGAAGCTTTAAGGGATTATAATATGCCTTCGGATTTGAAATCATTTGTACGCTGTAAATTCGGTAACTACAATACAAGAGGCTGTATAAGCTTTGAATGCTACATGAGAAAGCATGAATGGTCCGATTCCGAAATAAAGACCTTTAAGTTAATTACTAAGCTGGTATCCACATGTCTTTTAACTGTGCGTTCTTACGAGGAAATGCTGCGCATTAATGAAAGTTATGAAACGCATGATGCGCTTACAGGATACCATAAATATGATGTTTTTCTCAAAGAAGCCCAGGAATATATTGAGAAACATTCAAATGAGGGCAGTACATATGCTGTTATGTGTACGGGTATGAAAGACTTTATGCAGGTTAATGCCCGTTACGGATATGATGTGGGGGACAAAATCCTTAAAGGGTATGCGGATACAATCCGTTCCGGTGAGGGAAGGTTTATAATCGGAGCCAGAATGAATGCGGATAATTTTGTTGTGCTGGTTCACATGTTTGATTCAAGAGGGAATCAGGTGTCCTTAGCCTCCGTAGGAGATATGTCTGAGAGGTTTATTAAGGAATACAGTGTACTCTGCCCTGAAATCAATCTGGAAACAAGGGCAGGGCTTGCAATTGTGAGAAACGGAAATGTGCCTCTTCAGGAGTATGTAGACAGGGCGTTCCGTCTGAGAACCATGGCAAAGGAGCAGGGACAGCTTATCATGATGGAGCAGTAGAGATAAAATGCTTATCCGGTATGTAAGAGAATGCGTTTAATAATCATCATCGTTATGAGTTGGTTTTAAACGCATTTTTATTTAACAGGAAATTCCTCCGAATTTCCTGTTAAATAAAAAACGCTCCGCTAAGGATGAGCACTCGCACGATAGGAAAATGTCAGCTAAAGCTGACCGTGCCAGACTCGCAAAGCGGAGCAAGTCTCTCAAGGATTGAGGGACTTAGGGAGTTAGAAGCGGACTTGTCCGCTTTGTTCAAATAATGTAACAAATTGAGAGGAAAACTGATTGTTATTAGTGAAAGGGTGTTTTGGAGGTGGAAAATGGAGGATAATCAAATTATCGACTTGTTCTTTGAACGTTCGGAAAAAGCAATAACTGAGTTGTCATTAAAATATAATTCTGTATGTATGAAAACAGCTATGAATATTACAGGCAATTATGAAGATTCGGAGGAGTGCGTCAATGATGCCTATTTAGGGGTTTGGGAGTCAGTACCGCCGCAAAGACCTAATCCTCTTCTGGCCTTTCTGTTAAGAATAGTTAAGAATATATCTATAAACAGATATAAATATATTCATGCACAAAAGAGGGGAGGGAATTATCAGGAGTGCATAGATGAATTTGAATGGGCATTGTCAACGAATGAAACTCCGGAAGACAAATATATTGCATCAGAAGTGGCTAAATATATAGATGAGTTTATAGATACAATGAACAGGCGTAACAGACTGATATTTGTCAGAAGATACTGGTATATGGATTCGTATTCGGATATTGCGGGAATGACAGGAATGAGGGAGAACGCGATTAGAACAAGGCTCTCACGGCAAAGGGAACAGTTAAAGCAGTTTTTAATTGGAAAGGGCGTAGAAATATGAAAAAAGAATTAATAATGGAGACCATAGGAAACATCAGTGACAGACATGTTATGGAGTTTGCCGATGTGAGTAATTATAAAATAAAATATAATATTCTTCGCGCCTGTTCCATAGCTGTGTGTATATGTTTTGTTTTAGCCATTTCACTCATAGTGGGATTGAATAATATGGTAGCCCCATTGAATCAGGATGGAGAAGAACTCAGTCGGGAGACTGAAAGTGATAATCATCATAACAGTATAGACTCGATTGAATTCGGTACGGTAAAAATATCTGATTTGTTAGCGGCAGCTTTTATGAATGCGGATTCAGAAGATGAGATTTTTGCAATTAAAGTACAAGAAGTAAGCGGCGCAGATAAGAAGGAAGTATATCGGAAATTCATTTTAAAACAGGGCGTAGAGGAAGATTATCTGGATAAAGATATAATATATGCTACCAAGAGGCAGGTGCAGTCCTTTGAATGTCCTGATGATATGTATATTGTTCTTTATCCTGCAAGCAGCGGAAATTAAGGAGGTTTTCTATGATGAAAAGATTTTTTGCAATAAGCATGATTGTATGTATGCTGTTTCTTATGGCAGGATGTTCTAAAAAGACCGGCAGCAATGATACATTAATGGGAGTATCCGCAGACAAAGTTAAGACAATCGAATTGTATGATAGTGGTGAGAAAAAGGAACTCTCAAAGGACTCGGAAGAGTTTTCTAAGATTGTGGAAATAATCGGTTCAATAGAAGACAAAGCCGGGATAATTGACGGCGGATTTTCAGTTGAACTCAATTTGGATTATAAAAGTGATTATGCGGAATATTCCAAAGACAAAAATTCAAAGCTTTATGCAATATGGTTTGATGATACCGTAAATGTCAAATACGGAACCAAACATCTTTATGAAAGAACCGATTCAGATGTTGCCGGGATATTAATTGAACCTGATAAGAATTGGTTTGGCTGTATACTTAAGGATTCAGATGGGGAATATGATTATGCAACATTTGCGGATTTGGAAGAAGAACCGTTCAAAGAATTAAAATAATACAGCTGACTTGAAATTTTAAATTCCAGTGCAGAGGTAAATTCCACCACACCTTAAA